>CAZYAL010000029.1:0-26081 GCA_964645635.1 uncultured Sphingomonadaceae bacterium | reverse complement strand
GGCGCCACCATAGAGTGCATCGGCGTAGTCGCCGCCGTCGAGCACGTCGTTGCCGCTCGCTTCCTCTGCCAGAGTGCTGGTAACAGGGCCGGGGGCAGACGATATCGCCATGCAGTCCGGCGGGTGGTCGATCACCTGGCAAGGTGGCGGCGAACTGGAGAATGCCGATTTCCCCGGCGCAACTTCGATCTTCCGGGGTATCGCCGATGCTGTGGCCGAAGGCGGTGGCAGCGTGGAACTGTCAGACGATGGCAGCTTCGGCGTGCGGCCCGATGTGGCGGTGATCGTCTTCGGAGAAGAACCCTATGCCGAATTCGTGGGTGACCGCGAAGACCTGGCTCTCCGTGACGAGGAAGGGCTGGAACTGCTGCGCCGCTTTGATGAAGCGGATATCCCGACCGTGGCCGTATTCCTCTCCGGGCGTCCCATGTGGATGAACCGCGAGCTGGCGCTGGCCGACGCGTTCGTGGCCGCATGGCTGCCGGGCAGCGAAGGGCAGGGCATTGCCGATGTCCTTGTCGGCACTGCGGAGGGCGAACCGCGCCATGACTTCACCGGCAAGCTGTCCTTCACCTGGCCTCAAGCCTGTGCGCCGGACAGCGCCGGCCTGTTCGCCTTCGGCGAAGGCTGGTCCTATGCAGAAGCACCGTCTGCCCGTGATTTTTCGACCGATTGCGCGCTGCTGGATGCTGACCGCGCGGGCCAGTTGCGGCTTTATGGCCGCGGCCTCAATGCGCAGGTTTCCGCCGAGGTTGGCGGCAGTGAGCTGCCGAACCTCGTGGGTGCCGGTAACGGCCTTGCCGTCACCGCCTTCGATTATCAGGCGCAGGAAGATGCCTGCAGGCTGGCGTGGACGGGACAGGCTGCGCTGACGTTCCGCCTGCCGGAAGGTTTCGCTGTCGATCCTAACGGTTCTCTGGTGCTGACCTACTCGCTCAACACCGTGCCATCGGGCCCGGTGACACTGACGGGCGGCGAGAGCCTGGACCTTACCTCCACCTTCACCCTTGGTGCAGGCAAGGGATGGCGCACCGCGCGCATCCCGCTGGCTTGCCTTGGCGAGGGCGGCTGGTCCGAACTGGCGCTGCGGGCCGGGGCAGGCTTCACCCTCGAGATCGCGCAGGTGGCGATGACTCCGGAGAGCTTCGCTGACAGTTGCGAGGGTCCGTTCTGAGGATCGGTCAGGGCATCGGGGCGGCCTAGAGCCGCTCCTTCGCCTCCGCCTCGATCTGCTTGAGTTCGCGGATCGTTTCTTCCAGCGCGGTCTTCTGGGCGCGCAGTTCGGCAAGCTTCTCGCGCACCCGGCCGATCAGGTGTTCCATCTGCTCGCGATGGCTGGGGTCGGCATCGTAGAGATCGAGGAATTCACCGATCTCGCGCAGGGAAAAGCCCAGGCGCTTGCCGCGCAGGATCAGTTGCATGCGCCCGATATCGCGCTTGGAATAGATGCGCGTGCTGCCCACCCGTTGCGGGCTGATCAGGCCGTTGTCCTCGTAAAAGCGCAAGGTGCGGTGGGTGACCCCCAGCATCTTGGCCACGTCCTTGATCCCCTTGGGCGCATTGTCCGGCATGGTTCCCCCATCCGCCTGGAAGTCGCGATCAGCTTCCGCCACGGCGTTTCTGTTCTTCTTCGATGAGTTCCTTCTTCGACAGCTTGCCGATCATGGTCTTGGGCAGGCTGTCGCGGAATTCGAATTCGTCCGGCATCTCGATCTTGTTGATGCGGGTGGCAAGGAACTCCTTCAGCTCCTGTTCCGTCAGGCCCGAACCGGGCCGGGCGGCAATGAACAGCTTCGGGGCCTGGCCGCGATACTTGTCCGGAATTCCGATGGCGATGGCTTCGATCACATCGGGATGCTGGTAGGCCGCATCCTCGATCACGCGGGGATAGACATTGTATCCGCCGCACAGGATCAGGTCCTTGATGCGATCGACGATGAAGAGATAGCCGTCCTCGTCGACATAGCCGATGTCGGCCGTGCGCAGGGCGCCATCGTAGAAGGTCTTGGCGGTTGCCTCGGGATTGTTCCAGTAACCCTTCATGATCTGCGGGCCGCTTGCCATCACTTCGCCACGCTCGCCCACGCCGCACAGGTGCTCCGGATTTTCCGGATCGCGGATCTCCAGCGTGGTGCCGGGGAAACGCGGGCCGGCAGAATTGTCCTTCACCTGACCGAACAGCGGGTTGCAGGTGATGATCGGGCTCGCTTCGGACATGCCATAGCCTTCCACGACCCTTGTCTTGGCGCGCGCTTCGAATTCCTGGCGCACCTCCAGCGGCAAGGGCGCACCACCGGAAATGCAGCATTCCACGCTCGAGAGGTCAGGCATCCTGTCATCGGGAAGCGAGTTGAAGGCTGCCCAGATGGTCGGCACGCCATAGACCTGCGTCGGCGGCTTGCGCTTGATGGTCGCCAGGACCTGCTTCATCTCGAAGCGCGGCAACAGCACCAGTTCCCCGCCCATCTCGATGGCGTAGTTGAGCACCGATGTCAGCGCGAAGATATGGAACATCGGCAGCACGCCCAGCGTGCGCTGCTGTTCCTCCACCATGCCGCCGAAATGCGCCATCATCTGCGCGCAGTTGGCCGCCAGGTTGGCGTGGGTGAGCATGGCGCCCTTGGGGATGCCCGTGGTGCCGCCTGTGTATTGCAGCACCGCCACGTCATGCGGGTCTATCGCGACCGGATCGGGCTTGCCGTCATTGCTCACCAGTTCGCGAACCGAAACATGCATGTCGGGTTCGGTGATGCGGATGTGGTCCTTGCGGCGCAGCAGGCGGAAACCGATGTTGTGGGCAAAGGGCAGGATATCGCGCATGTGGCACAGCACGATCTTCTCCACGCCGGTCTTGCGGGCGATATGTTCGACCTTTTCGTGCACGAAGCGCACTTCGGGCACGGCGATCATGCGGATGCCGGCGTCCTTGATCAGGTGCTCCATTTCCACTTCGGTATAGAGCGGGTTGAGGTTGACCACGATCCCGCCGACTTTCAGCACGGCGAAATAGAGCACCACGTGATAGGGTGAATTGCCCATGCACAGGCCGAAACGATCACCCTGGCCGAACCCGGCATCCTGCAAACCGCGTGCGGCGCGATCCACCAGTTCGCCCAGTTCGCCATAGGTCCAGCAGCGGCCGAAGTAATCGATCGCGCTGCGTTCGGGCCAGCGGCTCACGGCATTGTCGATCAGCGCAGTCAGCAGGCGCGGCGGGAACACATATTCGCCCTGCTCGTCTACGTAATAAGGCAGGGAATAGTCCGGAACGGGCGTGCCGGTCCGAACATGGATCATCTCGCCCGGGGGCTGCACTTTCCAGGCAGCGCCTTGGTCCATCGCTCCTCTCTCCTTCTCATGCGGGGAACCGCCCGCCAGCGGCAGAATTACTGCCGCTCGCTTGTTGTCAGATCCCCTGTTTTGCACAAAAATTAGTTGACGTATAGGGAAATTTGTTAACGATATGGGAAACAATAATCCGGGGAGTCGATTCCCCCGTCCTTATTGGAGAGGCAGTTTCATGCGCGATGTCGTGATTGCCGGTTATGCCCGGTCCCCGTTCCACCTTGCCAACAAGGGCGCACTGGCGCGTGTCCGCCCGGACGACATGGCCGAACAGGTCATTCGCGGCCTAGTGGCGCGCACCGGCGTGAAACCGGAGGATATCGAGGACCTGCTGATGGGCTGTGCCTTCCCGGAAGGGGAGCAAGGCTTCAACATCGCCCGTCTCGTGGGCCTGATGGCGGACTTGCCGCTGTCCGTAGGCGGGATGACGCTGAACCGCTTCTGCGGTTCTTCCATGAGCGGCATCCACTATGCCGCCGGCCAGATCCAGCTGGGCGCTGGCGAAGTATTCCTCTGCGCCGGTGTTGAATCGATGAGCCGCGTGCCGATGATGGGCTTCAACCCCATGCCGAACCCGAAGCTCGCCGAAAAGAGCGCCGCCTACATCTCCATGGGCGACACTGCCGAGAACGTGGCGAACAAGTACGGCCTCTCGCGCAAGGAGCAGGAGGATTTCGCGCTGCTCAGCCAGCAGAAGACCGCCGCTGCGGTCGCCGCCGACAAGCTGAAGGACGAGATCGTGCCGATCGATACCGGCAGTGGCACGGTGGATGCGGACGGCACGCCGCGCCCCGACACCACGGCGGAAGCGCTGGCGGGTCTCAAGCCTGCCTTCCAGGCTGATGGCACGGTAACCGCTGGCACTTCTTCCCCGCTGACGGATGGCGCCACCGCGGTGCTCGTGTGCAGCGCGGACTATGCCGCTGCCAACAATCTCGACGTGCTGGCCAAGGTGAAGTCCGTCGCTATTTCCGGTTGTGCGCCGGAAATCATGGGCATCGGTCCCGTGGGTGCATCGCAGAAGGCGCTGGAACGCGCCGGAATCAGCGCATCCGATCTCGACATCATCGAACTGAACGAGGCCTTTGCCAGCCAGTCCATCGCCACGATCCATGACCTTGGCCTGGACATGGACAAGGTGAACGTCGATGGCGGCGCGATTGCCATCGGCCACCCCTTGGGCGCCACCGGTGCCCGCATCACCGGCAAGGCCGCGCAGCTGTTGAAGCGCGAAGGCGGCAAATATGCGCTCGCCACCCAGTGCATCGGCGGCGGGCAGGGCATCGCTACGGTCCTGGAGGCGATGTGATGAGCGGGGACGCGATCAAGAAAGTCTGCGTCATCGGCGCAGGCACCATGGGTGCAGGGATCGCCGCACAGGTCGCCAATGCCGGCGTTCCGGTGCTGCTGCTCGACATCGTGCGGGACGAGAACGACCGCAATGCGGTGGCTGCGGGCGCGGTCGCCAAGATGCTCAAGACCGAACCCGCCCCCTTCATGTGCAAGGCGGCGGCCAAGCTGGTCGAAGTCGGCAATATCGACGATGATCTTGCCAAGGTTGCCGAGTGTGACTGGGTGGTGGAAGCCATCATCGAGCGGCTGGACATTAAGCAGGACCTTTACGCCAAGCTGGAAAAGGTGCGCAAGGAAGGCACGGCCGTGTCCTCCAACACCTCAACCATCCCTCTGGCGCAGCTAACCGATGGAAGGTCCGATGCCTTCAAGCGTGATTTCCTGATCACCCACTTCTTCAATCCGCCGCGCTACATGCGCCTGATCGAGCTGGTGGCCGGCCCGCACAGCGATGCCGGTACGGCTGAAAAGGTGCGCGAATTCGTCGACCGCAAGCTGGGCAAGACCCCGGTCGATGCAGAGGATAGCCCGGGCTTCATCGCCAACCGCATCGGCACCTTCTGGATCCAGGCTGCCGTCAACGCTGCTGTCGACATGGGTGTTTCGGTGGAAGATGCCGATGCCATCGGCGGCAAGCCCATGGGCGTGCCCAATACCGGCATTTTCGGCCTTATCGACCTCATCGGGCTCGACCTCATGCCATACCTGCAGCAGAGCCTTACCGGCACCTTGCCCAAGGATGATCCCTATCAGAAGATCGCCCGCAGCGAGCCGCTGATCGAGAAGCTGATTTCCGAAGGCTACACCGGCCGCAAGGGCAAGGGCGGCTTCTACCGCATCAACCGTAAAGGCGGCGGCAAGGTGAAGGAGGCGATCAACCTCCAGACCGGTGACTATGCCCCGGCGGCGAAGCCTGTCAGCATTCGCGGGCCTTCGGCCAAGGGCGATCTTGGCGCGCTGATCGATATCAAGGGCACCATCGGCGAATATGCCTGGGCCATCCTTGGACCCACGCTGTCCTATTCCGCCAGTATCGTGCCTGAGGCGACTGCCACCATCGTCGGCGTCGATGACGCGATGAAGCTGGGCTACAACTGGAAGTCCGGCCCGTTCGAGATGATCGACAGGATCGGTGCGGCCAAGCTGCGCGAGCGGCTGGCGGCAGACGGTCTGCCGGTGCCCGAGATTCTGGAAAAGGTGGGTGATGGCAGCTTCTACCGCATCGAAGGCGGCAGGAAGCAGTATTTCGGCCTCGATGGCGAGTATCACGATATCGAGCGTGCCCAAGGCGTGCTGCTGCTCGAGGATATCAAGCTCGGGTCCGAGCCTCTGCTGAAGAATGCTTCGGCAGCGCTGTGGGACGTTGGCGATGGCGTAGTCGCGCTGGAATTCACCGGCAAGATGAACGCGCTCGACAACGAGGTAATGAAGCTGATCGGCCAGGCCATCGAACTCGTCACCGAGAAGTACAAGGCGCTGGTGGTCTACAACGAAGGCAGCCATTTCTCTGCCGGCGCCAACCTCGGCCTCGCGCTGTTCGCGGTGAACATTGCTGCGTGGAGCGAGATCGAGAAGCTCGTGACGGGCGGTCAGGATGCCTACAAGGCGCTGAAATACGCCCCGTTCCCGGTGGTCAGTGCGCCTTTCGGCATGGCACTTGGCGGTGGCTGCGAGATCCTGCTCAATTCCGATGCCGTGCAGGCCCATGCCGAAAGCTATATCGGCCTTGTCGAATGCGGCGTGGGGATCATTCCCGGCTGGGGCGGCTGCGGCGAGTTGATGCTTCGCTGGATGGAAAATCCGAAGATGCTCAAGGGGCCGATGCCGGCGGTGGCAAAGGCGTTCGAGATCATCTCGACCGCCACTGTCTCCAAGTCCGCGGTAGATGCCAGGCAGCACGGTTTCCTGCGACCGACTGACGGTGTGTCCATGAACCGCGACCGCTTGCTGGCCGATGCAAAGGCCAGGGCGCTGGAACTGGCAGAGGGCTACACTCCGCCCGAGCCGCCCGAATTCCGCTTGCCCGGCCCCAGCGGCCTGGCAGCGCTCAGGCTGGCAGTGGAAGGCTTCCAGGCACGGGGCCTCGCCACCGATTACGATGGCGTTGTCTCAAACCACCTGGCGCGGGTGCTGACCGGCGGCGATACCGACCCGACCGAGACCATCACCGAAGAGCAGTTGCTGGAGCTGGAACGGACAGAATTCATGAAGCTGACGCGTGAACCGCGAACGCAGGCCCGGATCGAGCACATGCTCGAAACCGGAAAACCGCTGCGCAACTGACACGCCAGGCAAACGATACAGAACAGCGGCCGACCACATCCATCCTACCTCCCACACCCGTGGTCGGTCGCACCCTTGAGGAGAGCATGAACCATGCAAGTCTATGAAGCCCCCATTCGCGACATGCGCTTCGTCCTGGACGAGCTCTGGGTCGATGACGGCTTTGGCGACATCCCTGCGCTGGAGGAATTCGGTTCCGACCTGACCAGCGCCATCCTTGAAGAAGCTGCAAAGTTCAGCCGCGAAGTGCTGCTGCCGCTCAATCGCTCGGGTGACGAGGAAGGTTGCGTGCTCGAAAACGGCGTGGTGCGCACGCCCGAAGGCTTCAAGGATGCCTACAAGCAGTTCACCGAAAGCGGTTGGGCATCGCTCGCTGCTGACCCGGAATGGGGCGGGCAGGGCCTGCCCGAACGGGTGAACAAGCTGGTGGAGGAGATGACCTGTTCCACCAACCTGTCCTTCGGCCTCTATCCGGGCCTGACCCATGGCGGCGCGATTGCACTGGAAGCGCACGGCAGCGAGGATTTGAAGAACCTCTACCTGCCCAAGATGACCAGCGGCGAATGGTCGGGGACCATGTGCCTGACGGAATCGCATTGCGGCACAGACCTGGGGATGCTGCGCACCAAGGCCGAACCGCAGGAAGATGGCAGCTACAAGGTTTCCGGTTCCAAGATCTTCATCTCGGCCGGCGATCATGACCTGTCGGAAAACATCATCCACCTGGTGCTCGCGCGCCTGCCCTATGCGCCTGCTGGCGTGAAGGGCATCTCGCTGTTCCTGGTGCCCAAGTACCTGCCCAATGACGACGGCACGCCGGGACCGTCTAACGGTGTTTCCTGCTCCGCGCTGGAACACAAGATGGGCCTGAAGGCTTCCGCCACCTGCCAGATGCAGTTCGAGGAATCGACCGGCTGGCTGGTGGGCGAACCGCACCAGGGCCTAGCCGCCATGTTCACCATGATGAATGCCGAGCGCCTGTCTGTCGGCATCCAGGGCCTTGGCATTGGCGAGGCGGCTTATCAGTCAGCCGTGTGGTATGCGAAGGATCGCCTGCAGGGCCGCTCGCTCTCCGGTGCCAAGTATCCGGACAAGCCGGCTGACCCGATCATCGTCCACCCCGATGTGCGCCGCATGCTGATGACCATGCGTTGCCACAACGAAGGCTGCCGGATGCTCGGTGGCTGGGTGGCGCGTGCGCTGGATGCGGAAAAGCACTCCGAGGATCCGGAAGTGAAGGCTCGCGCAACCGATTTCGTCGCGCTGATGACGCCGATCGTGAAGGCCCTGTTCACAGACCTTGGCCATGAGAGCGCGAACCTCGCCGTGCAGGTTTACGGCGGCCACGGCTACATCCGCGAAAGCGGTGTGGAACAATATGCCCGCGATGCCCGCATCGCCATGATCTACGAAGGCACCAACGGGATCCAGGCGCTCGACCTTGTCGGCCGCAAGATGGGCCAGAACACCGGCCGCCTGCTGCGCAGTTTCTTCCACCCGGTTTCCGATTTCATCGAGGCAAGCAAGGGCGACGGGCCCATGAAGCCGATGATCGATGGGCTGGAAAAGGCACTGGGTGCATTGCAGCTGTCCACCGCCTCCATCGCCCAGAAGGGGCTGAAGGACCCGGAAGAGGCGGGTGCCGCCGCGACCGAATACCTGCGTCTGTTCGGCCTTGTGGCCATGGGATATTGCTTCGCCCGTGCCACGATGATTTCCGGCATGAAGCTGGCTTTCGGCACCGAAGAGAAGGAATTCTATGACGCGAAGATCAAGACGGCGACCTTCTTCTTCGAGCGCATTCTGCCGCAGGTTTCGGCAAACTTCCTGTCCATCAAGGCTGGCAAGAAGAGCATGATGGCCCTGTCCGAGGATCAGTTTTGAGCCGTTTCGATGACCTGACCGGTCTCCTGACGATACCCGCCATCGTGGCGCCGATGTTCCTCGTCTCTGGCGTGGAACTCGTCACCGCGTGCTCGCAGAACGGGTTACTCGGCACCTTCCCCACGCTGAACGCGCGCACCACCGACGTACTCGACCAGTGGCTGGGCGAAATGCGCGAGCGGCTGGAGGGCAAGCCCTTCGGTGCGAACCTGATCGTCCACAAAACCAACCCGCGACTGAAGGAAGACCTTGAGCTGGTTGTGAAGCATAAGGTGCCGCTGGTGATTACGTCACTCGGCGCCGTGCCGGACCTGATCGACGCCGTACATTCTTATGGCGGCGTAGTGCTGCATGATGTGATCGCCATTCGCCATGCGCAAAAGGCGATAGAGGCTGGTGCGGACGGATTGATTGCCGTGGCGGCAGGGGCAGGGGGGCATGCGGGCACTTTCAGCCCCTTCGCGCTCACATCGGAAATCCGCGAGTTCTTCGACGGGCCGCTGGTCCTGTCCGGCTGTATCACGCATGGCGGGCACGTACTTGCCGCGCGCGCGATGGGGGCAGACGCGGCCTATATCGGCTCGCACTTCATTGCCGCTGAGGAGAGCATGGCGTCGGCTGGCCAGAAGGAGATGATAATCGCGTCTTCTGCCAGGGATATTGTCTATACCGACAAGGTGACCGGCGTTGGCGCCAACTTCATGCGTGCCAGCCTCGAAGCCGCTTCGCTGCCTGAGGGCGGGTATGGCGAAATGCAGCTTTCGGACGAGGCAAAGGCCTGGAAAACAATCTGGTCGGCAGGGCATGGCGTTGGCGCAACCCATGCTGTACGGCCCGCTGCAGACATCTGTGCTGACCTTGTCACACAATATTCGCAAAGCCTGGAGAGGATTACCTCATGAAGATCCTTGTGCCCGTGAAACGGGTGATCGATTACAATCTGAAGCCACGCATCAAGTCCGATGGTTCGGGCGTGGACCTTGCCAATATCAAGATGAGCATGAACCCGTTTGACGAGATCGCGGTGGAAGAAGCGATCCGCCTTCAGGAAGCGGGCAAGGCGGAAGAAGTGGTAGTCGTCTCGATCGGCCCGGCCAAGGCGCAGGAAACGCTGCGCACCGGCATGGCGATGGGTGCAGACCGCGCGATCCTGGTCGAAACCGATGACGAGGTGGAGCCGCTGGCAGTGGCGAAGATTCTGAAGGCGATTGTCGAGGAAGAAAAGCCGAACATGGTCATCATGGGCAAGCAGGCTATCGATGATGACTGCAACCAGACTGGCCAGATGCTCGCTGCACTGCTCGGCTGGGCGCAGGGTACCTTCGCTTCGAAGGTGGAGCTGGATGACGATGCCGTCTCCGTCACGCGCGAAGTCGATGGTGGCCTTGAAACGGTGAAGCTGGGCCTGCCCGCCATCGTGACGACCGACCTGCGCTTGAACGAACCGCGCTTTGCCAAGCTGCCCAACATCATGAAGGCGAAGAAGAAGCCGCTCGATGTGAAGAGCCCGGCTGATTACGGCGTCGATACCGCGCCGCGCCTCAAGACGCTCAAGGTTGCCGAACCGCCGGTTCGACAGGCAGGCGAGATCGTGCCTGATGTCGATACGCTTGTTGCCAAACTCAAAGCCATGGGAGCCGTCTGATGAGCGCGCTGGTCCTTGCAGAACACAATGGCGGCAGACTGAACCCCGCCACCCTTTCCGCCGTCACCGCTGCTGCGGCAGTGGGCGGCCCGGTCCATATCCTCGTCGCCGGGGGTGACGATGCCTCCGCTGCGGCTGACGAAGCCGCCAAGGTCGCAGGCGTGGAGAACGTGCTGTTGGCATCCGATGCTGCCTATGCCGGGCAACTGGCTGAAAATATCGCGCCGCTGATTGCAGGCCTGATGGATGGCTACGGCGCCTTTCTGGCCCCTGCCACCACCACGGGCAAGAACATTGCCCCGCGCGTTGCTGCCATGCTCGACGTGATGCAGGTTTCGGACATCATCTCTGTCGAAGGCCCCAAGATCTTCACCCGTCCGATCTATGCCGGTAATGCCATTGCCACGGTTGAGAGCAGTGACGCCAAGTTGGTGATCACCGTGCGCACCACCGCCTTCGACAAGGCTGATGCGGAAGGCGGCAGCGCGACTGTCGAAGCCTCTTCCGGCCCCGGTGATGCAGGTCTTTCAACCTTCGTGGGCGTGGATGCGGTCAAGTCCGACCGTCCAGAGCTTACCAGCGCAGGCACCATCGTTTCAGGCGGCCGCGCGCTGAAGGATGGTGCGACCTTCGAACAGGTCATCACGCCTCTTGCGGACAAGCTGGGCGCTGCCATAGGCGC
This sequence comes from uncultured Sphingomonadaceae bacterium, assembly GCA_964645635.1. Taxonomy (GTDB): domain Bacteria; phylum Pseudomonadota; class Alphaproteobacteria; order Sphingomonadales; family Sphingomonadaceae; genus Alteraurantiacibacter. Next base: position 14,889 of record CAZYAL010000029.1, on the reverse strand, counting down.
TTCGCGCGCCGCGGTGGATGCTGGCTATGTGCCCAACGATTACCAGGTTGGCCAGACCGGCAAGATCGTGGCGCCCGAGCTCTACATCGCCATCGGCATCTCCGGCGCAATCCAGCACCTTGCGGGCATGAAGGATTCCAAGGTGATCGTGGCAATCAACAAGGACCCGGATGCCCCCATCTTCCAGGTGGCGGACCTCTTCCTTGTGGCAGACCTGTTCGACGCCGTACCGGAGCTTACATCCAAGCTGTGAGTGACGCTGTTGTAAGCGGCCTTGATGCCTTGCGTGCCGGAATGCTCAATCAGACGCGTTCCGGCATGGCAAAGCTGATCGGCATGGATCTGGTGGAGGTGGAACACGGCCATGTCGTGCTCACCGCCACGCCCACGCCTGATGTCTACAACATGCTCGGCATCGCGCATGGCGGATTTGCCGCAACGCTGCTCGACAGCGCTTGCGGGCTGGCGGCCACTTCCGCCATGCCGGACCTGCGCAATGTCGTGACGCTGGAAGTGAAGGTCGCCTATCACGGTGCGATCCGCGAGGACGTGGGCGAATTGCGCGCGGTGGGCAAGCTGCTATCGCTCACCCGCCGCACCGTCTTTACCGAGGCGCAATTGCTGGACAGCAAAGGCAAGCTCTATGCCTCCGCCACCAGCACGCTCTACATCACCGAGAAGCGCAAATCGCTGACGGATGCAGCCTAGGATTACCGTGGTCGCATTCCGTAGGGCAATTCATTGGTAAAGGCTTCCACGCGGGTGATCCTGCCAGCCTCGAAGCGATAGAGCTCCACCACCTGGTAAGTGAGCGGATAGCCTTGGCCGTCCGCTGCGGGCAGGTCCTCGAAGAACTTCACGACGGCAAGCCCGCGTTCTTCGTCAATCGCCAGTAGTTCGCGGTCTCGCGTGTGCTCTATGCGGCTCAGCACCGGGCCGCCGAAGGGCGATCTGCAATCGCCCACCGCCATGCCGTTTACCAGCCATTCGCAATCCTCTGCCGCCGCGCGTGGGGCCGGGCCGTTGTTGCTGATCGCCGCCATGAAGTCGCTTGCGCTCGCCGCCATGTCCTCGCGCGAAGTGCGAAGATTGGCGGGCAATACGGAGTAATCCGTTGCGGACACCGGCTCTGCATAGGGCGGGCCGTAATTGCTGCGGCGGATGGTGGCATCCACACTGCCCACCGCGTCGCCATCCGCAGATAAGGTGAAGGCCGCCCAGGCTGGCTGGCCGTGTTCTTCAATCCTGCCGATCCACACCGCCTTGCCGGTCTTAGCATCAGCCACGACAAGCGGGCTGTCGTCGATCGCATTGATCGTCCGCCAGATGCTCTCGCCCACGCGGATGCCGACGCTGTTTTCTGAGTAGCCGACCGTCTCGCCCCAGTTCACGTCCTGCCACTGGTTGCCGACCATCGCGTTAGTGACGGAGCTGGCGAGGCCGGTCAGGCAGGCATCGCCGCAAGCCTCCGGGTTGGCGGCGAAGCGCGGCATGGGCGCAGCCTCTCCCCAGAAGGGGTTGTGCATGAAGTAAGGCACATAGGTGAAAGTCGCCTCTATCCGCTGGATTTCGGCATCGCGAATGCGGAATGCTTCGAGCAGCGTGATCGAGTTCGGCCACTTCAGCGCGGTGCGCATTTCCGCGCCATTGGTCAGCAGATAGCGGTCAAACTCGTTGGCATGGTCAAAAAAACCCGCTGCCACCACCACACCGCGATGCTCGTCCACCAAAGGCAAGTCGCGGCGGATGCGCTTGTTGATCTTGTAGATGCCGAGCAGGAACTGGTCGCGGCACCCCGATGCGATGGCAGCGGCGCTCTGTTGGTCACCTTCGCGCGCGGCGGTCGTGAGAATGCCGTTCTCAAGCCGGCTGCAATTTTCGGAAAATGGCGCGAACACTTGCCCGTCATTCAGCTCCACTGTGTCGAAATAGGCATCGGCAATTGCCAGCATGCGTTCGCGCGGGCGGCGTTCCTCTAAAGGCAGCACTTCGGCAAATTCGGCGAAATGCGGCATGTTTACCGGATTGCCGAAAGGTGCGGGCAAGCTGGTCTGGCGATGGACCACGCTTTCGATCTCGTCGATCAGCCCGTCTTTCACATGGATGCGCACCGCGTAGAAGGCCGAGTGCTCGTTCTCGCGCACAGCGCCGAACCAAGCGGCGTGGCCGGTCGTCTCGTCCGCCACCACGAGGCCGTTGTCATCCACCCCGCCGACAGTGCGCCACAGGCCCTGTCCCAGAAGCAGCCGCACGTTGTTCTCGGTGAACATCACGTCCGCAGCGAGAGGCAGGCGTGCGAAATTGCGTTCAGACAGCGCCTGCATGTGATCGTTCATAATGCCGATCAGGCAGTCATACTGGCAGCTCGTATCCTGGACCGCGCTGTCTTCGCCGGGGGCTTGCGCCTGCACGGAAATGGGCAGGGCAATACCCAGCGCGATGGCGCTGGCGGCGGCAAGCAGCTTCTTCATGTCTCTCTCCCCATAACGACAGGCCCTCACGGATGGGCTGCGTCCGCATAATCCTCGTTCGCACGGGCAATCAGAAAGGCGTGGATTGCGGCAGCCTCTTCCTCGTCCAGCACTCCGTCAAAGCCGATCATGCCCTTGTCTGCATAAAGCCCGTTCAGCACGATGGCGTTGAACTGCTCGCGCGTTTCCGGCGTCATCCAGCGCAGGTCCTTCATGCCGCCCACCGCGTTGGGGCCGTGGCAGCGGGCGCAATTCTCGCCGTAAAGCGCGCGCCCGCGTTCGACCTGGTCCTCGGTGGCGGTAAGCCATGGTGGGCGGGGCAGATCACTTGGCGGTGGCGGCGGCGGCAGTTCCACGCCAGTGGCGCCAAGGCGGAACACCAGCAGCTTGGCACTCGACGTGCTGAACTGACCAAGGTTGTAGACCGGCGATCCGCCCCAGCCAGCGTTGATCGCGATATATTGCACATCATCGACCATGTAGGTGATGGGGCCTGCCACCGGCGCCTGGTCGATATCCATCTCCCACAGCTTGGCGCCTGTATCCGCGGCATAGATCGCCAGCGTCTTGTCGATCGTGCCTTGCACCACGAGGTTGCCTGCCGTCGCCAGCACCCCGCCGCTGCCGGGCACGCGATAGGGCACGCGCCAGGCCTCGCTCTGCGTCACCGGGTTCCATGCAAGGAGGTAGCCCTTTTCCTCGGCCACGGCGCGCGCCATCAATTCAGCGCGCAGTTCCGGATGGCTGCGCCTGTCCTGCCCGGAATTGGAGCGGTGGCGCACGAAGTCGAACTCCTCTGCACCCATCGCGGCATAGACATCGCCCTGTTCCTGCGCGGAAAGGTACACGAGGCCGGTGTCCGGACTGTAGGCCATCGGGTGCCATGTATGCGCGGCGAGCCAGCTGGGGCTCATCAGATGCGGCGTGCTGGTGTTGTGCGCGCCGGGCTGCAGCACCGGCCGGCGGGTTTCCATGTCGATGCGGCTGGCCCATGTGTTCTGGCTGACATAGGTTTCGGCGGAGATCAGCTCGCCCGTCGCGCGGTCGATCACGTAGAAGAAGCCGTTCTTGGGCGCCTGCATGATGACCTGCCGCGTGTGACCGCCGATTTCGAGATCGGCCGTCATCATCGGCTGGGTGCAGGTGTAGTCCCAGTCTTCCTCGGGCACCATCTGGTAGTGCCACTTGTATTCCCCGCTTGTCGCATCGACAGCGACTATCGAGCACAGGAAAAGGTTATCGCCTTTTCCTTCGCTGCGGATCGACCACATGTGCGGGCTGCCATTGCCCGTACCGATGTAGACGAGGTTTAGGCCAGGATCGTAAGCAAAGGCATCCCAAGCGGTGCCACCGCCGCCATATTTCCACCAATTGCCGTGCCATGTTGGCATGGCAATTTCCATCGCGCTGTCCGATGCTTCGCCATCAGGCCTGTCGGCCGGGTTGCCGGGCACGGTGTAGAACTTCCACAGCCGCTCACCCGTTTCGGCGTCGAAGGCAGCGACAAAGCCGCGCACGCCATAATCTGCGCCGCCATTGCCGATCACCACCTTGCCATCATAGACTCGCGGCGCGCCGGTAATCGAATAGGCGCCAAGCAGGCCATCAGTGCTGAAGGTTTGCGTTGTCCAGACTTCCCCTCCCGTCTTGGCGTCGACTGCAATCAGCCGCCCGTCGAGCGTGCCGATGATGATCTTGCCGTTCCACGCCGCGATCCCGCGACTGGAAGGTCCGCAGCACGCAAGGCGTGACCATTCCGCACCCACTTGCGGGTCATAGGTCCACAGCTTCGCGCCGGTCGCCGCGTCATAGGCGGTGACGATGTTGTAGATGCTCTCGTTGTAGAGAACCCCGTCCACTACCAGCGGGGTGGCTTGAACGCCCCGCATCGTGTTGAGATCATCGAACCAGGCAAGGCCGAGATCGCCGACATTACCATCGTTGATCAGGTCAAGCGGGCTGAACCGGTCCTCGCCCCATGTGCGGCCATGGCTCATCCAGTTGCCGATATTGGCCGGTGCCTCGATATGCGTCATGCGGTTGGAGGTGACATAACCGGGGTAGGGTGCCGCCGACACGACATTGGTCGGGCTTGCCGCAGGCGGTGCGCCGGAGACTTGCGCCTTTGACGTTTCCGTGCTGCACGATGCCAGCATCGCGCAGCCCATAGCCGCGCCGGTTAGCGCTGTGGCAAGATTTCGCATGTGGACGGAACTCTCCCTTCGATACCCCGGCGCTAGGCGTAACGTGAAACTGTCGCGCTTTACAAGGCCCATAGCGCTGCTTCCCTGAAATTCGGGACCGCGCAATTGTGACAAAGTGTACCATGGCCGAAGGTCGCGGTTGCATTTGTTCGGTCGAACGAATAGGCCCGCGAATCATGAGGACAAAGCTCATCCACGTTGCGATCGAAAAGTTCGGCAAGCGCGGCTTCGATGCCGTCGGTACGCGCGAGATTGCGGCCGCGGTGGATACGCCGATGTCCTCCATCACCTATCACTTCGGTGGCAAGGAAGGCCTGTACCAGGCTGCGGCAGAGCATATTTTTGAGTATTTGCAGACACATGTCGCTATGCGACTAGAGGACTTGCCCGGTCCCGATGCCACTCGCGAAGAACGCATTAGCCTCATCTGCCGGGCTCTGCGCAAGATCGGCACCTTTATGCTCAGCGACGAGAGCGCTGGTTTTGCGCTGTTCATCGGGCGCGAGCAGCAGGACCCGACTGAAGGCGTGCTGCAGCTGATGAAGGAGCGTATCGTCCCGATTATGCAGGGGCTGGTAAGGCAGGTTCTGATCCTTCGCCCCGAACTTTCTGAAGAGCAGGCCAAGGCCGTCGCTGTCTATATTTTCGGCATGGCCATTACCCTGCGCCATGCTCGCGCTTCGCTCAGCCTGCTGCTGGAAAAAGAGGCGCTGGATGAAGCTACCAAGGATATGCTGCTTGACCAGCTCGAACAGTCAGCGCGCGGCGTTTTGACCGTGGGAGTTGCATGACCAACCGCCTGTATCTCGCGGTCCTTCCCGCTTCCGCGCTGCTCGCTGGGTGTGTGTCGATGGCACCGCAAGCAGAGCTCCCACCGGTTGTCGAGGAGATGCCGCAAAGCTTCACGATGGCTGAAGTGGAAGGCAACTATCGTCCTGCGGCCTGGTGGACGGCGTTCAACGATCCGGTGCTTGATGCACTGGTTGCTGATGCGCTGGATGCCAATCTCGATATTGTTCAGGCAGCCGCGCGGGCAGAACGCGCCGCTGCGCAAGCCCGGGTGAGTAGGTCGAGGCTGTTGCCTTCGCTCGAAAGTTCGGCTGGTGCGAGTTATTCTGACACACCGCTGTCTGGAGGTGCCTTTTCGAACTTCCCCGGTGCGCCGACGAGGCTTTCGAACGAGACCTGGTCACTGGGGCTTGGTGCTTCCTACGAGCTCGACCTGTTTGGCCGCGTGCGCAAGGATTTCGCTGCCGCGCGGGCAGATGCGCTGGCGGCAGAGCAGGATTATCGCTCCACCCGCCTCGCCACTGCGGCAGAAACGATCTCTGCCTATTTTGACGTGGTCGATGCGCGCTACCAGATCGCCAATGCGAATGCCGCGCTTGACGTGCTGGCAGACCGGGCTGCGCGGACTGAGGAACGTTATCGCCGAGGTCTTGCTGAGAGCTTCGAGCTCTACCAGATCCGCCAGGAACTGCGCGGCCTTGAAGCAGGGCTGCCGCAGCGCCAGAGCGCGTTGGCTGATGCCGAAGGGCGGCTGGCGCTGCTGCTGGCTGATTATCCGCAAGCAGTGGAGGAGCGGCTGGGCGGGGATTTGCAGCCACGCCTTGTGTTCGAACCGGTGCCGCTGGGCATGCCGGCGGAATTGCTCGCCCAGCGTCCCGATGTAGCCGCAGCGTGGGAAAGGCTTGAGGCTGCACGCTTGCGAATAGGCGCGCGCCGGGCAGAGCGCTTCCCTGCGCTGCGCCTCTCGGCTAGTACCGGCACGCAAGGCGCTTCGCCCAGCAACATGGTTGATTTCGGCACCAACTGGCTGCTGCAGCTGGCTGCCAACGTCACCGCGCCGATCTTTGATGGCGGGCGCATCTCTGCCAATATCGCTGCCGCGCGCGCCACCTATGACGAGGCAGCGGCGGCTTATGGCAAGAGCGTGCTCAACGCCTGGCGCGAAGTCGATCTTGCCGTCACCGATTACGAACAGCAGCGCCAGCGCTACTTGTTGATTGCCGCGCAACTGGTGGAGGCGCAGGCCTCTGTCGATTTGCAGGTAGAGCGGTATCGCGCGGGCGTTGCTGACTACACTGCCTACCTTGATGCGCTGCGTGCTCTGCACCAGGTTGAGGGCAGCCTGTCTTCCGCCGGGCGCGATGTCGCGCTGGCGCGGCTGGGGCTGCACCGTGCGCTGGGTGGCGATTGGGAAACGTCCCGCAATTCGGAAACCGAGAGGGAACTGCCATGAGCCGTCAGGCCATTTACGCCATCGGAGTGCTGCTGGCGGCTGTCGCCATCACCGTCGTGATGATCGCCTTGCGGCCCGAGCCGGAGGAGCAGGAAGTCGTCGCCAGCGTGCCGCTGGTTGAGGTGCAGCCCTACACGGTGAACGCAGGAGCGCTGGAAGTGCTTGCCACCGGCACCGTTCAGCCGCGCGAGGAAGTTGCGCTGGGCGCGGAAGTAGGCGGGCGGCTGGTGTGGGTGAACCCCAATTTCCGTGAAGGCGGTTCGATTGGCGCGGGCGCAATTCTGTTCCGTGTCGATCCTGCCGACTACCAGAACCGCGTGCGCAGCGCGCAGGCAGACGTGGCCGCGCAGAATGTTGCAGTGCTGCAAGCGCAGGAAGAAGTCGCCATTGCAGAGCGCGAATTGCAACGCTTCGCCACGCGCGAGGCCAATCGCGGCGCGGTGTCATCAAACGCCCGCATCATGCCGCCTGTGGGCCTTGCTGCGCCTCGCAGCACTACGCTCGCCGGTAATGCGCCAGACCCTAATATCCTCGCCACGCGCGAGCCGCAGCTACGCTCTGCCGAGGCTGCGCGCGAGCGGGCGCAGGCGAACCTTGCGGATGCCCAGCTGGCACTGTCCCGCACGGGCGTGCGCGCGCCGTTCTCTGGCCTTGTCCGCAGTGAGGAAGTTGCCGTGGGGACAATGGTGCAGCCGGGTCAGGTGCTCGGATCGGTGGTTGCCACAGGCTCGTATGAGGTGCGCGTTTCGCTGTCAGAACAGGACGCGGCGCTGATCCCCGGCCTGTTAAATGCTGCGGGCGCTAATATCCCTGCCAGTGTCGAGATGGAATATGGCGGGCGCATGTGGCGCTGGACTGGTGTGGTGGACCGGGCAGACCCGATCCTTGATCCCGAAACGCGTACCATCGACGTGTTTTTGCGCATCCCCAACCCGCAACGCGGCGGCGTGGCGGTAGGAGATGATGACGGTGAGGCAGGTGCGGCACCCCCGCTGCTGCTCGGCAGCTTCGTATCCGCCAGCATCACCGGCGGCGCATCACAGCCCTATGCCACCATCCCGCTGGAGGCACTGCGCGAAGACAACACCGTGTGGCTGATCGCACAGGGCAAGCTGCGGATCGTGCCGGTGAAGGTTATCCAGCGCACCGACAGGCTGGCCTTCGTTGCTGGCGAAGGGCTGGGGCAGGGCGGTTCTGTAGTAACCAGCAACCTGCGCACCCCGGTCGACGGCATGGCTGTCCGCACCGCGTCCGCTGCGGCAGGAGACAACGACGGTGAGTGAGGATACGCCAGTCGGGGACAGCGAACCGCTTGATCGCCACGGCCAACCGACGGAGCATGCGCGCGACCGCAAGGGTTTGATCGCCTTCATGGCGCGCAACGGGGTAGCCGCCAACCTGCTGCTGGTGTTCATGATCTTCATGGGCCTCGCCTCCTATGACCGCATCGTGCAGGAGGTCTTTCCCGATACGAGCCTTGATATGGTCACCGTTTCGGTCGCCTATCCCGGTGCCACGCCCGAGGAGGTGGAGGAATCCATCGTCCAGAAGGTGGAGGAAGCGGTCCAGTCCATCGAAGGGGTCAAGAAGGTCAGCGGGACCGCATCGGAAGGCATGGGGCTGGTTCAGGTCGAGCTTGAACTCGGTACGGACATTGCCCGCGCGCTGGACGATGTGAAGGGAGAGATCGACCAGATTCAGACCTTCCCCGCCGATGCTGAAGAGCCCGACGTGCGCGAGGCGACTACCCGCCAGAGCGTGCTGCGCATTGCCATCTATGGCGATGTGCCCGAACGCACCTTGAAGGAAACGGCCTACATTCTGGAAGATGGGCTCGGCGCGCTGCCGGAGATATCCTACGTCGATTCCAGCGCCGTGCGCGAATACCAGATCTTCGTCGATGTATCGCAGCAGCAGCTGGAGGCGCTCGGCCTCTCGCTCACCGATATTTCCCGCATTATCGCACAGAACAGCCTCGATAGCCCGGCAGGTTCCATCGAGACCGAGCAGGAATTCGTCCGTGTGCGAACTGTGGGACAGAATTACAGCCAGCATGATTTCGAGAATATCGTTTTGCGCACGCGGCAGGACGGCACCATTGTGCGGCTGGGCGATGTCGCCACGGTGCAGGACGGCTTCGAGGATGCCGACCTCGTTACCCGCTTCAACGGAAAGCCTGTGGCCTTCGTAGATGTCTACCGTTCGAGCGACGAGCGCGTTCTCGATGTGGCAGAGGCGGCAAACCGCTACCTTGAAGAGAATGCCGCCTCGGTCCTTCCACCCGGCGTTTCCTATGCCATCTGGGATGACAATTCCGAATTGTTCAATGATCGCCTTTCAATGCTGATCAAGAACGCCGCGATTGGCCTGTTGCTGGTGCTGGCGGCGCTGACGCTGTTCCTGGATGTGCGTCTGGCATTCTGGACTGCCGTTGGCATCGGCGCGACATTCATCGGTGCCATCTACGTTATCGAGGCGATGGGGTCCTCCATCAATATGTTCTCGCTGTTCGGCTTCATCGTGGCGCTGGGGCTGGTGGTGGACGATGCCGTGGTGGTGGGCGAGAATGTCTATGCCGAGCGCGAGCGAGGTCGCAGCGGGCTTGGTGCCTCCATCGCGGGAACGCAGCGCGTGCGTGTGCCGGTGATCTTCGCCGTTGCCACCACCATTGTTGCCTTCTCGCCGCTGCTGGCGGTTGGCGGAACCATTGGCAAGGTGCTGGCAGACGTGCCGCTGGTGGTGATCGCTGTGCTTGGCCTGTCGCTGGTGGAGGCGCTGCTGATCCTGCCCTATCACCTTAGCAGTCTTCCTGCTGCCGGTACTCAGTCAAAGAACCGGGTGCTGCGCGGCTTCGAACGCGTGCAGCGCGGTTTCGACAAGAGATTGCAGGCCTTTATCGATGGGCCACTGGACCGCGCGCTGCGCTTCGCGATCTCGATGCCGTATGCCGTAGTTGCGGCGGGCCTCGCGCTACTGATCGTGATGGTCGGAATGGTCCCCGGCGGGCTGATCAGGGTCGCCTTCTTCCCCGAAATCGAGGCCGATGTGGTTTCCGCCTCGCTGGAAATGCCCTCGGGCACTTCAATCGAGGGAACATCGCGGGTGGTGACGCTGATCGAGCAGGCGGGTGATCGTGCAGTCGCCCGTTTCGATGCTGATCTGGAAAACGGCGCCAGCATGCTCGAGGCGACCTACAGCACCATCGGCTTGCAGGAAGGCGGCATGAACCCTCTGGGCGGCGGCAACAGCTACAGCCCGACGCTCGGCAATGTGCGTTACTCGCTGGTCCCGGCGAAGGACCGCAGCTTTTCCTCGGAGGAGTTCGAGGCTGTTTGGCGCGAGGAACTGGGCGAAGTCTCCGGCGTGCGCTCGCTGTCGATAAGCACCAGCCTTGTTTCCGCAGGCGATCCGGTCAGCCTGCGTCTGTCGCATCCGGACGAGGCAACGCTGAATATTGCTGCGCAACGGCTGATGGCTGCGCTTGGGCGGGTGAACGGTGTGTTCGATATCCAGAGCGATCAGGACGAGGGCGTGCGCCAGGTTGACCTGACGCTCAAGCCTGCAGCACGAACTCTCGGCATAAGCCTGCAGGACCTTGCCGGCCAGGTGCGCGCTGCCTTCTTCGGGGCAGAGGCCTTGCGTGTTCAGCGCGGTCGCGAGGATGTGCGCGTCTACGTCCGCCTGCCGGAAGATCAGCGCGATTCAATCACCGATATCGGTCGCTATCGCGTGCGTGTGCCCGGCGGGCAGGTGCCGCTCTCAAGCTTGGCTGAAATCACCATGACCCGCGCGCCCACCGCGATTCACCGGGAGGACGGCTTCCGTATCCAGACGGTATCTGCGGACCTCGATCTCGATATCATCACCAGTCAGGAGGCCGCCAATTTGGTGACGGGCCAGCTCATGCCGTCGATCACTGCTGACTATCCCGGCCTGACCTATTCCTTTGGTGGCGAGCAGGAACAGCAGGCGGAGAGCTTTGGCGATATCGGCACTGCATTCCTGATGGCACTGGCGGGTATCTATGCACTGCTAGCGATCCCCTTCCGGTCATATATCCAGCCACTGATCATCATGGCGGCGATCCCCTTCGGTGTGATCGGGGCGCTTATCGGCCATTTTCTGCTGGGCATACCACTAGGAATTGTCGGCATGTTCGGCATCATCGCCCTGGCCGGCGTGGTGGTGAATGGTTCGCTGGTGCTTATCGATTTCTTCAACGAGAACCTTTCCGAGGGCATGCCGCGTGAAGAAGCGATGATGGATGCGGCCAAATCGCGCTTTCGCCCGATCATCCTGACCGCCATCACTACCTTCCTTGGTGTGGCGCCGATCACCTTCGAGACCAATGTACAGGCGCAGTTCCTGATCCCGATGTCAGCCGCCCTTGGCTTCGGCATCCTATTCGGTACGATCATGCTGCAACTGCTGATCCCGGCACTGGCGATGATCCAGATGCGTGCTGTCGACCGGATAAACGGCTGGCTGGGACGTGGCGAGAAGGGTGAAGGCTAAGCGGAAGGCAGGGTAGAGCCTACCGCGGCCTAGCGTTTGCCATGCCCCATCGCGGCAATGGCTCGATCAAGGAGCTTGGCGAGCTTGGCCATTTCCTTCGTACCGAGCTCTTCGCGGATTGGGCCCTCGATTGCGTCCACCTCGGCAAACAGGCTGTCCATTAGCTTCTTGCCGTCCGTTGTGAGCACCAGCTTGTTGCGGCGCCGATCCTCGGTCGAGCGTTCGCGCGAAACAAGGCCGCGCTTTTCCAGTTCGTCGATAATGCCGACAAGGCTTGGTCCGGTGAGGCCGGCTTGCGCTGCCAGAGCGGCTTGCGAGGAACCGGGGTTGGCATCGACCAGCGCCATCACCGTCAGCGATCCGGTGGGCAGACCGGATGGCTCCGACACGCTGATCGATTGCGCGCCAAGGCCATTGCGCAGCAGGCGCACGCGCGGCCCGATCGAATGTGAGAGAATGCCCCAGTCCAGTGTTCTTGCTCCCCAAGACCCGTTTGCAGGCTGGCTAGTACTGTTTCATAACCATTGCAGCGCAGGCTAGCCAGTTTGGGTGCGGTTGACATAGTGGAAAATTTGGAGCGCTCAGGCGCAGTTTTATGTCCTGGTCGGGGTTTCCCGAATCTCCATCTCGTCTATTTTGCGATCACAAGAAGCGGCGGTGAGCCGCAAGACATATTGGGGAGAGAATATGGCAAGCGAAGCCTTGCAGGAGCTGATTGCAGGTATGCGTGCAGGCGGGCCAGATTTTTCGGCGGACCCGAAAAAGGCACGGGCTGATTTCGAGGCATTGCTGGCAACCATGCCTGCTGATCCTGCGGTCACCTTCACTGCCACGGATCTGGCGGGCGTGCCTACGCTGGAAGCCAACACCGGTCCGGTGGATGCAGGCGCGCTGCTCTATATGCACGGCGGCGCCTATATCGCGGGTAGTGCTGCGGGCTATCGCGGGCTGGCGGCAGAAATCGGCAAGGTGCTGGGTTTGCCGACCTATTCGATCGATTATCGCCTCGCGCCTGATGCGCCATTCCCGGCAGCGGTCGAAGACGCGGTGATCGCCTATCGCCAATTGCTGGCGCGCGGGGTTCCTGCAAACCGCATCGTGGTGGCTGGCGATTCCGCTGGCGGGGGGCTGACGCTGGCCTTGCTGGTGAGCCTCAAGAACGAAGGCGTGGAACTGCCTGCTGCGGGCTACCTGCTCAGCCCGTGGGCGGACTTGTCCTGCACGCACCCGCTGATCGATGCCAAGGCGGATGCTGACCCGGCACTCGACAAGCCGGGCTTGGTGGCCTCTGCCGCGCATTACCTTGGCGCGCAGGACGCAGACCATCCGCTCGCCTCTCCGGTCAATGCGGACCTTTCCGGTCTGCCGCCTCTGCTGGTGCAGGTCGGCTCGTCCGAAATCCTGCTTGGTGATGCAGTGATGGTGGCAGAGCGTGCCGGTGCTGCTGAAACGCAGGTCCAGCTCGATATTTTCCCGGAAATGCTCCACGTTTTCCAGAGCTTCCACTTCCTGCTGCCCGAAGGCCGCGCTGCGCTGGACGGGGCAGGGGCTTTCCTGAAAGCCCGACTGGGCGGTAACAATGGCTGAGGCGAAGGCAGTCGATGCGCTGATCGTCGGGGCGGGTTTTTCCGGTCTCTACATGCTGCACAAGCTGCGCCAGCAGGGCTTTTCCGCTCGCGTGGTGGAAAAGGGCAGCGGGGTTGGCGGTACGTGGTTCTGGAACCGCTATCCCGGCGCGCGCTGCGATGTGCCGAGCATCGAATATTCCTACAGCTTTGATCCGGAACTGGAGAAGGACTGGCGCTGGAGCGAACGCTATGCCGCGCAGCCCGAAATCCTGCGATATCTCGAGCATGTTGCTGATCGCTATGGCCTCCGGAGCGATATTGCACTGAATACGCTGGTTACCGCGGCTGGCTGGGACGAGGGGCGCAACCGCTGGGCGGTGGAAACCGACGGCCGGGACAAATTTGACGCGCAGTTCCTGATCCTCGCCACGGGCGCGCTGTCAGCGCCGAAGATGCCGGACATTGCCGGACTTGAAAACTTTGAAGGCACCGTGTTGCAGTCCGCCTTGTGGGATGAAAGTGTGGATCTGGCGGGCAAGAATGTCTGCCATTTCGGAACGGGTTCCACCGGCATCCAGCTGGTGGGCGAGGTGGCGAAGGTCGCGAAGCAGCTCACTGTTTTCCAGCGAACTCCCAATTTCGCCGTGCCTGCCGGTAACCATCCGCTGCCTGAGGATTATTTGGAAGAGCTCCTGCCGCACTACCGAGACCTGCGACAGACTGCGCGCACCTCGGCGCTCGGCTGGTCGCACCCGACGTCTCCTGGCAGCGCCAAGGCTGATGATCCCGAGGCACGCGAAAAGCGGCTGGAGCAGGCCTGGCAGGCGGGCACTACGGGCCTGTTGCAGGCTTATGAAGACCTGCTTTTCGATGAGGAATCCAACGCCTGCGCCGCTGATTTCGCCCGGCGCAAGATCGCCGAGCTGATCAAGGACCCGAACACGGCGCGCAAGCTCACGCCGCAGGGCTATCCGCTGGGATCGCGGCGGATGTGCAGCGAGACCAATTTCTTCGACGCGATGAACCGCGCCAATGTCGAGCTGGTCGATGTTCGCGAGGAGCCGGTCGAGACCATGACGGCGGATAGCGTGGTCACCTCGAAGGGCAGCTATCCCGCTGATGTCGTGATCCTTGCCACCGGTTTCGATGCCTGCGTCGGGGCGATAAAGGCGATCGATATCCGCGGGCGAGACGGTCGCACGATCGGCGACGAATGGGGCATGGGGCCGCGCGCCTATCTCGGACTTACGGTCGAGGGGTTTCCCAACATGTTCACGATCACCGGGCCGGGCAGCCCCTCGGTGCTGTCCAACGTGGTGGTTTCCATCGAACAGCATGTCGAATGGGTGGCTCGCTGCATCGCGGACATGCGCGAACAGGGGGCAACGGTGATCGAGGCGGATGCCGATGCCGAGCGCGGCTGGATGGAACACGCGCACGAGATCGCGCATTCCACGCTCTTCCCCAAGGCCAACAGCTGGTATCAGGGCGTGACGAGGGACGGGCGGCAGGTGTTCATGCCCTATGTTGGCGGTGTTGGTGCCTATCGCGAGAGGTGCGCAGAAGTGGCCGATGCCGGTTACGAGGGCTTCCGGCTGGAGCGGGAGAAGGTGACTTGATCAAGCGTTTTACCCTGTCGGCAGCGATGGCGCTGTTGTTGGCCGCGCCGCTCGCCGCGCAGGAAAGCCCGCGCGATCTTGCCGTCATGTCCGGCGCGTCTGTTGGCGATGCCGATTGGCGAGTCCCGCGCACGCCGTGGGGCGATCCGGACTTGCGCGGCATTTGGCCTCTTGACCGGGTGGGCCGCACGCCCACCGAACGCCCGCAGGCGCTGGGCACCAAGGCCTATCTGACGGACGAGGAATATGCCGCCGCGATGACGCAGGCCG
>CAZYAL010000028.1:0-26431 GCA_964645635.1 uncultured Sphingomonadaceae bacterium | reverse complement strand
TTCAAGGATTTCGCGAATAGCCATGGGGGCGCATATAGTGAGCGCCTGCGCAGGCGGCAAGTCAGTCACCTACCCGACCTACTAGCCTACCGGCCGCCTTGCCCTGAGCGCCTGCGCCAGCGTGCCTTCGTCAAGGTAATCGAGCTCGCCGCCCACCGGCAGGCCGTGCGCCAGCTGGGTGATGCGCACGGGATAGCCTTCCAGCTTCTCGGCAATGTAGTGGCCGGTGGTCTGCCCTTCAAGCGTGGCATTCATGGCAAGAACGACCTCGTCCACGCCGCCTGCCGCAACGCGGCCGATCAGCGTGTCGATGGTGAGATCCTCTGGCCGCACACCGTCGAGCGCAGACAGCCTGCCGCCGAGCACGTGGTAGGTGCCTGAGAACAGCTTCGCCCGGTCAAGCGCCCACAAATCTGCCACGTCTTCCACCACGCAAATCTGCTTGGTGTCGCGGCGCGGATCGGCGCAGATCGAACAGGGGTTGCGCGTATCGACATTACCGCACACCTCGCATTCGGCGAGCTTGTCACGCACGGCATTGAGCGCATTGAGCACCTGCAACAGCGCGGTTTCGCGACGCTTCACCAACCATAGCACGGCCCTTCGCGCAGAGCGCGGGCCAAGGCCGGGCAACTTGGCCAAAGCCGATGCGAGGTTTTCGATCTCTTGCGATGCCATGATGCGGGAGATAGGGCCGCTGGCGAAGAAGGGAAAGGGCTTCGCGCAATGCGTCTGATATTCATGGGAACGCCGGATTTTGCCGTGCCCACGCTCAAAGCGTTGCATGCTGCAGGACATGACATCTGCGCAGTGTATTCGCAGCCGCCCGCTCGCGCTGGCAGGGGCAAGCAATTGCGCCCCTCCCTCGTCCATTCCCGCGCCGAGGAACTGGGGCTGGAGGTGCGCACGCCAGCCAGCATGAGGGACGAGGACGCGCAGGCGGAGTTCCTTGCGCTGGAGGCCGATGCGGCGGTGGTGGTCGCTTACGGTCAGATCCTGCCGCGTGCGATCATAGAGGGGCCGCATCTCGGTTGCTTCAACGTCCACGGTTCGCTGCTGCCGCGCTGGCGCGGTGCGGCGCCGATACAGCGCGCCATCGAAGCAGGGGACAAGGTGACCGGCATCACCATCATGCAGATGGAAACCGGCCTCGATACCGGCCCCATGCTTCTGAAGGGCGAAACACCCACGGCTGGCAAAACCGCGGGCGACCTGCATGACGAGCTGATGGTGATGGGCGCGAAGTTGATGGTGGAAACACTCGCCAGCCTCGATAATGTCACGCCTGAGGTGCAGGACGATGCGCTTGCAACCTATGCCGCCAAGATCGACAAGACCGAATCGCGGATCGACTGGTCGCGCAGCGCCGACGAGGTTGAACGGCAAGTGCGCGCATTTTCGCCCTTCCCCGGCGCGTGGTTCGAAATGGAAGGCGAGCGGGTAAAGCTACTGCGCGTCGACATTGTGACCGGCGAAGGCACAGCGGGGGCATTGCTCGACGAGCAGTTCAGCGTGGCTTGCGGCACTGGCGCAATCCGGCCCGTGCAACTGCAACGCGCCGGTAAGCCAGCCGTGGCGCTGGCCGATTACCTGCGCGGGCGACCCGTGCAAGCTGGCGAGGCGCTTGCTTGACCCGCTTTGCTCTCACCCTCGAATTTGACGGCGGCCCCTTCTTTGGCCTGCAACGCCAAAGCCACGGGCCCAGCGTGCAGCAGGCAGTGGAAGAGGCAATCCAAGCCTTCACCGGTGAGGACGTGCGCATGCATTCGGCAGGCCGCACCGACAGCGGGGTGCACGCCCTGGGAATGGTCAGCCATGTCGATATCGAAAAGCCCTTCAAAGCCTTCCGCCTGTCCGAAGCGATAAACGCGCACTTGAGGCCCCACCCCATCGCGGTGGTGCATTGCGAGGAAAAGCCGGATGACTGGCACGCCCGATTTTCCTGCATCGGCCGCGCTTACGAATACCGCATCACCAACCGCCGCGCACCGCTGACGCTGGACAAGGGCAAAGCGTGGCTGGTCACCCGCCCGCTGGATGCAGAGGCAATGCACGAGGCTGCGAAGTACCTTCTCGGGCGGCATGATTTCACCACCTTCCGCTCAGTCCATTGCCAGGCACACGACCCAATGAAGACACTCGACCAGCTCGACGTGTCGCGCGAAGGCGAAAATGTGCTGATCCGCGCCAAGGCGCGCAGTTTCCTGCACCATCAGGTCCGCAGCATGGTGGGCACGCTGTCACTGGTCGGCCTTGGCCAATGGGCGCCGGAACAGGTGCGCGACGCGCTTGAAGCACGGGACCGCCAGCAGCTGGGCCTCAACGCCCCACCCGACGGCCTCTATTTCATGCGCGCCTTTTACCCGGATTGACGCGGGAAGGTCAGGGCCCGGCCTCTGCAGGATGGATTGAGAACTCGCCATCCTCGCCCAGCCTGATATCGATGGGTACGCCTTCGATCTCGGTCGAGAGCGTGGCCCCATTGCCTTCGATGGTAAGTCGGGCCGATCCGTCTTCAAACAGCGGGATGTCCTGCAGATCATCCACGTCCAGCGGTTGCACCGGCCCGCCCGGATCAGGCGAAGCGGTGGCGCGCGGCGCGGGCCTTGTGCTCTCGCCCAGCGCCGATGCCATGAAGCTGCGCCAGATGCGCGCGGGCGAACCGCCGCCGGTGACGCCGCGCAAGGGCGAGTTGTCGTCATTACCGATCCACACGCCGAGGACGAGCATGTCCTCGCCCTCACCCGCAAAGCCGACGAACAGCGCATCGCGATTGTCCTGCGTGGTGCCGGTCTTGCCGAAATTGGGGCTGCGCAGCATCGCCGCGCGGCCCGTGCCCCGGTTGATCGCAGCGCGCAGCAATTGCTCCATGTCATCATGCACGCCGGATGACAGCGAGGAGGGGCCGTTCCACAGCCAGTCCCACCAGCCCTGTTCCTCGCGCTTGAAGGCGTGCGGTTCCACCGGATAGGCATTGCCCGCGATTCCCGCATAGGCAGCTGTCAGGTCAATCAGGCTCATGGTGGAAGTGCCCAGCGCGATGCTCGGGTCGCCTTCGTCCAGTGTTGCAGTGATCCCCAGGCTGCGCGCGGTCTCAATCACAGCGGCATCGCCCACTTGCTGCTGCAAGCGCACAGCGGCAACGTTGGAGCTTTGCGCGAAGGCATCGGCAAGTGTGATCTCTTCCGAATACCGCCCGCTCGCGTTGCGCGGGCGGTATGATCCTTGTGTGATCTCGGTATTGTCGATCGTGTCATCAGGCTCCCACCCCTGCTCCAGCGCGGCGAGGTAGACGAAGGTTTTGAAAGTGGAGCCGACCTGCCGTTGCGCCTGAGTAGCGCGGTTGAAGGGGCTGGCGGCGTAGTCCGTGCCGCCGATCATGGCGACAACCTCGCCATTGGGACGCATCGCCACCAGCGCGACTTGCGCCCCGCCCAGCGGCACGCTGTTCACCGCCTGCCGGGCGATGTTCTGCAGCCGCGAATCAAGCGTAGTGGTCAGCGTCTGGCTGACATAGCCGACCTCGCTCCGCTGCCGCGCTTCGGGAAGCGCCCAGTCCGCAAAATAGGTGCCGGTGGGCAAGTCGTTTGTGGTGCGCACGTCAAGCGCGGGCACCGGCATGGCGGCCGCTTCTTCTTCAGTCAGATATCCTGCCGCGACCATCGATACGCGCACCAGCCGCATGCGCTCTGCTGCAGCTTCAGGGTTGCGCGTAGGGGCAAGGCGGCTGGGAGCCTGCAACAGCCCGGCCAGCATCGCCGCCTGTTCGGGCCTTAGCTTTTCCGGCTGACGGTAAAAGTAATGCAGCGATGCGGCACGCAGGCCGTACATGTTGTCGCCGAAATAGGCGTTGGAAAGGTAGCGTTCGAGGATCTGGTCCTTTGTCAGCCAAGCCTCCAGCCAGAAGGCGATCAGTGCCTCTTGCGCCTTGCGCGTCAGCGTGCGCTCGGGCGTGAGGAAGGTGAACTTGGCGAGCTGCTGGGTGATGGTGGAACCACCGCCCGTGCCGGTGAACAAAGCGCGGGCGATGCCACGCGGATCGACACCCCAGTGATCGTAGAATCGCCGGTCCTCGATGGCGAGGAAAGGCTGGGTCACGTGTTCCGGCAGCTTCGCCACCTCGACAGGTTCATCCACCACGGCACCGTTGCGGGCAATCGGCGTGCCATCACTCGCCAGCAATGTGATCTGCGGCGCGGCAATGGGTTCCAGCGACTTCGAAAGCGGTGCGGTGATGGCCAGCCAGCCCACAAGCAAGATGAAGACAAACAACATTGCCACAACGCCGCGGCTGACCCACCACCAGCGGCTGTGCTTGCCCTTGAGCAGCCTTTGCCACCAGCCCCGCACTGGCACAGTACCGCCGTTACGGCCTGCAGATAGATCACCCTCCGGCATGCCGGTGGGATAAGGCGTTGACGGCGCGTTATCCGCGCCATCACCATAATCACCCTCAAAATCGCTATCGAAATCATCGTCGCGGTCTTGGCCACGGTAAGCAGGGTGCCAGGGCGCGTCTTCCAGCACCCGGCTCACCTCTCCCGGCTCCCATCGCCCGCGCGCGTCTTTCCGTTTTGACCGCAACCAGAACATCGTGTTTGTGTATTATCCAATTAACACAGCGTTGGCGAGCGCATTTTGTCATCCGCCTGTGCATGACAAGCCATTCAGGCTGGAGAAAAGGCAAATCGCCTAATGACTAGCCTGGGGTTTTTTGCCATCATCAATATGAAAAAGGCCAAATGGCTCGGAGAGGATTATGAAGAAACTGCTCGCAATCTCAGCGGTGGTGGGGCTGGCGGCTGCATCGCCCTCTGCCCGTGCCCACCATTCATTCGCCATGTTTGACCGCTCGCGCGAAGTCACCGTTACCGGTGTCGTGCGCGAATTCCAGTGGTCGAACCCACACGCCTACATCCAGCTCATGGCCAAGGATGACAGCGGCCGTGATGTGGAATGGAGCATGGAGATGGGTTCCCCCATGTATCTCTATGCCCGCAAGTGGCGCCCGCGCTCGCTGCGCGCAGGCATGGATGTTGAAGTGCGCATTAACCCCTTGCGCAATGGCGACCACGGCGGCGTGGTGCTGGATGTGCGCGACAAGGATGGCAACGTAATCGGATCGAACGAATGAGGATGCTGCTTGCTGCCAGCCTGGCGCTGGCTCTCGGTTCCGCTCCGGCCCTCGCCGAACATCACGAAGAAGCCGCGCAGCAGACCCGCGCAGAAAAGTTCGCAGGGCTGCCCTACTGGCCGGGCTACTGGGTATCACGCTTTCAGGCGGGCACCACCATCACCGGCCTCGCCCCTGCCTTTACCGACGTGCCGGATCGGACCGAGGAAGACTTCGCCCAGATCATGGCGCTGCGAGGTGAGAGGGCACCGTGGAACGAGGAAGGCCGCCGCCGCCAGGATGCCGCACGCGCTGCTGCCGGGGCCCGCAAGGCACTGGGCTGGGGCTATCCCATGATGATGAACTCGGCAACTCCGCTTGCCTTCGTTATCACGCCCGAACTCACCATCATCATCAACGCCTATAACGAGACGCGCTACATCTATACCGACGGGCGCGACTTGCCGGACGAATACGACATGTGGCCCACCACCTGGGGCACGTCTGTCGGCCATTGGGAAGGCGATACGCTGGTTGCGACAACCGTCATGGTGAAGAACCCGACCAAATTCTTCCACGGATCGCCCGCGCTGAGCGAGGAGGCGATCTATGTCGAGCGCTTCCACCTCGATGGTGACATCCTTGTCTCTGACATGACGATCACGGATCCGGTGACCTTGTCCGAACCCTGGAACGTATCGGTAAGCTGGGTGCGCGACGAAGGCTTTGACCGCATGGTGCAGGTCGACTGGGACAATGACCGCACCGGCAATGACGGTGAAGTGAACACTATCGAACTGGAGAAGGTAGACTGATGCGCAAGGCAATAAAGGCAATCGCCCCCATGTCGGCAGCGCTGGCGATGGCGCTGTCTGCGCCCGCCATGGCGCAGGGCCTCGAACCGGGTGAAGTGGCGACGGACGTGCCAGCCATCAATGGCGTTACTTCCGGCGATGCCGAATGGGAAACCGTGTGGACCGGCCCGATGACGGCAGACGGCATGTCCACCACGGCCGATGGCCATGTCATCTTCGCGCAGGAACAGAGCAACGCGATCTGGAAGTTGTGGCATGACGGGCGCAGCTTCGTGGAGCTGCCCTATGTTACCGGCGCAGGTGCAACCACGGTCGATGCGGATGGCAACATCCTTGCGGTAGAGCGCGGCTGCACCGATCCCGGCCTGATGGAACTGACTTGCGATCGCGCTACCCGCGTGATGCAACTGACGCCGGAACGTGTCGTAATCGCTGATGCACAGGCCGATGGCGCTTCGCTTGGCCGCTTGAATGATCTCACCAGCGATGGCCGTGGCGGCGCATGGTTCACGCAGGGCAACCTCTGGCACACCGATGCGGAGGGCAATGTCACCACCACCTATGAAGCCAAGGTCTTCACCAATGGCGTGGTTACCAGCCCTGATGGCGGCACGCTTTATGTAACGGACCGTACCGAAGTGATCGCGCTTGACGTGGCCGCCGACGGCTCGACCTCCAACGCCCGCGTCTTTGCCACGCTGTCCAAGGACACGCAGGGCTTTGGCGGCGATGGCATGGCGGTGGACAGCGAAGGCCGTCTCTATGTGACGGGTGATGCTGGCGTCTATGTATTTGCCGACGATGGCACCGAACTCGGCGTGATCCCCGCCCCGCGCCGCACCATCACGGTGACGATTGCCGGGCCGGATCGCAACCTGCTCTATGTTGGCGCTATGGGGGCTTCCACTCCCGCAGGAGAGGCCTGGACGACGCCTGAAGGCATTCGCAACATCGCAATGACGATCTACCGCCTGCCGCTGCTGGTTAACGCAGGGAACTGACGGGCCAGGAAAGCCTCAGGCAGCGCTGGGTACCGAATGGCGCTGCCTGAGGTTTTGCAATACGGCTTGTGCAGCAGGGTTTTAAAGGCGCATCCCGCCTGCCCCCTTAAGCTGCGCGCAATTCACTCTCCCGCGAAACTCTCTCCGAAGAAGTCGCCCTCGTTCCACGCAGGGCGCTGCGCCATGTTGGCCACGTTGCGGGCGATGGAAAAATTTACGCCGGTAAAGCGCACCAGCGCATCAAAATCGACCAGCTCCACATGGTCCGATGCCTCGTGGTAGTGGCTGCCCAGGAATTCGTTCTGCGCACCCTCACCGCCATTACCCCAGCCAATATCGAGATAAGCCGCTGGCACACCCTGGCGGACATAGGAATACTGGTCCGAACGGGTGAAGAAACCCTGTTCGGGCTGTGGATCGGGGCTTAATGTCAGGCCGTACTCCGCAGTTGCTGCCTCTACCTGCTGGTAGAGGTTCGAACGCGGCGCACCAAAAGCTACCACATCGCTAAAGGGATAGGTCACGATCGGCATGTCGAGATTGACGTTGGCGACCAGCGATGCGCCTTCGGGCAGGTCCGGGTTGGCGGCATGGTAGGACGAGCCGACGAGCCCCTTCTCCTCAGCCGTGAGCGCCACGAACAGCACCGGGCGGCGCGGTGGGTGCGCTTCCAGCAGGCGCGCCACTTCCATCATGCTGGCGACACCCACAGCGTTGTCCATCGCACCGTTGTAGATCTCGTCATCGCCCTGTTCAGCGGTGGGCTGGATGCCAACATGGTCAAGATGCGCGGTAAGAACCACGAACTGGTCCGCCATTTCGGGATCGCTGCCGGGCAGCATGCCGACGACATTGGGCGTGTCGATCCGCTCGAAATGGCTGTTGTAGCCGATGATGGCGGTGCGCCCGGTGGCGAAGCTGGGAAAGACCTTACCCTCGCTCGCTTCGGCGGCAACCAGCGTATCATAATCGAAATCAAGCCCTTCGAGCAGCGCACGCGAAGTCGCCTCGTCAAGCACGCCGGAGGCCAGGATATTAGGCGCAGGGCTGTAAGGCGTGCCGTCCTTGCCAATCCATGTCATCGAACTGTCATGGCGCGACATCTCGATGAGCCTGTCCCACTCGTACTGCTTGGCAAGGGCTGGAGTATAGAGCAGCAGCATACCGGTAGCGCCGCGCTGCGATGCGCGCGCCGAAATGGTCGAACGGTAATGTGCGGCTTCCTCGGTATCGATGCCCGCCGGGCCGCCATAAACGCGCAGAGCGATCTTGCCTTCAAGGTCCACGCCTTCGAAATCGTCGCGCCCGTCGATAGCGAGGCCATAGCCGATGAACACCAGCTCGCCGGTGATGCTGCCGCTGGCTTGCTGCGATCCGCCGGTGACGTAGTAATCCTCCCACATCGCCAGCCCGTCGATCCCTTCGATGGACAGCGAGTTGCCGGTGTCCGCACGCTCGTACTTGAGCATGGGGACGGCCTGAAAATAAGTCCCGTCATCGCCAAAAGGCTCCAGCCCGAGCGCGGCATAGCGCCCGGCGACATAGCCAGCAGCGCGCGCATGGCCGCGCGTTCCGGCCTCGCGCCCCTCCATGTTGTCTGCGGCAAGGATAGTCACGTCCCGCTCCAGCGTGGCACGGCTGACATCAACCTCTTGCGCGATGGCCGGCGTCGACAGGACGAGCGAAAATGCGGTGCCGAGCGCGGCAACACAAAGGTGTTTGGTCAAGGTCAGCCCCCGTTTCAAAGGAAGCACTTTGCTAGCCGCATGGGCAGCTGACGCAAGCTTTCACTCGACGAACGGCTTACTCGGTGGGGACCTACGCCTTAGCTACAACGCTTTCCGGCAGTTCCTCGCCAAACACGCGTTGGTAGTATTCGGCCACCAGCATGCGCTCTGCCTCGTCACACTTGTTGAGGAAGGTGAGGCGGAAGGCGAAGCCCGGGTCGCCAAAGATCCCGGTGTTTTCGGACCAGCTAATCACCGTGCGCGGGCTCATCACCGTGGAGATATCGCCATTGATGAAACCCTGCCGGGTCAGGTCCGCCACGCGGATCATGTCTGCCACCAGCTTGGGATCGAGGTCGGTCTTCGCCCCCACGATCTCGCGCTCGGTTTCTTCGGGCAGGTAGTTCAGCGTGCAGACGATGTTCCAGCGGTCCATCTGGCCCTGGTTGATCGCCTGCGTACCGTGATAAAGGCCGCTCGTGTCACCGAGGCCCACCGTGTTGGCGGTAGCGAACAGGCGGAAATTGGGATCAGGCCGGATCACGCGGTTCTGGTCAAGCAGGGTCAGCTTGCCCGCCTGTTCCAGCACACGCTGGATCACGAACATCACATCCGGCCGGCCCGCATCATATTCATCGAACACCAGCGCCACCGGGTGCTGCAGCGCCCAGGGCAGCAGGCCTTCACGGAATTCCGTGACCTGCAAACCGTCGCGCAGCACGATAGCATCGCGGCCGACCAGGTCGATACGGCTGATATGCGCGTCAAGATTAATGCGGATACACGGCCAGTTGAGGCGCGCGGCCACCTGCTCGATATGGGTGGACTTACCCGTGCCGTGATAGCCCTGCACCATTACGCGGCGGTTATGGGCAAAGCCCGCGAGAATCGCCAGCGTGGTGTCCGGATCAAAGACATAAGTCTCGTCCAGGTCAGGCACGCGCTCGTCCGCCTTGGAAAAGGCAGGAACTTTCATGTCGATATCGATGCCGAAAGTTTCGCGCACATCAACTTCGATATCGGGAGCGGCCATCAGCGTGCCGCCATGTTCGGTGTTGTCGGTCATATCGTTCATCTCGACGCGTTGCCTAGACGCGGGCGGCAAGTGCTGCAACATTCAAGTCCACCAAGACGAGGGTTACCATGAAGTTTTTCGGATTTCCTGATCCGCATTGCGCTCATGCTCCCCGGGGGAACCAAACGGAGAAGGGAACAACACAATGGGCGAAACCGCCGGTGCCAGCATTACCATCAGCGCCTTCGACTGGGTGCCGGATTTCGCGCGCGGCCAAGTACGCGACCTTGTGGCGCGCTGGGCTCTGGAAGAAATCGAGCGACCTTATAATACTCACCTGATCAACGCTGGCGCGCCGCGGGGGAACGATTACCTGGCCTGGCATCCCTTCGACCAGGTCCCCGCCTATCGCGACGAGACCGGCGAACTGTTCGAAAGCGGCGCGATCCTGCTTCATCTCGGGCGGCAAGACGAGCGGTTGCTGCCCGCCGATCCTGCCACGCGCATGCTGGCGGAAAGCTGGCTCTTTGCAGCCCTCAACTCGGTTGAACCCGTGCTGCGCCCGATTTCTCTGCTGCCACTGTACCATGCAGGCACAGACTGGGTCGGCACCGCCGTTGCCGCGCAGCAGCCGATGGCGGAAAAGCGCCTGCAGCGCGTCGCTGAAGCACTTGGCAGCAAAGACTGGCTGGCTGGCCAGTTCTCGATCGCCGATATTATGATGGCCTTTGTCTTGCGCAGCTTTGGCGGGCAGATGATCAACGACCAGCCTGCCCTCATCGCCTATCGCGACCACGCTCTGGCACGCCCCGCTTTCAAGCGCGCCCTGAAGGCCCAGCTGGATGATTTCACCGGCAAGCCACCACACGGCTGATCCGGGAAGCGGCAGTCAGCTGAAAGCGTTCGCGCTGCGTAGCAATTGATAGGCTTCGACCACTTTCTGCAAGCGCGCTTCGTGCTTGCGGTCCCCGCCGTTGCGGTCCGGGTGGTAACGGCGCACCAGTTCCGAATAGCGGCGGCGCAGCTTGGCGCGATCATCCTTCGGAGTGAGGCCCATGACGTTCAACGCCTCTCTCTCCATAGGGGTGAAGCGGCTGAACTGTTCATGCTGGCGGCCTTGCGCCTTGCGCTTGATATCGCCCGCCCGCGCGCCGATGGCATCTAGCGGATCATCGAAATCGGCCCAGCGCGGCATGCCGTCGACCCCGGCAGTGGGCCTGAAAGCGCGGCTTTCAGTCTGCCAACCCGACACCGGCGATTGAGCGGTTAGGATTTCGTTCGCACTCATGCCTTCGAAAAAGTCGTAACCGGCATTGAATTCGCGCACATGCTCAAGGCAGAACCAGCGCCAGTCTCCCGGCCCGTCAAAACCATGGCCACGATTGCCGGGAGCGCGGAATTCGCCCGCCTCCGGGCAACCCGGCGCCTCACAATCGCGGCCTTCTTCCTCATATCGTCCATGAAATTTGTGGGAGCGCATTTGCTTGAAACTGGGGTATGCAGCGCCAGATTGAAACCCCATAAGCAGGGGCTCACCCCAAAATAATACGCAGAAGGAGCAAATTCGTGGCCGGACCCATCCAGCAGGAAATGGAAGCCCTTCTGACAGAGGCCTTCGCGCCCATCAGGCTGGAGGTCATCAACGACAGCGCCATGCATCGTGGCCATTCGGGCGATGATGGCACCGGGGAATCGCATTTCACCGTGGTGATTGAGGCAGATGCCTTTGCCGGCGTGAACCGCGTGATGCGCCAGCGCATGGTCAACAAGGCGCTGGGCGATATTCCTGGCGAGAGGGTCCACGCCCTAGCTATCAAGGCAAGCGCGCCCCTTGATGCTGGATCGGGAGAAGGCTGATGACCTGCCACCTTTGGTACTGGCCCGACTTTCCCGGCCGCGGCGAGTTCGTGCGGCTCTACATGGAAGCTGCCGAGATAGATTACGAGGATATGGCCCGCCTCGAAGGCGCAGACGCGCTGGTGGAGGACATGCACGCCCGCACCGGCATCCGCCCCTTCGCCCCGCCCTACCTCGTCGATGGCGAGGTCTGCGTGGCGCAGACGCCGCTGATTCTCACTTTCCTGCAGGATCGCGAAGGCCTTGGCTCAGGCGAGCTGGAGACGGACCTGCAACTGGTCCAGCTGCAGATGGACATTGCTGACCTCGTCGAGGAGGTGTTCCGCACCCACCACCCCGTCGCGCCCGGCCTGCATTATGCGGACCAGATGGATGCCGCCTACGAAATGGCGCATGATTTCCGCGAAAACCGCCTGCCCAAGTATCTCATTCATTTCGAGAATGCGGTTACGGCTAGCGGCGGGCCTTTCCTGCTCGGCCAGCAGTGGAGCCACGTCGACACCAGCCTGTTTCAGCTGATGGAAGGGCTCGACCACGCCTTCCCGCGGTTGATGGAGCATTTCCGCGGACACTTCCCCCACCTGGAAGGCGTGCAGGCGACCGTTCCCGACATCGAAGGCGTGGCAACCTACCTCACTTCCGACAGGCGGATCGATTTCAACGAGGATGGCATCTTTCGCTATTACGAGGAACTGGACCTGCCGTAAGTGCACCACACGGCCCCGAATTTATCCCCTCCCGGCAAGCCCAAGACCGCAGGCCACCCCTTAAATAACAGATCTATACCGCTGTTATTCCTTTACAAATGCGAGAGATAGAGTGACCGGCACCTGCTTGGTGATAGAATCGAGCTTGGCCACTTCGCGCAGCGCCTCCACCCCTTCACCAAGGCCATAGGTATCTGCTGCCAGGATAATCGGGGCAATAGTGGCAACGCGCACCTTGTTCGCGCCCATGCGGGTGACGGAAAGGTCCGTGGTGATCTCGCTGCTCGCGCCGTGCAGGTCCAACGTGGCGGTGACCGGTTGATTGAGCGTCTCGCCCGTTTTCAAGTTGGCGAAACTCGCAGGATCGAGCGTGGTGATGACGGTGGCGCTGGGGAATTCGGCCACGTTGAACAGCAATTCACGCATGCGTTCATTGCGTATGTCGATCGCTGTATCCACGCTGGCAAGGTCAACCACCAGCTGCGCTTCGCCGGTATCGCTGACCGAGCCCGAAAGGCCGGTGAAGCTGTGCGCTTCTGTCACCTGCCCGGCCTTCACCGTGATAAACGCCATATGCGAGGCATCGCCATCGAGCGTCCAGCTGCCAGCCAGCGGCGGTTCGGCGGGCGATTGCGAGCAGGCCGCAAGGCCCAGCGTGGCAGCGAGTGCGGCGGCGGTCAGAATGCGCATGGGGTGTGATCCTCTTCCCAGAAATTGTTTCGCTTTGAATTAACCCATTCGCCGCGATTTGCCAGCATCTCAATTCAGGCAGGAGTTTGGGCTTGCACGGACCACGGCGGGGGTTACACATCCGCTCCATGAAAAAAACCATCGCGCTTGCCGCTGCCGCCCTTGTTGCCTCCTCCCCCGCCATGGCGCAGGATTCTGGCGAACAGAGCTTCGACATCACCCAATCCTCTGCCTGGTTCAACCAGCAGGAGGCCGCCCTTGCCGCCGCCCAACCGGCAGACGGCTGGTATATCCTCGACGGTGGTGTGCGCTTCCGCCGGATCAGCGGCGATGGCACCGGCTCTGCCCCCACGGTGCGCGATATCGTGCAGGTCCACTACACCGGCAGGCTGACCAATGGCGAAGTGTTCGACAGCAGCGAGGATGGCGATCCCGTCACCTTCCCGCTCTCCCGCCTGATCCGCGCATGGCAGGTGGCGATCCCCTATATGGGCATTGGCGACCGGGCGGAGATCATCGTGCCTGCTGACATGGGCTACGGCCCGCGCGGTGCAGGCCTGATCCCGCCTGCAGCAACACTGATATTCGAGATCGAACTGTTCGACATCATGGTGCCTCCAGGCCGGTAAAGCTCACGCCAGCCACTGCACCCATGCGCCGTGGGGGTGGGCTTCGGCGAGTTGTACCACTTGCTCACCATGCGGCCAGTATTTCACCGTCAGTTCGTGGCGGAAAGTCTTGCGGTTGGTTTCCAGCCTGATCCACGCCAGCGGCTTAGCGCTTGTGGCGGCCTCGCCCGCCGCGTTCATCATCTCGCGGATCGCATCGCGCGAGGCTTGCGGCAGATATTGCCACATGATCGTGTGGAACAGCACGCGGGTGACGCCCTGCTCCAGCGGACGTGCCAGCCGCTCACGCACGAAATCCACCGCATCCATCTGCACAAGTTCCGGTGGCATCTTCTTTGCCAACGCAATCGCCGCGTCCATCCGCGCCATGCGCACTTGCGCATCAGCCCAGACATAGGCCTTCAACCGCTGCGCCTGGCTCTCGTCAGTGAGATCGACCGGGGCAATATCGCAACCGGCGATATCGGTGATCCGCACCTCGGTCTGCGGCGGGGCATCGCCGCGCCATTCGGGCTTTATCTGCATGCTTGACAGACCCGGCCCGGCCATGGTGCCGCCAAGGTCATAATGATAACGCGCCATCATCGTGTTGATGCCCGCGCTCGCGCCAATCTCGGTCAGTTCGAAGTTTGGGCCCAATCGTTCGGACAGCCACAGCAGCGCACCCATCACGCTGGCAGAGCGGCCTGCCTCGTTGGTCTGCGGCGGGCTGTCGAACCACTTTAGCAGCTTGTGATCGAAGGTTTCGACGGCCTCCAGCACGATGGCATCAGCCTGCCCCTGGTCCGTCACCAGCCCGGAGAACACCGCCTCCAGCCGCGCGCCCTCGCCATTGAGGTACAGCGAATGGATGCCCGCCGTGATCCGCAGCGCCAGCGCATCCTCAATCGCTTGCCCCTGCCATTCCTTCAGGCGGCGGCCCGTGGCGGTATTGCTTTCCATCACCGGCAGCAGCGCGCGGACCACCCGCGCCGTTATCGGCGCGTCCGACCTTTCGCAATGCCCGGCATGCCATTCCAGCGCCTCGGCAATCGTGGGGATTTCCATTGCTGCCACCGGATCATCTTTCGCCGCCAATGTGATTGCCCTTTCCGTACTTGCAAACTACATGCCCGCCCATGGACCAGACTGCACCCCAACCATTGACCTTCGCCGTGCCCAAGGGCCGGATCCTGGAAGAGGCGCTGCCGGTAATGGCGCGCGCGGGAGTCGTGCCGGTTTCCGCCTTCCATGACAAGGCAGACCGTTCGCTGAGCTTTGCATGCGAGGCAGACGACATGCGGATCATCCGCGTGCGTGCTTTCGACGTGGCAACCTTCGTCGCTTTCGGCGCGGCCCAGGTGGGCATCGTGGGTTCGGACGTGATCGAGGAATTCAACTATTCCGAGCTCTACGCACCGGTAGACCTCGATATCGGCCACTGCCGCCTTTCGGTGGCAGAGCCTGTCGAAGGCAGCGAATATAGCGCTGGCCTCGCCAGCCACCTGCGCATCGCCACCAAATATCCCAACATCACCAGCCGCCACTTCGAAAAGAACGGCGTCCAGGCCGAATGCGTTAAGCTGAACGGCGCGATGGAACTTGCACCATCGCTCGGCCTTGCCGGCCGCATCGTGGACCTTGTCTCCACTGGCCGCACGCTGCAGCAGAACGGGCTGGTGGAGAAAGACCACATCATGGACATTAGCGCCCGGCTGATCGTCAACCGCGCGGCGCTCAAGACCGACAGCCGCGTAGCCACGTTGGTCGAACGCTTCCGTGCCAATGCCGCGCAGGATGCCGCCTGATGCAACGGCTGAAGACCACCGATCCCGATTTCGAGCGGCGCTTTGCCGAAATCGTGAATGACCGGCGCGAGAGCGATAATGACGTCAGTCGCGTGGTGACTGATATCCTCTCCCGCGTCCGTGACGGTGGCGACACCGCCTTGCGCGCCCTGACGGAACGCTATGACCACCACGACCTTGGCACCGATGGCTGGTCGATTCCGGCGGAAGCCTGCAAGGCTGCTTACGAAGCGCTGGAGCCGAAACTGCGCGAAGCGCTCGATCTCGCCGCTTCGCGTATCCGTGCCTATCACGAAGCGCAGTTGCCCGAAGACCGCGACTATACAGACGCTGCCGGTGTCCGCCTTGGCGCGCGCTGGTATCCAGTGGATGCAGCGGGGCTTTATGTGCCCGGTGGCCGCGCTGCTTACCCCTCCAGCCTGCTGATGAACGCGATTCCGGCCAAGGTGGCAGGCGTCGGGCGGCTGGCCGTTGTTACCCCAACACCGCATGGCAAGGTGAACGAGCTGGTTCTGGCCGCAGCCCATGTCGCAGGCGTGGACGAAATCTGGCGCGTCGGCGGGGCGCAGGCCGTGGCCGCACTCGCTTATGGCACCCAAACGATAAAGCCGGTCGACGTGATCACCGGCCCCGGCAATGCCTTCGTCGCCGAAGCCAAGCGCCAGCTCTATGGCGTGGTCGGCATCGATATGGTGGCTGGCCCCAGCGAAATTCTTGTGATTGCCGATAATAAGTCCGATCCGGACTGGATCGCCGCTGACCTGCTCAGCCAGGCTGAACATGACCCGACCTCGCAGAGCATCCTCATCACCGATGACGCGCACTTCGCCGAAGTGGTGGAGGACGCGGTGGACGTGACCTGCGCCCAGCTTGCCACGAACAAGACTGCGCGCAGCAGCTGGAACGAATTCGGCGTCCTGCTGGTGGTAGAGGACCTGCTTGAAGAAGGCACGGCCCTCGCCAACCGCCTTGCCGCCGAACATGTCGAGCTTTCGGTCGATGATCCGCAGTGCTTTTTCGACAGGCTGCGCCATGCCGGCAGCGTGTTCCTTGGCCGCCACACGCCCGAGGCGGTCGGCGATTATGTCGCTGGTCCCAACCATGTGCTGCCCACCGGGCGCCGTGCCCGCTTTTCCAGCGGCCTGTCCGTGCTCGACTTCATGAAACGCACCAGCTTCCTGGGGCTGGACGAGGCTTCGCTCGGTTTAATCGGCCCTGCGGCCGTGGCCCTCGCCGAGATGGAAGGGCTTCCCGCTCACGCAAAATCCGTGCAGGTACGCCTCAAATGACCAAATCCACCCGATCCACCGCGCGCTCTGCTGCGCGCCTCGCTGCCGTTCAGGCGCTTTACCAGCGTCATATGGAAGGCACGCCCACCGCGCGCCTGCTCGATGAATTCCACCAGCACCGGCTGGGCAAGGAAATCGAGGAAGACCAATATGCCGATGCCGAAGTCGAGTTTTTCGACGATGTGGTAAGCGGCGTCATCGCGCGTGACGAGGAGATCGACGGCCTCGTAACCGCCAAGCTAGCCGAAGGTTGGACGCTGGCGCGGCTGGACAAGACCATGGTGCAGATCCTGCGCTGCGGCACCTACGAACTGCTCGCCCGCGCGGACGTGCCCAAGGCCACTGCCATCAGCGAATATGTCGACGTGGCCCATGCCTTTTTCGACGAGCGAGAGGCGAAATTCGTCAACGGCGTGCTCGATGCGATTGGCAAAGAGGTTCGGTGAGCCGCGAGGCTGACTTCATCCAATCGCTGCGGGCCCTGGCCACGCATCCCGCCGCGCGCGGGCTTTCCGATGATTGCGCCGTGCTCGAACTGGCCCCGGATACGAACAAGCTAACGCTGATCTTCACGCATGACATGATGGTGGAGGGCACGCATTACCTCGCCGGATCAGACATGGCGGATGTGGCCTTCAAGCTGGTGGCGGTGAACCTGTCTGACCTTGCAGCCAAAGGCGCAGAGCCGGTGGGCGTACTGCTCGGCCATATGCTGGGCGCGGGTGATGCGCGCTTTGCTGACGGGCTGGCGCAAGTACTGGCGCGATACAGCGTCTCACTGCTGGGCGGCGATACCGTGTCGGGATCAGGCCCCAGGTCCCACGGCATCACGGCCATAGGCCGAGCCACGCACGTCCCCGTGCCCTCTCGCTCCGGCGCACAAGCGGGCGACAGTCTCTACGTTACCGGAACGATCGGTGCAGCCATGCTCGGTTTCGAGGCCTTGCGCGATGGCACAGGCGCCGACCATGCGGCCTATTCGCGTCCGCAGCCGCTCATCAGTGAAGGCAAGGCCCTCGCCCCGCATGTAACCGCGATGATGGACGTATCCGACGGGTTGCTGCTCGATACCTTCCGCATGGCCGAGGCGAGCGCAGTCTCGATCGCCATCGACAGCGCCGCCGTGCCGATCGCCAATCCCGCACGCCGTCTCGATTGCATGCGCTGGGGCGATGACTACCAGCTGCTCTTCACTCTGCCTCCAGGTAAGGAATCACCCGTAGCAGCTACCCAAATAGGCAGTGTCGAAGCTTGCGGGTTTGCACCGCTGTTCCTTGATGGTGAGCCCCTCGTGAACCCCGATGGGCTGGGTTACACGCACGAATAACGGCTCATTGCGGGGATAACGCCCCTTTCCGCTTGCAATTGCCCGTATGGCAATTAGCCCTGTTGTCCTCAACGCGGACCCGGGCAAACCGGGCCGTATCATTTTGGAGAGGGGGTATACGGGTCATGGACCTCGTTTTACTATCAATCATACTGGGTGCGCTGGCCGTAGTTTACGGCTTCATCACCAGTCGCCAGGTTCTCGGCGCTGACGCCGGGAACGCGAAAATGCAGGAAATCGCCGCCGCTATCCAGGAAGGCGCACAAGCCTATCTGAAGCGCCAGTACACCACCATCGCCATGGTTGGCGTGGTCGTGGCGGTTATCGTCGCCATCTTCCTGGGCGCAGTCCCGGCTACTGGCTTCGTGCTTGGCGCAATCCTTTCGGGCGTTGCGGGCTTTGCCGGGATGATAATCTCGGTACGTTCGAACGTGCGCACGGCTGCCGCAGCTGAAAAAGGCTTGCAGCAGGGCCTGACGCTGGCCTTCCGCGCGGGCGCCATCACTGGCCTGCTCGTGGCAGGCCTTGCCCTGCTGGCGATTGCCGGTTTCTACTATTACCTGACTGCAATTGCCGGGCACGGCGTTGGCGGTGAGGATCGTACCGTGGTGGACGGGCTTGTCGGCCTCGCCTTTGGTGCCTCGCTCATCTCCATCTTCGCGCGCCTTGGCGGCGGCATCTTCACCAAAGCTGCAGACGTAGGTGCCGACCTTGTCGGCAAGGTGGAAGCTGGCATCCCAGAGGATGATCCACGAAACCCCGCCGTGATCGCGGACAACGTGGGTGACAATGTGGGTGACTGCGCTGGCATGGCTGCCGACCTGTTCGAAACATATGTCGTCACCGTGGGCGCCACCATGGTGCTCACTGCGCTGTTGCTGAAGGCTGCAGGCGACATGCTGCCCAACCTGATGGCTTTGCCGCTGCTGATCGGCGGCGTGTGCATCGTCACCAGCATCATCGGCACCTACTTCGTCCGCCTTGGTGGCGGCACGAATGTGATGGGCGCGATGTACAAGGGCTTCCTCGTCTCCGCCGTGCTGGCGATCCCCGCTATCTGGTTCGCAACCGATGCTGCCATCGGCACGTCGGCAGTGGTTCCGGGCACCGAGTTTACCGGTCGCCACCTGTTCTACTGTTCGCTGCTCGGCCTCGTCATCACCGGCCTGATCATCTGGATCACCGAGTATTACACCGGCACCAACTACCGTCCGGTCCGCTCAATCGCCAAGGCTTCTGAAACGGGCCACGGCACCAACGTGATCCAGGGCCTCGCGGTTTCGCTGGAAGCGACGGCACTGCCCACGATCGTTATCGTTGGCGGCATCATCATCGCTTACCAGCTCGCCGGCCTGATCGGCATTGCCTATGCGGCCACCGCCATGCTGGCACTGGCAGGCATGGTCGTGGCGCTCGACGCTTATGGCCCGGTGACCGATAACGCTGGCGGTATCGCCGAAATGGCCGGTCTGGACGACAGCGTCCGTGAAAAGACCGACCTGCTAGATGCCGTGGGCAACACCACCAAGGCCGTGACCAAGGGCTATGCCATCGGCTCGGCGGGCCTTGCCGCACTGGTGCTGTTCGCAGCCTACACCACTGACCTTGACGAGTTCTTCCCGTCGCTTGAAGTCAACTTCAGCCTCGAGAACCCCTATGTCATCGTCGGCCTGCTGCTGGGCGCACTGCTGCCCTATCTGTTCGGCGCCATGGGCATGACTGCCGTGGGCCGCGCGGCCGGTGACGTGGTGAAGGATGTGCGCGAGCAGTTCTCCAACGATCCGGGCATCATGGCAGGCACCAGCAAGCCGAACTACGCCCGCACGGTGGACCTCGTCACCAAGGCAGCGATCAAGGAAATGATTATTCCTTCGCTATTGCCGGTGCTGGCTCCGGTCGTGGTCTACTTCGTGATTGCTACCATCGGCGGGCAGGAGAACGGCTTTGCCGCTCTCGGCGCGCTGCTGCTCGGCGTGATCGTGGGCGGCCTGTTCGTGGCACTTTCCATGACTGCCGGTGGCGGTGCGTGGGATAACGCCAAGAAGTACATCGAAGACGGTAATCACGGCGGCAAGGGCTCCGAAGCCCACCATGCCGCAGTAACGGGCGACACGGTTGGCGATCCCTACAAGGATACCGCGGGTCCTGCCGTTAACCCGATGATCAAGATCACCAATATCGTTGCCCTGCTGCTGCTGGCTGCCCTCGCAGCAAGCTAAGCCCGGCAAAACTGCGGTTTTCGCTGCAAAGACCCTGTCCGGCCCGAAGCGGTCGGGCAGGGTTTTCTTTACCCTTTATCTTAAACCTTCCTTTGATCCGGCGCCGTTAAAAAAGCATCGCACCAGCTTGGGGCTGGACGCCAAAGGATTAAGAAATTGTGGGCCAAAATATAAATGCCAGGGCAACGTGGGGTTTTCGCCTCGCGCCTGCCTCAGCCAAAGAGGTGGTTTATCGCCCCTTGGGCAGCGTTCGCGCCCTCGATTGGCAGGCAATGTGCAGCCCGCAACAGATGGGCCGCTGGGAAGCGCTGGCTCGCTGCGCAGTGCAACCCAACCCGTTCTATGAACATTGGTTCCTCCTCCCCTCGCTCAAGGCACTCGATGCGCGCTGCAGCGCAAGCTGCTGTGCCTTGAAGTAGACGGACTGCTCGCTGGCCTGATGCCGGTACAGCGCAATTCCTCCTATTACGGCTACACCCTGCCGCACATTCGCAACTGGCTGCACGCAAATGCCTTTTGCGGCCAGCCGCTGGCGCTGCCGGGATGGAAGCGCTTTTCTGGCGCGAAGTGCTCTCCTGGTGCGATGCTCACGCCGGGAGCCGCTTGTTCCTTCACCTGATGCAACAGCCGGGCCAAGGCACGCTGCACCAGGCATTGAAGCTGCTACTACAAAGCGAAAAGCGCCCTGCCGCCACTGTGCAGGACGAAGAACGCGCCATGCTGCGAACGCAGCTGGATGCGGAAAGCTATCTCAGGCAATCGCTGACCCAGAAGAAACGCAAGGAACTGCGCCGCCAGCACCGCCGCCTTGGCGAAGAAGGCGTGCTCACAACCAGTCGCACACGCGATGTGGACGGTTCCGACCAGTGGATCGAGAGCTTCCTCGAACTGGAGGCAAAGGGCTGGAAAGGCCGCGCAGGCTCGGCACTTGATGCTGACACTGCTACCGCTGCCATGTTCCGCGAAACGATGCATGGCGCTGCAACGTGCGGCAGGCTGGAGCGGCTGACCATGACGCTGGATGGCAAGCCTATCGTCATGTTCGCCACATTGCTGTCGGAGCCCGGCGCCTATTCCTTCAAAACCGCGTTCGACGAGAATTTTGCGCGCTTTTCGCCAGGTATGCTGCTGCAGGTAGAGAACCTCGCCCTCGCCGAGGATGATGCAATCGACTGGATCGACAGCTGCGCGGTACAGGATCACAAGATGATCGACCATTTGTGGCGCGAGCGTCGGCGCATTGCCAGCCACTCAATCGCCATCGGCGGAGCAATCCGCCGCCAGTTATTCTGCCAGCTATCCCGACACGAGACCGGGAAGGAAGCAGGAGGGATCGCATGACCGATCCAAAACAGGATGGCATTACGCGCCGCACCCAGAGGTTCCCGCTTGTTCCCCGCTTCAGCCAAGGCCGATTTCGCAGCATCCTACCCCGAAGGGGTGCACAAGTTGATACATGAGCTGGAGCAGCACCCGCTGCTGGAGCTGGAAATGCTCGCCCAGCTGGCTGAATTGCTGCCTGAAAAGAACATCGAGTACAACCGCGGCGATGTGCCAGTGGGCATAACCGGGAAACCGGGCCAGACCGGCTTGTCCATCGGCGAAACCATCCGCTCCATCACCACCGCCAATAGCTGGGCCGTGCTCAGGAATATTGAGCAGGAGCCTGCCTACCGCGCGCTGCTTGAAGAGCTGCTGGACGAACTACGCCCCCTGATCCTGCCGCGCACGGGCAAGATGCTGAAGCTGCAAGGCTTTATTTTCGTGTCCAGCCCCAATGCCGTGACACCCTATCACTTCGACCCTGAGCACAATATCCTGATGCAGCTGCGCGGCAGCAAGGTGATGACGGTGTTCGAGCAAGGCCAATCACGTTTCGCGCCGGATACGATCCACGAAGAATATCACACCGGGGGCGGTCGCGAACTGATCTGGGACGAGCGTTTTGCCGCGGAAGGCATACCTTTCACCCTCGATCCGGGTAATGCCATCTATGTCCCTGTCATGGCGCCGCACCACGTCAAGAACGGCCCGGAAATTTCGATCTCGCTGTCAATCACATGGCGCAGTGAGTGGAGTTTTGCCGAAGCAGATGCCCGCGCTTTCAACAAGTTGCTGCGCAAATGGGGCTTCGACCCCAAGCCGCCTAAACGCTGGCCCAGACGCAATCTAGGCAAGGCCATAGCGTGGCGAATTCTGCGCCGCATACCTGGGCTACATTGACGAATGCGCTCTCGCCGCGCATGGGCGTGACGATGGTAAGCATGACAAGCACGACTCCGACGCCCGAGCAGCTCGTTGCCGACCTGATGGTCCTGCTCGACCTGCAACCGCGGGGCGGCGATGCCTTTATCGGTCCGCGCCACCCTAATGGCAGCGGCAGGGTTTTTGGCGGTCAAGCAATCGCGCAGGCGCTGAGCGCCGCGCGGCACACCGTGCCGATCGATCGCCACACCCACTCGCTTCACGCTTATTTCCTGCGACCGGGCAGCGATGAGCACCCCATCCAGTACCGCGTAAAGCGAGACCTTGACGGGCGCAGCTTCTCCAATCGCCGGGTCGTTGCCAGCCAGCAGGGTGAGCCGATCCTCAACCTTACCGTAAGTTTCCAGGCGCCGCAGGAAGGCCTGCACCATCAGCTGGCAGAAATGCCTGACGTGCCCCCGCCCGAAGATCTGCGTTCTGACGCAGACATCCGCGGCGAACTGGCCGAGCAATTGCCCGAAGGGCCGATGAAGCGCTTCGTGCTGCGCCCGCGGCCGATTGATTTCCGCTCCGTTGAAGCGCGCGACTGGATGGACCCGGGAAAACGCCCACCGCGCGCGCATTGCTGGTTCCGCACTGTGGCCAGCCTGCCAGACGATCCGCCGATCCACCGCTCGATCCTGGCCTATACCAGCGACTTCCAGCTGCTATCCACTGCGATGCAGCCGCATGGCCTGTCGATGCACAAGGGCGAAATCAAGGCCGCCAGCCTCGATCACGCAATCTGGTTCCACGGCGACTTCCGCGTTGATGACTGGCTGCTTTACGTGACGGACAGCCCCTGGTCTGGCCTGGCGCGGGGATTCGGGCGCGGGCAGATCTTCACCCGCGATGGCCGCCTTGTCGCCAGCGTGGCGCAGGAAGGGATGATGCGCCCGGTCGCACAGAAGCGCTGATCCGGCGGCAATCCCCTAACCTCAATCCTAATCGCTGCTGCTGGCGTGATAGAAATCGTAGATCTGCCGGGCCACGCTTTCGGATACGCCGGGCGCACGCTTGAGGTCATCCAGCGCTGCCGCGCGCACCTTGCTCGCCGTGCCAAAATGAAGAAGCAGCGCGCGCTTCCTTGCCGGGCCAATTCCAGAAATTTCGTCCAACGGTGATGCGGTGATCGCACGGCTGCGCTTCGCCCGGTGTGCGCCGATTACATAGCGGTGAACTTCGTCACGCAAGCGCTGGAGATAGAACAGCACGGGCGAATTGGTGGGCAGCATCTTCTCGCGACCGTCAGGAAAATGGAACACCTCGCGCCCCTCGCGCCCGTGGTGCGGGCCCTTGGCAATAGCGATCAGCGGCACATCCTCGATACCAAGTTCTTCCAGCGTATCGCGCACTGCGCTCATCTGCCCCTTGCCGCCATCAATCAGCACAAGATCGGGCCACACACCCTGCTTCTCGCGGTCAGGATCCTCTTCCATCGCACGGTTGAAACGGCGCTGCATCACCTCGCGCATCATGCCGAAATCATCGTTCGACTGCGCTTGTCTGATGTTGAACTTGCGATACTGGTTCTTGATGAAGCCTTCCGGCCCGGCAACCACCATCGCACCCACGGCCTTGGCCCCCTGAATATGGCTGTTGTCATAGACCTCGATCCGCGCAGGAACGTCTGCCAGTTCGAGAAACTCGGTCATCTCGCGCATGATCTTTGCCTGCGTGCCGCTTTCGGCAAGGCGCCTGTCAAGCGCTTCCACCGCATTGCGGCTGGCTTGCTGCATCAGCTTGCGCCGGTCCCCGCGCTGGGGGATCGAGATTTGCACCTTTTTGCCTGCAAGTTCACCAAATGCCTGTTCGAGCAATTCCTGCTCGGGCAGTTCACGGTCGACGAGGATAGTGCCCGGCGGCGGCACCTCTTCGTAGAATTGCGCCAACACGCGGGCGAGAACCTCGGCCTCCTCCACGTCCCTGGTGTGGGTGGGGAAGAAGGCGCGGTGCCCCCAGTTCTGCCCGCCGCGCACGAAGAAGGCCTGGATACCGATCTGCCCTCCCTTGGCGGCCAGCGCGAAGACATCGGCATTGCCCACACCTTCGGCATTCACGGCCTGGCTACCCTGAATGAAGGTGGCGGCGCGCAGCCGGTCTCGCAGCATGGCTGCAGTCTCGAAATCGAGCTCCTCCGCAGCCTTCTGC
Source organism: uncultured Sphingomonadaceae bacterium (assembly GCA_964645635.1). Lineage (GTDB taxonomy): Bacteria > Pseudomonadota > Alphaproteobacteria > Sphingomonadales > Sphingomonadaceae > Alteraurantiacibacter. The sequence goes on along the minus strand of CAZYAL010000028.1, from coordinate 1,860 downwards.
ATCTGCGCCTCAATGGTCTTCTGTACCGCGTCGGACTTGCCGGAAAGGAACTGCTTCGCCTGTTTCAGCAACTCGTCATAACCAGCCTTGTCGATCCGCCCCACACAAGGCGCCGAACAGCGCTTGATCTGGTAGAGCAGACACGGCCTGTCACGCCTATCAAAAAAGCTGTCCGTACAGGACCTCAGGAGAAAGAGCTTCTGGAGCGCGTTGATCGTGGTGTTGACCGATCCGGCGCTAGCGAAGGGGCCGTAGTAATGACCCTTCGCCTTCCTCGCCCCACGGTGTTTCATGATGCGGGGATAATCATGCCCTTCACGCAGCAGGATGAAAGGAAAGCTCTTATCATCGCGCAACAACACATTGTATGGTGGACGAAACCTCTTAATGAACTGCGCTTCCAGCAGCAGTGCCTCGGCCTCGGAATTGGTGGTGACGATTTCCATGGCTCGCGTCTGCGAGACCATGCGCTGCAAGCGATTGGTGAGGTTGGCCACCTGCGTGTAATTGCTCACCCGGTTCTTCAGCGCCCGCGCCTTGCCGACGTAGAGCACATCGCCCCGCGCATCGAGCATACGGTAAACGCCCGGGCTGGGCTTCAGTGTCTTCACCACATTGTGGATTGCCTCGACACCCGCCTGCAAGTCCGGCTGGCTGTTGCCGCCACGCACAGTGTAGGCGGCGCGCTCCTCGTTGAAGCGCTCCTTCCCCCTTGGGTCATGCGGTGATCCTGCCGGTGTGCGCGCCATATGGCCAAGATAGGCATGTCTGCGGCGTTACTCAATCACACCCGCGCGCCAATCCCCGTCGTGCAAACGCAACGCAACCCTCGCCCCAAGGGTTTTCACGGACTGCAGAGCGCCGGATTCCAACCGTCCTGCAAACCATGATGAGGCGGAAACACACCTGTTCGCAGGCGGCCAACAGGGGCATTCTTGGCTGGCTGGGCTTTGGCCGCAACGGCTTTGCGCCACAGTCAGGCCTGTCCGCAGAGCTGGATCTCATGCAACAGGCAGACACCGCGCTGATGCAGCGTATTGCCACCTTCTTGCTCGACAACGAGCTGGGCGTGACCGCGCAGAACCTCTCTACCGCGCACAACGTCTTTGCTGGTCTCAACCCCGGGCTCAAGCGGCGGATCGACCGCTTGCACGAGGAGGGCCAGCCAGTCACGCAGGCGTGGCTCGACATGGCCATCGCCTGTAGCGACGACCGCGACGATCAGGCCGTTGACAAGCTGGTAGACCGGCTGGAGCGCGGCATTGCCGATTTCTCGCGCACCACTGCCAGCGCGCGCGATGCCACCAGCGAATATGGTCAGGCGCTGGAACAACACGTCGATGTGCTGAACAAAGTGCCCAATGGCGGCAACCTGATCAGCGACCTTGCCGAATATGCCCAGGCAATGCTCGTCCGTTCGCGCAAGGCGGAGAAAGAACTGCGCCAGAGCCACGAGGAAGCCGCCAGCCTGCGCCGCAACCTTGACCGAGCGCGCCGCGATGCGGAGGTCGATTACCTTACCGGCCTGCCTAATCGCCGCGCCTTCGCTACTGTGCTCGAAAAGCAGTATCGCGAGGTGCAGGCATGCGCCGAAGCGCTGAGCGTGGCCTTTTGCGATATCGACCACTTCAAGGCGATAAACGACTCCCACGGCCACGAGGCGGGAGATCGGATCATCTGTGTCGTAGCCAAGACGCTCGCGCAAATATCGGATGACAGGTGCCACATCGCGCGCCACGGCGGGGAGGAATTCGTGGTACTGTTCCGCGGCTGCACAGCACGGGCCGCCAAAGAAAAGCTGGACGAGGCGCGCGAAATGCTCGCCAACCGCAAGCTAGCAAACCGCCGCACACAGCAGCC
>CAZYAL010000027.1:17440-26582 GCA_964645635.1 uncultured Sphingomonadaceae bacterium | reverse complement strand
CGTGGCGGCTTTGCCATCAGTTGACGCCCAGCCGGTCCAGCGTGCCCTTGGGCAGGAAGATCGTGGCTGTGCCGCGCGCGCTCATGCCGCCTGCCATTTCGCGGGCACGCTCACCGGCACCCCAGAATGTGTCGAAACGGTTGGCGCCGCGAATGGCCCCGCCGGTATCCTGCGCCACCCACAGCCCGCGCGGTTCCACCCGGTCGGTCGAAAGAAATACAGGCGCGCCATAAGGCACAAACTTGGGATCGACGGCCACGCTGCTTTCTCCGCGCACTGGCACGCCAATGCTGCCCATTGGACCATCACCGCCAAGTTCGGTGAAGAACACCCAGCTCCTGTTCAGCCGCATGAGATCCTGCCCTTCTGCCGGATTTTCGCGGACATATTGCATGATGCCCTGCATCGATCCGGAATATTGCCCCCTCCCGCTGCCCAGCAGGCCGCGATCACGCATCACCCCGCCGATGCCGGTATAGGCATGACCGTTCTGCCCGGCATAGCCAATGCGGATCACTTCGCCTTCCGGCGTGAGCAAGCGGCCCGACCCCTGGATCTGCAGGAAGAAGAATTCCACCGGGTCAGCTGCCCAGGCAATCTCCAACCCACGTCCGGCGAGCGCGCCTTCTTCAATCTGCGTGCGGTCATAATAATCGACAAAATTGCCACGGGAATCGAACCGCCCCAGCGGCGGGCGGCCGGTGCGTTCGCTTACCGGCACCCTGTCTGGCCATGCGCGCACAAGGTCTGGCGGCAACGCGTAAACAGGCACGTCAAAACCCGGGCGGCGGTAACGCGATCCGCGGATTTCCGGTTCGAAATAGCCGGTGGCGTAAGCTTGCCCGTCGCCCACGCGGACAGCTTCGAAATAAGTGGCGAAGAAACGCGCGGCGCCTTCGCGCGGCCAGCCGGTGGCGCTGGCACAGGAGAGCGTCCAGTCCTCTGGACGGGTAAGGCCGCTTTCATCGCGCCTGCGGGTGGCCACGCCGCAACTTGCCGCGAAGGCATCAAGCGCGGCAGCACTATCCCTTGGCAGAAGGCCGAAGAATTCGATATTCGGTCCGCGCGCGATGCCGAGCGAGGCAGCGTTTGCCGCAGCCTGTGCCCCAGACGGCCCAGGTGACGGCCCACTTGGCACTACACCAACGCAAGACGCCAGAAATGCCCCTCCAGCAAGAGCTAGCAGCCATTTCAGGAAAGGAAAAAAGCGCGCCGTCATATCGAGCTTCCGCCCGCTTGCCCGGATCAGCCTTCGTCGGTCTCGTCCAGCAGCCATGCCGGATCATTGCTGCGGACATTGCGGCTGAAGGTCCAGATGTCGCGGCTTTCAATTGCATCATCGAGCGATCCGGCAACCACATTGCCATCGCCATCGCGGGTGACCGCGGCAATGTCGGACACGAACAGCACGGCAATGCGCGCTGTCTGGCCGCCAAGCATGGCGGAATGGACCTTGGTATCCTCGATCCGGATCAGCTTGTTGTCCAGCGTGTGACCTGCAGCTTGGCGCGCATCAAGCGCATCGCAAAAGCCTTGGTAGACATCATCGTCACACAGTTCGCGCAGTTCCTCGCGGTCCCCGCGCCAGAAGGCTTCAAGCACCATTTCATATGCGCCGCGCGCGCCTTCCATGAAGGCGAGCAGGTCAAAGCGGCGGTCAGCAGAAGCGATTTCCCGCAGGCCCTGTTCGATCGCTGGCGGGAAGCCGGTAAGGTGCCGCTCGCTGCGCGGCAGTTCGGCCACCGTGGCAGGCACTGCGGGAGCGGGCTTCTGTTCTTCCCCGCGGTCAAAACCATTGTGTACGATCTCTTCTTCCTGCTCGGCCCGGCGGCCCAGCACGGAATAGAGACGCAGGCCCAGAAAGGCTGCAACCATGGCGAGGATGATGATCTCAGGTATCACAAAATATTCCCGATTCGCGGTGATGAGCAGGCCAGTTCAGTCGTTTTCCTGCCTTTTCACTATCAATTGTGGCCCAGATAGGGCCTAATTACAAATGGACAACCGGCCGTATGGCCACAAATCCTTCATGCGTCCCACTGGTGCAACATCCTGCCCGACCCCCAAGGAATGGGGCAATTGCGTTGCGGCAGCGCCATGCGGATGCTACGCGCGCCAGCCAGCACAACAACCGATCACTCAGCTGCGCTGCATTGCCAGCGCCGCGACAGTAACGAAAGTCGACAAAGATCATGGCCGAAGAAGGCGACGTCCTGACCAACCTCAACAACCAGCCGGCCGCAAACGGCGCGGATACGCAGCCCGTGGCTGGCTTCATCAGCCAGTATGTGAAGGACCTTTCGGTCGAGAATCCGAAGGCACCGGAAAGCTTCCAGTGGCAGAGCAAGCCGGAAATGGACGTGCAGTTCAACATCGCCGCCAAGCAGGTGAACGACGAGGTTTCCGAAGTTGAACTGAAGATCACCGCCACGGCCCGCACGGCTGAAGGCGTCGCCTATATAATCGATCTGACCTATTGTGGCCTGGTGGGCATGCGCAACATGCCCGAGGACGGCAAGCACGCCTTCACCTATGCCGAAGCGCCGCGCATCCTGTTCCCCTTCGCCCGTCGCGTGATTGCCGATGCAGTTCGCGATGCAGGCTTCACGCCGCTGCTGCTCGATCCCATCGATTTCAACGGCCTTTACGTCCAGCAGCTGCGCCAGAAGCAGGCGCAGGATGCCGCTGCCGCACAGCAGGCTGCAGGCGGCGAAACGACGCCTTCGGGTGACGAGGGCTGATGCAGCCCTGCGGGCCTGAGGCTCTGTAAACGGGGGCTGGAAGAATGGCCCTGCTGCGACATGTCGGGACGATCAGCTCGCTGACGCTGGTCAGCCGCATTGCCGGGCTCGCGCGCGAGATGATCTTTGCGCGCGTGCTGGGTGCCAGTGCGGCGACCGACGCCTTCTTGCAGGCCTTCATCCTGCCCAATGTCTTCCGCCGGCTGTTCGCCGAGGGTGCCTTTTCGGCAGCCTTCGTGCCGATGTTTTCCAAGCGCGTGCAGCAAGGCGAGGACGCTGGCGAGGACGGGCACGAAACGGCGGCGCAATTCTCCAACGATGTGCTCAGCGTCTTCCTGCCCGCGCTGATCGTGCTGGTGGCGATCGCAGAGATCGCGATGCCCGCCATCATCTGGCTGTGGTCCCCCGAATGGCGCGGCGATGCCAGCCAGATGGACCTCGCGATAGACCTGGCGCGCCTCACCTTTCCCTATATCGCGCTCATCAGCGTGGTGACGCTGTTCACAGGCATGCTCAATTCGGTAAGCCGCTTCGCGCCGGGCGCGAGCTTTCCGATCATCCTCAATATCGTGCTGATTGCTGCGCTGGCCGTAGGCCATTTCTGGCTGGAGAGCGGCGGGAGCATGGAGGATGCGGTCTACCTGCTGGCCTTCGCCGTCAGCGCGGCGGGGGTGCTGCAACTTGCATGGCTGCTGATCTGGGTGCGCGTGGCAGGCTTCAGGCCCAGCCTGCAACTGCCCAAGGTCACGCCCGAGGTGAAGCGCCTGTGCTGGATTGCACTGCCCGCTGCCTTCGGTGCGGGGGCATACCAAGTGAACACCATCGTGCAGGTCTATTTCCTCAATGACCTGCCCGGCTCCAACGTGACCTACATGAACTATGCCGACAGGCTGAACCAGCTGCCGCTGGGGATCATCGGCATCGCGCTGGCAACCGCGATCCTCCCCTCACTCTCGCGCCATATAGCGGCGAAGGACAAACACGGCGCATCCGCCGTTCAGACCGACGCGATCGAACTCGCCATGCTGCTCACCCTGCCCGCTGCGGTGGCGATGGCGATTTGCGGCGTGCCTTTCGTCACCATCTTCTTCGAAGGCGGCCGCATGACGGTGGCGGATGCGCAAGTCGCTGGTGAAGTGTTGGTAGCGCTCGTCTTCGGCTTGCCAGCCTATGTGCTCGTCCGCGTGCTGGTACCTGCCTTCTACGCAAGGTCAGACACGCGCACCCCGGTCTATGCCGCGCTGGTGGCGCTGGCCTTCTTCATCGGCTTCAACCTCACCTTCCTGCACCGCTTCGGCGTGGTCGGCGTGGCAGCGGCGAGCGCTGTGGGCGCGTGGCTGAACTGCACGCTCCTTTACGGGATCCTTGTCCACCGCGGGCATTACGTTGCGCCTGCCGCCTTGCTCGGCCGCTTGGCCAAGCAGGTTGTGGCTACGGCCGCCATGGGCACGGCGCTATGGTTCCTCACCGATGTACTTTCCAACTGGTATGCCGGCAATGTGCTGGAAAAGGTCGGCGCATTGGCCGCACTCACCGTGACCGGCGCGGGAATCTATTTCGCGGTTGCATTCCTTGTCGGAGCGATAGACAGGGGCCGCATCGCAAAACTTACCAAGAAAAGAAAGGCTGTGGGCTGAAGCGCCCCGGGACCACGCGATGAGAGTAGTATCCGGTATCCAGCCCACGGGCCAACCGCACCTTGGCAATTACCTTGGCGCGATCCGCAATTATGTGAAGCTGCAGGACGAGGCCGCCGCTGCCGGCGGCGAGTGCCTGATCTTCCTGGCGGACCTGCACGCCATTTCCATGCCGCATGACCCGAAGGAACTGCATTCCTCCACGCTCGAACTGGTGGCCACGCTGGTCGCTTGCGGGGTCGATCCGGCCAAGGCCGTGCTGTTCAACCAGGCGCAGGTACCCGCCCATGCAGAGCTGCAATGGCTGCTCAATGGCACCGCGCGCATGGGCTGGCTGAACCGCATGACGCAGTTCAAGGACAAGTCCGGCAAGAACCGCGAAGGCGCATCGGTGGCGCTGTTCACCTATCCCGTGCTGCAGGCAGCAGACGTGCTGCTCTACCAGGCAACCCACGTTCCGGTGGGTGAGGACCAGAAGCAGCACCTCGAACTGGCGCGCGACATCGCGCAGAAGTTCAACAATGACTTCGCCAGCGAGGATGAGCCGGTCTTCACCTTGCCTGACCCTATCATTCCGCCCGAAGCCGCGCGGATCATGAGCCTGCGCGATGGTTCGGCCAAGATGAGCAAGTCGGACGTGTCGGAGATGAGCCGCATCAATCTGGCGGACGATGCCGATACGATGGCGAAAAAGGTCAAGAAGGCCAAGACCGATCCCGAACCGCTGCCGAGCGAGGCCAAGGGGCTGGAAGACCGGCCCGAGGCCTTGAACCTCGTCACCATCTACGCCGCGCTCGCTGGCGTGAGCGCTGAAAGCGTGCTTGCCGATTATGGCGGACAGGGCTTCGGCGTGTTCAAGCCTGCGCTGGCAGAACTGCTCGTCGAAAAGCTCGGGCCCATCCAGCAGCGCTTTGTTGAGCTGAAGGATGACAGGGAATCGCTCGATGCCATCCTCGCTCGCGGGGCGGCGCAGGCACGCGAAATCGGCGTGCCGACACTGAAGGCAGCTTACAAGGCTTTGGGCCTCATTCGCGGCTGAAAAAGCTGAAATCCAAATCATCTTACTGATAACAAAGGATTTTATTCCTGAACCCATTCAAACCCGGTTCAGGCCGTGCTTGCTATTGCGTGATCCATGTTCGAGACTTTGCGTCTCGCGGGAATCGCACCTGTCGGGCTTGCAGGGCAACCAGCATGCCACGGCAATAAAGAGAGAAATGCCATGGCTGATTTCAGCAAACTGACCACAGGCCTCAAGATCGCTGCCGGCGCTATCCTGCTGGCTGGCCTTGCTGCCTGCGCCACACCGTTCCGCGCGGATGTTTCGCGCTTCCAGTCGCAACTACCTGCACCTGAAGGCCAGACCTTCGCCGTTGTGGCGGAAGATCCGGCGCTGGCTGGCGGGCTCGAATTCGCGCTTTATGCAGACCGTGTCGAGGAAGAGATGGCCGCGCTCGGCTACACCCAGGCCGCCTCGCCCGAAACGGCCACGCTGCTGGTGCGCTTCGATTACGGCGTCGATGACGGGCGAGAGCGCATCCGCTCCTCCTATCGCGGTTATCGCGATCCCTTCTATTCCAGCTGGTACGGCTATCGCCCGGTCTACTTCCGTGACCGTGCAGGCAATACCCGCGTGACCTACCTGCCCAGCCGCAGCTGGGGTTACGGCTTCTACGATCCGTTCTTCGATGACCGGTTCGGGCGCGACGTGGAAAGCTACACGATCTACACCAGCAGCATCGCGCTGAAGATCGACAATGCCGCCACGGGTGAGCGCCTGTTCGAAGGTGAGGCCGAAGCCGTCTCCACCTCCAACCGCTTGCAGTATCTCGTGCCCAATCTGGTCGAGGCGATGTTTACAGACTTCCCCGGCAATTCGGGTGAGACCGTGCGCATCTCCATCGCGCCGGAAGACCAGCCGGTTCACCGCGACGACGACTGACCCCGCGCAAGGCTGAAAATGAACAGGCGGGCTTTCCCATTTTTCGGGAAAGCCCGCCTTTCAATTGACGCGTCAATAAGGCAGTCTATCTCCCGAACCAATTGGATCCGGGAGAGACTTTATGCGAAAATTGATGACAGCTGGCGCGATCTCGCTGGCCTTGGGGCTGTCCGCCTGCGCAGACAGCGCGGAGGACACCGCCACTGCCGAGGCAGAAGCAGAGACCACATGGCCCGGCGTGCCCGAAGAGCAGGCCGCGCAAATCCGCGAGCTTGGCTACGTCATCGATCCGGCCAGTTTCGAAATCTTCGCCCCGCTGGCGGAGTTCCCGCCCTATGACGATGTGACCATCGAATCCGACATCGCCTATGGCGACGATGCTGCGCAGAAGCTCGACGTCTATACCTTCAACGATGCGGCTGAGGGCGAAAGCCGCCCGGTGCTGGTTTACGTCCACGGCGGCGGCTTTACCGGCGGGACCAAGGCTGGCGGCGGCTATTACCCGCAAAGCGCCACCGCTTGGGCCGCGCGCAACGGCATGGTCGGCATCAACATCGACTATCGCCTCGCGCCCGGCAGCACCTATCCCGCAGCCAGCGCGGACCTTGCATCAGCCATCGCTTGGGTGCGCGCGAACATTGCCGAGCATGGCGGCGATCCGGACAACATCGTGATCTGGGGACACTCGGCAGGCGCCAATATCGTGGGCGACTATATCTCCACAGACAGCATCAACGGCGGTGACGTGTCCGGCATCAAGGGCGCGCTGCTGATGAGCCCGTACTACACGCTTCAGGTCAGCGAAGAACCGCATGTCTATTACGGTGAGGATGCCTCGCTGCAGACCGCAGCGCCTGCGATCGAGCGGCTCGGCGCCAGCGGAATCCCGCTGATGCTGGTGTGGGCGGAATACGATCCCGAGGTGTTCCGCACCTTTGCTGATGCCATGGTGAGCGCGATGTGCGCAAAAGACAGCACCCTGCCCTGCCCCACCACGCTGGAACTGGCGGATCACAACCACCTGACCGAAGGCGCCAGCATCGGCACGGTGGATGAAAGCTTCTCAGGCCCGTTCAGCGTTTGGTTGGCAGGCCTCTAAGCAGGAACGCGTGACGGCGGGGCAGGCGTTTTCAACCTGCCCCGCCCTCGCTTGCCTTATCTGCCATCCAGTTGCGCCCGACAGCGCACCAATTGCCCCCATCTAAGGGCAGTCTCGCACATACAGCCCTTAAGGGTGCGAAAGTCAGGCTGGCAGGGAAGCCTCTAAAGCCCCGCATGCCCACCGGTGGAACCGAAGCCGCCTGCGCCGCGCGCGGTGTCATCCAGTTCTTCCACCTCGTCCCAAACCGCTAATGTGACGGGGGAGACCACCAGCTGGGCGATGCGATCACCGCGCTGGATGGTGAAATTATCCTGCGAATGGTTGATCAGGATCACCTTCAGCTCCCCGCGATAATCGGAATCGACCGTGCCGGGCGTGTTGGGCACCGAAATTCCCTGCTTCAGGGCGAGGCCCGAACGCGGGCGCACCTGGATTTCGTATCCCGAAGGGATTGCCACCGCGAGGCCGGTGCCGACAGCAGCCCGCGCGCCTGGGCGCAGGATCAGGTTCTCTGCCGAGAGCACATCCATCCCCGCAGCGCCATCAGTTGCATAGGCAGGCAGATCAAGGCCGTGACTATGCGGCAAGCGCTTGATGCGCACCGGCACGCGATCAGCCATCGATTGTCTCCAGCTGCCGGGCGATGCTTTCCACCAGTTTCCAGGCCACGTCCATCTTGCTCATCTGGTCCCATTCCTCAACGTCGCGCTCGCGCACGATATGCACCTTGTTGTTCGCGCCGCCCATTACGTCACCCGACACGTCATTGGCGACGATCCAGTCCACGCCCTTACTCTTGCGCTTCTTGCGCGCGTTCTCGACCACCTTCTCCGTCTCGGCGGCAAAGCCGATCAACAGATCCGGCCGCTTGGAGCTGGCCGCAACCATGGCGAGGATATCGGGGTTTTCGGTGAGCATCAGCGCGGGCGGGGCAGAGCCGCGCTTCTTGATCTTCTCGCCGTGGTAATCCTTGATCCGCCAATCCGCCACGGCGGCGACCATAACAGCGCAATCGGCAGGCAGTGCGTCCTTCACCGCCTTGTTCATCTCTTCCGCGCTTTCGACGTCGATGCGGTCAACACCCGGCGGGGTTTCGAGATGCACCGGGCCGGATACCAGCGTGACGCGTGCACCGGCAGCAGCGGCTGCAGCGGCGATGGCAAAGCCCTGCTTGCCCGAGGAACGGTTGGCGATGTAGCGCACCGGGTCAATCGGTTCATGCGTCGGGCCAGCGGTGATGAGCACGTGCTTGCCATAAAGCGGGCGGTGCTCGGGATTGTCGTCAAACGCGGGCTGCCCTTCCAGCGGATCGGCCGTTTCCTTGGCCATCGCGCCAACCGGAGCCGCTGCCTCCTCGCCATCGAAGGGCTGCGGCGCGGATTGGCGTGCGTTGACTGTGTGGTTAATCGCCTCGCGATCAGTAGGCGGTGCAGCAGATGCAGCGCCCTTGCGCGCCAGCACCGGCGCGGCCTCGAGGTCAGGAACGGCTGGCTCTCCCGCTTCAGGCACCTCCTCGCCATCCGCCCTGTCTCCTGTCGAACGTTGGATGATCGAACCGAGCAAGCCGCCTAGGCCGGTGCCAGCGCGACGCCTGGGCACATCATCATCATCGTCATCGCGCGCGCGGCTGGGCAGCGGATCGACGATGCCGTCATCATCATCCTCAAATTCCTCTTCCGCAAGGCGGCGCAGTTCGGCGGCGATCTTCTCATGCTCGTCC
>CAZYAL010000027.1:7703-17340 GCA_964645635.1 uncultured Sphingomonadaceae bacterium | reverse complement strand
AAATTCCTCTTCCGCAAGGCGGCGCAGTTCGGCGGCGATCTTCTCATGCTCGTCCACCGGATCAAGCAGGGCGGCGATTTCGCGGATCACATCGCGCGGTTCGGGCAAGCGGCCGGGGCCGAATTCGCCGCACGCCATCTCGCCTTCATCGGGCATCATCACCCGCACGCCGCTTTCGGCAAGCCAGTGCACGTTACGCTGGGTGGCTTCGTGCTCCCACATGCGCACATTCATGGCAGGCACACAAAGCACCGGCTTGTCCGTCGCCAAAATCAGCGTGGTGCCAAGATCATCAGCAATGCCGGCCGCCATCTTGGCCATCAGGTCTGCTGTGGCGGGGCAAACCACCACAAGATCCGCCTCGCGGCTAAGCTGGATATGGCCAATCTCAGCTTCGTTCTTCAAATCCCACAGGCTGGTATGGACCTGGTTGCCAGAGAGTGCTGCCAGCGCCATCGGCGTGACGAATTGCGCGCCGCCATTGGTGAGCACGCAGGTGACATCGCCCCCACCCCTGCGGATAAGGCGCACCAGTTCGCATGATTTGTAGGCAGCGATCCCGCCGCCCACGACCAGGAGTATGCGTGGCCCGTCCATTCTCACTTTCCGGTCCTTGCGGCGGGTCCGCCGTTCGAAATCAGCCTAGCCGCGGAACAATTCCGAGGCCAGCCCGGCGTCATCAACTGCAGCAATATGGTTAAGATTGGCTTTTTGCCAGTCCTGGCACGCTACCTGCCGCGTGCGGAATTGATCAAGGATTTGAGCGCGCGCGGCACGAACGCCAGCCCCATGAACCAGCACGGGGTAATAACCAGCGCCCAATAGAAATTATTGTCCCTCCCGGCGAGCATGAAGAACAGGCCGTATCCGGCAAACAGCAGCAAGCCAAACAGCCCCGCATCGCTCTTCCACCCCGCCCAGCCAAGCAGCGGCAGCAACGCCAGCGGCGCGGCGATGACACCGGGAAGCAGATAAAGCGTGCTGGAAAGCACGATGTTCGAAGTCCAGCCCCTCAGCCCGCGCAGCACCAGCCACGGTGGCGAAGCCGGTTCTGCAGGCGAGATAAGGTCACTCACGATTGCAAGATGGATGCCAAGGCCGACAAGGAAGGCGAGCACCAGCCCGCCCCACGCCAGCATCTCGCGCCAGTCCCGCCGCAACGCGGCCATCGTGCCCATCAACAACACGAAGGGTAATGCATGTTCGCGGATCGCCAGCGCGGCGGCAGCCGCCAGCCATGCGAGCAGCCACTCGCCACGCCGGTGCAGGCCAAAAGACAGCGCAAGAAACAGCCCCGCCCAAACTTCATGCAACACAAGGTATTGCGCCTTCAGGCCGATCAGCGCGCCAATAACCAGCAGCAACAATGCGAGCATGCGATGCCCCTGGCCGCCAGGCTCATCCCCCAGCCTGCGATACCATGCCACGATGGTAAGCAGGCCGATGATGCCCGCCAGCACCGCCATCCCAAGCGGGCCGAACCATGCGGTGAGGTAAGCCAGCGTGGGCAAGCGCACGGCAAGACCGGGACTCACGGGGAAATCGCGCGCGCGCTGCTCTTCCACGGCGACGCGGTGGTACCCCTCCCCGTCGGCCACGCGTTGAGCAATGACGGTGAAGAGTTCGAGGTCTTGGTCTCCACGTGCAGACGCCGGGAGGGAAGCTTGGTTCAGTTGTTCAATTGCCGCGGGTTCTGCGGAAGACTTCTTGTGATCGGAACGGTCTGTCCAGGCCGCCACCGCCAGCAAAAGCAACGTGAAGACCAGCACCAATATGGCTGCGCCCGGGGCCCAGTGGCCGAAACGGTCCCACGCAGGTGCGCGCGCCCTCAGCCCAGCCATCCGGCAGCCATGCCTCCCCATGTCGCACCAGCACCCGCAACGGCGGCCAGCACATAACCTATCCAGCTGCGCCCCTTGCGCTTGCGGCGATCCCAGATCAGTTCGACTTCCGGCAACGGCGGCGGCTCGGGGGCACCGCCCTTTGGCGGGAACTGTTCTTCCAGCCGGCGCACCAGCCCGGGAATGCGCAGCAAGGTGTCGGTATCTTCCTTGATCCGGTCAGCAATCGCGGCCTCGGGGCCAAGCTCGTCGCGGATCCAGCTCTTCACATAAGGGCCGGAAATATCCCACATGTTGATTTCGGGGTGTAGCTGGGTGGCAATCCCTTCCACCATCACCATGGTCTTCTGCAACAGCAGCAGGTGCGGCTGTGTCTGCATGTCGAAATCGCGGGTGATGGCGAACAGCCCGTCGAGCATCTGGCCCACAGAAAGCTCGCTCACCGGCTTGCCGCGCATCGGCTCGCCTACTGCGCGCAGCGCCGTGGCAAACTCGCCCACCGCGTGATAGCTCGGCACATATTGCGCTTCGAAGTGGATCTCAGCCACGCGCTTGTAGTTGCCCGTGGTCAGGCCATAGAGGATTTCCGCCAGCCACTGCCTTGCGCGCCGGTCAATCCGGCCCATGATGCCGAAATCGATTGCCACGATCGATCCATCGGGCCGCACGAACAGGTTGCCCTGGTGCATGTCAGCATGGAAATAACCGACGCTGATCGCTTGTGTCAGGAACGCGAGCACCAGCCGCTTGGCAAGGTCGGGCATGTCATGCCCGGCAGCCTTCAACGCCTCGACATTGCTGATCTTGACCCCGTCGATCCACTCGATGGTCATCACCCGGCCATTGGTGCGATCCCAGTCAATTTCAGGGATGTGGTAATTGTGGATGCCGCGCATCGCTTCGGCGAGTTCGGATGCCGATGCCGCCTCGCGCCGCAAGTCCAGCTCACGATTTGTCCAGCGCTTGAAATTGGCGATGGTGAGCGCGGGGCGCAGACGCTTGGCTTCGCCGCCCATCTCCTCAAGATGCGCCGCAGCCCATTCATAGGTGTCGATATCGCGCGCAAAGCGTTCGCGAATGCCCGGGCGCAGCACCTTGATGGCAACAGTGCGCCCGTCAGTGGTCACCCCCTTGTGGACCTGCGCGATGGAGGCAGCGCCCACCGGCTCCGGGTCGATATGCGAATAAAGCGCAGACACCGGCACACCGAAGGTCGCCTCGATCTGTGCTTCGATCTGCGAGAAAGGAACCGGCGGCAGGCTATCCTGCAAGCTCAGCAGATTACGCGCGGCTTCCTCACCCACCAGGTCTGGCCGGGTTGCCAGCGTCTGCCCCAGCTTGATCGCGGCAGGGCCGATTTTCTGGAATGCGGTCGCGTAGTCTGGCTCGCCTTTCTTACCCGTGAACGCGATCCAACGCGCCAGCCTTGCCATCCTTTTAACCGGCGACGGGGTATTAGGGTCATTCTCTATGCCAACCAGCGCGCGATGGCGCGCAAGCGTTATGCCCCATTTAAAAAGGCGCCATCCATGCGTCAGCGGTGCAGCCAAAGGATCAGACCTTCCAACCCGAATGGATATTCACCGCGCCGCCAAGGATCTTTTCCACCCGCGTGTTCTGGAAACCAGCGTCCTTGATCATGGCTTCGAATTCGGCGGGCTTTGGGAAGCGGCGGATGCTCTCAGCGAGGTAACGATAACTGTCCTCGTCATCGGCAATCCACTTGCCGATCTTGGGCATCAGCTTGTGAGAATAGGCATCGTAGACTTCCCTGAAACCCGGCCAGTCCGTGGTACTGAACTCCATGCAATAAAAGCGACCGCCATATTTCAGAACGCGGTGCGCCTCACCCAGGGCCTTGTCGATATGGGTCACGTTCCGGATACCGAACACGATGGTATAGGCATCGAACTGCCGGTCAGGATAGGAAAGCTCCTCGGCGTTCTGGCAAGACCAGCTGAGCCCGTCGATCCCGCGGTCCATCGCCCGCTCGATACCAACGTCCAGCATGTCCTGGTTGATGTCCGCCACCACGACCTCGGCGCCCTTTTCCGCCATGCGGAAAGCGATGTCACCCGTGCCGCCTGCCATGTCGAGGATCGCCTCGCCCGGCTGCGGCTTCACGCGGCCAACGAAGCGGTCCTTCCACAAGCGGTGCATGCCGCCGGACATGGCATCGTTCATGATGTCATACTTAGCGGCGACATTGGAAAAGACCGCGCCCACGCGGCGGGTCTTTTCTTCAGGGGCGACGTCTTCGTAGCCGAAGGAGACATGGTCTTTCATGGGAGCGGGCCTTAGCCGCTGACGGCGAGGCGTTCCAGTGAAAGAGTCACGCGGCGGATTCGGGCGGCGGGAAGACGTTGGGGCCAAGGTGGGCGAGGAAGTCGAGCTTGCCGATATCGACCCCTGCCGCGCGCAGGATCGCATAGAGCATGCTGGCGTGAAAATAGACGTTGGGCAGCACGAATCCGTTGAGATAGGTCAGCCCGTCAAAGCGCATGCCACCGCCATTCGGGAACTTCAGCTCGATCTCCTTAGAGAGGCCTGCTTCAACTGCTACCGGATCGAGGCTTTCGAGGAAGGCGATGGTCTTGTCGCAGCGTTCCTTCAGTTCGGCAAAGCTGGCTTCGGTGTCAGGCATGGACGGTGCTTCGACACCGGCGAGCCGCGCGCCGCAGCCCTTGGCACTGTCCGATACCAGCTGAACTTGCTTGGGCAGCGGATACATGTCCGGCGCCAGCCGCGCTTCCATCAGCTCGCCCTCGCCCTTCTGCTCAGCGGCCTTGTCGAGCCAGTTCTTCATGTTCGTGAGCACGGTGATGAACACCGGCACGCTGGCGTTGTAAGCGGTTATGGACATGTGATCCTCGTCTCCAGATTTCAGGGCTGCAAGCTAGGCCGCACCCGCGCCATAGACAAGCAGCGTGGCGCCCCTTACCAACCGCGCCATGCCGGAACTTCCCGAAGTCGAAACCACGGTACGCGGCCTCGCCCGTCTCCTCGATGGCCAGCGCATCACACGCGTGGCGCAGAACCGGCCAGACATGCGCTTTCCTTTCCCCGAAGGATTGGTGCAGGCGCTTACCGGGGCGACGGTCACCTCGCTTGGCAGGCGCGCGAAATACGGCCTGATCCATACCGATCGCGCCGCGACGCTGATCTTCCATCTGGGCATGAGCGGGCGCTGGCGGATCGATCCGGAAGCTGGCGAGAAGCACGACCACCTTGTGATCGAGACAGCCTCCAACCGCTTTGCCCTCAATGATCCGCGTCGCTTCGGCTTTGTTGATCTTGTCGATACCGCACGACTGGAGGAATGGCCTGCCTTTGCCGTGATGGGGCCTGAACCGCTTGGCGAGGGCTTGAGCGTGGAGCATCTGCGCGCTGCCATCAGGGGCCGCAAGCAGGCAATCAAGCTGCTGCTCCTCGATCAGCGGATCGTGGCGGGCCTCGGCAATATCTATGTATGCGAGGCGTTGTTCCGTGCCGGCATCCATCCGCGCAAGGCTGGCGGGCTGATCTACCGCCCGGCGCTGGCCCGGCTCGTCCCCGCCATTCGCGAAGTGCTGGCGCAATCCATTGAGGACGGCGGCTCAAGCTTGCGCGACTACGCCCGGCCAGATGGCGAGCTTGGCTACTTCGCTACCCGCTTCAATGTGTACGGCCGTGAGGGCGAGGCTTGCCTCCGCTGCGATGACGGCATAATCCGCCGCATCGTGCAGGGCGGGCGCAGCACATGGTTCTGCCCTTCCTGCCAAGGCTAACGTCAGCTGCTCCTGACCACAACTATGAGTTGACGATTCGGCAGCGCCCGCCTATGTGGCGCGCTTTCCGGCGCTCTGACGCCGTTTTTCGATATTTTTACAAGGACAGGGCAGCCGCAACTGACCGCGGCGCCAAGACAAGGACGAACATGGCCAATACGCTGCAAGCCAAGAAGCGCATCCGTCGCAACAACAAGCGCGCCGAGATCAATGGCGCGCGCATGAGCCGCATCCGCACCCAGGTGAAGAAGGTCGAAGTGGCCTGCACCGCCGGTGACAAGGCCGCTGCTGAAGCCGCGCTGAAGGTTGCCCAGCCGGAACTGGCCAAGGGTGTCGCCAAGGGCGTGCTCCACAAGAACACTGCAGCTCGCAAGATGAGCCGTCTGAGCAAGCGAGTCGCTGCTCTCTGATTCGCCTCCCGGAAGGTTTCCGGGGAGAACGAAATCGGAACGGGGCCGGGGCAATTGCCACCGGCCCTTTTCGCATCTGCAGCATACGTTGACGTCGGAACGCAGTAAGTGACGGAAAACGCGCGATTCGCACAAGTATCACAAATGAATTCTTAATTTTCAGTTACTTAAACGCAAGTCCGCCACTTAGCGCGAGTCAACCCTGTTTATTTTTCGAAATAACGATGGTGGCCCTTGCGGCTCCCGCCAGAGCCTTCATAAACAGAATCAGCGGTCGCGGCTGAGTCCGTCGCGATCCTCTTTAAATGACCATTACACGGCGTATCCTGGATTACCGCGAGGGGAGCGGTTTCCGGCATGTGATATTTGTGCCTTGTGGAAGTGGGCGAGAACAACAGCTGGTCAGGCAGTCGCGGCGAAGGAAAGACGGGGATGATTCGAGTGGGACCGCATTCCGGAAAACAGGATCCGGCAAAGCGTGATGAGGCTACAGCGAAGATGGAAGAACAAGAAGCGCTCGACCTAGCAGCTGATTGGTCGGATATCAGCCAGGGGCTTCGCAAGGACCTCGGTCATCAGCTTTTCACCCAGTGGATTCGCCCGATCCAGGTTGGCGGTTTCAACAAGGAAACCGGAACGCTGGAACTGTTCCTGCCGACAGAATTTTCTGCAAACTGGGTGAATGACCGGTTCCATGACCGGCTTTCGCTGGCATGGAAGATCGCGCGCAGCGAAGTGCGCCATGTCTCCATCAAGGTTCACCCCGGCCGCCGCAAGCTGGCAGACCTTGACCTGCGCGGCGACGATGGCTTCGGCCACCGCGCGGCCAACGACGCCACGCTGGCGATGGAATCGATCGGCGACGATGGCTTCACCTCGTCCGTCGGCCTTGACCCTTCGCTGACCTTTGCCGCCTTTGTTACCGGCACCACCAATGTGCTGGCCAAGAACGCGGCAGAGCGCATGGCCAAGACCGAGAAGCCGCAGTTCAGCCCTCTCTACCTCAAGGCCGCTACCGGCCAGGGCAAGACGCACCTGCTGCACGCCATCGGCCATTCCTATCTGCAGGCCCACCCGCGTGCGCGCATTTTCTACTGCAGCGCCGAGCGCTTCATGGTTGAGTTCGTGCAGGCGCTGAAGTCGAATGAGATGATCGAGTTCAAGGCTCGCCTACGCGGTTTCGACCTGCTGCTGGTGGACGATATCCAGTTCATCATCGGCAAGGCTTCCGCCCAGGAAGAACTGCTCTACACGATCGACGCGCTGCTGGCCGAGGGCAAGCGGCTGGTCTTCGCCGCTGACCGCGCGCCGCAAGCATTGGACGGCGTCGAGCCGCGCCTGCTCTCGCGCTTGTCGATGGGCCTCGTGGCTGACATCCAGCCGGCCGATATCGAACTGCGCCGTTCGATCCTCGAATCGCGCCTCACCAAGTTTGCGCCGCTCGACGTACCCGGTGACGTGATCGATTTCCTCGCCCGCACCATCAACCGCAATGTGCGTGAGCTGGTCGGCGGCCTCAACAAGCTGGTCGCCTATGCCCAGCTTACGGGCCAGGAAGTCAGCCTGCAGCTTGCAGAAGAACAGCTGACAGATATCCTGTCGGCCAACCGTCGCCGAATCACGATTGACGAGATCCAGCGCACCGTCTGCCAGTTCTACCGAATTGACCGCAGCGAGATGAGCAGCAAGCGCCGCGCCCGCGCCGTGGTTCGCCCGCGCCAGGTGGCAATGTACCTTGCCAAGGTGCTCACACCGCGCAGCTATCCGGAGATCGGCCGCAAGTTCGGTGGCCGCGATCATTCCACCGTGATTCACGCGGTGCGCCTGATCGAAGACCTGCGCAAGCGCGATGCCGACATGGACGGCGACGTCCGTAGCTTGCTGCGCCAGCTCGAAAACTGATTGGTACCAGTCGCGAAAAGCCATCGCGCTTCCACGCGATATCCCCCAACTTGCCAACATGTGCCCGCCCGGGGTTTTCCCGGCGCGGTGCACAGGCTTGTACGCGACCTTTCCACAAGCCTGCCCACAGGGTTTTCCACGCAAACGATGGAACACATGGAACACAGTCCTGAAGGGGGAAATCCACCTCCCGAAACATCGCCTGTCATCCTCTGAATTCCGCCATTTTCCACATGGATCCGGGCCATGCAGCATGCTTTGTCCTGTCCACATCTTGTAGGAAAGCGCGTCCCCCGCTTTACGAAGCGCTCAATCCGTCTAGGGATGCACAGATGGACGACAGCCCTGCCAACAGCCCTACACAGATGGATGCCAAAAGGCTCGAACGCTTCGCGCGACATATCGTGTTGCCCGAGGTTGGCGGTGCCGGGCAGGCCGCTTTGTTCAATGCACATGTTTTGCTGGTCGGCCTCGGCGGCATAGGCGCGCCTGCGCTGCAATTCCTCGCAGCGGCTGGGATCGGCAGTCTAACGCTGATCGACGATGACGATGTCGACACCTCCAACCTGCAACGCCAGACGATCTACACCACCCGAGATGTTGGCCATGGCAAGGCTGTTGCAGCGCGCCGCTGGGTGAGCAATTTCGACAATGCGCTCAACGTCACGATCTCCGACACGCGCATCACGCCGGAAACAGCCGCGCGCATGGTCGAAGGCGTGGACCTGGTGCTTGACGGGACGGACAATTTCGCCACCCGCCTCGCCGTATCCGATGCCTGCGTGGCCGAACGTGTGCCGCTGCTGTCTGCCGCAGTTGGCCGCTTCCAGGGGCAGGTTGGCGCTTTTGCCGGGCACCTCGTCTCCAGCCCTTGCTATCGCTGCTATGTCGGCGATGCCTTCGATGCCGAGGATTGCGACACCTGCGCCGAAGACGGGATGCTCGGCGCGATGAGCGGCTGGACTGCAAGCTTCGCGGCAATGCAGGCTATCCGCATACTCATCGCCCAGACGGGTGGAATGGGCGATCCGCAATGGGGCAAGCTGCACCTGATGGATGGGTTAAAACCGGGGATGCGCACACTGACGATTGCGAAAGATCCGGGTTGCAAGGCTTGCGGCAATTAGGCGCGGGGGAGCAGTTGCGCTAGACCGGCTCCAGCATTTCCAATTGAGACGAACCTATGGCCCGTAAGAAGTCGAAACTAGACCGCTGGGGAATCGAGGAGGAAGAAGCCGAGGCTGCCGACGAAGCCCCGCCCTGCTGGCTCTGTGCGCGACCGACGGGCGAGACCATCGTCTGGCACCACCCGATCCCCAAGAGCCGCGGCGGGCGCGATACCGTTCCGATGCACCCGGTGTGCCAGAATTTCCTGATCGCCAATTTCTCGATGTCGGAATTGCAGCACCACGGCATGGATGCATCCAGCCTGCTGGCAGACCCGGTGGTGGCGAAGTTCGTCAGCTGGATCGAGAAGAAGGACCCTGACTTCACGGCTCCGCTCGCCAAGAAGCAGCGCTAACTAGCCCAACACCTCGTCCACCCATTCGGGCACCAACACGCTCGCCTTGCCCAGCCGCGTCTCTTCGAACATACGGCTGCCGAGGCTTTCTTCCAGGTTCAGTTCCAGCGTGCGCGCACCGCTTTCCCTCGCGTGCTGGACGAAGCCTGCTGCGGGATAGACCGCGCCTGATGTGCCGATGGAAACGAACAGGTC
>CAZYAL010000027.1:1474-7603 GCA_964645635.1 uncultured Sphingomonadaceae bacterium | reverse complement strand
GTGACGATCAGCAAATCGCCGTCCCACTCCCGGTCCAGCCGACCCAAGGCCTCATGCGCGGGATTGGGCTGCACCGCCTGCACACCGGCGCGCCGCTCGTCATAGAAGCGCTGCACAAGGCCGGGATTGCGGGCAAAGCCTTCGGGCGTGGCCACTTCCTCCACCGGGTGATCTTCCCACAAGCCGTCTTCCGCGCGGAAGGTGCGCAGGCCACTTTCGGCGCTTATCCCCGCGCCGGTGAGGATCACGATGTTGCGGATATTGCTCATTGCCCGCATGAAGCATCAGCGAAGGGAAAATGGCAATGGCACGGATCGGAATCATCGGTAGCGCAGGGCGCATGGGGCATGCACTGGAGCAAGCCATCGCGGCCGCAGGGCACGAATGCGCTGGCGGCGTGGATAAGGGCGGCGACGTCGAGAAGCTGGCAGACGCGAGCGACGCGCTGGTGGATTTCTCCGCACCTATAGCACTCGCGGGCAATTTGCGCGCAGCCATTGGCGCAGGCATTCCCATCCTGATCGGCACCACCGGCCTTGATGAAACGCATTTCGAAGCTATCGACAACGCCGCGCGCGCAGTGCCTGTGCTGCAGACGGGCAATACCTCGCTTGGCGTCACCCTGCTTGCCCACCTCGTGGAAGAAGCCGCATCAAAGCTGGGGCCGGACTGGGATATCGAGATCGTAGAGATGCACCACCGGATGAAGGTGGATGCACCATCAGGCACCGCGCTGCTGCTGGGGCAAGCTGCTGCCAAGGGCCGCAATGTATCGCTGGTGAGCAACATGGAAAGCGGCCGCCACGGCCACACCGGCAAGCGCCAGGAAGGCGCGATCGGCTTCGCTGCCCTGCGCGGCGGCACGGTGGCGGGCGAGCACTCGGTCTATTTCGCTGGCGAGCAGGAGCGGATCACCCTCACCCACCTGGCTGAAAATCGCATGATCTTCGCCAATGGCGCAGTGAAAGGCGCAAGCTGGCTGATCGGCAAGCAGGCCGGGCGCTACGCGATGACGGATGTTCTCGGCCTCTGATTCAAGATGACCAAGGACCAGATCTTCGAATTTTTCCGTCGTCTTGCAGAGGACAACCCTGACCCGCAAACCGAGTTGGAATTCGGCAATGCCTACCAGCTGGTTGTCGCCGTGGCGCTTTCTGCGCAGGCGACTGACGTGGGGGTAAACAAGGCGACGCGTGCGCTGTTCGAGAAGGTGAAGACCCCGCAACAGATGCTCGAACTTGGCGAGGAAGGGTTGAAGGAGCACATCAAGACCATCGGCCTGTTCAATTCGAAGGCCAAGAACGTGATCCTCCTCAGCCAGCTGCTGGTCGATGAGTATAGCGGCGAGGTGCCGGATACGCGAGAGGACCTGGTCCGCTTGCCCGGCGTGGGCCGCAAGACAGCGAATGTCGTGCTCAACTGCTGGTTCGGGCAGGAAACCTTCGCGGTGGACACCCACATCTTCCGCGTCGGCAACCGCACCGGCCTCGCCAAGGGCAAGACGCCGGACCATGTCGAGGCCAAGCTGGAAAAGCGCGTGCCAGCCCCCTTCCGCCTTGGTGCGCACCACTGGCTGATCCTGCATGGCCGCTATGTGTGCAAGGCGCGCACACCTGAATGCTGGCGCTGCCCGGTGGTGGATCTGTGCAGCTTCAGAAAGAAGGTGCTGGAGAAGCCGAAGGGGCGGTGAACAGCCTCAATTCCCCTCGAACGGCACGCCAAATATCGCGCTCGCAAGGCCTAATGCAGTAAGAGCGGCGAACAGTGCCAGCAGGCCGGGCTTTTGCGATCCATCCTTGCTTCCCTTTGACCAGCAGCGTGCAAAGGCGAGGCCCGATTGCAATCCGTAATAGAAAGCGAACGCGCGCGAGGCATAGCTGATGATCTGGAACACATCCGCAGTCCATGTCAGCACAAGACCTGCGACGACCACCAACGCATAGCCCTTGGGCGAACTGACCTTGCCCCCCGTCAGCTCCTCTACCAGCCCGCCGGAACCCTGCGTATCCGCCACTGCCGCGCTGAACTGCGCGCTCAGTGCCGCCATGATCAGCAACGGCACGAGGATAGAGGCGACACCGGCCATCATGTCAATCACCGCGGTTTCGCTCGCCGGGAAATCCCCGCTGCGAAAGCCGACAGACAGCAGCGCGACATAGACGAGGTAGATCACGGTGGAGATCCATTGCGCCAGCCGCATCGACTTCTGCCGCTCCTCAGCCGAATATTCATTGCCGAGATAGCGCGATGTCTCAAAGCCCTGCACCGTCACGATCAACCCGAACAACAACGGGAGCGATGACCAGCCGATGGCCTTGGAGTTCATCAGATCACCCAGCGCATCAGGCCAGTTCTCCACACTGAACACCGTGAGGCCCGCGATGAGCGCAGCGATGATGGTCAGCTTCACGCTGACCGAGAGCTTCTCCATCCATTCGAGCAAGCTGAAACCCTTGGTGACGCCTGCTGCAAGGATCACGGCATAGACACCGCTGGTAATGAAACCGGCCAGGCGGCTGCCCTCCTCGGTCACATCAAACAACCGCGCCCCAAAGGAACCGAGCAGGTTGAGGTAGTAAGCAACCGAGACAATGTAAGCGAGGGCGAGTGCCCAGCTGGCAATGGTCTCAAGCTTCAGCGTCACCACGCCATCATCGGGGCCTGATTCATCATCGTCAGACCTGGCGATCTGCGCGATATTATAGCGGATCGCCGCGCCGAAGCCGTACCCGGCAAGGCACAGCCCGGCCATGGCGAGCACCGCATAATGACCGAAGCTGTCGATCAGGATCGGCCCCAGCACCAGGAAACCGCTGCCGATGATCGAGGCGAGCGGAGTGACGGTGGCACGCCAGCGGGTGGAGTTGGACAGGCGCGGCCAGAACAGCAGTAGCGACGTTGCAGCACCTGCAACCACGATGGCGAGGTCTATCTGGAATTCACCCATGCGTCCCTGTCCGGTGGTGCCAACCGTACGATAGGCCGGTACTGGCTAGACGTCATCCGCGCTGACCAGTTCCGCCCGGTTCAGATCGCCCGTCAATGCGGCAACGGTGGTGGCGATGGTCGCGTCGGACGCCACATTGGTGGTGGTGCGCATCATGTCCATGATCCTGTCAGCGCCTGCCACGAAGGCGATGGTTTCGAGCGGCACGCCCACGCTTCCCATCACCAGCGTCATCATAATGAGGCCGGTGCCGGGAATGCCTGCCGCACCGATGGAGCCGAGCGTCGCCGTCACCGCAATCAGGATGTAATCGGCAAAGCCAAGGTCGATACCGAATACCTGCGCCCCGAACAGCGTGGCAAGGCCAAGGTACATCGCCGTGCCATCCATGTTGATCGTCGCGCCCAGCGATGCGGTGAAGCTGGAGACCGAGCGGCCCACGCCCACGTTGCGCTCAAGACAGCGCAAGGTCACCGGCAAGGTCGCACTGGAACTGGCGGTGGAATAGGACACGGCAATCGCGTCGATCATGCCGCGGAAGAAGGCCACCACCGGCACTTTCGCTACCAGCTTGAGCAGGCCCACATAGACAATGCCGATCAGCAATAGGCAGCCGGCATAGTTCAGCACCACCATCTTGCCCAACGCCAGCAGCGCGCTGACACCCAGCGTGCCAGCCACCCAGGCGATCAACGCGAATACGCCGAAAGGAGTGAGTTCCATTACGATAGCGGTGACTTTCTGCATCACGATGGAGCCGCTGTCGAAGACCTTGGCGACAGGATCCCCGTCAGACCTAGCCATCAAGATGCCGATGCCGATTAACAGCGAAAAGACGATCAGCGGCAGCACCGCGCCATCCGCCATCACCTGCACCGGGCTGGCCGGCACGGTGGCGACGATCATGTCCGTCCAGCCGGTAAAGTTGCTTTGCGGAACTTCGCCTGTCTGGATCGCGGAGGTGTCGAGGCCCGATCCGGGCTGGAAGAAAGTGCCGAGGCCAAGCCCCAGCCACACGGCGATCTGCCCGGTGATTACAAACAGCAGGATCGCCCGTCCGCCGACCTTGCCCAGCTTCCTGAGGTCACCGATCGAGGCAACGCCGGAAACAAGGCTGAAGAAGATCAGCGGCACGACCAGCATCTTGATCGAGGCAATGAAGAAATCGCCGATCCACTTGATGCTTTCCGCTCCCGGCCCCCAGAGGAGGCCGGTTGCGATACCAAGCACCAGCGCAGCAACAACGCGTTGCCACAACGGAATGGCGAACCAGAATTTCAACATGCGGCAAAGCCCCCCTTCGTCAGCGATGCAGGCTCGCAACGAGCAGGGCCGAGGTCAAGCACCCAATGCGGCGCGGGTTATGCGGGCATAGATGCGGGTTAAGGCGTCGAGGTCCTGCAGGGCTACCGCCTCGTCCGTCTTGTGCATGGTGGCGTTGACCAGCCCGAACTCGATCACGGGCGCCACCGCCTTCAGGAACCGCGCGTCAGACGTACCCCCGCTGGTGCTCGCTTCGGGTACAACACCAATCTCGGCTTCCACGGCATCCGCGATCATCTGCGAGAATGCGCCCGGCGGGGTCAGGAACGGCTCGCCCGAGATGATCGGCAGCGCCCGTCCGCCGTGCTTTTCGGCAATCGCGCTGACCCGTTCGGAAAGCTGCGCGCCGGTGTGCAGGTCGTTGAAGCGGATCGAAATGCGCGCCCTGGCCGTGCCCGGGATCACGTTATGCGCCCGGTTGGGCACGTCGATCTCGGTAATCTCAACGTTGGATGGCTGGAACCAGTCAGTCCCCTCATCCAGCACCAGCGCGTCCAGTTCCGCGAGCATGGCGACGAGCTTGGGCAACGGATTGTCGGCCAGGTGCGGATAGGCGACATGTCCCTGCACGCCATCCACTTCAAGCATGATGTTGACTGACCCGCGGCGGCCGATCTTCATCATGTCTCCCAGCCGGTTCACACTGGTGGGTTCGCCAACAAGGATCAGGTCCGGCTTCTCTGCCCGTTCGTTCATCAGGTCAATCAGCGCCCGCGTGCCGTGGAGAGCAGGGCCTTCCTCGTCACCCGTGATGATCAGACTGACGGTGCCGGCCTCTGCGGGAATGTCTTCCAGCGCAGCGATAAAGCAGGCAACAGCCCCCTTCATGTCCACCGCGCCGCGCCCGTAAAGCAGGTCACCGCGAATTTCGGGGGCGAATGCTTGCGAGGCCCAGCCATGGCCGGGCGGCACCACGTCGACGTGGCCCGCGAAGGAAAAGTGTTTTGTGCCCTTCGGTCCGCGACGCACGGCGAAGAGGTTCTCGACCGCCTCCTCGTCGCTACCCGGCTCGCCATCACCGCGGGTGAAGCGGGTGACTTCAAAGCCGAGCGGCTTGAGCATCGCTTCGAGGCAATCGAACACCTCCCCGCGCGCAGGCGTGACGCTTTCGCAAGCGATCAGGCGTATGGTGAGATCTGCAGGCAATCTCATTTTGCACTGCTCACTTCGAATTGCGAGATGGTCCATTCCTCCCGGCTTGCTGCCTCCACCCATTCCTGTAGCCAGCTGTGTTCCCAGATCGCTTCCATGTAAGCCTGGGCAAAGCCGGGAACGCCGATGCCATAGGTCAGGAAGCGCGCAACAACCGGGGCATAGAAGATGTCCGCGGCACTGAAGGTGCCGAACAGGAACGGCCCGCCTCTGCCGAAACGCGCGCGCGCCTCCGCCCAAAGGCCGAGGATGCGCACGATATCATGCTTGCACTCTTCCGACAGTTCGACATGTGTCCTTGTGCGGATGTTCATTGGGCATTCGTTGCGCATCGCTGCATAGGAACTGTGCATTTCGGCGACCATCGAACGGGCCATGGCCCGCGCTTCGTCATCCTTTGGCCAAAAGCGTTCCCGGCCGACCTTATCTGCCAGATATTCCATGATGGCGAGGCTGTCCCACACCACCACATCGCCATCCCACAACACCGGAACCTTGCCCGCCGACGGCTGGAATTCCCCTGTCTGCTGTCGGCGGGTTTTCCACTCTTCACCATAGAGCGGAACGGTCAATTCCTCGAAGGACAGGCCTGACTGCTTGGCTGCCAGCCAGCCGCGCAATGACCAGCTGGAATAGTTCTTGTTCCCGATAATCAGCTTCATGCGAAGGTCCCTGCTTCCCTCTGCCGCGCACCTACCCGTTCAGCC
>CAZYAL010000027.1:0-1374 GCA_964645635.1 uncultured Sphingomonadaceae bacterium | reverse complement strand
CGCACGTCCTGCATCAATGCTGCCCGCAATTCATCCAGCCCCATGCCCTTCTCGGCTGAAGTAACATGGATGACGGGAAAGGCCGCCGGGTGCTTGCGCGCTTCCGCCGCAGTTTGTTCGGCAACTGCGGCGAGCTCGCTCGCCTTGATCTTGTCAGCCTTGGTGAGGACGATGCGGTAACCTACCGCGGCCTCGTCCAGCATTTTCATCATCTCGCGGTCACTGTCCTTCAGCCCGTGGCGGCTGTCGACCAGCACCAGCGTACGCTTCAACGGCACGCGCCCGCGCAGATAAGTGCGCACCAGCCTCCGCCACTTCTCAACCACCTTTACCGGCGCCTTGGCAAAGCCATAGCCGGGCATGTCGACGAAGCGGAACTGGGTGGGATCACCCACTTCGAAGAAGTTCAGTTCTTGTGTCCGGCCCGGTGTCACGGAAGTGCGGGCAATCGCCCTGCGCCCAGTCAACGCGTTGATCAGCGAGCTCTTGCCCACGTTCGATCGCCCACAGAAAGCCACTTCCGGAAAATCCGGACCGGGCAGGAATTTCAATTCCGGCGCGGACAGCAGGAAGTCCACCCTGCCCGAGAACAGGCGGCGGGCCTCCTCAGCCAGGGTTTCTTCTTCAGGTGTCATCGGCGTTTCCCGCTCAGCCCTTTTCCGCTTCGACAGCGCGTGCCTTGTCCGCCGCATCCTTCTGAGCCATCGCCTTCAGCTGCGGATGCTTGGAATAGAGGTACTTCTGCTGCGCCAGCGTGAGCAGGTTGGATGTGATCCAGTACAGCAGCAGGCCTGCCGCAAACGGTGCCATCACAAACATCAGCACCCAAGGCATAATCATGAAGATCTGCTGCTGCATTGGGTCCATCGCAGCCGGGTTCATCTTGAATTGCAGCCACATGGTAAAGCCCAGCAGCACCGCGAGCACGCCGATAGCAAGGAAGCCGGGCGGGTCGAACGGCAGCAGACCGAACAGGTTCAGGATCGTTGCCGGATCAGGCGCGGACAAATCCTTCAACCAGCCATAGAAAGGCTCATGGCGCATTTCGATGGCAAGGCGCAGCACCTTGTAGAGCGCAAAGAAGATCGGGATCTGCAAGAAGATAGGCAGGCAACCGGCAAGCGGATTGATCTTCTCGTCCTTGTACAGCTTGGCCATTTCCTGCTGCAGCTGAGACTTGTCGTCCTTGTAGCGTTCCTGCAGAGCCTTCATCTTGGGTTGCACTGCGCGCATCTGCGCCATCGAAGCAAATTGCTTCTGCGCGATGGGGAACATCAGCAGGCGAATGATCACGGTGAGGCCGATGATCGCAAGGCCGAAATTGCCGACGAGGCCGAACAGGAAGATCAGCACCTGCCACATCGGCCATGCGAT
>CAZYAL010000026.1:24169-26911 GCA_964645635.1 uncultured Sphingomonadaceae bacterium | reverse complement strand
AATTGCCGACGAGGCCGAACAGGAAGATCAGCACCTGCCACATCGGCCATGCGATGAAGCGGAACCAGCCCCAGTCAATAGCGAAGCCGAACTTCGGAATCCCGGCCTGCTCATACTGGTCCATCACCGCACTTTCCTTCGCGCCAGCAAACAAGCGCGTGGTGTGCGACAGCGTCTGGCCCGAAGCGATAGTGTCCGCCTCATAAGCAAGGCGTGCGGCAAAACGATCCGTACCCGCGGTCACGAAGGATGCCGAGGCACCCGTCGGGTCAGCCGGGATCAGGGCGGACATCCAGTAGATGTCGGTAAAGCCGATCCAGCCAACCTTGCCGGCCATGTTGACTACACGGCCGCCACCTTCGGTGGGCTGGCCATCCTCCAGCACTTCCTTATAGTCCCAGCTGAAGTCGACAGCATCGTCCATCGCCGCAATCGGGCCAGAGTGAACGTTGAAATTGCTTGGGTCAGCGGTCAGCGAAGTGCGGTTGATCAGGCCATAAGGGCGTAACGCAATCGAGCCTTCGGCACTGTTGGTCACACCGTGCTTGACGGTGAGCATGTAATGCTCGTCGATCGCGAAGGTCTGGGTAAACACCTGGCCTTCACCATTGTCCCAGCTGAGCGTGACCGGCGTGTCCTGCGTCAGCACTTCCCCGTCTGCAGTCCAGACGGTGTCACTGGCTGGTATGGCGACGCCATTGCCGTCCCAGCCAAAGCGCGCAAAATGCTGAAGCGGAGTGCCGAGCGGCGCCATGAACTGCACCGGGCCGGCGTCCTTGTCCACGCTCTCACGGTGCTTCTTGAATTCGATATCGTCGACTCGCGCACCGACGAGGTTGATCGAACCTTCGATCTCGGGCGCTTTGATCAGCACGCGCTGCTCACCAGCCAGTGCCTGCGCGAGGTCGACTTCGACATCAACCTCGAGCGGAGCATCGCCTAGCGGGGTACCATCGGCATTGGCCACGGCCTCTACCGGCGTATCCACCGGCTCAGGGAAAAAGCGCGACGCGACGAAGTCCCATCCCACGATCAGGGCAAGGCTCAGCACGACGGCGAGGATGAGGTTACGCTGGTTGTCCAAGATTACTTCCCGTCCGGTCAATTGCCGATCCGCGCCTGTTACGGCACGGGATCATATCCGTGTCCCCCCCAAGGGTGGCAGCGCAATAGCCGCTTCAGGGCCAGCCATCCACCCCTGATTGCACCATGTTCTTCGAGGGCATTTATGGCGTATTGGCTACAGCTGGGCTGGTAGCGGCACGAAGGCGGCAAAATGCGACTGGGGCCAAGCTGCCAAAAGCGCGCGATCAGGATGAGGATGCGCTTCACTTGCGCTGACCTGATCGCCGGGCGCGCGGGCCGCGGGGGCGATCACCCTTGCCTTCGCTTGCTGCTTTCAGCGCATGGCTCAACTCACCGCGCATGCGATGGAAATCGCGCGTGATCCCACCGTTGCGGCCAATCAGCACGTGGTCATGATCAGGCAAGCCCTCTGCAGGCAAAGCATCGCGCAAAAGCTCACGGAAACGGCGCTTCATACGGTTACGCACGACCGCATTGCCGACTTTCTTGGTTACAGTGATGCCGAAGCGCATGCCCTGGCCCTGGTTCGGCCGGGTGAGCAGCACGAAGCCTGGCCGCGCATTGCGCAGCCCCTTGTTGGCGAGCAGGAAATCCGCCCGTTTGGTGAGCACCTCGATGGTCATTGCAAGGGTAGATAGAGTGTTGCGCCATAGGTCGCTAGGCGCAGGCGCAAAAACGGGTCCCGAAGGGGACCCGCAAGGCCGACTGGCCGTCGCGCCTTTTGGCGCGGAAGCCAAGCGCGCGGATGCGCGCGCCCGGTGTTTGAGGTCAAAAAATTATGCGCAGAGCTTCTTGCGGCCGCGCTTGCGACGGGCACGAAGGACCTTGCGGCCACCCACGGTTGCCTTACGGGCAAAGAAGCCGTGACGACGGGCACGCACGAGGTTGCTCGGCTGAAAAGTGCGCTTCATGGTTCGTATCCTTGAATTCGAAATAAATAGGGCCGCCAAAAGGGGCGGCCATCTGTTCGACGCGCAGTTAGTTTAACGCGAGACCCAAGTCAAGATAGGCAAGGCGGGGTTCTTCGCCTTGCATAGCGGCATATTGCACCGGAGCAGCAGGCTCAGGCGCATCGATCCACGCGCGCATTTCGTCGCCCGTCAGCCACAGTGCCGATTCGAAGGGCACAGAGTTGGTCATGGCATAGAAGCGCTCTGCCTCCTGCTCATCCATACCCATTTCACCGTAATAGCTCAAATATTTCAGGTGTTCAGGCGAATCGGGAGAATAATCGCCCGCGTCCATGCCGTGATCGTCCATCCACGCATGCACCGCAAACTCCGAATCCTCAGCGATCTCGCGGGTTGCACCTGCCAGAAACAGCTCGACAGCGCCTGACCGAACCGATCCGCCTTCGAGCACCACAGCTGCGATGCCGAGCGCGCGAATCATCAGGCCAAGCCGAAGGTTCGCGCGGTCGTCATGCGTGCCGGGGCATTCGATGAACTCGATCACCGCAATGCCCGGATGGTTCGCCATCATCAGGGCGAATTCGGCGGGCGTATAGCGGTTGGTGATATCGACCAGCGCGGCGCGATGTTCATCAAGCACACGGAACGGGCCATAAGATGCAATGGCCAGCTGCTCCGCCTGTGCCAGCTGGGACGAGACAAAGCGGCTAGCTGACATCTCCACCCATTCTTCAACCACTTCCTC
>CAZYAL010000026.1:21898-24069 GCA_964645635.1 uncultured Sphingomonadaceae bacterium | reverse complement strand
CTCCGCCAGCCGAAGGCAGCGCCGAAGTGGCTGCGCGTGTGGCCCAAGCCCGCGCCCTGCAGACCGCACGCGGTATCCGCTCCAATACCGAGCTGGAAGGTGACGCATTGGAACTACACGCCACGCCGGATGACGCCGGGCGGCAATTGCTCATGCAGGCCGCCGAAGCCATGCGCCTGTCTGCCCGCAGCTATACCCGCATATTGCGCGTCGCACGCACTATTGCAGATTTGGGCGGAAGTACCGATGTAGGCCGGGTCCATGTCGCAGAAGCCCTCAGCTACCGAAGGCAGGCCCCCCGCGCCTGACCTGACCATTTCGGTCCCGCGCAGCGGCAGGCTGCGGGTAATGTCCTTTGCCGTGCATATTCCCGGCTTCATCCTGCTCGCGCTGTGCTGGGCGGCATGGCTCTGGCACCTTGGGGTGAACCAGGGTGACATGCGCGAGTGGGGTATTTCCGCCGCCGCGCTTTCGGAAGGCCGGTGGGACACGATTTACCTGCACATGTTTGCCCACGCCGGCCTGTTCCATATCCTGATGAACTCGCTGGTGCTGCTTTCCTTTGGTGGGCCGGTGGTTTGGGCAATGGGAGGCGGGGCTGGCGGGACCTTGCGGTTCTTCGCATTCTATCTTCTCGCCGGTCTCGCAGGCGCAGCGCTTTATGTCGGGATCAACCCGGATGGCAACATCCCGGCCGTGGGCGCATCGGGTGCGATTTCCGGTATGATCGGTTTCATCGCCCGACTGGGCAGCAGGGCGCAATTGCTGCCGCTGGCGAGCCGCGACATGTGGGCGCGGGTATGGAAATTCATCAAGGCAAACCTGATCCTGATCGGCATCTTCGCCATTCCCTTTTTCCTGGGCGGCACTGGCATACTGATCGCGTGGGAGGGCCACCTTGGCGGCTTCCTGTTTGGCTTGCTTGCAGCTGGCCTGTTCATGCGAAGCCGGGATGGCTGAGCTTGTGGTTCGCCTGCCGGATGGCATTTTTGTCCATGCGGTGGTGATGTCCCGCCTTCTGTGACTGGCCTGCATTACTGCAAGCCGCTAGGCGCTGATAATGACTGCTATTTTCCTGCTCGCCCTCGCCCTTGCCATGGATGCCTTTGCCGTTGCGATTGCGCGCGGTGCAGGCGGCGAGCATCGTTTCAGCCATGCGCTGAAAACCGGGCTGGCCTTCGGCTTGGCGCAAGCGATCATGCCGCTCTTCGGCTGGGCGGCCAGCGCGCTTTTCATGCACTGTATCGAAGTGGTCGATCACTGGATTGCGTTTGGCCTGCTCACCTTTCTTGGCATTCGCATGCTGTGGGAATCCTGGTCCGACGACGATGAAGAGGAGGATGCCGCGAACGGCCGCAAGTCCTACTGGATGGCGCTGTTCTTTGCCGCTATTGCCACTAGCATCGATGCCGCAGCGGCAGGCCTGACGCTGGAGCTTTTCGCCATCCCCGTGTGGCTGTCCTGCATGATCATCGGCGTTGTTACAGCAGCGCTGTGCACGCCTGCTTACTGGTTTGCGGCGAAAATCGGGTCACGCATCGGCCACCTTGCAGAAGCTGCCGGCGGGGTGGTGCTGGTCGGGCTCGGCGCGAAGATCCTGCTCAATCACCTGACCTGAAGATCTAGCCGCAATCATCCTTGGCAGGCGCGCCCATTTCGGATCGGGCTTGCCAGGCAAGATCATGCCAGGAGAGTTCACGGCCATCGGCTGCGCGGATCGAGATGGGGGCGATCGGTTCGCCCTTCTCCGCATCCACCAGCACCAGTTGGGGGGTGACGTTCTCGCCATATTTTTCGCCCCACTGGCGCAATGCGAGCATGGCCGGCAGCAGCGCGTGGCCCTTCTCCGTCAGGCGATATTCGATCTTGCGACGGTCAGCCTCGCAGGGCGTGCGTTCCATAACTCCGTGTTCGACAAGCCGTGACAAGCGGTTGGAAAGGATATTGCGGGCGATGCCGAGTTCGCTCGAAAATTCCTCGAAATGGATAAGGCCGTTGAAGGCCGCGCGCAGGATCAGGAAGGACCAGCGTTCCCCCATTACCTCAAGCGCGGAAGGCAACCCGCAGGTCGCTAAATCCTTCAGAGGTTCTCGCAGTTTACCCATCGTTCTCGTCAGTCCTTGCGGCTTTCCTACAGCCATTCGCGGCAATTCCCAAAAGTTTTGGAAAAA
>CAZYAL010000026.1:4507-21798 GCA_964645635.1 uncultured Sphingomonadaceae bacterium | reverse complement strand
GTCCTTGCGGCTTTCCTACAGCCATTCGCGGCAATTCCCAAAAGTTTTGGAAAAAATGGTTGCACATCGCAACCGGTATTCATAGGTAGCGAATCGCAACCAGTTTTTTAATGCAACTCAAAAGAGGAAATGCCATGCCCCGCTTCCGTCTTGCTCTGTCGCTTGCCGCCCTCGCTTCCGCCGCTGCCGTGGGGTTGGGAATGGGCACCGTACCTGCCGCCGCGCAGGGTTCCTCCGCCTCCTATTTCCATGCAGAACTCGCCGCCCCAGCCGCCGAATCGCGCGTGATTGCAGGCGGCGTGCTGTGGCGTTGCCAAGGCAGCAGCTGCATCGCGCCCGAGAATGGCAAGCGCCCGCTACGCGTTTGCCGCGACCTCAACCGTGAAGTGGGTGAGCTAAGCAGCTTCTCCGTGAACGGCGCAGCGTTGGCGGATGACAGGCTCGCCCGCTGCAACGGCTGAACAGGTTTTACCACCCTCCCCACGTACACTCCATGGGGTGGTGACAATACTGGGCTCCGGCATAACGATGCCGGGGCCCTCTTTATTTTTCGAAGGTCAGATCAGGTTGCGGGCTTCAAGCTCGGCCCGCAAGCCATCGGCGCCGGTAAAGGCATGGCCGTGCCAGCCGCGCCCGGTTGCAGCGGCGACGTTTTCCACCTTGTCATCCACGAACAGCAACTGGTGCGGAGGCAAGCCAAAGCGCACTTCGGCGACGGCATAGATTGCCGGATCGGGCTTGGCGCATTTCTCATGTCCCGAGACCACGATATCGCAGAAGGTGTCGAAAACCGGCCAATCGCTGCAAAAATCATCCCAGAAGTCGGGACCGAAGTTCGACAGACCGAACAACGGCACGCCAGCCGCGTGGAGCTGCTCGATCAGAGCATGGGTACCGGGAACGGGGCCAGGAATAGTTTCGCTAAAGCGCGTCGCGTAGGCATCGATCAACGCGGCGTGTTCGGGAAATTCGCGCTTTCGTTCCGGCACCATCTCGGCCAGCGGGCGGCCTTCGTCCTGCTGGTGGTGCCATTCCTCGGAAACGACATTGGCAAGAAACCAGTCGAGTTCCTGCTCATCGTGGATCAGCTTGGCATAGAGATGC
This sequence comes from uncultured Sphingomonadaceae bacterium, assembly GCA_964645635.1. Lineage (GTDB taxonomy): Bacteria > Pseudomonadota > Alphaproteobacteria > Sphingomonadales > Sphingomonadaceae > Alteraurantiacibacter. Next base: position 20,694 of record CAZYAL010000026.1, on the reverse strand, counting down.
CGCAGGTCCCACTGGATGATAACGCGGCCGATATCGAACACGACCGCCTGGACTTTGTGCTTTTCAGACATGCAAAAAGCCCCCGTGTTGGCGGGGGCTTTTCAAGAGACCAGCGCCGCCCCCAAATGGCGGCACGGCCAGCTGCATCAGCCCTGGCGGGCCTTGAAGCGGCGGTTGGTCTTGTTGATCACATAGGTGCGACCGCGGCGGCGAATAACGCGGCAATCGCGATGGCGGTTCTTCAGCGACTTGAGGCTGTTGCGGATCTTCATGACTACTTTCCTGAAAAATAATCGGCACCGGAGGCGATACCCCGATGCCGGAATTTCGAAGGCGCAGTTATGGGTCCGCGCACCCAAAGTCAAGCGCAAGCAGGCTCTTCAGCGCGCAATTCGGCCAGTTTTCTTTCCCACGCAAGGGCATGGCCTACGATTTCGCCCAGATCGGCATGTTTTGGCACCCACGACAGGGTGGCCTTGATGCGCGAGGAGTCCGAAATCAGCGAATCGGGGTCACCCGCGCGGCGCGGGCCAAGGACGCGGGCGATCTGCCCTCTAGTGACGCGGTCCACAGCATCGAGCACCTCAAGAACCGAGAAGCCCCGGCCATAGCCGCAGTTCATCGTCATCGAACGCGCTGGATCTGCCACCAGCGCATCCAGCGCCAGCACATGCGCTGCGGCAAGATCGCTGACATGTATATAGTCGCGCACGCCCGTGCCGTCTGGCGTATCGTAATCGGTGCCAAATACTCCCACGCTCTCGCGCATGCCCAGCGCCGCTTCCACCGCCACCTTGATCGGGTGGGTCGCGCCAGCAGTCGATTGCCCGCTGCGAGCCTGCGGATCAGCACCCGCGACGTTGAAATAGCGCAGCGCGCAATAGTTGAGGTCATGCGCCGCGACGACATCGCCTAGCATTTGCTCGGTCATTAGCTTGGACCAGCCATAAGGATTGATCGGCTTCTTCTCTATCTCCTCGCTGACGGGTGAAACTTCCGGGATGCCATATGTCGCCGCCGTACTGGAAAAGATCATGTGCGGCACGCCCGCCTTCACCACCGCTTCGATCAGCGCACGGCTCTTCACCGTATTGTTGTGGTAATATTTAAGCGGGTTTTCGACGCTTTCGGGCACTACGATGAAACCGGCGAAATGCATCACCGCTTTCGTGCCCTGCTCTGAAAATATCCGCGCCAGCAGCGCGCCATCCTCGATATCGCCCTCGTAGAAGGGTACGCCATCGGGTATGGCAAAGCGAAAGCCGGTCGTCAGATTGTCGATCACCGCCACAGGCGTCCCGCGATCGCGCAGCGCCAGCACGGCATGGCTTCCGATATAACCGGCACCGCCGGTAACGAGAACGGGTATCTTCTGGCTGATGAAAGGATATGGCAAAGCAAAGATTAACCGCGAGACACGCAACTTTTGAAGCTTAAAGCGTTTTGACGGGCATGGAGAAATTTATGCGCACGATCGCGATTACAATGACAGCTGCCTTGCTGGCTGGCTGCACCACCCCGGCCTATGTTTCGCCGGTAGAAGTCACCCGCTTTTCTGGCTCGGACACCCGCGTGCTCGGCAGCGGCACGATCCGTATCGAGCCGGCCACGGGGCTGGACCCGCAATCGATCGAATATGGCCTGTATGAAGCCGAGTTGTCATCCGAACTGGCAGCCCTGGGCTATACCATTGTAAGCGGCGAGGCATCGCAAGTCGCCACGCTTGAGGTGCGCGAAGCCGTGAACCAGCCCGAAAGCCGGCGCGGGCCGGTAAGTGTTGGTGGCGGCGGCAGCGTGGGTTCATGGGGATCGGGCGTAGGCCTTGGTGTCGGATTGGACCTGACCAGCCTCACCAACCGCCCATCCGAAGAGATTGACCGGCTCGTGGCTGTCACCATTCGTGCTTCCGCTGGCGACTCCAACCTTTGGGAAGGGCGCGCGGGCTTCACCGCCACAGCCAATAGCGATTATGCTGATCCCGCTGCCGCCGCAGGCCGTGCCATCACCGCGCTCTTTTCTGGTTTTCCCGGTGAATCGGGCGAGACCATCACCATTGACTGACGTAGGCGAGTTTTCATGAGCGACATCCAGATCAACGCCGCCTTCGACAGCGGCAATATCGAAGTACTTTCCATCGCCGGGGCAAGCGCGCTCCTCACCATCCGCAAGGACAAGGATAGCGATTTTGCCCAATGGTTCCACTTTCGCGTGGGCAATTGCGCGGGCCGCGAGCTGGAACTGAAAATCACCGGACTTGAGGCCAGCGCCTATCCGCAAGGCTGGCCGGGCTATCATGCCTGCGTTTCGGAAAACCGCGCCTTCTGGGGCCGAGCAGAATGCAGCTATGACAAGGCCGAGGACGGCGGCACGCTGACAATCCGCCACGCGCCCAAGACCGACCTTGCCAGCTTCGCCTATTTCGCGCCCTACAGCCACGAGCGACATCTTGACCTCATCGCCGAAGCCGCGCTCGCCGAAGGGGTTTCCCACCGCACGCTGGGCCTGACGCTCGACGGTCGCACCATCGATTGCCTCGACATGGGCGAGGGCGAAACACAGGTCTGGCTCTATGCCCGCCAGCATCCGGGTGAGAGCATGGCCGAATGGTGGATGGAAGGCGCGCTGGAAATGCTGTGCGACGAAGCGGACCCCATTGCCCGCAAGCTGCGCGCGCTGTGCCGCTTCCACATCGTGCCCAATTGCAACCCGGACGGCAGCTTTCGCGGGCACCTGCGCACCAATGCCGCTGGCGTGAACCTGAACCGCGAGTGGGAAAATCCCACGGCTGAACGATCGCCCGAAGTGCTAGCCATCCGCAACGCGATGGGTGAAACGGGCGTGGACTTCGCGATGGACGTGCATGGCGACGAAGCGATCCCGGCGAACTTCCTTGCCGGTTTCGAAGGCATTCCTTCGTGGAAGGACGAGCAAGGTGCAGGCTACGAGCGTTATCGCCGCATCCTCGAACGCCGAACGCCCGATTTCCAGACAAAGCTCGGCTATCCCACCGCAGCGCCGGGCAAGGCGAACCTGACGATGAGCACCAACCAGGTGGCTGAACGCTTCGGCGCTGTGGCGATGACCCTGGAAATGCCGTTCAAGGACCATGATCCCATGCCTGATCCGGTGCAGGGCTGGAGCCCGGAGCGCTGCAAGCTGCTGGCGCGCGATTGCATGGGCGCGCTGCTGGACTGGCTGCAGGGCTGATCTGTCAGGCTGCGGGGCCGAAAGCGTCGGGCAAAAGGGCTGACAGTCGCCACTCGCGCGGCGTGCCAGTGCCCTGGCCGATCACCTGCGGATCGCTGCCATCCTGCCCGGCAAGTTCGAACAGCACCTGGCGGCACCGGCCACAAGGGCTGATCTCTGCCGCATCTGGCGTATGCACCGCCACGGCCTTCAAACCGCCGCGCCTACCCTCGCCCATGGCCTTCACCACGGCCGCCGTTTCGGCGCAAAGAGACAGGCCATAGCTGGCATTCTCGACATTGCTGCCAGTTACCACGCTACCATCAGCGAACAGCAGCGCAGCGCCCACGCGAAAACGCGAATAAGGGGCATAGGCATTGCCAGCCGCCTGCCGCGCCGCACCCATCAGCTGGTCCATGAGCAAATTCACGGCTGTGCCACCACCCATCGCACCGGATCGCTGGTAACATCAGTCCACAATGCAGGATTGGCGGTCCACAAGGTCCATGGCCTGCCCGCATATTCAGGCTCAAGCCACGCCCGCTCGAGCCACAAGTCGCGTTCGATCTGGCTGGAGATGCCATAATGCTTCTCGAAAGGTTGCGAAACCTTGAGAATCACCCGCTGGCCGGTGTGGCCCTCCACCTGGTTGAGGAAGGTGGTGAGCTCGCTTTCCACCGCGGCTTCGGACACCGGGTCAGCGCAATCGCTGGCCAGGGCATCCAGCGCAATCACCGGCGGCAGCATGCTGGCATCGCGCGGCACGATGGTGACAAAATTGCCCGCCTGCCTGTCCGCTGCAATGCACGGGTTGTAGCCATGGACCACGCCAAAAGGCATGCCGCTTTCTGCCAGCGCACGCAGGTTTGCCCCCAGCATGGGATCGCGCCCACGCTCACCTTCGCTCGCCTCGATATAGGCAAAGCTTGCGCCTGTTGCAGCAAGCGCCCGGAAATCGAGCTCCCCGTCTGCCACGCTCACGAACACGCCTTGTACGGGGTATGCCTCGCGCGAGGGTGTCCAGTGCTGCGCCTCCCACCATGCGTAAATCGCGCCCAGTGTGGCGACTAGCAGAGCGAAAGCGGCAACACGCCAGCGCCAGCGGAATTCCTTTTTGCGACCCATGAAACCTTGCGACCCCTTAAACCCGCGCTGACAGCAAATACCAAAGCGCGTCAGGCCTTGATATGCAGAACGCAGATCAAAGTGAACAGCCGCCTTGCGGTGGCGAAGTCTGTCACGATCTTGCCTTCGAGAATGTTGAGCAGGTGCCGCGTGCCACGATCATGGATCGCCCGGCGTGCCATATCGAGCGTTTCGATCTCGCTCGCCGTCACTTTGCGCAATGCCTTGTAGTAGGAATCGCAGATCGCGAAATATTCGCGGATCACGCGCCTTAACCGCCCCATGCCGAGCCCGATCGTGCCGGCATCCACGCCCCTCTCGTCACGCAGGCTGACCGCCAGCATGCCATCCACCACGGACAAGTGCAGTTGCCACGGCCCGCGGTAGCCCTTGGCAAAGGCGACCAGCGGGCGGAATTCATTGTCCTCCACAAGATCGCGCAAAGCCACCGCGCGCTCATTCTCGACATCGGGACTGCGCGCAATGATCGTCGCTTCATCAAGCGTGATCGTGGCGATCTTGTCCTGTGGCGATGTCGACAACATGATGGCCGCCTTTTCGCAGAGAGATAGCCATGCTGCAATTGCGAAATGATCGGTGCATTCTCGCAATCCCCGCTATCCACAGGCACATTCTGCCATTGGGTGCTTGCGGTGAATCACTGCCAAGCGCATCAGGCTCGCCATGGCTGACGAAGACCTGCTTATCCGCCCCAGTTCCGATGATGCTTCCGGCGATGTCCGGGGCCGTGCGCTGCCTGCCAATCTTGAGGCGGAAGCTGCCTTTCTGGGCGCCGTGCTGATCGACAATCGCGTGCTCGAAGAGCTGGTGGTGCCCTTGCGCGCCGAGCATTTCTTTGCCCCCCTGCACCAGCGCATCTTCGATCGCATCGTCAGGCTTACCGAAAAGCAGATGGTGGTCACCCCGGTGACACTGAAGCCCTATTTCGAAAGTGACGAGGCGCTGCAGGAGCTGGGCGGCACAGCTTACCTCGCGCAGCTGACAGCTGACGGGCAAGGCCTGCTTGCCCCGCGCGAACTGGCCCAGCAGATCTATGACCTTGCGCTTTTGCGTGCACTGGTCAGCGTGGGCCGCAACCTGGTGGAAGAAGCGCTCGACACCTCGGACGAAGTGGAGCCGCTGCGCCAGATCGAAATGGCCGAAGCGCGGCTGTTCGAAGTGGCCGAAGGCGCCAGCACCGGCAACGAGGCATCGACTTTCAAGAGCGCCAGCTTCACCGCGATCAAGCTGGCCGAAGCGGCGATGAATTCGGGCGGCGGCTTGTCTGGCAAGACTACTGGCCTTGCCACCATCGACAGCAAGACAGCCGGCTTGCACAATTCCGACCTCATCATCCTTGCCGGCCGCCCTGGCATGGGTAAGACCTCGCTCGCCACCAACATCGCCTTCAATTGCGCCAAGGAACATCTCGACTGGCAGCGCGATGGCGGCGAATTCAACTATGGCGCGCCGGTGGCCTTCTTCAGCTTGGAAATGAGCGCGGACCAGCTGGCAACGCGTATCCTTGCCGAACAGGCGGAGATCAATTCGGAAAGCCTGCGCACAGGCAAGATGGACCGGGCGGACTTCCAACGCCTGTCGCGCGCCAGCCAGGAACTCGCTGACCTGCCGCTGCTGATCGACGATACGCCCGGCCTCACCATCTCCGGCCTGCGCACCCGCGCTCGCCGGTTGAAACGCCGCCACGATATCGGCCTGATCGTGATCGATTACCTGCAGCTGCTGCAAGGTTCCGGCCGCGCGCAGGATAACCGCGTGAACGAGATTTCCGAAATCTCGCGCGGATTGAAAACGCTGGCCAAGGAACTCGGCGTTCCGGTAATCGCACTCTCGCAGCTCAGCCGCGCAGTGGAGCAGCGCGAAGACAAGCGGCCGATGCTTTCCGACCTGCGCGAATCCGGCTCGATCGAGCAGGACGCCGACATGGTGTGGTTCATCTATCGAGCGGACTATTACCTTGAAGCCACGCGGCCGGACTTACCCAGCGAGGCGAGCACCAGCGAGGCGAACGAGAAATATGCACAGTGGGAACAGCGCTATCTCGAACTAAAGAACAAGGCGACGCTGATCGTAGCCAAGCAGCGCCACGGCTCCACCGGCAATGTCCCGCTGATCTTCCAGGCCGAATATACCAAGTTCTCGTCCCCAGCGACAAAGGACTATTCGGACTGGGGTTACTAGTAAGGCCGCAATCGCAGATCTACTTCCCCACCTCGCTACAACCCCAGGTTCAGCTTACGGCTGACGGTATAATCCACCACCGCCACAAGGAACCAGCTGGCTGACCAGCGCAGCCAGTTGAGCAGGCTGCGCTGTTCACGGTGGGCTTGCGGCGTAATCTTGCGCGATGCCTCGAAATGCGCGGCGATGAATTCGCGCATCTGCTCTGCCAGCGCCTTGTGCTCTACCCGCACTACAATTTCGAGGTTCAGATAGAGGCTGCGCATGTCGAAGTTGGCACTGCCCAGATACACCGCATCATCCAGCACAATCAGCTTGGTATGCAGCTTGCACGGGAGAAACTCCCAGATCTTCGCGCGCGAGTTGAGCAAGCCTTTATAAAGCAGCCGGCTCGCCCCAATGGTGGCACCATTGTCAGACTTGCCCGCCATCAGCAGCCGCGTCTTCCCCTTGGTGGCGATCCGCCGGATGCGGCGGCGCAAGCGGCGCGGCGGCGAGAAATAGGCCATCATCATATCCAGCCTCTCGCCATAGATCAGGTCGCGACTGATGATCCGCGCCCAGCTGGACAGACCCTTGGTCGGGCCGCCAATCAGCAGTTGCACCGCACCTTCACCGCTGTCCCATTCGCGCACGCGCTTGCGGATATCGCGGAATTGCGACTTCTTGGATTCCGTCCACGCCTCAAGCTGATCGAACCAGTCATCGACACGATGCACGATGTCTCCACGCAAGGTTACCGCAAGGTCATTCCAGCCGTCGCGCTCGGGCGGGGCGAAATAGCTGTCTTCGATATTGAAGCCGCCGAGCATCGCGGTCTTGCCGTCAGCGGTCACGATCTTCTGATGATTGCGGATGAGGTAGCGGCGCGACCAGCGTGGCTGGAAAACGCAAAATTCGCCGCCAGCCTCCACCAGCTCCGCAAAGAAAACCGCATCCGCCTGCGCGCCAAAGCCATCGACGATCACCGTAACGCGCACACCGCGCCTTGCCGCAGCAACCAGTGCATCGCGCACCCGAGTACCTGCCGAATCGGGGGCGAAGATATAGAAGGCGAGCTTGAGGCTTTCCTGCGCCTCCCCAATCAGGCGCAGCAGCCGCTCAAGCCTGTCCGCGCCCGAGGGGTAGAAGCCCAGCTCAAGCCCTGGAACGCAAGCGTGGAAAGGCTCCGGATCGCGGTATTCGGCGGGTGCGCCACCAGCGTGAGGGCCGGTATCGGGAGGAACCTCGTTCATGCCACCTTCTAGCAGGCCTGCGCCCGCGGAAAACCTTGACGAAATGGCTGCATTCACTTATCCGCTGCCCTTTCCGCACAAGTTGCATAGAAAGTGGAGTGCCCCATGGCGCGCGTTACTGTCGAAGATTGCGTCGACAAGGTCCCCAACCGTTTCGATCTCGTCCTGCTGGCTGCCCAGCGCGCGCGAGAGATTTCCGGCGGCTCGGAAATCACCCTTGATCGTGACCGGGACAAGAACCCAGTTGTCGCTCTGCGCGAGATTGCAGAGCAGACCGTGAAGCCCAAGCAGCTTAAGGAAGCACTCACCCAGTCGATGCAGAACTTCCTCCCCGATGAAGAGGATGAAGCTGATGACATCGGTTCGCTGAGCCAGTCGGCAGAGGCCATGCGCCTGTCCGCATCCGCGCCCGCCCGTTCGACCTCGATCGGCGCCGATTACGACGGCTGATTTGATCCGAATCGAACCCAAAAGGGCCGCACCGCGCTGGTGCGGCCCTTTTTGTTTGCGAGTTTGCTGCCGCAGCATAATTGGAAGGCCAAATGTCCGGCGGGTGGTGAGGTGACAAAGCAAAGGGGCGGCACGCCTATGCGAACCGCCCCTCGCAATTTTCAATCATTGTAGGAAAGGCCGAAGGCTCAAGCGCCCTGCGGTGCCTCGCCCGAACCGCCGAAGCGCTTGCCGGCCTTGGGGATCGAGGAACCGTGCACTGGCTGCACCGGCACCGGGCCCTTGGGCGCATCGGGACGGTCGATCTTGCCGTCGTCGAGCAGCTGGCGAATTTCCTCACCCGTCAGCGTCTCGTACTCCAGCAAGGCTTCGGCCAGCAGGTGCAACTGATCCTTGTGCAAGGTCAGGATGTCGGTAGCGCGCTTGTGCGAGCCCTCGACCAGCGTCTTGATCTCACTGTCGATCAGCTTGTTCGTCTCGTCCGAAGCCATGGTCCGCACGGTCTGGCCCATGCCGAGATAGCCTTCCTGGCTCGCCTCGTACTGCAACGGGCCGAGCTTGTCGGACATGCCCCACTTGGTGACCATGTTGCGCGCAAGATCCGTGGCATACTGGATGTCGGACGATGCGCCCGAGCTGACCTTGTCATAGCCGAAGATAATTTCTTCGGCCACGCGGCCACCCATGGAGACCGAGAGGTTTGCGTGCATCTTGTCACGGTGATATGAGTAATTGTCCCGCTCAGGCAGGCGCATCACCATGCCCAGCGCACGGCCGCGCGGGATGATCGTGGCCTTGTGGATCGGGTCCGATGCATCCTCATGCACGGCGACGATGGCATGGCCCGCCTCGTGATAGGCGGTCATCTTCTTCTCGTCCTCGGTCATCACCATGGACTTGCGCTCGGCACCCATCATCACCTTGTCCTTGGCATCCTCGAACTCCTGCATGGCAACAAGGCGCTTGTTGCGCCGGGCAGCCAGCAAAGCCGCCTCGTTGACGAGGTTGGCAAGGTCTGCACCCGAGAAACCGGGCGTGCCGCGAGCGATGGTGCGGGCATTCACATCAAGCGCCAGCGGCACCTTCTTCATATGCACGGCGAGGATTTTTTCCCGCCCGTCGATATCGGGGATCGGCACCACCACCTGGCGGTCAAAACGGCCCGGACGCAGCAGCGCAGGGTCAAGCACGTCAGGACGGTTGGTGGCGGCGATGATGATGATGCCTTCATTGGCTTCGAAACCATCCATCTCCACCAGCAGCTGGTTCAGCGTCTGCTCGCGCTCGTCATTCGAATTGCCAATGCCATTGCCGCGATGGCGGCCCACGGCGTCGATTTCGTCAATGAAGACGATGCAGGGCGCGTTCTTTTTGGCCTGCTCGAACATGTCGCGCACACGGCTCGCGCCGACGCCCACGAACATCTCGACAAAGTCAGAACCGGAAATGGTGAAGAAGGGCACCCGCGCCTCGCCTGCAATCGCGCGGGCAAGCAGCGTCTTGCCGGTACCGGGCGAACCAACCAACAGCGCGCCCTTGGGGATCGTGCCGCCAAGCTTGGAAAAGCGCTGCGGGTCCTTCAGGAACTCGACGATTTCCTGCAGCTCCTCACGTGCCTCGTCGATGCCGGCAACATCATCAAAAGTAACGCGGCCCTGCTTTTCTGTCAGCAGCTTGGCCTTGGATTTGCCGAAACCCATCGCGCCCGAGCCGCCGCCCTTCTGCACTTGACGCAGCGCGAAGAAGGCGATGCCCAGGATCAGCAGGAACGGCAGCGTCTGGATCAGGATATAGAGCAGCACGTTGGTCTGCTCGGGCTGCGCGCCGGTAAAGGTAACGCCGTTCTCTTCCAGCAGCGTGGTCAGGCCAACGTCGCCGCCCACCGGCGTGGTGGTAAAGGACTGGTCATTCTTGAACGTACCGCTGATGCGGTCAGGCGCGATAGTCACTTCCTCAACGCTGCCTTCGGCAACCTTCTCGCGGAAATCGGAATAGCTGATCTGCGTACCCGGCTGCTCCGAAGCGCTGCCGAACATATTCACCACCAGCAGCAGCGCCATGAAAATGCCGCCCCAGATCAACAGACTCTTGATCCACGGATTGGGATTGTTTTGGGGTTCCTGATTGTCGCTCATGCGTATCGCATTCCTTTTACAGGCCTCCAATGTAGGATCGTGCAGGTGAATAGCAAGCTAATGCCATGCGGATTCTGGCCCCTATTCCGGCGCTCTCGATGGAACACATGGAACACGGTCCTAAGGCAGAAAAATCTCACCCTGTGATACTGGCCCCAAATGGCGTATTTCCGCGGCAAATCCAGCTGTTTGATGGACTTTTGCATGATGCAGCAAGCGTCGTCACTGCTGCCCGATGTAGGAAAGCTAATCGCGGGCCCGTGCCAGCACCAAACGGCTGGAAAGGTCTGCGCCCTGCTGGCCGGTCACCTGGAACAGCGCTTCAAAGTCGCCGCCAGAGGCGCTGTCTCCAAGCCCTTGATCGAGCTTTGCGGCGACGATCGGCCCCACGCCGCGCAGTCCTGTCACCCGCTCACTGGCGACCACCGTCACCAGCGCGCCGCCGGGTGCAGTGAAACGCGCGATATAGGCGTAGTCGCGATAGAATGCAGGCGAAGCGAGGCGGCGAGCCTCGTCGCTCATCCAGCGTTCGCCGCTATCCTTGTCGATGATCTCGTCATAACTGTCACCAATGCGCAGGCCACCGTTCGCGAAGGTTATTTCCTCCAGCAACCCCATGCCGGAAAGCAGCCCGATATAGACCACGTCATGCGTGTTGAGCTGGTCTGACGTGAGCTCCGAAGCGGCAATAATGTTCACTTGTTTGCCGGAGGCATTGAGGAGCGGGGCAAGGCTCTGCAAGGCATAGGAGGTCTGAAACGGCAGGTAGTTGAGGCCCACGTCCTCGGCATTGCCATAGCGTTCCGGCTCCGCCTCCTGCATGCGCAGCAGGTCTTCCGGGGAATTGACCTGAAAATCGCGGATCAGGCGGCCATCCTCGGGGAAAACCGGGTCAATCTCGCCGAAAAGGTAATAATCGCCCAGCGCCACGAGCACAGGCCTGTCCGATTCCAGCAGCGGGTCCCATATGGCATTGGCTTGTGGCCCATCGCGCTTGAGCATGTAGCCAGCTGCAAAGGTTGCCAACGCAGCCAGCGCCACGATGGCGAGGATCGCCTTGCCGCCAAATCGGGATTCGGCAGGTAAGGTAACGGCCTGCGGGATAGCGGCCGGCGCTGCATCCTCTTTCACCACGCGCAGCGCATAGACACCTGCGGGCAGGTCCAGCTGCGCCCGGCCTGATGCAGGCAGGTTGGCGGTGTAATGATCATCCAGCTTCTTGCGCAAGCGGTGAACGTAGACCCGCACCGTGGCATCATCGGCATCGCTTTCGACCTGGCCGAAGACTTCCTGAGCGATCTCTGCCTGGCTGGCGCTTTCAGCATCGGGGCCGCGATCGGCAAGGAAATCGAAAAGTTCGCGCAAGCGCCCGGATCGGCCGACAACGCCTACCTCGCGAAGCCGTTCAATCTCGCGCTCAAAGGATGCGTTACTGCTGCCCGCCTCGCTCATTCCAGCTGCTCCGATCCTACTCCAGCGGGCTGTAACGCCCTTGTAACGGGCCGATTACCGTAATTTACGTGGTTTGGCGAGGGGGCGCTGGGCACATAGCTGGACATCGGATCAATCACCTCTGGTTACACCTTGCCAAAGCTCACCCATTCTTCTTCCCGACCAAGCTCCCGCGTTGGCTTCCTTGCTGGTTCGGCGGCCCTCGCCTGTGCCATCGCATTCTCCCACCCCGCAATGGCACAGGACGAGGTGCAGCCGGAGGCTGCCGAAGAGCGCGAAGACATCGGCATCGTCCGCGATGCGGCGAGCGGCGACATCATCTATGTTTACGGTCGCGGAGAGCGGCGTATTGGCGAAGCTGTCGCTGCCAGCGAAGGCGGTGTAGCTGGTGCGGATCTGGAAATCCGCCCGCTGCTGCGCCCTGGCGAAATCCTCGAAGCGACGCCCGGCCTCATCGCCACACAGCATTCCGGCGGCGGCAAGGCCAACCAGTTCTTCCTGCGCGGCTTCAACCTCGACCATGGCACCGACTATGCGGTTTACATCGACGACATGCCGATGAACTTCCGCACCCACGGCCACGGGCAGGGTTATCTGGATGTGAACGGGCTGATTCCCGAAGCGGTGGAGCGGGTGGATTACCGCAAGGGCCCTTACCGCGCGGATACCGGCGATTTCAGCTTCGTCGGTTCCAGTTTCATCACCACCAAGGACCGTGCGCAGCCTTTCGCGACAGTCGAGGTCGGCTCCTTCGGCTATCGCCGTTTCGTTGCTGGCGGTTCGGCGCAGGTTGGCAGCGGCGACCTGCTCGCCATCGGGCAAGCAAAGTTCAATGACGGGCCTTGGAAACTACCCGAGGATTTCGAAGGCTATGCAGGCCTCATCAAATATTCCGCGCCCATCGGGAACGCCGATTTCCAGCTCTCGCTCAATTTCTATGACGCCAGCTGGAACCCCACCGAGCAGCTTCCCGAACGCGTCATCGGCACCAGTCTGTGCGAAGATCGCTTTTGCGCGCTCGACACCACGCTGACTGGCTTCACCAAGCGGCAGATCCTCACGGCAAACTACCAAAGCGATAAGTGGAAGGTCACTGCTTACGCCCAGCATTACGATTGGAGCCTGCTCTCCAACTTCACCTATTTCCTTGAAGACCCGGTGAGCGGAGACCAGCTGCGCCAGAGCGAGGAACGCTGGACCTTCGGCGGGCGCCTTGAACGCTTTGATCATCTTTCCAACCGCGTTTCATTGCGCGCCGGTGCCGAGGCACGCTGGGACCATATCGACCCGGTCGGCTTCGAGGAGACAATCGGCGGCGTTACCGAATTCCCAGTGGGCCTGTTCGATGTCTACGAGGAATCTGTCGGCATCTATGCCGAACTGATCTACGAGCCGGTTGACCGCCTCTATGTCACCGGTGGACTGCGGGGCGATTTTTACGGCTTCGAAACACAGGCCGTTGCCGGCGCTGCCAGCTGGTCCGGCAAGGTGACCACCAGCACCTTTGCCCCCAAGATCGGCGTTAATTACGAGGTAGCAGACAGCATCGCGCTTTACGCCAATTACGGCGAAGGCTTCCATTCCAACGACGCGCGCGGCGTGACAGCGCCAACCGGTCCCGCATCGGGCCTTGTCGAAGGCAATTTTGAGGAACTTGGCTTCCGTTTCGAACGCGGCGGGCTGATCTTCACAGGCGTTTACTGGTGGTCCGAAATCGACAGCGAGCTGATCTATGTCGGTGACAGCGGCGCGGTGGAACCGTCCAATCCCGGAGAGCGCCGCGGCTACGAACTCACCGCTTTCTGGAAGCCCAACCACTGGCTGGCCGTCGATGGTGTCTGGACCGGCACGCGCAGCCGCTTCGCCGGATTGCCCGAAGGCGAGAACTACGTTCCCGGCGCGCTGGAGTCTTCAGGCGAGCTGGGCATTTCCGCTGCTTTCCGCGAATGGAACGCGGCAGCCCGCGTGCGTTACCTTGGCCCGCACCCGCTTATCGAGGACAATTCGGTGCGCGGCGACAGCACGCTGCTGGTCAATGCCCGCGTCGCCTGGACACCGAGCACTTTCTGGGGCCTCGAAATCTATGGCGAGGTTCTCAACCTGCTCGACAGCAAGGATGACGATATCGACTATTTCTACGCCACCCGCTTCCCCGGCGAACCGGCAGAAGGGATAGAAGGCCTTAACAGCCGCATCGTGGAACCGCGGCAAGTCCGCATTGGCCTGACCAAGAGGTTCTGACGCGGGCAAATTTCAGGTGATGGCGTGGATCGCGTTCGCAACGTCATCTGCTGGCATTCCTCCGCCACTTGCTTACAAATGCGCAGATGGACCAGAAACCGCATAGCACTGACCGCTCGATCCTGTTCACGCCTTACCGGCTGGGCAGCATCACCCTGAAGAACCGCTGGGTCATGCCCGCCATGCAGCGCGGCATGTGCGATCGTGGCGCCCCCAAGCCCGAGCTTGCCGAATATTACGGCCGCCGTGCTGAAGGCGGCACCGCTCTGGTGATCGGTGAGAGTGTGGCCATTGACCACCCCTCCGCCACGATCCAGCCGACTGCCGCGCTGCTGAACGCAAACACACGCGATGGCTGGGCAGCCTGTGTCGATGCCGTGCGCAATGGCGGCAGCGAGATGATGCTGCAACTGTGGCACGAAGGCGCGCTTCGAACAGACGGCAACGCGCTCAGCCCCTCCGGCCTCGCCTATCCCGGAAAGGCGAGCGGCCGCGCCGCCACGCTGGATGAACTGGCCGAAATCCGAGACGGCTTCGTGCGCTCTGCCAGGATCGCGCAGGACATCGGCGCATGCGGCGTCGAGGTGCATGCAGCGCACGGCTATTTCCTCGACCAATTCCTGTGGCACGGCTCCAACATCCGCGAGGACGGATATGGCGGGCCGGATATCGCCAACCGTGCGCGATTCCCGGCGGAGATCATCGCGGCGATCCGCGAGGCCTGCGGGCCCGATTTTCTGATCGGCCTGCGCTTCAGCCAATGGAAGGAAGTGGACTACACCGCGCGCGTCGCGCCCTCTCCGCAAGAGCTGGCGCAGATGGTGGCAGTGCTTTCCGCTGCGGGGGCGGACGTGCTCCACGCATCTACCCGCCGTTTCTGGGAAGCCGAATGGGAAGGCGATGATCGAAACCTTGCCGGGTGGGCGCGGGCGGGCAGCGATCTTCCGGTCATTACCGTTGGCTCAGTCGGCCTCGATATCGACGTGATGACCGTGTTCGAACAGGACGTGGACCCGCGCCCGCGTGTGGGCGTGGCGATAGATGAACTGGCCACCCGCATGGCCGCTGGCGAGTTCGACCTTGTCGCCGTGGGCCGCGCGCTGATTGCTGATCCTGATTTCGTGAAAAAGGTGGAGGCAGGCGATTATGATGCAATCCGCACCTTCACCCGCGCGGACCTGGGAAAGCTGGAATGGGACCTGTCGATTGTTGAAGAAGCGCACGGGGCGCATTGATCGGCCATGATCCTGCCAGCCAGCACGTTAGAGAAACCATGGGGCCGCGATATCTTGCCCGCGCGCTTCGCCACCACACCCGGCCAGCGCATCGGCGAAATCTGGTTCGATCCGCCTGCCGAAATGCCGGGCTTGCTGGTGAAGTATATTTTCACCAGCGAGAAGCTTTCCATCCAGTGCCATCCTTCTGACGACGAAGCCCGCGCATCAGGCGCTGGAGAGCGTGGCAAGGAGGAATGCTGGCTGGTGGTGGAAGCGGAACCCGGCGCGACGCTGGGCATCGGCTTTAAGGAGGCGATCAGCAGCAAGGAGATTCACGCCGCCGCGCTTGATGGATCGATCGAGCAGTTGTTATGCTGGCACGAAGTGCAAGCCGGTGATTTCTTCTACATTCCTGCAGGCACGGTGCATGCCATCGGTGCGGGCGTGTCGATCATCGAAATCCAGCAAAACACCGACATTACCTATAGCCTCTATGACTATGGTCGCCCGCGCAAGCTGCACCTCGATGAAGGCATCGCAGTGGCGATTGGCGAGCCTTATCCGGCAGGCCTGCATGACCGCATTCCGGCATCAGGCCATGCCTCGCTGGTCGATGGTCCAAAGTTCACGCTCGACCTTGTCGATGGCGTGGCGGACGAGGCGCTTCTCTATTCCTATGCCGAGCCGCTGCTGGTGATCCCGGTTGCCGGCGATGTGCTGGTTGCAGGTCACGAAGTGGTGCAGCCAGGGCAATGCGCACTCGCGCCTGACCTTGCCTCGGTTACCTTCGCACCAGACGGGAAATGCCTGATCGCGCGGTCACTGGGCGACTAGCAACCGGTAAAATTCGCCCGGCGCTTCTCGATAAACGCCATCACGTCTTCAGCCGTGAACGAAAAGCGGTGCCGTCAGCGGCCCCAGTCTTCGTTGGCTCTGGCAATCAC
>CAZYAL010000026.1:0-4407 GCA_964645635.1 uncultured Sphingomonadaceae bacterium | reverse complement strand
TGAACGAAAAGCGGTGCCGTCAGCGGCCCCAGTCTTCGTTGGCTCTGGCAATCACGTAAGCGTGGATGGCGTCCACTTCCTCTTTGCTAAGGATGTCGGAAAAGTTCGCCATGCCTTTCTCAAGGTAGAGCCCTTCGAGAACAATCCGGCCGAAATTGCCATGCGTCTCTGCGGTCATGTGGCGCAGGTCGGCAACGCCGCCGATGGCGTTCTGACCGTGGCAAACGGCGCAGGTCTGCTGGAACAGCTGGCGTCCGCGATCCACCACCTCTTCCGAGGCGCGCAGCCGGGGCGGTTCGGGCGGGGACGAGGCGATTTCAGGCAGCGGCGGCAGTGCGAGATTGCCGCCCAGCTTGAACACCAGCAGCCGTGCAGGCGCACGCGGCATCTCCGTGCCCGCTCCGCGCTCGATCTGCGCAGCGCCGCCGCCCCAGCCCGCGTTGATCGCGACATATTGCACGCCATCAACCATGTAGGTGATGCCGCCAGCCACCGGCGCGCTTTGCGTGGGATATTCCCACAGCACATCGCCAGTGCGGGCATCGAAGGCGCTCAGCGTCTGCTTGGTGGTGCCTTCAAAGACAAGGTCTGACGCGGTGACGAACACGCCGCCATTGCCGTGGCGCGGCAGTGCGACTTGCCATGCAGCCTCCTGCTTCACAGGGTCCCACGCGGTGAGCCAGGCCTTCTCATACCGGGCTGCCTCGGCGAAGAGGGCACCCTGTAGCCGTGCACCCTCCTCGCCCGATGCGCCCCAGCCGCTGTTGGACCGCATCGGCTGCGGCTCCCAGCCCGGCATTACGGCAAAGGGGAAGGCGGACTGGTAGGCAGGGAAATAGGCGAGCCCCGTGCGCGGGCTGTAAGCCATCGGGAACCAGTTGTGCGCCCCGCCCGGCCCCGGCGCGACCAGCGCTGGCGTGGTGGCATAGCGCACCTCGTCCCGCACGATGGGGCGACCGTCCGCCTCGAAACCGGCGTTCCAGTTCTGGAATACATGCGCCTGGGCGCTGATGAACTCCCCCGTCGCCCGGTCAAGCACGTAGAAAAAGCCGTTCTTGGGCGCCTGCATCAGCACCTTGCGCTGCTCGCCATCGATGGTGAGGTCAGCAGAAATCATGCTGGCGGTGCAGGTCCAGTCCCACTCCTCGCCCGGGTTCATCTGGTAGTGCCAGCGATATTCGCCGCTGTCGGCATCGAGCGCGACGATGGAGCAAACGAAGAGGTTATCGCCTTCGTTATTAGAGCGGTAGAAACGCGTGTGCGGCACCGCATTGCCCGTGCCGACATAGACGAGATTCAGTTCCGGGTCATAGGCAATGGCATCCCATGGATTGGCCCCGCCACCCAGCTGGCGCCACAGTCCTTCGTCAGACCATGTTGCGCGCATCATGGCGTTGGCACTGTCGGACGCTACGCCGTCTGGCATGTCTTGCGGGTTGGGGGTGAGGAAGAACTTCCACAGCTGCTCACCCGTCTCGACATCGAAGGCGGCAGCAAAGCCGCGCACGCCAAGGTCCCCGCCAGACTGGCCGACCACCACCTTGTCACCAAACACGCGCGGCGCGCCGGTGATCGAATAGGCATACTGGCTATCGAGCGGGAAAGCGCGCGAAGTCCAGATTTGCTCGCCGGTATCCTTGTCGAGCGCGATCAGCCGGCCATCCAGCGTAGCAATGATAACCTTGCCATCGTGCAGGGCGAGCCCGCGACTGACGGGTTCACAACAGGCAAAACGGCCAAATTCGCGCGGGGTCTTGGGGTCAAAGGTCCACAGCACCTCGCCCGTTGCCGCGTCGTAAGCCGTGGTGATGTTCCAGGCGAGCGTGTTGTAAAGCACGCCATCAGCATAAAGCGGCGTTGCTTCCACCCCGCGATAAGTGTCGAGATCGGCATACCAGGCAAGGCCGAGCTGCGAGACGTTTTCCGCGTTGATCTGAGTGAGCGGGCTGAAACGCTGGGCGGTGTAATCAAGTCCGTCGCTGGTCCATTCGCCCGGTGCGGGGTTTGCCAGCGGGTCCTGCGACGCCACAGCCTCTGCCATGCGCGGAGGGCTGTCCATCGTGGTGGAACAGCTGGCCAGCGTGGCGGCAAGCCCTGCAAGGAGGGCACTCTTCAAAGTCGTCTTCATGTCTCTCAACCCACAGGAGGCAGCGCGATGGGCTGTGTGCCATCTGCTTGCCTGCCAGTTTGCAGCGCCTCTTGCTGCTCGATAGTGCCCGGCGGGCGATGATAGGCCCCTACGGTTCCCGTATCAGGCGCGAAAGCCTCGCCCGTCACCGGGTTGGGGTAATGGAAGGGGATGATGTAATAGGCGGGATAGGTGAGGTAGACCGTGCTTGGCGGCAAGTCCGGCGGCGGATCGAACTTGTCCGGCCAGGTGTTGTTGAGCGCGTTTTCGCCCCAGCCCTGCCAGTTGGAATACATGGTGAAAGGCCCGGTCAGGCGGCTCATCCGCCACACGCCGTCCTCACCCTTTTCAAACGCGTTCTCATACAGTGGCAAGCCCCAGCCGCTTGATGCCATCACCCAGGCGCGGCTGCGGATCCAGCCTGTCTTCCCGTCAGGCGAGACGTTGACGATGGGCTGAAACTGCATGTGGTTGGTGATGAGGTTGAGGTTCGCCCCATCAGGCCCGAAAGCCGTCTGCATGTATTCCAGCACACGGTCTTTGCCGAGGAAGATGCCCTTGCCGCCGATCTCCAGCGTCGCATCGTCGGTGAACAGTTCGCTGAGGTGGGTCCACTGCCCCTTGTCGACGAAATAGCCATAGGTGCGCTGCACACGCTCGATATCGTTCATGTCTTCGAGGCGGGTGAGGCGGGCGTCGAGTTGATCGAGCAGTGCGTCAACGCTCTCGCGTTCCTGTGCGGAGGAGGGGGTGGAGATTGCCAGCAGGGCGGCAGCAAAAAGCAGGGTCTTCATCATCACTCCCTCCCCGAAATATCGTCACGCGGCTGCACCACGTCGATTTCCTCGCCCGTCACCGGATGCGGGAAGCTGAAAGGCGGGATGTAGTTGGAAGGGAAAGCGCGATAGCGTTCGCTCGGCGGTTCGTCCGGCGGGAAGATGGCGCTCATGCCTTCCATCGGCACAAAGCTGCGCATCCAGCCGGCGTCATAATCGGTCATGCCGGTAACGTAGAAGTGCAGGTCAGCGATCTTCCACACGCCGCCCTCCTTCACATATTCGTTCTCGTAAATGCCCACGCCCCAGATGCCGTTGGCGCCGGGTTCGGACAGCATGATCATGCCTTGCCAACGCGCGGTTGCGGTGCTTCCATCCTCGGCCACCCGGATCACCGCCTGCAACTGCATGTGGTTGTTCAGGTGGCCTGGCGCGAGCCGCTCAGGCCCGAACAGCAGCAAAGCCCGCTCGATCCTGTCGCGCCCGATGTAGACACCGCGCGCACCATATTCGAACCGGCCATTGCGCGCGAAGAGGTCTGCGACCTCGTTCCACATGCCCTTGTCGAAATAATAGCCATAGGTCGCCTGCAGCACCTCGATATCGTTCTGGTCTTCCAGCCGTTCCACCCGATCGCGATAGGCGGCAAGGCGCTCCTCGGCTGACTGGGCTTGTGCGGGCATGGCAATGCCCAGTGCAAAGGCAGCGCTGAGTGCGAGGCGCAGCATCATTGCACCTCCCTCCCCGTCACCGGATGCGGCGCGGCAAAGGGCGGGATCTGTACCGCCGGAAAGCTATCGAGGTCATGGCTTTGTGGCATATCCGGCGGGAAGTCGATTGAGGCCTGGCTGCGCGCCAGCCCCTCGCCATCCCGCAGCCGCGCCCAGCCTTCCGCATAAGGCGCAACGAAGTTCACATAGAGATGCAGCGACTTGATCTTCCAAACGCCGCCTTCGCGAACATAGGCGTTCTCGTAAATACCATCGCGCCATTCGGCGTGGTCCTTATATTGCCCCAACATGCCAAGGTCACGCCAACGCGCGGTGGCGCTGCGTGCATCGTCAGCCATCGTAATCGCCGGTTGCAGCGTCACCCACTCGTTAAGCTGGCCGTAGATCAGCCCCTCTTGCCCGCCGTGCAACAGGCGCAGGTATTCCGCGATCCGCCCCCGCCCGACATAGACGCCGTCCACGCCCATCTCGAAACTGCCATCATCGGCAAACAGGTCTGCCGCCTCACCCCAAAGCCCGCGATCGACGTAGTATGCGAAAGCGCGCTGCAGCGTCTTAATCGCCCGCACCCCCTCCAGTTGCTCCACCCGCAAGGTGAGCGCCGCGGCTTCCTCGCGGATTTCCGCATCGCTCATCTGTGCCTGCGCGGGCATCGGCAGCAGCGCCAACGCGGCGGCCACAAGGAAAACCTTGCGCATCATTCCGCCGCCGGGATTTCCGCGTTGAACACGCGGAATTCGCCCGGATCCTGCATCTGCTTGTTGGGATCGAA
>CAZYAL010000025.1:5063-26923 GCA_964645635.1 uncultured Sphingomonadaceae bacterium | reverse complement strand
AGTTGGCCTTCGCCAGAGCGCAGCCACGGCAGGAATTCGTCCCATGATGCGCGCGCCACCTTCTGGGTGAACACTGCGCCCATGCTTGCGCGCACGGCTTCCACGCTGAACGGGTCCGCGCAATCGTCAATCAGGATCAGGCCGCCAGCGCCCACTGCGTCGCCGGTGCGCAGCATGGTGCCAAGGTTGCCGGGATCGCGCAGAGCCTGCGCCACCAGCCAGATCTTTGCAGTGGAGCGGTCAAGGGAGCTGAGCGAGGTGTCGAATTCGGCAAACACGCCCGCCACGCTCTGGGCGTTATCCTTGCCGGTGATCTTGGAGAGGATATCAGACGTTGTCTCAATGATCTCGCCGCCTGCAGCTTCCACCGCAGCTTCCAGTTCATCGAGCAGCGGGTGCCGATCGCGGCTCGCGCTCATGGCCAGCATTTCCGGCATGTGACCGCATTCGCGCGCATCGGTCAGCAGGCGCAGCCCTTCGGCAAGGAACTTGCCCGAGCCCTTGCGGTGCTTCTTCTCGCGCAGGGACCTGAGGTATTTGACCGTCGGATTGGAAAAGCCGGTAATTTCGCGGCGCATGATTATCCGCGATCCTCGCCGAAACCGTCTTCCACTATGCCCACCAGTTTGGCCAGTCGTGCTTCGTGATCTGCGCCCGAGACGTGGATCTTTACTGTGTCGCCCTTTGCTGCACCCAGCATCATCAAACCGAGGATCGACCCGCCGGCGGCTTTATTGCCGTCCTTCGCCACCGTCACCTTGCAGCTTTCCATCTGCGCCACTGCGTCCACGAACTTGGCACTTGCGCGGGCGTGCAACCCGCGCTTGTTGACAATGACGACGCTTTTGCTTGCCTCTGACAAGGTAACCTCCCCCTTAAACAATCATGCCTTTATCTTCGGGCCTTTATGCATCCTGTCCAAGAAACTCGGAAGCCATGGTGATGTAATTGCGACCGGCATCGCGCGCTGCTGCTGCTGCTGCGGACAGGTCCATCTCCTTGCGTGCGCCGGCAAGGCGGATGAGCATGGGCAGGTTGATCCCGGCGATCACCTCGGTCTTGCCTTCGTCGAGCAGCGAGATGGCGAGGTTGGACGGAGTGCCGCCGAACAGGTCTGTCAGGATGATTGTGCCTGAACCCGAATCGACCTGCTCGATTGCCGCCGCGATCTCGTCACGACGCTGCTCCATGTCGTCATTGGGGCCGATGCAGACTGTCGCCACATCGTTCTGCGTGCCCACCACGTGTTCCATGGCGAGGACAAATTCTTCGGCCAGGCGGCCGTGGGTTACAAGAATCATTCCGATCATGAGTGCATGCAACTCTGGAAAGAGGAGGTTGGGGAGGGAGTCCTGACTGTCATTGCCAAGCGGATCACGGATTTTGCAGTCCTTCAACGAGTTCTGCCGCGCGTGAACCAAGATTTCGGTGCAGGACAGTGGGCGAAAAGCCAGCCTGACGCAAGGCCTCTGCCATGGTTTGCGCAGTATAGACCGAACGGTGCCGGCCACCTGTACAGCCGAATGCGATGTTGACGTAACTCTTGCCCTGTTCGGCATATTGCGGAAGCAATTCGAGCAGCAGGTCAAGTATCTTTGCAAAGGCTGACTGAAAGGCCGGGTTGGCGCAGATATAGTTCGCCACGGGCGCGTCCAGCCCGGTCAGTTCCTTCAGCCCCGGCTGCCAGTGCGGATTGTCAAGGAAACGCATGTCAAAGACGAGGTCAATCGCAGCTGGCAGCCCGCGCGAGAAGCCGAAGCTTGACACCGTCACTGTCATTTCGTGCGGCGACATGCCTGAAAACTGGTCGCGGATGGTCTGCTTTAAATCATTGGTGGTGAAATCTGTGGTGTCGATCAGCACATCCGCCCAGCGGCGCAGGGGCGCGAGCAACTCGCGCTCGGCCTTGATGCCGGACGGCACCGGCAAATCCCGTGCGAGGTGGTGGCGGCGGCGCGTCTCGTCAAACCGGCGGGTGAGTTCATGGCCTGCGCAGTCCAGAAACAGCGTGGTCAGTTCCACATCTTCCCGTCCGGACAATTCCTTCGCCTGCTCGATAATCTCGCCCGGGACGAAGCCGCGCGTGCGGCAATCGAAACCAATGGCGAGCGACGAGCGGTGTTCTTCGCCTCCAACCAGGCGGTCGAGCAGGCGGATGGGGAAGTTGTCGATTGATTCCCAGCCAAGGTCTTCCAGCTCGCGCAGCGCGGTGGACTTGCCGGCACCCAGCATGCCGGTCACCAGCAGGATGCGCTGTCGGCTCGGTGTGGAGTCGTTGGGCATTCGGCGGCGTTTGCTCTTCTGCGTCGAAAAAGAAAAGGGGTTAGCGACGAGCGGCATATTTCCGGACAGCCCACTCGGCGCGCAGAGGCAGCACGGGGCTGTCGGGAAACAGCTCGATTGCGGGGATTTGGTGGCCGAGAATTTCCTGTGATGCCGCGTCGTCGACAAAACGGGGAGCAGTGGAAGAGAGGCGCAGCAGCAAGCCCACAGGGCCATCACTCACGGGCATTTCGACAAGGCCGATGTTGCGGATTTCGAAAAGGCCGCGGGTGTTAGGGGGCGGGGTGGCCCATAGCTTTCGGTCACGAGTTGTAAGGGTTACGCCATCATCGCCAACCAGAGTGGCGCCGCGATCGATCAGCCCAAGCGCGAGCGAGGATTTGCCCGATCCCGGCGCGCCTTCGATCAGCACCACAATCTCATCCACCAGCACAGCGGTAGATTGCCGGATCGATGGTGCAGGCTCGGCCATGTCCTACCCTGCAGGAAGATCAAGCACGAGGCAGGCGCCGCTTTCGCCTTCTGGCATGTCTGCCACAAACAGCGTGCCATCATGCGCTTCGGCGATAGTGCGCGCGATGTTGAGGCCCAGGCCGGAATGATTGCCGAAGCCATGCTCTTCTGGCCTGTCCGAATGGAAGCGGCGGAACACCTTTTCGCGTTTGGCCTTCGCAATGCCGGGCCCCTGATCGCAGACTGATGAGATCACGCGACCTTCTCTGGTGGCGCTGACTGTTACCCGCACAAGGCCGCCTTCAGGCGAGAAGGATACTGCGTTGTCGAGCAGGTTTTCAGCGATGCGTTCGATTTGCAGCACCACGCCCATCACGCTGCAGTCAGACCCGTCATGCTGCAGTTCCACGCGGCATCCGGCATTGTCGCCGCGGTTCTTTCGCGTGGCGATGATATTGGCGAAGAGCACGGCCATATCGACCCGCTCGAAACGGGCGCGGCTGATCTCCGCATCAACGCGGCTGGCTTCGGAAATTTCGGTCACCAGCCGGTCAATGCGCTTTACGTCATGTGCCGCGATATCCACCAGCTGGGCGTGTAGC
Organism: uncultured Sphingomonadaceae bacterium; assembly: GCA_964645635.1. GTDB lineage: Bacteria > Pseudomonadota > Alphaproteobacteria > Sphingomonadales > Sphingomonadaceae > Alteraurantiacibacter. Next base: position 23,585 of record CAZYAL010000025.1, on the reverse strand, counting down.
TCCCGGTCCTTGATCTTGGGCAGGCTTTCGGTTGCGCTGCGCAAGCTGGCGAGCGGGTTCTTGATCTCGTGCGCCACGTCAGCCGCGAAGCTTTCTACCGCGTCGATCCTGTGGCGCAACGCAGCGGTCATGTCGGACACAGCGCGGGCAAGCAGGCCGATCTCGTCACTGCGTTCCTGCATGCGCGGAACCTCCACCTCGCGCTCGCGTCCGGTGCGCACCAGCACGGTGGCGCGGACAAGGCGGCGCAGCGGCTGGATGATAGTGCTGGCGAGGTAGAGCGAGAGGATGATCGACATCAACAGCGCCACTGCAATTATTGTCAGGATATTGGTGCGTGCATCCCGCACCGAAGCGGTGATGTCCACTGCGTTGCGGGTGGTGAGCAAGGTCGCGCCTTTGAGGCCGACGGGCGCAGCTGCGTTGATCACCGGCGTACCATCAGGCGCACTGCGAAGCGTGACTTGCGACAGGCCCTGCGCGCGTACACGGACCAGCTCCGGCCAGGCGTCGGCAGACTGGTCCTCAGGCTCGACATAGGGCGGCGGGGAAGGCGCGCCGACGGCAAAATTCAAGGTGCTGTCGGTCCAGCGGGCAAAGTCCTCCAGAAAGGGTTCGGCCACCGGGTCGTCGAAGGTGAAGCTGGGGTTGGTGTCCAGCGCGAAGCTATCTGCCCATAAGCGCCCCTCTGCATCGTACATCCGCAGCCGCATGCGCTGTTCCTTGCCGATCTGGATCAGCAACGCCTCCTGCCTTTCACGCGATGCCCCGGCCAGTGCCTCTGCCGTGATCTGCGCTTCGATGCGGGCGAGCTTGTAACGCTCATCAAGCAGCTGGCGGCGATAGGAATCGAGGAAGAACAGGCTTCCCGCGAGTACCAGCAAGGGGATCAGGTTCACCGCGAGGATGCGTGTGGTAAGCGACTTCCCAAGCGGGAATGCGAGCCGTTCCAGCCGCCCGGCGCTGACGATATCTTCAGCCATCGGAGAAGGAATAACCCGCGCCGTAAAGTGTTTCGATACTTGCGAAATCGTCGTCCACCACGCGGAACTTGCGGCGCAGGCGCTTGATGTGGCTGTCCACAGTGCGGTCATCCACGAAGACATCGTCAGGGTAAGCGGCGTCCATCAGTTGGTTGCGGCTCTTGATCACGCCCGGGCGGTGGGCCAGCGCCTCCAGGATAAGGAATTCGGTGACGGTAAGGGACACGGGCTTGCTGTCCCACGTCACCTGGTGGCGAGCCGGATCCATCCGCAGGCGCCCACGCTCAATGATGGCGCTTTCGGGCAGCGGCGGGGATGCGGCATCGCTGCCAGGCTCGGGCGCCGGCCCGGCACGGCGCAGGATCGTGCGGATGCGGGCCAGCAGCAGGCGCTGGCTGAAGGGCTTGGCGATGTAATCGTCGGCACCCATCGCAAGGCCGGCTTCCTCGTCCTGTTCGTCGTCCTTGCTGGTGAGGAAGATCACTGGCAGGTCCGATGTTTCGCGCAAGGCCTTCAACAGTTCCATCCCGTCCATGCGCGGCATCTTGATGTCGAACACGGCAAGGTCAGGCGGATTGCTGCGCAGCGCGGATAATGCCGCCTCGCCATCGGAATAGACGCGCGTGGCAAAGCCTTCAGCCTGCAGGGCGATGGACAATGTGGTGAGGATATTGCGGTCATCGTCGACCAGCGCGATCGAGCGCTGGCAGTCTGCCTCGGCCATGTTCTCCTGCGCGGTATCGCCGTCCATCCACAAGCCCTTCGTGCTGCACAAATGCTGCTGCAACAGACCTACGCCCAAAGCGTGGCTGAAACAATGGCCGGAAGGGTGCTTGTGAAACCATCGCGCAAGCCGATTTTTCTATGCGCACCATTTGCATAACACCTTCATAATCCGAAAATTGACGGAATCGGTATCGCCGACTAAGGGCTCGGACCGGCGAGGTCAGCGCGGGTGTTTAGCTGGCTGCAAATCCGATAAGGAGAATTATTCAGTGTCCAAGGCGCTTTCCGTTTCGCTGGTCGAACAGGGCTTCGATACCAATGCCAAACTGCACACCAACCTGGGTACTGCCGCACTGGTAGAACATGCTCTGGCAAAGGGCGAAGGTAAGCTTGCTGCTCACGGGCCGTTGGTGGTCGAAACCGGTCGTTTTACCGGCCGCAGCGTGAAGGACAAGTTCGTCGTCCGTGATGGAACCACTGAAAATACGATCAATTGGGGCGCCATCAACCAGCCGATGAGCCCGGAACACTTCGCCAATCTGAAGGCGGACTTCATGGCCGAACTGAAAGGTCAGGACGAGCTATACGTGGCAGACCTGTTCGGCGGTTCTCAGCCGGAATACCGCGTCAACGTGCGCGTCATCACGCAGCTGGCCTGGCACTCGCTGTTCGTGCGCACGCTGCTGGTTCGCCCGACTGATGCCGAGCTGGACGGCTTCGCACCGGAATACACCATCATCAACCTGCCCAGCTTCAAGGCCAATCCGGAACGCCACGGCTGCCGCAGCGATACGGTGATCGCTGTCAACTTCACCGAGAAGCTGATCCTGATCGGCAACACCGAATATTCGGGCGAGATGAAGAAGGGCGTGTTTGGCCTCCTCAACTACCTGCTGCCCGCACAGGGAGTGATGCCGATGCACTGTTCCGCCAATATTGGCGCGGATGGCAAGACGGCGATCTTCTTTGGCTTGTCCGGCACGGGCAAGACCACGCTTTCGGCTGACGCCAGCCGCACGCTGATCGGCGATGACGAGCATGGTTGGTCGGATTCTGCGGTCTTCAACTTTGAAGGCGGCTGCTATGCTAAGGTGATCGACCTGTCGGCAGAGGGTGAGCCGGAAATCTACGCTACCACCCGCATGTTCGGCACGATCCTCGAAAATGTCGCCATGGACGAGGACACGCGTGAGATCGACTTCAGCGATACGAGCAAGACGGAGAACACCCGCGGCGCTTATCCGATCGATTTCATTCCCAACTCGTCTGAAAAGAACCTCGGCCCGGTGCCGTCGAACGTGGTGATGCTTACGGCTGACGCATTCGGCGTGATGCCGCCCATCGCGCGCCTGACCCCGGAACAGGCGATGTATCACTTCCTGTCGGGCTACACCGCAAAGGTGGCCGGCACCGAAATCGGTGTGACCGAACCGGAAGCCACCTTCTCCACCTGCTTCGGTGCTGCCTTCATGCCGCGTCACCCGTCTGAATATGGCAACCTGCTCAAAAAGCGCATCGCTGAAGGCAATGCCCAGTGCTGGCTATTCAACACCGGCTGGACCGGCGGCAAGTACGGCGTTGGCAAGCGTATGCCGCTAAAAGCAACGCGCGGCCTGCTAAACGCAGCACTCGACGGCAAGATGGACAATGTGGAGTACCGCAAGGATCCAAACTTCGGATTTGACGTGCCGGTGTTTGTGCCTGCGCTGGAAGAGCTGGGCATCGACCAGGGCATCCTTGATCCGCGCAGCACCTGGGCAGACAAGGACGCCTATGACGCGATGGCGCAGCACTTGGTGCAGCTGTTTGTAGGCAATTTCGAACAGTTCAACGCCTATGTCGACGATGGCGTGAAGCAGGCTGCACTGCAAAGCGCTTAATCGGGCTTACGCATTTCAGAGATAAGCGGGGGCGGAGCCGGAAACGGCTACCGCCCCTTTCTTTTGACTTGCGCCAACGATGTGCAGCATGATCACTTCTATGGGGTCAGTCGTTTTTATTGGGAGACCGAAGATGAGTATTCTTGATGAAGCCCTCAAAGGCATTGGTGGCGCCCCCGATGATGTGGTGAATCTGGCGGAAAAGGTCGGCATTTCGTCGAACATGGCGGAAAAAGCGATCGCCGCGCTTGGTCAGTCGCACCAGATGCAGGGCGATACGGTTGAACTGGCATCTGCCAAGACCGGGCTCGACAGCAGCGTGCTTTCCAGAATCGTTGAACAGATCGGCGGCGAGGGTTCGCTGACGCATTTCGCATCCATGCTGGACAACCATCCGCGGGTGAAGGGCTTGCTCGACATGCTTGGCCGCGATGGGGACGGCAATCCGCTGGATGATATTGCGGGCATGGCGAAGGGTTTGTTCGGCAAGAAGTAAGTGTCATCCGCAATGTGGTTCTGGTAAACTAACGTGACAAAAATCACCAAAACAGTTAAATGTGCCACCACCGGATCGGGAGCGGGCAAGGCCGGCTTGTTCCTCTTCCATGCGGCGGGTGGTTCCATCGGGGCAGCCTGCCCATCGCGACCGGTGCGGTGTGCCAGGGCGGGGGCGTCAGTCTCCCAAAGCCAGCACGCTGCACACTGGAAGCGGCACGGGGATGTGTTTTGCCCGCTACTGCTGCCTCAACCTGCCCGATAGCAGGCAGGCTCTTAGGCGGTTGACCGGGCGGCCGTTGGCCCGACGTGTGCAGTCGCGAAAAGCTGCGCAGGGCCTTGCGAGCCGGCCCTGGCAGCCTTGGCCCCGTGCCGATCAAATAGGTTCGGCGGGACATATTCCAGCGCCGTGGCATGCGCGCCATCCCCGCCTTCGCAATGCAGGCAATGCCCCCGTACATCCGCCCGCGCACCATCCCGGTGCCGCGCCGGTCGCGCGATCTGGTCGGAACTTCCAAGGCGCGATGGTCCGGGTTCGCCGCCGGATATTCTCCCGTGCTCGCAAGCTGCGTAAACTGCAGCTAAAAGCAACGGATCATGAATGATCTCGTTCTCTCCATTATCGTCCTGGCGGCTTTTGCATTGCTCGGCGGATCTTTTTATCTGTGGCGCAAACAGGGCGCTAGCCGGCAGGCCTTGCTGATGGCGGTGCTGTCCTTCGTGATGCTCGCCAATGTGCTGATATGGGTGGCACCCGCGCCGGATATCGGCGGACAAGGTAATGCCGACGCTGCATCGGACACCGCCCGATAGGATCGCCCCATCGGACTGAGTACCCCTTTCCAGCCGCATGTCAGCGCGCGGCGTGGAAAGGCATTGTTGCTTAACCAGCTTTGTGGCGCTGTCTTGAGCGCGAAATCGCTCGACGGTGCGCCAGATAAGCAGGTTATAGAGTGATCAGGTGATCGGGCAGGACGGATCCAGGCGGAAGTCCAGGTAATTGTCCACCGAAGTCTTCAGCTCCACCATTTCGTTCTCGAAGAAGTGGTTGGCGCGCGGAATCTCGTCATGGTGGATGGTGATGTGCTTCTGCGTGCGCAGCTTGTCCACCAGCTTCTGCACGCTGTTCGGTTGCACCACCGTATCCGCTGTCCCTTGCACGAAGATGCCCGAAGCGGGGCATGGTGCCAGGAAGCTGAAGTCATAGAGGTTCGCAGGCGGAGCGATGGAGATGAAGCCGCGGACTTCCGGACGGCGCATCAGCAGCTGCATGCCGATGAGCGCGCCGAAGGAAACGCCAGCTACCCAGGTGGTCTGTGCTTCCTGGTGGATCGATTGCACCCAGTCGAGCGCGGCTGCTGCATCGGACAATTCGCCAATGCCATTGTCGAAGCTGCCCTGGCTCTTGCCCACGCCGCGGAAATTGAAGCGCAGCGTGGCAAAGCCGCGATCCACGAAGTTCTTGTAGAGCATCTGCACGATCCGGTCATTCATCGTGCCGCCACCCTGCGAATGCGGGTGAAGGATCATGGCCACGGGCGCACGCGGGCGCGGTCCGGGAGAAAAGCGGCCTTCCAGTCGTCCTTCGGGGCCGGGGAAAATCACGTGAGGCATGGGCGTTTGAGCTCTGTTCTTTGTTTGAAGGTGGATCGCGCGGGTGGCGCGCCTGAAGTGTGGCCTATATAGGAGAAAAGTTCCATTTCGCAATTATTCGATGAGCCGTCCCATTCAGCAGCGAATCTATCTCGATCACGCAGCCACCACACCGCTGCGGCCAGAGGCGAAGGCAGCAATGGATGATGGCTTTGCGATCTGGGCCAACCCGTCCTCCCCCCATGCCGAAGGGCGCAAGGCCAAAGCGGCGCTGGAGGATGCGCGTGCCCGTGTTAAGGATGCTCTCGGCTGGGAAGGCGAGGTGATATTCACCTCTGGCGCAAGCGAGGCGGCCCGGCTGGCGCTGGAACAATGCGTTGCCCCGTGCAAGCTGGTGATGCCGGTGGAGCATGACGCGGTGCTGCTGCCGGGGCAGGGTGCGCATGATGGCGTGGTGCCGATGTCGCCTGACGGGGGCGTCCAGCGCTCTTCGCTCTATCATGCGCTGGACGTGGCTGCTGGGGCCATCCCGCCCGAAAGTCGCAATCAGGCTCTGCTAGCGATGCAGCAGGTGAACTCTGAAACGGGGACGCTTTTCGCCGTCGATAATCAAGCCGAGGCGCTGCACAGCATCGGCTGCCTGATGCTGTCTGACTGCTCCCAAAGCGCAGGCAAGATAAAGATCCCGACAGGTTCGGACATGGTGATCATCTCCGCCCACAAGTTTGGCGGGCCCATCGGCGTGGGGGCGCTGCTCGTGCGGGACTATGCGTTGCTCAAGCCCACCGGCGGGCACGAGCGCGGCTATCGCCGGGGTACGGAGAACCTGCCCGCGATCATGGGCATGGCCGCTGCGCTGCAAGCGCGCGACTGGGTAACCACGCCGAAAGAGCGCCGCGCATTCGCTGAGCAATTCGGCGAGCATCGCCTGAAGCTGGGGCCGGAACAGGTCGATTATATCCTGCCGCTGGCGCACCCGTCGATCAGCGCGCAGGCCTTGCTGATCATGCTCGATTCAAAGGGCTTTGCGGTGTCTGCGGGCAGTGCTTGCTCGTCAGGTACAATCAAGAAAAGCCACGTCCTTGAAGCCTTCGGCGTGGTAGATGAGGTCGCCGCGCGCACGATCCGCGTATCGCTGGGGTGGAATACCACGAAGGCGGAGCTCGATGCCTTTGTTGCGGCGTGGAGGTCACTTCTGTGACCTATCTCGATTACCAGGCCACCACCCCGCTCGCGCCCGAAGCGCGCGAGGCGATGCTGCGCTGGCTGGATGGGCCGGAAGGGACCGGCTTCGGCAATCCGCATTCGCCGCACCGCATGGGCAGGCAGTCCGCCGCGGCGATCGAAGCGGCGCGGGAGTATGTTGCGAACCTGTGCCCGCCGGGTGGCAAGGTGATTTTCACCGGCAGTGCTACAGAGGCGATCAACCTCGCGATGCGTGGGCTGACGGGCGAGGGGCGGATTGCAGTTTCCGCCATCGAACACGCTGCCGTGCTCGATACGGCAGAAGCACTGGGTGGCGCACATGTTCTGGGGGTCACTCCAGAAGGCCTCTGTGGCCCGCAGCAGCACTTGCCCGATGACGTGAAACTGGTCTGCGTGATGCAGGTGAATAACGAGATTGGCACGTTGCAGCCGACATTTGACTGGCACCGCAAGGCCAGAGCAGCCAATGCGCTTTATCTGTGCGACGCGGTGCAAGCTTTCGGCAAGCAGCCTGTGTCCGCAGCGGACATGATCGCAATCTCTGCGCACAAGCTACATGGCCCCAAGGGCGTTGGGGCGCTGTGGGTTCGCGATGGGGTTGAACTTGCCCCGATCATCACCGGGGGCGGGCAAGAACAAGGCCTGCGTTCCGGCACGTTATCACCTGCGCTTATTGCCGGGTTCGGTGCGGCGGCAAAGCTGGCGGCTGAGCGGATGGATGACGATGCCGCACATGTCGAAGCCTTGTGGAACCGGGCTATCGAACTGTTCGATGGCTGGACGGTCAATGGCAGTACCTCCGAGCGCTGGTATGGTAACCTCAATATCCGGCGCGATGGCCTTGATGTTGCGCGGCTGATGAGCGACTGTCGTAACGTGATGTTCTCTGCAGGCTCGGCTTGCGCAAGCGGTTCCGGGCGGCCGAGCCATGTGCTACGTGCGATCGGCCTCAGCGATACCGAGGCAAAAAATTCGATCCGCATCGGTTTTGGCCGCTACACGACGATGGATGATCTTGAAGAGGCTGCAGGCAAGATTATCTCAGGCGCAGACAGCCAAGGGTAAGACCAATCAAAGTCACATTCATCACGCGCACCGGTGACAGGGTGGAAGCCGAAGCCAAGGCGGGCGACCGTCTGCTGGAAGTGGCGCAGAATGCCGGTATGCCGCTGGAAGGCACCTGCGAAGGCCAGATGGCGTGTTCAACCTGCCACGTGATCGTGGCGAAAGAGTGGTTCGCCAAGCTGCCTGCCGCGAGCGAGGACGAGGAGGACATGCTCGATCTTGCCGCAGACATCCACGCCACAAGCCGCCTTTCGTGCCAAATCCTGCTGACAGATGGCCTCGATGGGATGGAAGTTACCATCCCGCGCGAAGCCCATGATATGCAGGGTTGCTGAGACGCCCCTTCCTCATCCGCCTTGCCTGCTGCTGGGCATGCTGTTTCTCTTTGGAAAATTGTGCCTTTGATCCATCAACGCTTGGGGAAAGTTGGTCGTTCCGAACTGTCCCGCGAGGCGCGCCGGTGTTAGAGCGGATGCATGTCGACAAATGAAGAACACCCAGACGCGGGCAATGGGGATCCTTTCGATGCACCGCTGGACGGGATTACGGATGCGCCTTTCGACAGCGCTTTGTCGGAACGTTATCTAGTCTATGCGTTGTCCACGATCACGGCGCGTTCGCTGCCGGACCTGCGCGATGGCCTGAAGCCGGTCCACCGACGTCTGCTCTGGGCGATGCGGAGCATGAAGCTTTCGCCGGACAGCGCTTTCAAGAAGTCCGCCCGCGTCGTTGGTGACGTGATCGGCAAGTATCACCCACATGGCGACGTGGCGGTCTATGATGCGATGGTGCGCCTCGCCCAGCCGTTCACGCTGCGTTACCCCTTGGTCGAAGGGCAGGGCAACTTTGGCAATATCGACGGTGATAACGCGGCTGCATACCGCTACACCGAATGCCGTCTGACGCGCACCGCCATGACCCTGATGGAGGGTCTGGACGAAGGCACGGTCGACTTCATCCCCACCTACAATGGCGAGGAGCAGGAGCCGGAGATATTCCCCGGCATCTTCCCCAACCTGCTGGCTAATGGTGCCAGCGGCATTGCGGTGGGCATGGCCACGAGCATTCCCAGCCACAACGTCGCCGAGGTCGTCGATGCGGCCGAGCTGGTGCTGTTCAACAAAGACGTGTCTCATGCTGAGCTGATGGGCGTGTTCAAGGGGCCGGACTTTGCCACCGGCGGCCTGATTGTAGATAGCCCGGAGGCGATCTCTCACGCCTATGCTACGGGCCGCGGCAGCTTCCGCGTGCGCGGACGGTTTTTTGCCGAAGAGGCCGAAAAGCCAGAGGACCGCGATGCCGGTATTGAGCGCCAGAAGGGCGGCGGTTGGCAGCTGGTCATCTCCGAAATCCCCTATCAGGTGCCCAAGGGCAAGCTGATCGAACAGATTGCTCAGGCGATTAGCGACAAGAAGCTGCCGATCCTTGAGGATGTGCGTGACGAGAGCGACGAGAATATCCGCATCGTCCTCATTCCGCGCAGCCGCAATGTTGATCCGGAGCTGCTGAAAGAATCGCTCTACAAGCTGACTGACCTTGAGACGCGCTTCAGCCTCAATTTGAACGTGCTCGATGCCACTCGCACGCCGATGGTGATGGGTCTGAAGGAGCTGCTGACCAACTGGATCGTCGCCCAGATTGACATCCTCCAGCGCCGCACACAGCACCGTCTGGACAAGATTGCCGCGCGGCTGGAACTGGTCGAAGGCTATATCATTGCCTTCCTTAACCTTGACCGGGTGATCGAGATCATCCGTTACGAGGATGACCCCAAGGCCGTGATGATGGCTGAATTCGGCCTGACAGACCGGCAAGCCGAAGCCATTCTCAACATGCGCCTGCGCAGCTTGCGCAAGCTGGAAGAGATGCAGTTGCGGCAGGAGAAGGATGACCTGCTGAAGGAGCAGGACGAGCTTAACAAGCTGCTCGAAAGCCCGGCCCGCCAGCGCACCCGCCTGAAGCGAGATCTTGCTGCCCTGCGCAAGGAATATGCTGAGGATACCGCGCTGGGTGCCCGCCGCACGGCGATCGAGGAAGCAGTGCCCACCGTGGAATTTTCCATGGATGCCATGATTGAGAAGGAGCCGGTGACGGTGATCCTTTCGAAGAAGGGCTGGGTACGCGCGGCCAAGGGCCATGTCGATCTGGGCGAGGATGGCTGCGGTGATTTTAAGTACAAGGAAGGCGACGAGGCGGCGTTTGCTGTCCATTGCCAGACGACCGACAAGATCCTGCTTGGCGGTGACGATGGCCGCTTCTTCACGCTGGGCGCAGACAAGCTGCCCTCGGCGCGCGGCTTTGGCGAGCCGGTGCGCAATACGCTCGATATCGAAGCCTCCGCGCATATCGTGGCGATGGTGGTGCATGAAAAGGACAAGCAGCTGCTGCTCGCTAGCACCATCGGCAAGGGTTTTGTCGCAGTGACCGACGAGCTGCTCGCCGAAACCCGTAAGGGGCGGCAGGTGGTGAACCTCAAAGACGGGGTGCAGCTCTCCGTGGTTCGTGCGATCGCACCCGAGCATGACCATGTCGCCGTTGTGGGGCAGAACCGGAAGCTCGTGATTTTTGCACTCGACGAGATGCCGGTTATGGCACGCGGGCAGGGTGTGACGCTGCAGCGCTATCGCGATGGGGGATTGTCCGATGCGACCACGCTGAAGCTGGCAGACGGCCTCAGCTGGACCATGGGTGGCAAGGGGGACCGCACCCGTACCGAAAGCGAGATTGGAATGTGGAAGGTGGCGCGCGGGGCTGCTGGCCGCATGCCGCCAACGGGCTTTCCCAAGGACAACAAGTTTTAGGCCAAATGGAAAGGGCCGGTGGATCGCTCCACCGGCCCTTTGTGTAATTGCGTGTCGCCGGAAGCGATCAGCCGCCCATTGCAGCCTGGATATCTGCAAGGTTGGCAAGAGCCATGAGGCGTCCTTCCGCATCCACGGCGAACAGGTTGTACGGCAGGGTGACGAGGTCACCGTTCACCGAAACCACGACGTTGCCATCGAGCAGTTCATCAACAGTGCCCAGTTCCTGCGCATCGGCAGTGATCACGGCAGCGCCCGGGACGAGGGCAGCTTCGACAGCCGCAGCCATCTCGGCTTCGGCAGCAGCCTGTGCGGCGGCGGCTTCAGCAGCGGCAGCTTCCTGTGCAGCAACCTGAGCGGCCATCATCTCTTCGAGCTGCGGCTTGGTGATGTTGAGCGTCGGGCCAGCTTCGCTGGTGCCGAATGAACCCACCGGCAACGGCACTTCATAGGTGCCGGTGTTGATGACCACCGTGGTCCCGTCATTGGAGGTTACATCACCGATCGGGTTGCCGTCATTGCCCAACACGGTGGCGCCAACGTCCTGTGCCTGTGCAGCCATGGGGGCCAGTGCCAGTGCGGCTGCGGCCGCGAGATAGGTGCCAAACTTCATAAAATAACCTCTCAATTGTATTCGTCTGCGGTTGTCGATCCCCGTCCCGCGAAATGCAGGTCAGCCAATCGACCAAGTTGGATTTTGTGAAACCAAAAATGTCTCAGGAACCGAGTTCCCAGCCTTGAGCTGGGACTCAACTGCTTTGCAGACGAACCGTGCATCAGTTTCCATGAACCGAGGTCAAGTGGTTCATTATGGTATCAAGAGTTACGGAATTCAGCCATTTTCCGTGTTTCGGCGCTGTGGGCGCCCACCGCGCCTTGCGCCCGGCCTGCCACCCCTGCGCTGGCTATCGCCGCGGCCCTTTCCTGCCGGTGCAACAGTCACATCAGGGTTGCGGCGCGGCTTGGGATTGCGGCCACGCTGGCGGCGGTTGCGACTGCTGCCTTCGCTTTCGTCCCGGTCGTCGGAATATTCCGCACCCGCGCCCTTGCGGGCGGGCTTGGGCAAGCGCGCGGCCTGAGCCACGAAGTCACGCGGCAGCGGGAAGGGGGCGGGATCGACACCGGTAAGGCGGCGAATGTCGCGCAGATATGCCTTCTCGTCTGGCGCGCAGAAGCTGATGGCCAGGCCCGAACGACCGGCACGCGCGGTCCGGCCGATGCGGTGGACATATTGCTCAGGCACATTGGGCAGCTCGAAATTGAACACGGCGGATACGCCAGGCACGTCAATACCGCGCGCAGCGATGTCAGTTGCCACCAGCACCGGGATGCGGCCAGCGCGGAAGCCGTCCAGGGCGCGAGTGCGCTGAGCTTGCGACTTGTTGCCGTGGATTGCGGCGGCCTCGATACCGGCGGCAACGAGGTGGCGTACAACCTTGTCCGCCCCGTGTTTGGTGCGGGTGAAGACGAGGCAGCTCTCGATCTCGCCGGAGGACAGGCCCTTCTGCAGTGTCAGCGTCAGCAGCGCCTGCTTTTCCTTCTGTTCGATATGGGTAACGAACTGGTCAACGCGTTCAGCCGTGGTCGACTGCGGGGCCACTTCTACCTTCACCGGGTTGGTGATGAATTTTTCGCCCAGTCGTGCGATTTCATTGGGCATGGTGGCGGAGAAAAACAGGCTCTGGCGCTGCCTGGGTAGCATGTTGGCGATGCGGGTCAGCGGCTTGATGAAGCCGAGGTCCATCATCTGATCTGCCTCGTCGAGGACGAAGATTTCGACATGGTCGAGCTTCAGCGCCTTCTGTTCAACCAGGTCGATCAACCGGCCAGGAGTGGCGACCATGACATCGCAGCCATGGACGAGGGCCTTGATCTGCTTGGGGATCGGAACCCCGCCGAATACACACTGTACCGACAGGTCAAGGAAGCGTGCATAGCCACGCATATTGTCAGCAATCTGTGCCGCCAGTTCGCGCGTAGGCGAAAGCACCAGCATGCGACAAGAACGCTTGGGGGACTCGACCCGGTTCTGGGCAAGACGGTGGAGCGAGGGCAGCGAGAAGGCAGCTGTCTTGCCGGTGCCGGTCTGCGCGATGCCTAGCAGATCGCGCCCTTCGAGGAGGGCCGGAATCGCCTGGCGCTGAATGGGGGTAGGATCTGCATAGCCCTTGGCATCAAGAGCACGCAGGATAGGCTCGGCCAAGCCGAGATCGGAAAAATAGGACATGAAATTCGCTCATTAGTCACGGGCGCATACCGGACGGATTCCGGACGCGAAGTTGGGGCCTTTTCGGCGACCCAAGCGTGACAAGGGAAGCTTTTGCAGGGGGACTGTGAGCCGGTGCCGGTCCTTGCCCTGTTGGAATTGGGCAGGCTCACGCTCGCTACCGGTAACGCGACGAATTCGCGCCAGTCACGGCGGCATCTAGTCTGGTTTCGCTAGAAAGCAAGCAAAATGGCGCGGCCTAACCTTAAACTGCCAGCTCTGCCTCAAGCAGTTGCTCGACCCGCGCCCTGTCCGGAAAGCCTTCTGCGACCCACTGGCGCTCAACGGCTCGCAGCACACGGGCAACTTCTGGGCCTGCGCCCACGCCGCGCTGGACGATCTCTCCGCCTTTCAATGGCAGTTCTGGGATTTGCCAGCTGGTCACCGAGGCGGGGTCTTCCCCGGCCAGCAGTAAGCGGTCTCGCGCGATAGTAAGTCCCTGGCGGTAAGCAAGTGCGCGCGGGTTTGCGGCATCCTCGCTGTTGCGGTCAGCCACGATGCCGAGATATTTGCGCTGTGCTTTCGACAGCTTGAGCCGTGCGGCGAATTTCTCCGCGACTTCGCGGTTCGCGGGCAGCAGCGCTGCCATGCGGCGCAGCGCGTATGCTTCGCTCCCCAGATGGTGTTCGTGTTCAAGCAGGTTTTCCAGCGCCATAACCTCGTTATCGCCAGCTTCGGGCAGCACCACCTGAAGCACGCCGAGACAGCTCATGCGGGTGATCGCGTGCATCGGATCGGGCAGGCCGAGCAAGTTGAGCAGTTCCATCGCCACGCGCTCGCGGCTAAGGCCCTTCAGCGTGCTCGCCAGTTCCTCGCAGGCTTCTTCCGCCTCGCGATCGACCTTGCAGCCGAAGCGTGCCTGAAAGCGGAAATACCTGAGGATGCGCAGGTGGTCTTCGCGGATTCGTTCACGCGCATCGCCGATGAACTTCACCCGTCGTTCCTGCATGTGGACCAGTCCGCCGAAGTAATCGAACACCTCCAGTGTCACCGGATCGGCATAGAGCGCGTTGATAGTGAAATCGCGCCTTGCGGCATCGTCCTTCCAGTCTTCGGCATAGGACACGGTGGCCCGTCGACCGTCGGTGGAAACATCGTGCCTGAGGGTAGTGATCTCGACGTTGCCGCCCGGGCGGATAGCGGTGACGGTGCCGTGGTCGATACCGGTGGGCACGGTGCGAATACCCGCAGCATCGCACAGTTCGACCACTTTTTCCGGTCGGTGGGTGGTGGCAGCATCAACGTCTGCCACGTCATTGCCCATCATCGTGTCCCGCACCGCGCCGCCAACCCAGCGGATGTTCTCTGCGCCAAGCGCCTCGACCATTTCGGCAAGGTCTTTGCGCTGCGTCCAGTCAGCCTTGGGAAGGGTAGTGGGCATTAGAGGAGTTCCTGCCATGCAAGGCGGTGAGAGAGGTTGCTGAGGATGCCGCCGGTAATGCCCCAGATGCGGTAACCTTGCCAGTTGATCTCGACATAGGGGCGTTCCATACCGCCGAGATAGCCGATTTTCTGCTCGTGGTTCGCCGGGTCAAGCACGAAGCGTAAGGGGGCCTCGAACCAGTCATCCACCTCGTGCGGGTCGGGCCGGATGGGCAGGTCCGGCGGGATCACGCCGAGGACTGGTGTGATGTCAAAGCCGGAGCCGGTGGGAAATTGTGCTGCTTCGCCCACCACGCGCACATCTGCAGGGGTGATGGCCAGTTCCTCCTCCGCCTCGCGCAGCGCAGCCTCGATGGCTGTTTCGCCCGGTTCCAGCTTGCCGCCCGGAAAAGCGACCTGGCCGGGGTGGCTGGCCATGGTCATGGGGCGCTGAGTAAGGATGACACCGGGCTCCTCGCGTTCGGTCACGGCAATAAGCACGGCTGCCGCGCGCCGTTCGGGCGGGATGAACCTGGAATCGTCATGCAGGCCCTTGGTGCCAAGATGCTGGGTGCGGGTGAACAGGTCGCTCACCCGGTCGAACAATGCGCTCATTGGGGGGCACTCATTGCGGGACCAGCGCGAAGGTTGCGCCCAAGCTGGTGGCGGACGGCACTTCGCCTGAAAAGTCAGCTGCTTCCACAAGCTGCAGCCATGTCGAACGATTGATCCGCGCCTTGCAGCCATGCCGCACGGCAAGGTAGATGGCGGGCGTTTCCGCGTCGCCTTCCGCGCGCAAGGGATTGTCAGGGCCTGCCACCACAAGTTCATCTGTGTTGAGGCGGAAGACAAGCGTCCCGTCCTTCTCCTGCATGTCGACAGCCACGAAGGCGGCATCCTCTACCGTGATCGGCTGGCGGCATTGCGGGGTCAGCAGCACATGACGGCCGCTTTCCTCGCGCAGCAGCAGCGATGAAAAGGCGCGCACCATTGCGCGGCGATTGATCGGTGTGCCATCGTGAAACCAGGTGCCGTCCGCAGCGATGTGCATGCGGCTGTCGATTTCCTGTTCGGGGTTCCACTTTTCGATTGGCGGCAGTCGACGCTCTTCCAACGCCTTGGCGATGTCGAACAGCGACATCTCGGCAAGCTGGGGCGGCGCTTCGTAAGGCATACCGCTCCAGATGGCACTTCAGCTCAGGAAGTCCAAGGCCCCAGCGTGCCTTCGTGGGGCAAAATCGCCGGATTGGCAGTCCGCACGAGCAGGCGATCCCGTTCAAAGGGGCCGGGCAGTTGCCATCCGCCGGTGTAGTCTGCCGAAAAGCCGAAGCGACCGTAATAGGGCGCGTCGCCGATCAGCATTTGCGGAAGCGGGGCGCTGGCATCGAGCGCGCCCAGCAGCGCCAGCATCAGCGAATGGCCGAAGCCTTGGCTCTGGCGTTCGGGAACCACGGCGACGGGGCCAACCATGATCATCGGATGCGGGCGGCCCTGCGTGTCCTTCAACGCGACCGGCCATGCCTGGATCGTGCCGACCAGCATGTCGTCCTCGTCCAGCGCGGCGAAGCTGAGGGCTGGCAGGTATTCGGTGCCTTCGCGCACCTTGTAGGCCGTGCGGGTATACCGTCCGGGACCGAAGGCCCGGTCGAGCAATTGCTCGACCAGTTCAGGGTCAATCCCGTCGAGGGGAATCAGGGTGGCGGCGGGCGCTGGCATGGTTGGCGCGCCGATAGGGACCGGCGCGCCACCATGCAATTGTTTTACGTGTTACCGGGCGCGTGGGACTATGCGCTTATTCGCCAGCAGGAATAAGGCGCAGCAAGCGCCCTTCGCCGCCATCTTCCAGCGCCCACAGCGCGCCGTCATCAGCCACGGAGATATCGCGTAGGCGGCGGGGGAAGGGATAGCGGGCTTCTTCGGTTGCAGTGCCCGTACTGGCATCGGTAGCAATGCGAACGATGCTTTGCGTGCCAAGGTTGGCGACGAGCAACTGGCCATCCCAGTCAGCGAATATCCTGCCTGAATAGAACGTCATGCCGCCGGGCGCGATCACCGGGTTCCAGTAGATCGCAGGCTTCACAAAGCCATCGTCCTCGCTGTGATCCTCGATCGGATCGCCATTGTAGTTCTCGCCATAGGAGCGGGTTGGCCAGCCGTAATTGTTGCCCGGGTCGACCATGTTGAGCTCGTCCCCGCCGCGGGGCCCGTGCTCCAGTGCCCACAGCTGCCCGCCGGCATCGAAATCAAGGCCCAGCATGTTGCGCTGTCCGTAAGACCAGATCTGGTCAGACGGGCTGCCCATTTCGGCGAAGGGATTGCCGTCAGCAGGAGTGCCGTCGAGGTTGAGGCGGACCACTGTGCCAAGGTTGTTGGTGAGGTCCTGAGCGGGCGTCTGCTGCATCCGGTCACCGCTTGAGATGAACAGCTGGGTACCGTCAGGCGAAAAGGCGATCCGGTGACTGAAATGGCCGAAGCTGGTGATTGCCGGTTCCTGCTGCCAGATCTGGCGGAAATCGCTGATCGCACAAGCTTCTTCACTGCAGGAGAAGGTGCCCATGCCGGCTGCGGCGCGGCGCGCATCGCCCTCGTCAGCCTTGGCCCAGCTGAGGTAGACCGTGCCGCTGGTTTCATAATCGGGGGCAAACTCCACATCGCCAAGTCCGCCTTGTCCGCCATAGGCGATTTCGGGCAAGCCGGTTACGTTCTTCACCACGCCTGAATGCGGATCAAAATACTTGGCAGTGCCGCCTTTTTCGGTGATCAGCAGGTTTCCGCTGCCCGGTTCCACCGCCACGGCCCAACCTTCGTCAAGCTCAAGCAGCGCCTCGGCAGCAAAGGGGCTGCCATCTTCAAGTGCTACCGGCTCGCCAGTGGTAATCGCGCTGGTTTCCACACTGGCGGAGGCGCCGCAGCTTGCGGCGAGCATGGCGGCAGGGAATAGTGCCGAAGTCAGGATTTTGCGTTTCATGCTGTCAGGTACTCCCAATCCTCAATTTCGTGCCGGGCTCGGCGCGGGGCCGCTTGTCGCAGGGGTGGACGAGGCTGGTCGCGGGCCATTGGCGGGGCCAGTAGTGGCCGCTGCGGTGATCCTGTGCAAGCCGGGACCAAAGGGCATAGGCGATTCCAAGAAGCTGACGGCAAGAGCGCGTGAGCGGCTTGAAGGCGAAATCCGCGCCAGCTGCGCCTTCGGGATCGGCGTAGTCGACGTGGAAGAGATCGACCGGATCAATATCTTTGCCGCCACGATGAAGGCGATGACCATGGCGATGGAGCAGCTGTGCGCGGCGGTGCAGGCCGAAGCGGACGAGGCACTAATCGACGGAAACCTCACTCCGCAAGGTCGCTTGCCCGAATGGCGCTGGCCCGCGCGTGCCATCGTCGGCGGGGATGGCAAGGAAGCGGCTATCGGTGCTGCCTCGATCCTCGCCAAGGAATATCGTGACCGGCTGATGGTGGAATCGGCGCAGCGCTATCCGCAATACGGCTGGGAAAGGAACAAGGGCTATGGCTCGAAACAGCATATGGACGCGCTGAGAGAACACGGGCCTACGCCTCTGCACCGCCGCAGCTTTGCTCCTGTCGCGCAGCTGGAGTTTCAGATGTGAGCGGGTTTACGGCGAGCGACGTGCCTGACCAGTCAGGCCGGGTGGTCCTGATAACCGGTGCTAATAGCGGCATCGGTTTCGAAGCGTCCAAGGCGCTGGCAGAAAGGGGTGCGCGGGTTCTGCTCGGCTGCCAGGACGAGGTGCGCGGGCGCTGGGCGACCAAGCGGATTGAGCACGCTTGCCCGCAGGCCAAGGTGGAATGGTTGCCGCTTGACTTGTCAGACCTTGCCAGCGTGCGTGATGCTGCCAGCGGTGTGCGCAAGCTCGATGTTCTTATCAACAATGCCGGGATCATGCGCCCGCCGCTGGGCCACACGAAAGACCGGTTCGAGCTGCAATTCGGGATCAACCACCTCGGTCATTTCGCGCTGACGGGCTTGCTGCTGGACAAGTTTGGTGGGCCGGACCCGCGCGTTGTCACCGTCTCCAGCATCGCCCACCGCTGCGGACGGATCGACTTTGCCAACCTGGACGGTAAGGCCGGATACCAACGCACGACCTTCTACACCCAAAGCAAGCTGGCGAACCTGATGTTCACGC
>CAZYAL010000025.1:0-4963 GCA_964645635.1 uncultured Sphingomonadaceae bacterium | reverse complement strand
TACCAACGCACGACCTTCTACACCCAAAGCAAGCTGGCGAACCTGATGTTCACGCAGGAATTGGACCGCCGGTTGCAAGCAAGTGGATCGCCCGTGCGCTCAGTCGGCTGCCATCCCGGCATTGCCGGAACCGGGCTGGGCAGGCACGGCAAGATCGACGCGCTGATCGGGCCTGCGGGCAACTGGATATTCAACTTTGCCGCGCGCGGTGCATTGCCGATATTGCAGGCGGCGACAGACCCTGGGGCGCAAGACGGCGGCTATTTCGGGCCGCAATATCTGATGGAGACACGCGGCGACAGCGTGCCGGGCCGGATAGCAAACCGCGCGCGCGACGAGGGCGTGGCGCAGCGCTTGTGGGATGTGTCGGTCGAACTAACCGGTGTTGATCCGGGGCTTGCCGTCACCTAGCTGCTGCACGCGCTCACTTTCCGTTCGCGGGCGAACTTGTCTGCCCTTCGCCGCGCCCAGCTCAACGCGGGCGTTAATGCGCGGGAAGGGCGTGTAAAGGCTGGTCCGGACAGGGCGGGGCCGCAAAGCTGTGCCTGAAAGGGCAATCATTTTACAATCGAGTCCTTGCGGCCACACCCCATCATCTCGAGTCCTCATTCGGTTAGCTGACTCAATATTTTGTGCCGGACTCTTTTCGTTCTGCATTAACTATGACCCGCCATGACCGGAGCCCGGAAGAATTCGTGCTTGACCTCGGACTCCGCAGGATTCACCCTGTGGATAACTTCAGGGGGTTATTGGTTCATGGGTGAATTGACGAAGGTTCGAGCGGCGCCTGCCGTAAAGGTAAAGCGCGCCGCAAAGCCGGTTGTGCGCAAGGAAGCCCTGCCGCTGGGGCAGATTATTCCGGGCGACTGCGTGGACGCCATGCGCAAGCTGCCCGATGCCAGTGTGGACCTCGTCTTCGCTGATCCGCCCTACAACCTCCAGCTTGGCGGGGACCTCAATCGCCCGGACGGCAGCCATGTCGATGCCGTGACGGACCATTGGGACCAGTTCGACAGCTTCGCCCTTTATGACCAGTTCACGCGTGACTGGCTGATCGAGGCGCGCCGGGTCCTTAAGCCCGACGGCGCGCTGTGGGTGATCGGCAGCTATCACAACATCTACCGCGTTGGCGCGATCCTGCAGGATCTGGGCTTCTGGATCCTCAACGACATCGTCTGGCGCAAGACCAATCCCATGCCCAATTTCCGCGGCACGCGCTTTACCAACGCCCACGAAACACTGCTGTGGTGTTCGCAGGGTGAAAAGGCGCGCTACCATTTCAACTACACCGCGATGAAGACATTGAATGACGAGCTGCAGATGCGCAGTGACTGGGTGCTTCCGATCTGTTCAGGGGGCGAGCGGCTGAAGGATGACGCCGGCCACAAGGCGCATCCCACGCAGAAGCCCGAAAGCCTGCTTTACCGCGTGCTGCTCGCCACCACCGAGGCGGGCGATGTGGTGCTCGATCCGTTCTTCGGCACCGGCACCACGGGCGCGGTTGCCAAGCGCCTGGGCCGCGTATGGATCGGCTGCGAGCGTGAGAGTTCCTATCGCGAAGTCGCCATCAAGCGCATCGAGAAGGAACTGCCGCTCGACGAAAGCGCATTGAAGACCATGCAAAGCCGCAAGAGCCAGCCCCGCGTTGCCTTTGGCGCGGTGGTGGAAGCGGGCCTGCTCAAGCCAGGTACTGAGCTGTTTGACAAGAAGCGCCGCTGGAAGGCGGTTGTAAGGGCTGATGGCTCTATCGAGAGCGGCAAGGAAATCGGCTCGATCCACCATGTCGGCAAGACGTTGCAGGATGCACCCAGCTGCAACGGCTGGACCTTCTGGCATTATGAAGCCGATGGCGAGATGAAGCCCGTGGATGCCGCACGCCAGCTTTACCTTTTGGCGGTGGAAGACTGACGATCACTTGGTCTAAGGGCAGGGCATGACCCTTTCACTCTATATCCAGCCGCTTTTCACCGTCACCGGCCCTCAAGCTGTGGAGGCCGACGCCATCAGTCTTGGCGGGTCGATGGTCTATGCCAATCTCTTCGCGCTGGTGATCTGCGACGGCGGCAGGGTCGTCAGCCGCGAAAGGGCGAGTGCCGTGGAGATGAACGGTGCCCTGTCGGACTTGCCGCATGAGCTGGTGGACGAAGGCGCGGCACAATGGGCAAACCTGCAAAAGGTCCACGCGCCTATGCAGTGCGGAGACCGCACCATTCGCCTCGACCAACCGCAGGTGATGGGGATCCTCAACGTCACGCCGGACAGCTTTTCCGACGGCGGCAAGTTCATGGACGACGAAGGCGCCATGAAGGAGCAGGCGGCGAAGATGCACGAGGGCGGCGCTGCGATCATTGACATCGGCGGCGAAAGCACCCGCCCGGGCGCAGCCGCCGTTTGGGAAGGGGACGAGATTAAGCGCGTCGTCCCTGCAATCGAATATTGCACTCGCATGGGCGCCGCTGTCAGCGTCGATACCCGTCGCCCGCCGGTGATGCAGGCTGCGGTCGAAGCTGGCGCGCATATCATCAATGACGTGTCCGCCTTGCGCCACGATCCCGCCAGCCTTGGCTATGCAGCATCATCGGGCAAGCCGGTGATCCTGATGCACGCGCCGGGGCCGAGCTCCGATGCGGCGGAAAAGCTGCATGACGATGCGAACTATGCCTCGGTTGTGTTTGACGTGTTCGACTGGCTCAAGGAACGCCGCGATGCTGCCATCAACGCGGGTGTTGCGCGCGAGATGATCGTGCTCGATCCGGGTATCGGTTTCGGCAAGACCGTGGCTGATAACCTCAACCTGCTGAACGCGCTGCCGCTGTTCCATGCGCTGGGCCAGCCGCTGCTGCTGGGTGCAAGCCGCAAGCGAATGATCGGGGCCTTGTCGAACGAGGTTGCCGCCCACCAGCGCCTGGGCGGATCACTGGCGCTGGCGATGAAGGGCATGGATGCAGGCTACCACCTGCTGCGCGTGCATGATGTGTTCGAAACCGTGCAGGCGCGCAACGTCTGGCGCGGCCTGCGCGATGCGGCGCTGACGGACTTTGGCGGGCTGCCGGGTTAGAGCGAGAAGCCGCCGTCGCTCGCCAACACAGCGCCGGTGATGTTATCTGCCGCATCGGACAGCAGGAAACCGATCGTGTTGGCGATCTCCTCCACGCTGGCAAAGCGCTTGGTGGGCGTGGCTTCGGCCATCACCGCCAATGCCTGTTCGCGGCCCAGATCCTTCGCCATGGCGGCGAAATTGGGGTCGCTGTCCCAGATGCCGGTGTCCACGCCGCCAGGCGCGATGGCGTTCACGCGAATGCCGCTGGCAACACCTTCAAGCGCGCCGATCTTTGCCAGATGGATAACCGCCGCCTTGCTGGTGCAATAGGCCGAGGCGCCTGCCATTGGCTTGAGGCCTGAAACCGAGGCGAGCATCACGATGCTGCCGCCGACACCCATCGCGCGCATCGCGCTGCGCAGGGTGAGGAAGGCACCGTCGAGGTTCACTGACAAGATCGAGCGCCAGTGATCGAAGCTTGCGTCGCGAATGGGCGACCCGGCCGCCACGCCAGCGTTCACTACCGCATGGTCGAGCTTGCCCAGCTGCGGCTCCAGCGCCTCCCAGAATGCGGGATCGCCTACATCGCCTGCGTGCGGTTGCACTTCGCACGTCAGGCCCAGCGCGGCGATGCCTGCGGCGTCCTTGTCCACCAGCACCAGCTTGCCGATGCCTTGTGCATCGAGCCAGCGCGCGCAAGCCGCGCCAATGCCCGAGGCCGCGCCTGTGATAAGCGCGCAGCGGCCAGTGTAATCCGTTTCTAAAGTCATGGAGGGGAGGGCTAGAGCGCGCCGACCCGGATGTCGAGCATCAAGCTGCGTTGTCTATGCCCAGGTCCGACAGCTTGCGATAAAGCGTCGAGCGGCCAATGCCAAGGCGGCGGGCCACTTCGGTCATGCGGCCACGATAATGGCCGATGGCGAGGCGGATCAAGTCAGCTTCGATTTCATCCAGCGGGCGCAGGTTCCCATCGGTAATGTAGAGCAGCACACCTGTGCTTTCGTTCATCACTCGTTCGACTTCTTCCAGTTCACCGATGATCTCGGAAAGCTGGGGGAAGTCCTGCGCAGTCAACGCGTCACCATCGCAGAACACGGCAGCGCGGAACAGCACTGCCTGCAACTGGCGGACATTGCCGGGCCAGTCGAAGGCGGAAAGGATGCGCATGGCAGAATTTGTAATGCCCAACTGGCGCAAGCCCGGCTGTTCACCGATGCGGGCGAGGAAATGGCGTGTCAGCGCCCCGATATCTCCGTTGCGATCACGCAGCGGTGGCAAGGTGATGGTGGTGCGCGAAATGCCCTCGTAAAGCTCCTTGCGAAAGTGGCCATGCGCAACGAGGTCTTGCAGGGGCAGGTTGCTGCCGCTGATGATGCGCACATCCACCTTGAAACTGTGCTTGGCGCCGATGGGGCGAACACTGCTGTTATGCATCGCCTCGATCAGGCGGTCCTGCAAATCGAGCGAAGGCGATCGATCTCGTCCAGCACCAGCGTGCCACCATCGCAATTCTGCAAGGCGCCAACCTGCCGCTCGAAAGCCCCCGCGAAAGCGCCCTTTTCGTGTCCGAAGAGCAGCGATTCGAGGCTGGATGAAGGCACGCTGCCAATGTTGATCAGCTTGAACGGAGCTTTGACGCGCGGGGATGCAGCATACATGGCGCGCACCAGCATTTCCTTGCCAGTGCCGCTTTCGCCTTCGATCAGCACGTGGTTGTGGCCGCGCGCTGCCTTGGCTGCCTTGGTCAGCGCATCGCGGAACGCAGGGGCGGTGCCAACCATTGCATCGAAATCGAGCCTGACATCCATCTTCTCGGTAAGCGGGGTCAGCTCGTCCTTTGGTGCTTCACGCGTGGTGGCGTTGCGCAGCGCCTGCATCAGCCGTTCCGGCGCGACGGGTTTGACGAGGTAATCAGTGGCGCCA
>CAZYAL010000024.1:0-29018 GCA_964645635.1 uncultured Sphingomonadaceae bacterium | reverse complement strand
AATAGCAGCCGAACGGTAGAGTGGCGCTACATTAAGAATGATTAAACCTCCGAAATAGCGGGTTTTTGCATCTTTCCGGCAAAACGAGCAAAAAATATCGTTCCACTCTTGTTCTATCGGAACAAAGTGGGTACACACGTCTTCAGTTGATGAATTAATCGTAACTCTTGGAACGTGTGGAGGGCCGTGTCATGGCTGCAAGTCTGAAACTGGTTGAAGGTAAGGAACCCAACGTGGATCGTCAGAAGGCACTCGACGCGGCGCTTGCGCAGATTGATCGCGCATTCGGCAAGGGCTCGGCTATGAAGCTGGGTAGCAAGGAAACAATGAATGTGGAGGCGATCTCCACTGGCTCGCTGGGGCTCGATATTGCCCTCGGTATTGGTGGCCTGCCCAAGGGGCGCGTTATTGAAGTTTATGGTCCGGAAAGCTCAGGCAAGACCACGCTCGCGCTGCATGTAATCGCAGAAGCGCAGAAGGCTGGCGGCACTGCTGCATTCGTTGATGCCGAGCATGCGCTGGACCCGGTCTATGCCAAGAAGCTGGGTGTGGATATTGACGAACTGATCGTCTCGCAGCCCGACACCGGCGAACAGGCGCTGGAAATTACAGACACGCTGGTACGCTCCAATGCGATTGATGTGCTGGTGGTTGACTCGGTGGCAGCGCTGGTGCCGCGTGCTGAAATCGAAGGCGAGATGGGGGACAGCCACGTTGGCCTGCAGGCACGCCTGATGTCGCAATCGCTGCGCAAGCTGACTGGTTCGATCAATCGCTCAAAGTGTATGGTGATTTTCATCAACCAGCTGCGCATGAAAATTGGCGTGATGTACGGCAATCCCGAAACCACCACCGGTGGCAATGCACTCAAGTTCTATGCTTCGGTTCGCCTCGACATCCGTCGTACCGGTCAGATCAAGGATCGTGACGAAGTGATTGGCAACAGCACCCGTGTGAAGGTGGTGAAGAACAAGGTTGCCCCACCGTTCAAGCAGGTCGAGTTCGACATCATGTATGGCGAGGGCATTTCCAAGATCGGTGAAATCCTCGACCTTGGCGTAAAGGCGGACATCGTGGAGAAATCGGGAAGCTGGTTCAGCTACGACTCGATCCGTATCGGCCAGGGCCGCGAGAACGCGAAGACCTACCTAAAGGAGAACCCCGAAGTTTGCAGCAAGTTGGAAGCCGCCATTCGCGGTAAGACCGACGCTGTTGCCGAAGAGATGATGACAGGGCCGGACGCGGACCCTGAAGACTGATCTCTTCAAGAAGCGCATCCCGCCCCCAATGACGACCGGGGCTCGCGCTTGAGAAAACGGAGCCGGTGCAGCGCCCTTTGGTCAGGGTAATGCGCCGGCTTCTTTCGTTTGGCACAGGGGCATAGCGAGGGAGAATCTGTCTCGTGCCAGATTGCCTTCCGCAACAGATTTCATATCGTGATCTTGTTGGCTCCACTGTTTATCGGTGTGGCCTTAGACGTAACGAGAGGAGCAATGGCAGCCAATGGACAAGAGCGAATGGGAAGGCGGCCAAGGGCAAACCTGGGCCGAGGAATGGCGCAGGACTGACCGCAGTTTCCTTGCTGTCACCGAGAAGCTGCTGGAGCGCTGCCGCGACGCAAAGTTCGCGCGTGTCCTCGATATCGGTTGCGGTGCGGGGGAAACTTCGCTCGCCGTTGCGCGCGGGCACCCGGATGCGCAGGTCATTGGCGTCGACATTTCGCCCGCACTGGTATCTGCGGCGCGCAAACGCGCCGAAATGCGCTCCAACCTCTCTTTTGATCTTGCAGATGCCGCGACATGGTCGCCGCCGGATGGTTTCGCACCTGAGCTGGTGATGTCACGCCACGGGGTGATGTTCTTCGATGACCCGCCCGTTGCCTTTGCCAATTTCGCGAAGATTGCGGGTAGCGGTGCGCAGTTGCTGTTTTCCTGCTTCCGCTCCCCTGCAGAGAACCCCTTCTTCACCAAGGTGGCGGCGCTTCTTCCCAATCCACCGGCGCCTCCACCACCGGGAGCGCCAGGTCCTTTCGCCTTTGCCCAGCGTGAGTGCATAGCAGACATTCTCACCGCCGGCGGGTGGGAGCAGATCGTCATCGACGCGTTCGATTTCACCATGATCGTGGGAGCAGGCGACGATCCTGTCGAGGATGCGGTTGACTACTTCGCCAGCATTGGCCCAGCTGCAAGCGCTGCCCGCTCCATGCCTGAAAGCGAGCGTGAAACCTTCTTCGAAAAGGTCCGCGAGCTTGCCCGTGCAAACCTGCATGAGGGCTTCGTCGCCATGCCCGCGGCAGGCTGGATCGTCACAGCGCGCAATCCCTGAGGCGAAATACAACGCGCCTGATCAACGCAATCGGCTTAATACGCTTGTCGCGGGCGCACACAGGAACTAACTGGCTGGCATGAATTCAACCAACGATATCCGCCGCGCGTTTCTCGACTATTTCGCGTCCAATGATCACTGCGTGGTGCCTTCGGCGCCGCTGGTGCCGTACAATGACCCCTCGCTGATGTTCGTTAATGCCGGCATGGTGCCGTTCAAGAACGTGTTCACCGGTCTTGAAACGCCGCCCGCGCCGCGTGCGACCAGCAGCCAGAAGTGCGTGCGTGCTGGCGGAAAGCACAACGATCTCGACAATGTTGGCTACACTGCGCGACACCTTACGCTTTTCGAAATGCTGGGAAATTTCAGCTTCGGCGACTATTTCAAGGAACGCGCGATTGAGCTTGCCTGGGGCCTTGTCACCAAGGAACTTGGCCTGGACAAGGATCGCCTGCTCGTCACGGTCTATCACACCGATGACGAGGCCTTCGAGTTCTGGCGCAAGATTGCTGGTCTTCCCGAACAAAAGATCATCCGCATTCCGACCAAGGACAATTTCTGGGCCATGGGTTCGGATGGTCCGTGTGGGCCGTGTTCGGAAATCTTCTGGGATTATGGCCCGGATGTTGCTGGCGGCCCTCCCGGTTCGCCTGACGAGGATGGCGACCGGTTCGTGGAAATCTGGAACCTCGTCTTCATGCAGCATGTGCAGGAAGCAGACGAGATTACCGGCAATCTGCCGCGGCCCAGTATCGATACAGGCATGGGGCTGGAGCGTATCGCCAGCGTGATGCAGGGCGTGCAGAACGTGTTTGAAACCGACACTTTCCGCGCGCTTATCTCTGCCAGCGAAGAGCAATCCGGTACGAAGGCGGAAGTCGAGAGCCTTGCCAGCCATCGCGTGATTGCAGACCACCTGCGTTCCACCAGTTTCCTGATTGCGGACGGCGTGCTGCCATCCAACGAAGGCCGCGGCTATGTGCTGCGCCGGATTATGCGCCGCGCGATGCGCCATGCACACCTGCTTGGCGCGGAAAAGCCGCTGATGCACCGCCTCGTTCCCGCGCTGGTTGAGGAAATGGGCCATGCCTATCCCGAACTGCCGCGCGCCGAAGCGCTGATCAGCGAAGTGTTGGAGCGTGAGGAAACCCGCTTCCGCCAGACACTCGACAAGGGCTTGCGCCTGCTTGACGAGGAAACTGCCAGCATGGGCGAGGGCGACAGGCTTGCCGGCGAAACCGCCTTCAAGCTCTATGATACCTACGGCTTCCCTTATGACCTCACCGAAGACGCGCTGCGCGCGCGCGGCATCGGTGTGGACAAGGATGGCTTCGATGCGGCGATGGCGCAGCAGAAGGCTGCGGCGCGCGCTGCATGGAAGGGCTCTGGCGCTGCGGCTGACGGTGAACTCTGGTTCGACATCGCCGAACGCGAAGGCGCCACAGAATTCACCGGCTATTCCGCCACCGAGGGTGAGGGCCATGTTGTGGCGCTCGTGGTCGATGGCAAGGAAGTCAACCGTGCCGAAAGCGGGCAGGACGTAATTCTGATCACCAATCAGACGCCGTTCTACGGTGAAAGCGGCGGCCAGACGGGTGACAGCGGCAGGATCACGGGTGACCGGCGTCTTGAGATGGTGGTCAGCGACACGTCAAAGCCGCTCGGCCGCCTGCATGCCCATCACGGCAAGATCGTGGGCGGATCGGTTGAAGTGGGCGATACTGTTCACCTTGCGATCAACGTCGAGCGGCGAGACCAGATCCGTGCCAACCACTCGGCCACGCACCTTGTCCATGCCGCGCTGCGCAACCACCTGGGCGATCACGTTACCCAGAAGGGTTCGCTGGTAGCCGAGGATCGCTTCCGCTTCGACTTCTCGCATCCCAAGCCGCTGTCGGCTGACGAGATCGCGGACATCGAAGCTGAAGTGAACGCCGAGATCCGCCATAATGCATCCGTGTCGACCCGCTTGATGAGCCCGGACGATGCCATTGAGGCAGGCGCCATGGCGCTGTTCGGCGAGAAATATGGTGAAGAAGTGCGCGTGCTCTCGATGGGCAGCGCGAACGCGGGGGGCCGAAATTTCTCGGTCGAACTGTGTGGCGGCACCCATGTGAAGGCGACGGGTGATATCGGCTTGTTCCGCATCATTTCCGAAAGTGCTGTGTCGAGCGGCGTGCGTCGTATCGAGGCGCTGACTGGAGAAGCTGCCCGCAAGTGGGTGGTGGGCCGCGAGGAAGCGCTGAAGTCCGTTGCAGCCACGCTCAAGACCTCTCCTGACGAAGCCCTGGAGCGCGTTGCCGCGCTAGTCGACGAGCGCAAGGTTCTCGAACGCGAGCTCGCCGAAGCCAAGAAGCAGCTGGCTCTTGGCGGCGGCGGTGGCGGTTCTGCCGCTGCTGACGAAGAAGTCGGCGGGGTGAAGTTCTCTGGCCAGGTCCTCCACGGCATGAATTCCAAGGAACTGCCTGGTCTTCTCGATGAAGCAAAGAACCGCATGGGGTCTGGCGTTGCCGCGATCTGCGCGGTGAATGAAGGCAAGGCGGCCTTTGCAGTTGCCGTGACGGATGACCTGACAGACCGCATCAGCGCGGTTGATTGCGTGCGTGCAGGTGTGGAAGCGCTGGGCGGCAAGGGCGGCGGTGGCCGTCCGGACATGGCCCAGGGCGGCGGCCCTGATGGCGACAAAGCAGATGATGCGATTGCTGCGGTCAGGGTTCTGCTGGCAAACTAGATCCCTGCGACAAGTTGCGGGAAGGATTCAGATTTCCGCTGTCGAGGTTTTGAGCTTGGGTTTGTCTTCCAGCTCCGCCTCCGTCTGGATCCATTCGCGGAACTCGTCGCGCTTTTCGTGGATGCTGGCGATCACCGGTCCCATGGCAAGGCCCAGTTCCACCAGCACGGCTTCGGACAATTGCAGCGAGCTTTCGAGCGTTTCAGGAACGGCAATTGTGGCCCCGCTGCGATAGAGTTCCACGGCGTGCGCTGTATCGCGCGCGCGGGCGATAATCGGTAAATCCGGATGCGCTGTGCGCAGCTTGCGCACGAGTTGCTGGGCGAGGATGTGCTCGTCCATGGTAAGGATCACTGCGGGGCAATCGGTAATGCCGAGCTTTTCGAGGATATCTCCGCGTGCGGCATTGCCGAAAAGCGCACAATAGCCCTCCCGCCGTGCAATATCGATCATGTCGGTATCGGAATCGACCGCGATATAAGGCCGTTCATGCCGCTGCAGCATCTCCACCACCAGTCTGCCAACGCGGCCCAGGCCAATCACGATCACGCGCGGCTTGCCGTCATTGATGCCTGCATCGTGAAGGGCTGGCACCGGGTCCACGCGCTTGGCCACATGCCGGCCGACCAGGGCCAGCAGCGGCGTGATGGTGAGGCCGATGGCAGTGACGATCTGCCAGAACTGCGCGGTACCGGGTTGGATCAGCATGGCCTGGGAAGCAGCGGCGAGCACGATCAGCGTGGTTTCTGAGGGGCTGGCCATGAGGATGCCCGTTTCGGTGGCGGTGCTACGCCGCGCGCCCATCAGCCACAGCAGCACACCGGTGACCAGCGCCTTCAGAGACAACACGCCTACCACAGCGCCAAGTATCACCCAGAGGTTCGACCAGATAATGGTGAGGTCGATCCCCATGCCCACGGTGATGAGAAAGATACCTAGGGCGAGCCCCTTGAACGGCTCGATAATCCCTTCGACTTCGCTGTGGTATTCGGTTTCGGCGATCAGCAAGCCTGCGATCAGCGCGCCCACGATCGGTGACAAGCCGACGACGGCTGTCGCGAGGCTGGCGCCGATCACCACCAGCAGGCTGGCGGCGAGAAATAGTTCCGGGCTCTTGGCGCGAGCGGCAAGGGCGAACAGTCTGGGCAAAGCGAAGCGGCCCGCCACCATCATCACCGCGATCAGCAACGCCCCTTGCCAGATCGTGTCGAATAACCCGTTCATGCCATCTGCCGCAGCATAGGGGGCGAGTGCGCCAAGGAGGAAGATGATCGGCACGATCATGATGTCTTCGAACAGCAACATGGAAAGCGCTGCGCGGCCCACCGGCGTCTTGGTGCCCGCAATCGGCAGCACCAGTGCGGTGGAGGAGAAGGCGAGGGCAAGGCCGAGGCCCAGCGCGCCTGTCCAGTATTGCCCCAACATTGAGAGGAATGCGGCGAGCAGCGAGCCTATGACCAGAAGTTCCAGCGCGCCCAGGCCGAATACAAGCCGCCGTAATTCCCACAGGCGGTTGAAACTCAGTTCCAGGCCGATGGTAAACAGCAGCAGGATGATGCCAAATTCGGCGAAGGGCTCCAGCCGCTCCGGGTCAGTGATGGTGACGTGGGTCAGCCAGTCATATTCGAACACCATCCGGCCAAGGCCGTATGGTCCAACCAGTAGCCCCACCAGGATAAAGCCGATAATCGGCGTGATGCGGAACCGCGCGAAGAGCGGGATCACGATGCCAGCTGCGCCAAGGATGACGAGTGCATCGGACATCATGGGAGAAATATGGCCGCCGTGCATGGGCCATCTATGTCAGAGGATTGCCATCCGCTGCAATGCACAATTCTGCATATTGCGCAAATGCCTTCGCCACCTCCCCAGCCTGTCATCGAGGGGCGGGCTTGGTCATGGATGCTCCCTGCTTGTCATCGGGGGAAGCTTAATCTCTCCCCCGATGACAAGTAAACGGGATGCAACAGGGTTAAGGCCT
This sequence comes from uncultured Sphingomonadaceae bacterium, assembly GCA_964645635.1. Classification (GTDB taxonomy): domain Bacteria; phylum Pseudomonadota; class Alphaproteobacteria; order Sphingomonadales; family Sphingomonadaceae; genus Alteraurantiacibacter. The sequence continues at coordinate 21,981 of CAZYAL010000024.1, read as the reverse complement.
TAGCCGAGAATCCCTATTAGCCGAGGCCCTGTGCCTTCATTTCGGTTTCGAGGCCTTCAACGATGGCTTCAAAGAACTGCTCGGTGGTCATCCAGGGCTGGTTCGGGCCGATGAGCAGGGCGAGGTCCTTGGTCATCTTGCCGTCTTCCACGCATTTGACGCAGACGCGCTCAAGCGTTTCAGCGAACTTGGTGACTTCGGGCGTTCCATCGAAACGGCCACGATAGATGAGGCCGCGCGTCCAAGCGAAGATCGAGGCGATCGGGTTGGTCGAGGTCGCCTTGCCTTGCTGGTGCTGGCGATAGTGGCGGGTGACGGTGCCGTGCGCGGCTTCTGCTTCCACGGTCTTGCCATCCGGCGTCATCAGCACAGATGTCATCAGGCCCAGCGAGCCGAAGCCCTGCGCCACCACGTCAGACTGCACGTCGCCGTCATAGTTCTTGCAGGCCCACACGAACTTGCCGTTCCACTTGAGGGCTGCGGCGACCATATCGTCGATCAGGCGGTGTTCGTAGGTGATGCCGGCGTCAGCGAACTTTTCCTTGAAGCCCTCGGTGTCGAACACTTCCTGGAACAGGTCCTTGAAGCGACCATCGTACTTTTTCATGATGGTGTTCTTGGTCGACAGGTACACCGGCCAGCCACGGTCGAGGCCGTAGTTGAAGCTGGCACGGGCGAAATCGCGGATCGATTCGTCGTGGTTGTACATGCTCACGGCGATGCCGGGCTGGTCGAAGGTGTGCACTTCGAGGTCGATCTTTTCGCCGTTATCGCCTTCCCACACCATGCGCAGCTTGCCGGCGCCGGGGATCAGCGTGTCGGTGGCGCGATACTGATCACCGAAAGCGTGACGGCCGACCACGATGGGATCGGTCCAGCCAGGTACCAGGCGCGGCACGTTGTCGATCACGATGGGTTCGCGGAAGATGGTACCACCAAGGATGTTACGGATCGTGCCGTTGGGCGAACGCCACATCTGCTTGAGGTCGAATTCCTCGACGCGGGCTTCATCCGGGGTGATGGTGGCGCATTTCACGCCTACTCCGTACTGCTTGATGGCATTGGCGGCATCGATGGTGATCTGGTCGTCCGTCTCGTCGCGCTTTTCAACCGACAGATCGTAATACTTCAGGTCGACATCGAGATAGGGCAGGATCAGTCGTTCACGGATCCACTGCCAGATGATCTTCGTCATCTCGTCGCCGTCGATCTCGACAATCGGGTTCTTGACCTGGATTTTTGCCATGTGGGCTTCCTGTTTCTAAGTGAGATTCTAGGGAGATTTTGCGGGGGTCTTAGCAGCGACTGGCGCGGGCGCAAGGGAGGCGGGCACCGCGATGCGTGCGTCTGGCATCAAATGGCCGAGTCAGGCGGGAAATGACGCGTGAAAAACGGGACTGGTGCATGGTAGCAGCCTGCTCTGCCCGGAAGGTTGGTTGTGTGTGGTGTCCCGGGCCACGAAGCATGGGGAATCGCGGTGATTCGCGGTAAAGGCAGGACAAGGGCGCTTGCCATGGCTGCAGGAGGAGGCCTCGCGCAGTCAGGCGAAGACGATTTGGGGGAACTTTCCGGCGTTTGCTGTCAGCCGGAAACACAAAACCCGCCGCAATCGCGACGGGCTTGTGTGATCTTTTCAGAATGGTGGGCGTAGCAAGGATTGAACTTGCGACCCCTACGATGTCAACATAGTGCTCTACCACTGAGCTATACGCCCCGAGCCATTCTGCATCTGCCGCATATCAGCGCGGCAGGCGGGCCATCTAGCGCCGCCCTTTCTCCGTGGCAAGAGGATATCCGCAAAGCTCACATGCGCAGCGGAACAGCGTCCTCGAACATGCGCTCCACTTCTATTACGAGGTCCTTCAGGTGGAACGGCTTGGACAACTTCTTGGCGTGTGGTGCCTCGCGGTTTGCACGAAGGGTCACGGCGGCGAATCCGGTGATGAACATCACCTTGGTCTCGGGGCTCAGCTCGCCGCAGACCTGGGCAAGTTCGATCCCGTCCATCTCCGGCATCACAATGTCGGACAGCAGCAGGTCGAAGATTTCGGTCTTGAGATGCGGCAGTGCAGCAGTGCCGCTGGCCACGGCAACCACCGAATAACCTGCATTTTCCAGCGCACGGGTGATGTAACCGCGCATAGCCTCATCATCTTCGGCCAGCAGGATTCGGATCATGGTTTGCTCCCTCTTATCTCTTGCGGGGTCCGGCCTAGGGCAGAACGCCGTTAACGTCCTGCGGCAATTCCGGTGTGCCCAGCTTTGGAACAGCAATTTTGACTTTGTGCACAAGTCCGGCCAGCAGTGGGGCCATGGTCGAAAGGGGCAATCTAGGGCGCGAATCGGGCTGTACGTTGGGTGGCATGCTTCCCGGCGGGGAAGGCCAGGCGGCTTTCGAACTGGTCCAGCGCAAACCTTCTCCCATCCCGGTTGTAATCGCCGTGCCGCATGCCGGCAGGACGTACCCGACAGAATTGATTGAGCGGATGCGTGCTCCCGAGGTGTGTTGCCTGCGGTTGGAAGACAGGCTGGCAGACCTTGTCGCCCGCGCGGTGGCTGATGAGACCGGGGCATCCCTGCTGGTTGCGCACGCACCCCGCGCTATGATCGACCTCAACCGGTCGACCGAGGACATGGACTGGACCATGGTCAAGGGTGGTGCACCTGCAGGAAAGGCCCGCTTCGCAGCGGGACGCCGCGCGCGCAGCGGGCTGGGCTTGGTGCCGCGTCGCCTGTCAGGTTCGGGCGAGCTGTGGAAAGGGCAGATTGAACGAGCAGAACTTGATGCCCGGATCGAGCTCGTCCACCGACCCTATCACGGCAAGCTTGCTCAAGCTCTCGAAGCCTTGCGCGACAGGTGGGGCGCAGCCTTGCTGCTTGATCTTCATTCCATGCCGCCGCTTGGCCCCAAGACAGGGCCGGAGCCGTCCGCGGATTTCGTGATAGGTGATCGCTATGGATCGTCGTGCAGTGCGAACCTCAGCCTTGCATCCCTCGATCATTTCGAGCGGATGGGAAGGGGCGCCGCGTACAACAGGCCCTATGCTGGCGGTTATGTGCTTGACCGGCATGGCAATCCGGCACGTGGCATCCACGCCATGCAGCTGGAAATCTGCCGAACCGCCTATCTTGATGAGGCAATGCGCGAGGCGGGGGACGGGCTGGAAGCGACCACCGGGGTTGTATGCGCGCTGGTCAGGCGGCTGGCTGAAGAACTGCTTTCCGGCATCCGCAAGCTGCCCCAGGCTGCCGAGTAGGCCATTCTGCCCATGAAAAAACCAGCCCGCGCAGTTCGCGCGAGCTGGCCAAGGTTCAGGGAGGATGTGCACAAAAGTGCACCTGTCACGCAAGGCATGAGGTGGCTTGCGGGACAATTTCCGAAATAGGATAATGCAATCCCGGTTTCAAGAGGCGGCGAGCATCGCAGCCCGCCAACCTCTTCAAAACCAATGGATCAGTTGACCTGTGCCGGTGCTTGCTGGGTGGGGGCGGTGCCCTGTTCAGCCTGCTTGCCGAAGATGGTGCGCATCAGATCGAGCGAGAAGAGGTGTGCGTATATCAGCGGCAGCAGGCCATTCTGGCTCCATGCACGCAGCTTGTCGCCGCGCATTTCGCGCAGCTTTTCCTGGTTCACCATCTTGAAGCCGCGATAGATGAAGGGCTGGCCATTCTGGTCGTCGAGGCGGTTGATCGACACTTCGCCGTCCATCAGCAGGTCTTCCTTGGCCAGCTCTTCCATGAAGGCGTTTGTCTTGGCCCCGGCTTGCTCGAACTTTTCGCAGAACTGCAGCAGGTCCTTGGTGTGCTGGGTGGGCTGGCTGTCAGCTTCGAACAGATCGCGGCCTTCTTCGAATTCGCCGAGCATGTCGCTCGAGGGATCGAAGCACAGCGAGAGGTTGTCCGAATTCTGGTCCAGCTTGGCCAGCAGGAACGGATAACGGCGGATATAAGCGGGCACATAGGTGTTGCCGCGCGGGGTGCCGTCTTCCTCGAAGAACACGTTCACGCCTTCATTCAGGCCCATCAGCGCCAGCGGAACCGGGTTATCGCCAGAGGAGAAGACGATCGGGAAATCGCGCTGTGCCAGCGGGAATTCCTCCACCGTCAGCGGAATGGCGTGTTGCTTGGCAATCCACGGTGCCTTGTCGACCGTGATGGCCTTGAACTTGGCATGCTGCTGGCTGTTGAGCGGGGCAAGGTCATTGTAAAGAATGGGTAGACCGGCTTTCGGCGCAATGGCCATATTCTACTCTCCGAAACTGGATTGTTGTAAGCGACACCAATGCTGCAGGAAGCAATTCCTTCAGAGAAGCGCCAAAGTGTTGCCGCGGGGCTTTAGTGGGTGCTCGCCTCAGGTGCAAGGGGAACGAGCTTGCCCGGATTGAGCAGTCCGGCGGGGTCCAGCGCGACTTTTACCTGTCGCATGATTGCCAGTTGTACGGGATCGCCCAGCCGTCCTAGTTCTTCGCGTTTCATCTGGCCGATGCCGTGCTCGGCACTGATCGATCCGCCCCATTGGGTGACAAGATCATGCACGAAGGCGCTGATGGCCTTGCCATCGCTATCCTCCCAGGCGCCGCGTTCCGCGCCTTCGGGCGCAAGCACGTGATAGTGGACGTTGCCGTCACCCAGATGACCGAAGGCGACGGCACGCGTGCCGGGGAAGCGTTCCTCGACCAGCGGCAGCGTTTCGGCCACGAAGTCTGCCATCGTTGCGACCGGAACCGAGATATCGTGCTGCATCGCCGGTCCGATTGCCCGCTCTGCTGGCGCGATCTCGTCTCGCAAAAGCCAGAATTCTTCTGCCTGCTTCTCGTTCATCGCGATGGTCGCATCCGTCAGGAGGCCGGCTTCCATGGCCGTTTCCAACATGCTCTGCGCTCGTTCCTGCACATCTTCGCTTGCGCTTTGTTCGACGGCCAGCTCAATCAGTGCATTCCAGGCATGCATCTCGTCGAGCGGAGCGCGCGCGCCGGGGGTATGCGCGAGTACCGCTTCGAGCGAGTGGCGCGGCATGACTTCGAAACCTTCGAGCACATCGCTTGCCATGTTCTGCACATGCAGCAGCAGCTTGCGCGCGTCGCGGATGTCATCAAGGCCGACCCAGACCACCGCGCGGTCTGCCAGTGCAGGCAGCAGGCGCAAGGTTGCCCCGGTGATGATGCCCAGCGTGCCTTCCGAACCGATCAGCAGTTGCTTCATGTCGAAGCCGCGGTTGTCCTTCTTTAGCGGAACGAGCGAATCGAACACCGATCCGTCTGCCATTACCGCCTGCAGGCCAAGCACCTGCGCGCGCATCGAGCCATGGCGCAGCACCTGAGTGCCGCCGGCATTGGTGGAAATAAGGCCGCCGATTGTGGCAGAACCCTTGCCGCCCAGTGTAAGCGGGAAGCGCAGACCTTCCTTTTCTACCCGCTCGTGCAGCGTTTGCAGGATCACGCCGGCTTCGCAGGTAATTTCCTTAGCAGCGACATCGAATCTGGTGAATGCACTCATCCTCCGCAGGGAAAGCAGCAGGCAGGAGCCGCTGCTATCCGGCGTTGCTCCACCGGACATGCCGCTGTTGCCGCCTTGCGGGACAATTGGCACGCCATGCTTGGCGCACAGCTTCACAAGCGCAGAAACTTCTTCTGTGGATTTCGGAGAGGCGAGACCGAGGGCTTTGCCCGTAAACCGCCCGCGCCAGTCAGTGAGCCAGGGGGTAACCAGTTCAGGATCCTGTGTGAAGCCACGCTCGCCAAGAAGGGCACTTGCAGCCTCGAAAAATTCTTCTGTCTTTTCCATGCCGCGCCTCATGCCAGCGGGCGTGCGGGCTTGCAAAGGACAAACTGCAGGTTAAGCCACTATTCAATGAGGGGTGCTAAAAGGAACAGAAGCAGCGGGCCGCATCGTGCCGTTCCGCAGCAAGAGCAAATGCCTTGAAGAAACGACTGATCCTTGCCTGCGCCCTTGTGGCAGCCGCTATCCCGATGGCGATGGAGCAAACGCCTGCGATGGCACAGGTGGCTGATGTAAACATCAGCGCCCGACCAGAGCGGCAGGCTCCTGCGCTTGGGCTTGAGAGAGTGGCAACGGCGCCTTTCCGCGTGGTCGACAATGCCACCAGGCCAGACAACTGGGGGCAGGTTCGCATTCGCCAGCGGGTGATGATCCGCGTGTCGCCTCGTCCGCCTGATGTTCGCGAGCGCATACTCGCGCTTGCGCCGCGTCAACCTCAGGCGCAGATCCGCGAAGTTGCGCATGGCAACTGCGTTGAAATGGGAGATATCGTGGGCGTCCAGCCCACGCAGGACAACCGGCTGTTGCTGTTTATGGAAAATCAACAGGTGCTTGCCGCTTCGCTCGACAATGCATGCACTGCACGCGCTTTCTATTCCGGCTTCTATGTGGAGCAGAACGAGGATGGTCGGCTGTGCGTTTCGCGTGACCTGTTGCAGTCACGCGCCGGGGCCACCTGTTCGGTAGAGCAATTGACACGCCTTGTGCCGGTCGGCAGCTGAGCCACAGCGTCAGGACATTCTGGAGTCTGCCAAGGGCAAATTCTTGACTTTTACGCCTTGGAGTGGTTGAGGGCCGCATCCCTGATGGACCTGAATGTCCATCGCCATTGCCTGCGGCTTTCCGTAGGCCTCAAGACCCGGACATTGCGATACATATGAAGTTTGCCGATCTCGGCCTGTCAGACGAACTGCTCAAAGCCGTCACTGATGTCGGTTATGAAGAACCGACTCCGATCCAGGCGCAGGCAATCCCGCAGGTCCAGATGATGCGTGACCTGATTGCCATCGCTCAGACTGGTACCGGCAAGACCGCCAGTTTCGTGCTTCCGATGATCGACATCCTCGCCAATGGCCGCCGCCGTGCGCTGATGCCGCGCAGCCTGATCCTTGAGCCGACGCGCGAACTGGCGATGCAGGTTGCCGAAAACTTCGAGCAATATGGCAAGAATCACGATTTGAAGATGGCGTTGCTCATCGGCGGCGTGCAGATGAATGACCAGGTGAAGGCGCTCAACGAAGGCGTCGACGTTCTGATCGCCACGCCGGGCCGCCTGATGGATCTGTTCGAGCGGGGCAAGATCCTGCTCAACGGGTGCGACCTGTTGGTGATCGATGAGGCGGACCGCATGCTCGACATGGGCTTCATCCCTGATATCGAATTCATCTGCGAAAAGCTGCCCGAACAGCGTCAGACGCTGCTGTTCTCCGCCACCATGCCGCCGCCGATCAAGAAGCTGGCGGACAAGTTCCTTACCAATCCCAAGCAGATCGAAGTCGCGCGTGCTGCTTCCACCAATGAGAACATTGCCCAGTTCAAAGTGGAAATCAGCGCGCGCAAGAAGAAGCAGGCGCTAAAGTACCTGCTTGAGGTCGACAATGTGCAGACCGCGATCATCTTCTCCAACCGCAAGACCACGGTCCGCGAGCTGAACAAGGAATTGCAGCGCTCGGGCTTCCGCAGCGGCGAAATCCATGGTGACATGGACCAGTCGAGCCGCATCGCCGAGCTGGACCTGTTCAAGAAGGGCGAGGTCAACATCCTCGTCGCGTCAGACGTTGCCGCGCGCGGGCTCGACATCAAGGGTGTCTCCCACGTGTTCAACTACGACACGCCGTGGCACCCGGACGATTACGTTCACCGTATTGGCCGCACCGGCCGCGCCGGGGCCAAGGGCCGCGCGATCACTCTGGTAACGCCGGAGGACAAGGAAGCGCTCGACAATGTCGAGAAGCTGACCCGGTTCAAGATTCCCGAATTCCCGTGGGGCGAAGTGTCCGGCCAGGGCGGCGGCAGCAGCGAAAGCAGTTCCTCGTCTGACGATGCCCGCGATGATAAGCCCGCCGAGGAGCGCAAGCCCCGCTCGCGCCGCCGCAGTAGTGACGATAGTCGCGAACCTGACCGCGAGGAAAAACCGCGCCGCGAAAAGTCGCGCGATGATCGCTCGTGTGACGATCGCCCGCGTGAGGAAAAGCGCGATCGCAAGCCGCGTGGACGCCATGAGGACAACGATCCGCCCACCAAGTCCGGTGAGTGGAACGGCCCGATGCCGGGCTTCCTAGGGGTTGGCTTCGGGGAATAACCTGCAGAGTTGCGGGCTGGCTTTGCCGGTCCGCTAATCCGCCTTTTGCACGAAGCTGTCGATCACGCGCTTGGTTCCGGCCTTGTCGAATTCGATTTCCAGCTTGTTGCCTTCCATCCCGATCACTTCGCCATAGCCGAATTTGTCGTGGAACACGCGCTCGCCCACGGCGATGTCACCGCGTGGCTTGGCGGCGAAGCTCGCGGCAGAGCGGGTGTTTTCGCGAACGCTAGCTTGCCTTGTCTCATAACCCGTGGCGAGGGCGCGTTGCCAGCCGGGGCCGCGTGTAGATGAACGCTCTGGCCGGTCGTGCGCGACATGGGCAAAGGGATCGTCGCTTTCGCTCCAGTTCGCGCGCCACATGCTTGCGCCGCCCGTCAGCGTGGTTTCCTGCTCGATCGTGTCGTTCGGCAGTTCCTCGATAAAGCGGCTGGGAAGCGAGCTGGTCCACTGGCCATAGATGCGGCGGTTCGCTGCATGCAGGATGGTGCAGCGCCGCCGCGCACGGGTGATCGCGACGTAGGCGAGGCGCCGTTCCTCTTCCAGCGCTGCAAGCCCGCCTTCGTCGAGCGAACGCTGGCTGGGGAAGACGCCTTCCTCCCAGCCGGGCAGGAAAACGTGGTTGAATTCCAGCCCCTTGGCGGCGTGCATCGTCATGATGGTGACCTTCTCGCCATCGTCGCGCGCGTCATTGTCCATCACCAGTGCGACATGTTCGAGAAAATCCTCCAGCGTGCCGTAATCTTCCATCGCCCGCGCAAGTTCGGAGAGGTTTTCCGCGCGGCCTGCACTTTCCGCGGATCGGTCTGCCTTGAGCATGTCGTCATAGCCGCTATCCACCAGCACCATGCGCATCAGTTCTGCGGGCGAAACCTTCTCCGCCTCCTTGCGCCAATGCACGAAGCTTGCCATCAGGCCCGCCACAGTGTTGCGTGCGCGTGCGGGTAGTTCGTCACTGTCTGCCAGTTGCAGCGCCGCAGCGGCAAGCGGGATGCCTTGCTTGCGAGCATGCTGGTACATTTTTTCCAGCGCCTTCGCCCCAAGCCCGCGTTTTGGCGTGTTATAGATACGCTCGAAGGCGAGGTCGTCCGCAGGCTGGGCGATCACGCGCAAATATGCCAGTGCATCGCGGATTTCCGCGCGCTCGTAAAAACGGAAGCCGCCGATGATGCGGTAATTGAGGCCGATCTGGATGAAGCGGTCCTCGAACTCGCGCGTCTGATATTGTGCGCGCACCAGAATTGCCACCTGGTCCAGCGGCGCTCCTTCGTGCTCCAGCCGTTCGATTTCCTCGCCCACGCGGCGGGCTTCCTCGGGCGCGTCCCACACGCCGATCACGCGCACTTTCTCGCCCGCGTTGATCTGGGTCCAGAGTGTCTTGCCCAGACGCTGGCTGTTGGCTTCGATCAGGCCCGAAGCAGCCGCGAGGATCTGCGGGGTGGAGCGATAGTTCTGCTCCAGACGGATCACTTTCGCGCCGGGAAAATCCTTCTCGAAACGCAGGATATTGGCAACTTCTGCCCCGCGCCATGAATAGATCGACTGGTCATCATCCCCCACAACGCAGATATTCTTGCGCTCCTGCGCAAGCAGGCGCAGCCACAGGTACTGCACTGCGTTGGTGTCCTGGTATTCATCCACCATGATATATTTGAAGCGGTTCTGGTACTGCTCCAGCACATCGCGATGGCGGCGGAAGATGTTGAGCATGTGCAGCAGCAGATCGCCGAAATCGCAGGCATTCAGCGCTTTCAACCGATCTTGATAGAGCGCATACATCTGCTGCCCGCGACCATTGGCATATGCCTCATTATCGATGGGCGTCAGGTCTGCGGGGTTGAGCCCGCGGTTCTTCCACGCATCGATCAGCCCGGCCAGTTGTTTTGGCGGCCAGCGCTTCTCGTCCAGCTCCTGTTCGCGGATAAGGGCCTTTATCAGCCGCAACTGGTCGTCCGTGTCGATGATCGTGTAGTTGCTCTCCAGCCCGACAAGTTCGGCATGGCGGCGCAGCATCTTGGCACAAATCGAATGGAAGGTGCCAAGGAAGGGCATGCCTTCCACAGCATCGCCAATCAGGTCTCCCACACGGTGGCGCATTTCGCGCGCAGCCTTGTTGGTAAAGGTAACGCAGAGGATCTCGCTAGGCCATGCCTTGCGCTCACGGATCAGGTTGGCGAGGCGATGGGTGAGGGCGGCTGTCTTGCCTGTGCCCGCGCCAGCCAGCATAAGTACTGGGCCTTCGCAAGTCAGCACGGCATCGCGCTGCGGATCGTTCAGGCGCGCCAGCCAGCCTTGCGCGGCAGCGGATTCGACAGAGAGAGCGGGATCATTCACAGGTGAACAACTAGGGAACAAAGCGCCCTCGTGCAAGCGTTCGGGGTTAGTCTTGCGCCAGCCGAAGGATGGTGAGCTTGGCCTTCCCGACATTGCGCGTGGCATCAACGACAAAGCCCTTTAGCGCGACATCCTCGTCTCGCGCAGTTTCGAGCGAAATCCACGTGGCAGGACCGATCCAGCCGAGGCGGTTCAGCTTATCCAGTGCCACTTGCCCCGCGCCGGTGCCATAGGGTGGGTCGAGCAGGATTAGATCCATTGGCGCCTGTGCCGGGCCAAGAGCCATGACAGAACCTGCTCGCACATCACATTGCGATTGGGCGCGAAGCGCGGCGATATTGGCGCGCAGCGTACGGATTGCGGCTGGGTCCTGTTCAGCAAAAAGGCATTGCGATGCACCGCGTGACAAGGCTTCGAGCCCCAACGCGCCGGAGCCTGCGAAGAGGTCTGCCACTTGCAGGCTTTCGAAATCGCCAAGCCGGCTGACCAGCATGGAAAACAAGGTTTCGCGCGTGCGGTCTGCCGTTGGGCGCGTGGTGTCACCTGCCGGGGCTTTCAGTGGCCGCCGCTTCCATTCGCCAGCAATGATTCTCACAGCAACCCCATCCTTAAAGCAGGCCCTGTCGCTTGAGCTGGCCTTCGAAGGGCTGGAGTTCGTGCTTCTTCAGCTCGTCAGCCTGGCCGCGCGGCAAGTCCCCCAGCTGGAACGGGCCGTATGCGGTGCGGATCAGCCGGTTGACCTTGAGGCCCAGGTGTTCGAGCACGCGGCGGACTTCACGGTTTTTGCCTTCGGTCAGCGTCAGTTCGATCCACTGGTTGCGGCCGGTGCGCCGTTCAAGGTTGGCGTCGATCTTGCCGTATTTCACGCCTTCCACAGTCACACCATGGATCAGTTCTTCCAATTGCTCCTGGCTCACATCACCAAAGGTACGGGCGCGATAGGTGCGCTCGATATTGCTCGAAGGCAGTTCCATTGCCCGCTTTAGTGCCCCGTCGTTGGTGAGCAGCAGCAGGCCCTCAGTATTCATGTCGAGGCGGCCGACCGGCATCAGCCGCGGGGCATCTTTCGGCAGCGAGTTGCGTAGCGCAGTATAGATTGTGGGGCGGCCCGAGAAATCGCGCTCTGCCGTCAGCAGTCCGGTGGGCTTGTGGAAACGATAGAGGCGGGTGCGGTCGGCCTTGCCAACGGGCTGATCGTCTACCGTCACGCCTTTTAGCGTCTCCAGCAGCGTGGCCGGCGTGGTGACGGGGTCGCCATTGATCTTGATGCGGCCCGCTTCGATCATGCGCTCCACCTCGCGGCGGCTGGCAATGCCTGCACGGGCGAGAAGCTTGGCTATGCGGTCGCCCTTGCGGGGTTCATCCTGAGACATGAGCTGCGCTTTAGACCGTGATCTCGCGTTCATCCAGCCTTCCATTGCCATGAATTACAGCTAGACCATCAAGACGGGCACAAGGATCGAGGGGCAAATGGCCGAAACTACGAAAAACAAGCCGGGTTGGGGGACATTGCTTCGCTCGCTTCGCAATCCCAAGAGTGGCTACACCGCACTTTTCGGATTCGCCAGCGGGCTGCCTTTCGCACTGTTTCTCGGTACGCTCTATGCGTGGCTTTCGGAGGCGGAGGTCGAACTTGAGACGATGGGCGTCTTCTCGCTGATCGGGCTGGCTTATGCTTTCCAGTTCCTCTGGTCTCCCCTCATCGACAAAGTCTCAATCCCAGGCTTCTCTAGACTTGGGAAGCGCAAGCAGTGGATTGTGCCTGCGCAAGTCTTGCTCGGCGTAATTCTGGTCGCACTCAGTCTTTCTAACCCGACCAATGAAGCGATTGGCTGGTTCAGCTTGTTGGCGGGCATTGGTGCTTTGGCAAGCGCTACACAGGATATCGCGATCAACGCCTGGCGTATCGATATCGCGGATGAAGAGGCGACGCTCGATATCCTCTCTACCGTATACCAGATGGGCTATCGCCTTGCCGCTCTGGTTGGCGGTGCGCTCGGCCTGATTATCGCGGCGCGTATCGGCTGGCCGCAAACGTATCTGATGATGGGCGGCATCCTGCTGGCGATCGGTATCGCGGGCCTTTTGGCGCCGGACAGTAAAGCTGATGCGAAGCTGGATGGAGCGCTTGATGACGAGTTGCTGCTAAGCCTGCGCAGGAAAGGTGAATTGAAACCCGAAATTCGCGTCAAGGCGCTGGGTGCAGTTGGGTTGCTATGGGCGCTGGCTATCGGAACCGTATTGACATTCATGTACATGTCGTTGGCCTATGCGCCGGAGGATCGGCCTAACCCGACAGAATTTACGCTAAACTACGGCCCTTGGGTCATCGTCGCCACTGTCGTTATACCCGCGCTTATTGCCGGCTGGCTGGCATCTCAAAAAGCCAAGGGCGAGAACGTCATTCTCGAAGACCTGCCCTCAAGGGATGGCCAATCTTACGCGGTGGACCACCTTTACCGGGCACTTGTCATGCCGCTGGTAGAGTTTGTTGGCCGCATCGGCTGGTCACTGGCCCTGATCCTGTCTCTTGTGCTCACATATAGGATTTGTGACGCGATTTGGGGAACCTTCGCCTATCCTTTCTACCTCGGTGAATTAGGCTACACTAATGACGAGGTTGCATTTGCCTCCAAATTCTTCGGCGTAGGGGCGATCATCGCTGGTCTGGCATTTGGTGGATATTTGCTCACGGTGATCGGCCGCATGGCGACACTGACACTTGGCGCATTGATCGCAGCACTTACCAATCTTCTGTACGCTGACATGGCAATTGGCGGCGCAAACATGCAGGCTGCGAGTGATGCGATTGGTTTTTCGGCGCTGATTGGCTTCATGGCGCCATTCGGATCCGAAGCACTTCCGCGGCTAACGTTCACGATCCTCTGGGAAAACCTCGCCATTGGCATAGCGGGAGCTGCCTATGTCGCGTGGCTAAGTTCTATCGTGTCGAAGAAGTACTCAGCCGTTCAATACGCTTTGCTTTCTTCGCTGACGCTACTGGTCGGCACGCTAGGGCGCGGGGCACTTGGCGAGATGATCGAGAAGCAGGGATATCACGACGTATTCATCCTGACCACGCTGATCGGTTTCGTCGCTGTAACCCTATGTGTGATCGAGTGGATTCGGGTGTCGCGCTCCAAGGGAAGCGGGATCGTTACACCCGATAGCCTGCAAACTGGGGCGAACCCGGTAGAATAGTGCCCCCTAATCGGGGATTTCGCCGTTAGCCGCCAGCACATTGCCGGCAAGATAGAGCGAACCGGCGATCAGCACCGTTCCGCCCTGCTTGTGGCGGCTCTGGATGCCTTTAAGTGCCTCTTCAAGGCTGTTTGCGGTCCACGTGTTGGCCACACCAGCGTCCTTCGCCATCGCGGCAAGGTCTTCCAGCGGATGGTACTCGCTGCCCTCGATCGGAATGGCCGTCAGACTGGCGAGATGCGGGGCAATGGTGGAGAGCGTCGTGCGCGCGTCCTTGGCGCTCAACATGCCGACAATTGCATCGACCGGTTTTTCCGCCTTGCTGTCGAGAAATTTGGCCATCGCCAGCGCCGCATCGGGATTGTGCCCGCCATCCAGGAGCACCATCGCCTCTGGCACCATGCTGGTTAGCGGGCCATCACCAAGAAGCTGCAATCGCGCGGGCCACACGGCGCTGCGAATGCCTTCGGCCATGGCTTGGGGTGAGACGGTGACTGCAACCTGGTGGCGGATCATCGCCACGGCGAGGGCTGCATTGTCGCCTTGATGGCTGCCTGGCATCTGCGGCAAGGGCAGGACGAGTTCGCCCTGTGCGTCACGATAGGCGATGCCTTGGTCCGACACGACAGCATCCCAGGCCTTGCTGCGCATGAACAGCGGCGCGCCAGTTTCATCGCAACGCTTGGCAATCATCACATCCATGTCGTCGCGATAGTTCTGCGTTACCATGGGTGAGCCCGCGCGAACGATGCCGACCTTCTCGAAAGCGATGCGCACTTCCGGGTTTTCCGGCGAAGGAGCGGTGGGGTCCTCATTCAGGAGGAACTGATGATGATCGACGCCCAGCGATGTGATCCCGCAAGCGGCAGGCTTCACCATCACATTGGTGGCATCGAAGCGCCCGCCAAGGCCTACCTCGATTACGCATGCATCGGCCGGAATACGGCTGAATGCGAGTAGGGTAGCTGCCGTAGTGACTTCAAAGAAGCTTGGCTCAACATCCTCTGAAATATCGAGAACTTCCTTGAGCAGGCTCGCCAGAAGTTCGTCCGAAATCAGCGAACCGGCGACACGGATACGCTCGTTATAACGGACAAGATGCGGCTTGGTGGCGACGTGGACTGTCAGCCCCTCGGCCTCCAGCATGGCGCGCAGGTAAGCGCAGGTGGAACCCTTGCCGTTGGTGCCCGCGACATGGAACACCGGTGGCAGGTTCTTTTCCGGATTGCCCAGCCGGTTCAGGATCTCGTGGATGACTTCCAGCCCGATGCGGCCTTGCGGCAGCGACAGGGCAGACAGGCGATCAAGCTGGGCCTGGACCCCGGGGTCACCGGATGAGGCAAAATCCTTCATCGCTTATAGGCTTTCTGAAGATCAGGCGGCCTTGGCCGGGCTGAGGTAATCGAGCAGCTTGGCGAGGGTTGGCCGCAATTCCTTGCGGTGCGTCACCATGTCCACCATGCCGTGCTTGTGGAGATATTCTGCGCGCTGGAAGCCTTCGGGAAGCTGTTCGCGAATAGTCTCCTGGATCACGCGCTGGCCAGCAAAGCCGATTAGCGCGCCTGGCTCCGCAATATGGACATCACCCAGCATGGCGTAACTTGCGGTGACGCCGCCCGTGGTCGGGTCTGCCAGCACGACGATATACGGCAAGCCGGCTTCTTTCAGGCGGCGCGTCATCACCGTGGCTCGCGGCATTTGCATCAGCGAGAGGATGCCTTCCTGCATGCGCGCACCGCCAGCAGCAGTCACGGCGATATAGCCGCATTTCTCGTCGAGCGCTTTTTGCGCGGCGGCGCAGAAGGCATTGCCCACGGCCATGCCCATAGAGCCGCCCATGAAGGTGAAGTCCTGCACGCCGACCACGGTCTTTTCACCTTCGATCGTGCCGAAAGCGGCGGTGAAGGCATCGTCATGCGCACTCTTTGCTCGCGCGGCCTTGATGCGTTCGGCATAACGCTTGGTGTCGCGGAATTTCAGCGGGTCTTCTGCCACCACGGGATCAGGCAACAGGATGTAGCCCGGATCCATGAGCTGTTCGAGGCGCACATCGGCACCGATGCGGCCATGATGGTCGCAGCGCGGGCAGACCGACTGGTTTGCCTCGTACTCGCGGGTGAACAGCATCTCCTGGCAACGCGGGCACTTGACCCAGAGGTTGTCAGGGGTTTCGCGCTTGTCCCCCCAGGGCAGCGCATTTCGGACGCGGGATAGCCAACTCATGGTTTAAGCCTTTCGCGCATTATGCACCGCCTTGGCAAGGCTGGCAGTTAGTTTGCGTAGGTGTGAGGGGGCGTTTTCGCCGTGTTCGCCCACGATATCGATGAAGGCGGAGCCGACCACCACACCATCTGCAACCTTGGCGATGGCTTCGGCCTGTTCGGGCGTGCGCACCCCGAAGCCGACAGCCACGGGCAGGTCGGTATGCTTCTTGATGCGGGTGACATTGGCCTCGATGGAATCGATGGCGGCCTGCTGCTTGCCGGTGATGCCGGCAACCGAGACGTAATAGAGAAAGCCCGAGGAACCTTCGAGGACCTTGGGCAGGCGCTTGTCATCGGTGGTTGGTGTAGCGAGGCGAATGGGGCTGATGCCCTTGGCACGCAGTGCCGGGCCGAGATCAGGGTCTTCTTCTGGCGCCAGGTCGACACAGATCACGCCGTCAGCGCCCACTTCCTTTAGCCGGTCAGCAAACCATTCCGGCCCGCGGCGGACCATGGGATTGGCATATCCCATAAGGACCAGTGGTACATCGGGGTGGCGATCACGGAAGGCCTTGGCGATCGCGAGTACGTCAGCCGTCGTGGTGCCCTTGCCGAGGCTGCGCAGGTTGGCCTTCTGGATAGCCGGGCCATCAGCCATCGGATCAGTGAAGGGCATTCCCAGTTCGATCACGTCAGCACCGCCTTGCACCAACGCATCAAGATTGGCGGCGGTGTCGCCGTCACCGGCGGTGATGAAACAGACGAGCGCGGCGCGGTCGGGTTTAAATGCGGATTGGAAGCGGGTCATGTGGCTTTCTTGACGAAATGGTGGAATGCCCATGCCGCTTCACAAGAGAAACAGCAAGGGCTCCGCGAGCAGAAGCGCCCGGCTCAGTTCTCGGAATTCTCGCGCTGGCGGGCCCCGGCCGCATTCACCGCCCATGTGCCGATCGCTGCCCAGAAGACGGGGAAGCGCATGTCGGTGATTTCGAACGGCACCGGCGCGCCCGTGACCACGAGGTCTGCCAGCTTCACCACGCCGGTAAAGATAGCCAGCAACAGAATGAAGAGGATGGTGAGCGCCTTGCGGCTCACATTGTCACTCCCAGCGCGTCTGCCACGGTGAAGATGTCCTTGTCACCTCGCCCACAAAGGTTGGCGAGGATGATTTGGTCGCGATCCATTTCCTTCGCGCGCTTCACGATCGCGGCGATGGCGTGGCTCGGCTCCAGTGCGGGGATAATGCCTTCGGTGCGGCACAGCAGCTGGAAGGCGGAAAGCGCCTCGTCATCGGTTACCGAGGTATATTCCACGCGGCCGGTTTCCTTCAGCCATGCGTGTTCCGGGCCGATGCCGGGATAGTCGAGACCAGCGGAGATCGAGTGCGCTTCGGCGATCTGGCCATCCTCGTCCTGCAATAGATAGGTCTTGTTGCCGTGAAGGATGCCGGGGAAGCCGCCTGCAAGCGATGCAGCGTGCTTCTTGTCGAGACCATGGCCTGCCGCTTCCACGCCGAGCATGTTCACGTCCGGATCGTCAAGGAAGGGGTGGAACAGGCCGATGGCGTTGGAGCCGCCGCCAATGGCCGCAACCAGCAGGTCAGGCAGGCGACCAGTGCGCTTCTGCATCTGCTCGCGCGCTTCCTTGCCGATCACGGACTGGAAGTCGCGAACGAGTTCCGGATAGGGGTGCGGGCCAGCGGCGGTGCCAATGATGTAGAACGTGTCATGCACATTGGCGACCCAGTCACGCAGGGCCTCGTTCATCGCGTCCTTCAGAGTGGCCGCGCCGCTGGTGACTGGTACGATTTCCGCGCCGAGCAGCTTCATGCGGAAGACATTGGGTGCCTGCCGCTCGACATCGGTCTTGCCCATATAGACCACGCAAGGCAGGCCAAAACGCGCGCAGACGGTGGCCGTGGCCACGCCATGCTGGCCTGCGCCGGTCTCCGCGATGATACGCGTCTTGCCCATGCGCATGGCGAGCAGGATCTGCCCGATGCAATTGTTGATCTTGTGCGCGCCGGTGTGATTCAGCTCATCGCGCTTGAACCAGATTTCCGCGCCTTTGCCCTCAGGGGCATCCTTGCGCAGCTCCTCGGTCAGCCGTTCGGCATGATAGAGCGGACTGGGGCGGCCGACATAGTGTTCCAGCAGGCCCTGGAACTGCGCGTCAAAGGAGGGGTCCTTCTTGGCAGCGGTATACTCCTGCTCCAGGTCGAGGATCAGCGGCATCAGCGTTTCGGCGACATAACGCCCGCCGAACTGGCCAAAATGGCCGCGTTCGTCAGGCTGGTTACGGAAGGAATTGGGCTTCTGGTCAGTCATGCTCTTTTCACTCAGGCTTCGCGGGCCGCTTGGCAGAAGGCCATCATCTTGTCGATATCCTTCACGCCCGGCGCGCTTTCCACACCAGATGATGTATCAACCAGCGGGGCTTTGGTCTGGCGTATGGCTTCGCCTACATTGGCAGCGTTAAGGCCACCGGCAAGGCCCCAGGGCGCCTTGTGCCGGAAATTGGCGAGCAACGACCAGTCGAGCGCCAGCCCGTTACCGCCGGGCAGTTTTCCGGCTGGTGCATCATAGAGGATCATGTCCACAGCGCCGACAAAGCGCTGGGAACTTTCGAGGCTGGTGGCATCCTTTACGCCAACTGCTTTCCAGATTTGGCATGGCAGGTGCTGGCGCAGGGCGGCGCAGCCCTCGGCGGTTTCCGCGCCATGGAACTGGACGATATCTGGTTTCACCTGCGCGATGGCTTGCACCACCTCCTGCACATCCATGCTCACGGTCAGCAGCACAGTCTTTACCGAAGGCGGGACACATTCGCGCAAGGCTGCAGCTTGTTCCACCGTCACGCTGCGAGGGCTGGGCTGGTAGAGGTTCAGGCCGATATGCGTTGCCCCAGCAGCTACTGCGCCAGCGATCTCTTCGGCTGTGCGCAGTCCGCAAATTTTGATGCCAATGCTCATGCCGCGGACTTAGGCGCTGGATGAGGATTCGTCACGCCTCTTTCGGGTTCTGCACGAGCCGCAGCAGGGAGCCGTCCGGATCGACTAGATAGGCAATCGTGAGGCCGCTGATATCGCGCTGGGGCGGGACGATGCGGGGAATGCCCTCGCGCACTTCGGGTATTTCGGTAACTCGGCATCGGCTCACCAGCGCATTGAGATCGTCGAGGAGGATGTAGCGCGAATGGTTGTTCTCAAGCGGTTCGAGGCCGGGCCAAGGGAAGACTTCGAGCTGCATCTCTTCGCGCCTGAGGATCAGCCAGTGGCCTGAACGGTATGACGCGGCAAAGCCGAGCTTGCCGTAGAATCGCTCGGTCCTAAGGAAGTCGCGCGAAGGCAGGTTGGGGGTGGCGTGTGCCACTACCCGTCGGT
Source organism: uncultured Sphingomonadaceae bacterium (assembly GCA_964645635.1). GTDB lineage: Bacteria > Pseudomonadota > Alphaproteobacteria > Sphingomonadales > Sphingomonadaceae > Alteraurantiacibacter. Next base: position 2,780 of record CAZYAL010000024.1, on the reverse strand, counting down.
TCTAAAGCGTTGCCTCGATTTCTCGCGCGGCCATGGCCGGGTCTGCCGCCTTGCTGATCGGGCGGCCGATCACCAGCACGCTTGCGCCATCGTCACGCGCCTTGCGCGGGGTAACGACGCGCTTCTGGTCTCCCACAGCGGAACCTGCGGGGCGCAGGCCAGGCACGACAAAGAAGCCTTTCTTCCACTGCTTGTGGACCGCGCCCACTTCCTGACCGGAGCAAACGATTCCATCGAGGCCAGCAGATTCGGCCAGTTCTGCAAGGCGCATGACATGGTCATGCGGTGTACCCGTAACGCCGGTACGCTCAAGATCGTGTGCGTCCATACTGGTGAGCATGGTGACGGCAACGACCCTGGAGTTCTCGCCAGCCGCCGCCTTGGCATCTTCCATCATCGCGCGGCCGCCGCTGGCGTGCACGGTTACGATGGCGGGTTCCAGCGCGTGGATGGATTGCATCGCACCAGCCACGGTGTTGGGAATGTCGTGGAACTTCAAATCAAGGAAGATCGGCAGGCCAGTTGCGTGGGCAACCTCGTGCACACCATGGGCGCCGTGCGCGCAGAAGAACTCCAGCCCCAGCTTGAGCCCGCCAACATGGCCTTTGACCTTCTGAGCCAGTGCGACGGCAGTATCGAGCTGCGGCACGTCGAGGGCAACATATATTGGGTTGCTCATGGCAGCCGAGCTCCAGGCAGGTTCTTGCCCTCATTCACGTCAGGTTCGGAGAGCAGGTCGGTTTCAGAAGGTGCCTCGGGCGTGGAGGGCTTTTGCTGCACTGGCGTTGCCGCAGCGGTGCGTGCGGCGTTTTCCAGCGCGGCGATGCGACGGTTGGCCTGCCATTTGCTGCCGCGTTGGTAGAGATACATCGGCAGGAAGCCAATAAGGAAGCTGACGACGATGATGGCCGGCAACATGGTGTCGACAACGAGGTTGTCCCAGATGCGCACCGTCACAGCCACCCAGTTGGCATAAGAGAAGATCGCGAGCGCTACCAGCAGCAGCACCCAGATTACGGTGCGGATAATTTGCATGGGCTCTCCTCCAGACCTTACGTTCTTGATACAATGGTAGGCGCTAAGTCCTTGCCTGTGAAGCCGGAAGGCTATTCCCCGAAAACGCGCGCGAAAATCGTGTCGACGTGCTTGAAGTGGTAGTCGAGGTTGAACTTCTCGGCCAGTTCCGCTTCCGACATCGCGGCCTTCACTTCGTCATCTGCCTTGAGCAGTTCGAGCAATGAGAGCTGGCCGTCCGATTCCCACACCTTCATCGCGTTGCGCTGGACAAGGCGATAGGCGTTGTCGCGGGTGATGCCAGCCTGCGTCAGCGCCAGCAGCACGCGCTGCGAGTGGACGAGGCCGCCCATGCGGTCGAGGTTCTTCTGCATGCGCTCGGGATAGACCAGCAGCTTGTCCACCACGCCGGTGAGGCGGGCGAGGGCGAAGTCGAGCGTAATTGTGGCATCGGGGCCAATGAACCGTTCGACTGAGGAGTGCGAGATATCGCGCTCGTGCCACAGCGCCACGTTTTCCATCGCGGGCATCGCGTAGGAACGGATCATACGCGCCTGGCCGGTGAGGTTTTCGGTCAGGATCGGGTTGCGCTTGTGCGGCATGGCCGACGAACCCTTCTGGCCGGGCGAGAAATACTCTTCCGCTTCCAGCACTTCGGTGCGCTGCAGGTGGCGGATTTCCACCGCGAGGCGTTCCATCGAGGAAGCGATCACGCCCAGTGTGGCGAAATAGGCTGCGTGGCGATCGCGCGGGATGACCTGCGTGGAGACTGGTTCGACCGAGAGGCCGAGTTGCTCGGCAACATATTCCTCAACGCGCGGGTCGATATTGGCGAAGGTGCCGACCGCGCCGGAAATGGCGCAGGTGGCGATTTCCGCACGCGCGGCGCGCAGGCGATCGCGGCAACGGTCGAACTCGGCATAGGCTTGTGCGAGCTTCAGGCCGAAGGTGGTCGGCTCGGCATGGATGCCGTGACTGCGACCGATGGTGGCAGTGTACTTGTGCTCCTGCGCGCGGCGCTTGATGGCTTCGAGCAGCCCATCCATGTCTTCCAGCAGGATATCCGTCGCGCGGGCCAGCTGTACCGCCAGCGTGGTGTCGAGCACGTCGGAGCTGGTCATGCCCTGGTGCATGAAGCGCGCTTCCGGGCCGACCTGCTCGGCCACCCAGTCGAGGAAGGCGATCACGTCATGCTTGAGCACGGCTTCCTTGGCGTCGATCGCGGCAACATCGATGCCCGGATTGGTCTTCCACCAGTCCCACAGCGCCTTGGCGCCGCTTTCCGGCACCACGCCCAGCTCGGCCAGCTTCTGCGTGGCGTGCGCTTCGATCAGGAACCAGATTTCATACTTTGTTTCCGGCTCCCAGATCGCGGTCATCTCGGGGCGGGCATAACGGGGGACCATAGTCTCATCTTTCTACGCTTGGATCAGGAATATGCGGCAGCGGCTAGGGGCATGGCACGTGCTTGGCAAGCGGCTTCGCATCGCCGCGCGCATTCGCGCCGAACAGCAAATATTCGAGCACTTCATAGTCTGCGAGCGCTTCCGGCCCGCCGGTCAGCAACCTTTTTCGCAGGCGTGCACGGTGGCCCTTGCCGTCAGGGCCTGCAGCTGGACTAACTCTCTGGCCAGTGTCACGTCCCGGCATATCGTTTGCTGCCAACGGCTTGACCCCATTTCCTTGGATAGTGCATTGCCTTTGCTGTGCGCCTGGCGCAAGTGTTCGCCTTCATGTCCCGCGACACCGCCCCCGAAAGCGAAGAC
>CAZYAL010000023.1:25661-30634 GCA_964645635.1 uncultured Sphingomonadaceae bacterium | reverse complement strand
GTCACCTAAGCGGCACCACCTTCCCAATGTCCTTATCCTAGAAAAACCAGCAGGACACGGCGGCTGACACGCCATGATCGGCGTATCCGGTGCGGGATCGGCAACGGTCCCGGCCCGCTGGACCCGTCGCAAACCATGCACGGATGGAGCGCATGGAACAGAGTTCTAAAGGGGAAAAATCTCTGGCTCGAAAGGCGCCGCCAGGCGCGCGATATGGATGCGTTTGGGGAGCAGGTTTGCGAGCAGGACAGAAGCGGGCCATCCGCTGGCGATAGCAATGCGGGTTGAGTGTAGGACACTGACAAAAAGCCACATTCCTATCTCATCCCGACCTTCCCCGCACCCCCGCCGCCCGGCGTGAGCGCCTCGAACACATCGCCAGCATCCAGCTTCACCTTGGCCGTTGCGGGCAGTTCCTCCGCCGCGCCATCCGCACGAAGCACGCAGTTCAAATGAACCGACATCGGCGTGACATATGCCCGACCCGGCTAGCTGCTACAATTTGATGCAACGCTGCGCCCTTGGTCCACTTGGCAGGCCTGGCCACAAAGGGTAGTCTGGTCATTATGGATCGAGAGTGCCCGAATGGTCCGGGCAGCCCTCTCAAAATTGCGAAACGCAGGGAGACGCTTATGGCCGTCCGGGTCAAGATTAACGGTGAAACGCGCGACATTGACGCGCCTGAGGATATGCCCCTGCTCTGGGCCTTGCGGCAGGAGCTGGGTATGGTCGGCACCAAGTTCGGCTGTGGCATCGGCATGTGCGGTGCCTGCACCGTGCATATCGATGGGCAGGCCACACGCTCCTGCGCCATGCCGATCGGCTCGATTGGCGACAAGGAAGTTTCCACCATCGAGACACTGGGGCAGACCCCGGTCGGGCAGGCGCTGCAGGAAGCATGGTTGGAAGGCGATGTGATGCAGTGCGGCTATTGCCAGGCTGGACAGTTGATGAACGCCACCGCGCTGCTCAACAACAACCCCAACCCCACGGATGACGAGATCGACAACGCCATGCGCGGCAACATCTGCCGCTGCGCGTGCTACAAGCGCATCCAGACCGCCATTGCCTCTGTTGCGCGCAAGGAAGGGGGCGCGACCAATGTCTGATAACACAACCGCAAACAGCAGCCTCGCACTCGGCCGCCGCGCATTCCTGAAGGTTTCCGCCATCGCCGGCGGCGGCCTCGCCATCGCCGCGACAATGCCCATGTCCGCCAAGGCCATGGCACAGAGCGGCCCGGCGGAGCTGAATACCTTCATCACCATCCACCCGGACAACACGATCACCATTATCGGCAAGAACCCGGAAATCGGCCAGGGCATCAAGACCATGCTGCCCATGCTGATCGCCGAGGAGCTTGATGCGGATTGGGACACGATCTCGATCCAGCAGGGTGATACCGACGTGGCGAAATACGGCCCGCAGCTGGCCGGCGGCAGTTTTGCCACGCCGATGAACTGGTTCCCCATGCGCCAGACGGGCGCTGCCGCGCGGCACATGCTGCTGGAAGCGGCAGCCCTGCGCTGGGGCGTCGACGTTGCCAGCCTGACCACCGAGCCGAGCGTGGTGGTGCACGAAGCTTCCGGTCGCCGTGCCACCTATGGCGAACTGGCGAGCGAAGCGGCCACCGTGGCCGTGCCGGACCCGGCCAGCGTGGCGCTGAAGGACGCGGCTGATTTTCGCATTATCGGCAAGCCAATCGGCGGTATCGACAGCCCCCGCATCGTGCGCGGTGAGCCGATCTTCGGGGTCGATACACAGCTTGAAGGCATGGTCTATGCCGCTTTCGAGCGCTCGCCCGTGTTCGGTGCAAAGCTGGTTTCCGCCAACACCGAAGCTGCCAAGGCCCAGCCCGGCGTGTTCGATGCTTTCACCATCGAAGGCAATGGCAACCCCACCGAACTGGTAGACGGTGTAGCCGTGGTTGCCAGCAACTGGTGGCTCGCCAACAAGGCCCGCTCTGCGCTGGACGTGCAGTGGGACAATGGCGAATGGACCAGCCACTCCTCTGCCAAGTATGACGAGGAAGCCCGCCGCCTTATGGCTGCAGGTTCGCCGCAGGAAACCTTTGCTGAAAAGGGCGATGTGGATACGGCGCTGGCAGAAGCCGAAACCGTGATCGAAGGCGAATACCACTATCCCTTCCTCGCCCACGTGCCGATGGAGCCGATGAACTGCACCGCCCTGATGCACGAGGATGGCAGTATCGAGATGTGGGCACCGAGCCAGACCCCGCAGGGCGGACAGGGCGCAGTGGCACAATACCTCGGCATCACGCCGGACAAGGTCACCGTGCACATCACCCGCATGGGTGGCGGCTTCGGCCGTCGTCTCAACAATGACTACATGGTGCAGGTCGCGGCGATTGCGAAGCAGATGCCCGGCACACCGGTGCAGCTGATCTGGAGCCGCGAGGATGACGTCCGCAGCGACTTCTATCGCCCGGCAGGCTGGCACAAGCTGCGCGCCGGCCTTGATGCCGATGGCAAGCTGGTAGCGCTCGACGATCACTTCGTGACCTGGGACATCGAAGGCGGTGCCTTCAATCCCGCTGCCATGCCTGCCAACGAGTTCCCGGCAAATTACGTCGAGAACATGCGTTACGCGCAGACCAAGATGCCCACCGCCGTGCCGATGGGTGCTCTGCGTGCGCCCACCTCCAACGCGCTGGCTTTCGTGTTCCAGAGCTTCCTTGACGAAGTGGCGACGAGCCAAGGCAAGGACCTGCCCACGCTACTGCTCGAGATCGTCGAAGGGGCCGAGGCAGAGCCCGACACCATGGGCTTCGCGGGCCCGCAGCCCGGCTTCAAGCCGCAGCGCTTGCGCAATGTGACCAGCAAGGTGATGGAAATGGCCAATTGGGGCCAGCCGGTAGATGAGGGCCACGCGCTGGGCTTCGGCTATTACTGGAGCCACCAGGGCTATTTCGCCGAAGTGGTGGAAGCCAGCCTCAACGATCGCAACCAGGTGGTGGTGCACAATGTCTGGGCGGCAGGTGACGTGGGTAGCCACATCATCAACCCCTATGGCGCGTTGAACCAGGTCGAAGGTTCGATCATCGACGGTATCGGTCAGGCCCTGCAGCTGGCGGTGGAGATCGAAGGCGGCGCGGTGAAGCAGTCCAACTTCCACAACTACCAGCTGCCGCGCATGCCGATAACACCGAAGCTGCATGTAGAATGGGTGAAGAGCGATCATTCCCCCACCGGCCTTGGCGAACCCGCCCTGCCACCGGTGCTCCCGGCACTAACCAACGCGCTGCACGCCCTCACCGGCAAGCGCGTGCGCAGCCTGCCGATCGATACCTCGCTGTTTGCATAAGGCTTTGCGGGCCGGGTCAGTCCAGCGTGATGACCCGGCCTGCCAGCCGCTCCACCTCTTCGCCGTCATGGCTAACAAGGAGCATGGGCAGGCCCAGCTCGTCGCGGATATCCTCGATCAATTGCCGCATGCGTTCGGCACGCGCTGAATCGAGAGATGCCATCGGCTCATCCAGCAGCAGGAAACGCGGGGCCGCAAGCAGCGCGCGGCCAATGGCGACACGGCGCGTCTCGCCGCCTGACAGGCTTGCCGGATAACGCCCCAGCAGATCGCCAATACCGAGCAGTTCGATCACCCGGTTCCGGCCGATCCAGCGATCCTCTGCGCGCGCCAGCTTCTCACCATAGGCAAGGTTGGCCGCCACCTTCATATGCGGGAACAGGCGCGCATCCTGGAACACGTAGCCCGCGCGGCGCTTCTCGGGCTTTATGTCGATGCCGCTAGCGGAATCGAACAAGATCTCGTCCGCCACCGCGATGCGCCCCTCATCAGGCCGAAGCAAACCGGCAATGGCGTTGAGGACAGTGGTCTTGCCTGCGCCCGAGACGCCAACCAGCGCGGTGAGCACCTCGTCGCTCTCCAATTCCAGCGCCACCTGCCGCGGGCCGAAGTCATGGCGCAGGCTCACATCAAAGAACATGCGCCTGCCTTCCGGCGGACCGGCGCACGAGTATTTCGGAGACCAGCAGCGCCAGCAGCGAGAGCACAATGGAAATCACCGCCAGCCGTGCCACCTGGTTCTCTGCGCCCGGCACCTGCAACCCGCTGTAGATCGCGAGCGGCAAGGTGCGCGTCTCGCCCGCAATATTGCTGGCAAAGGTGATCGTCGCGCCGAATTCGCCCAGCGAACGGGCAAAGCCGAGCATGGCCCCGGCCGCTATGCCGGGAAGGCTCAGGGGCAAGGTGATGCCCAGGAAAGCGCGCCAGCGGCTCGCCCCCAAACTGCGTGCGGCACCGACCAGCCGCCGGTCGACCGCCTCGATCGACAAGCGCATGGCGCGCACCATCAGCGGCAAGGCCATAACGGCGGCTGCAAGCGCGGCACCGGTCCAGCTGAACACCAGCGTCACGCCGAAAGTACTCTCAAGCCATCCGCCGATTGGCCCGTTTCGGCCAAAGGCAATCAGCAGCAACCAGCCAGTCACCACGGGGGGCACCACCAGCGGCAAATGCACCAGCGCATCAAGCACGATCAGGCCGGGAATGCGACGCCGGGCAAGAAGCCATGCGAGGCCATAGGCGACAGGCAGCGTCAGCAGCACCGCGACAAGGCTGACCTTCAGCGACAGGCCGACTACCGCCCATTCGGCTTCGCTCAGCACGGGGCCCGCCCTTCGGTCATGGTGAAGCCACGTGCGCAGATGATCGTTCCACCTTCGTCACTGGCGAGGAAATCGAGGAATGTTTCGGCATCGGGGTGGCGTGCACCGGAGACCAGCGCAGCGGGATAGCGGATTGCCATACCGTCAGGCAGCGGGTGCGGGAACGGTATGGCCCGTACCCTGTCACTCGCGGCGGCATCGCTTGAATAGACGATGCCTGCATCCGCCTCGCCGCGCTCCACCAGCAGCAGCGCCGCGCGGACATTTTCCGCAGGCACCACATGGCCGGAGACTTCGTCCCAAACCCCGGCTGCATCCATGGCGGCT
>CAZYAL010000023.1:20078-25561 GCA_964645635.1 uncultured Sphingomonadaceae bacterium | reverse complement strand
TTTGGGCGCGGGCGGGCCTTCTGTTGCTCGCGGAAACGCTATTAGGCGGGGTAGGTCCAGGCCGAACCGCGCGCCAGGTTGTCGGCAGCTAAGTCCCAGTTCAGCAGGTCATTCACCACGGCCTTCAAATAGGCAGGGCGCGCATTGCGGTGGTCGATGTAATAGGCGTGCTCCCACACGTCGATCACCAGCAGCGGGTTGAAGCCGCTGTCTGCCAGCGTATCGCCATCGTGGGTTTCCTGGATGGAGAGCTTGCCGTCCTTCTCGGCGAGCCACACCCAGCCGCTAGCAAAGTGACCGGCGCCGCGAGCTTCGAGCTGTGCCTTCAGTTCATCGACCGAACCGAAAGCTGCATCGATCTTGTCTGCCAGATCGCCCGAAGGGCCGCTGGAAGACGGGGTCAGCGAGTGCCAGTAGAAACCGTGGTTCCAGCTCTGCGCGGCATTGTTGAAAAGGCCCTGATTGGAACCGCGGGCGGCAACGATAACCTCTTCCATGCTCTTGCCGTCGAGATCACCGCCAGCAATCGCTTCATTCATCTTGGTGATGTAGGTGGCGTGGTGCTTGCCATGGTGGAAGCTTAATGTTTCCGCGGAGATACCAGGAGCGAGCGCTTCACTGTCATAAGGCAGCGCCAGAAGTTCGAAAGCCATGATGGATCCTTCCTGTTGATATGATACGTACCCAACCAATGCGCCCGCGGTACAATGGTTGCAAATCTCTTGTGCAGGCGTGACATTGGCGCTGAGGCGCGCCATTGCAGGCGCAGAATTGCTATTACCTGCCAAAGGACATAATTGAATGGCACGCAGCTATTTCGGTACCGACGGTATCCGCGGACGCGCCAATGCCGACAAACTGACTGCCGCCACGGCGATGAAAGTGGGCCAGGCGGCGGGCAAACACTTCCTGCGCGGCGACCACCGCCACCGCGTAGTGATTGGCAAGGATACGCGCCTGTCTGGCTACATGATGGAGAACGCCCTCACCGCCGGTTTCACCAGCGTGGGGATGGACGTGATCCTCACCGGACCACTTCCCACCCCTGCCGTGGCACTGCTCGCACGCGAAATGCGCGCGGATCTGGGCGTGATGATTTCCGCCAGCCACAACAAGTTTGCTGACAACGGCATCAAGCTGTTCGGGCCGGACGGGTTCAAACTGTCGGATGCTGATGAGGAAGCGATCGAGGCAGAGATGGAGCGCGAGCAGGAACTGGCGCAGGCCGAACATATCGGCCGCGCCCGCCGCATCGATGACGCGCGCGGACGCTATATCCACGCGGTCAAGCAATCCCTCCCGCAGGATATCCGCCTCGATGGGCTGAAGATCGTGGTCGATTGCGCGCATGGCGCGGCATACAACGTCACCCCCACCGCCATCTGGGAATTGGGTGCTAGGGTTGTCGCCATGGGCGTCAACCCCAACGGTCTCAACATCAACGACGGTGTCGGCTCGACGGACCTTGGCGCGATCAAGGCTCGCGTAGTGGATGAAGGCGCCGATATCGGGATTGCGCTGGATGGCGATGCCGACCGACTGATAGTGATCGACGAGAAGGGCGAGGAGGTCGATGGTGACCAGATCATGGCGCTGATCGGCAGCACCATGGCAGACACCGGGCTGCTGAGCCGTGCCGGCATCGTCGCCACCGTTATGTCGAACCTCGGCCTCGAACGGTTCCTGGCTGACAAGGGCCTGGACCTCGTCCGCACCAAGGTGGGCGACCGATACGTGCTCGAAGCGATGAAGGCAGGCGGCTACAATGTCGGCGGCGAACAGTCGGGCCACATGATCCTAACGGACCATGCCACCACCGGCGACGGCACGATTGCCGCGCTGCAGGTGCTTGGCGCTTTAGTGCGCAGCGGCAAACCCGCCTCCGAATTGCTGCACCTATTCGATCCGGTACCGCAGCTACTCAAAAACGTGCGCTATACAGGAGGCGATCCGCTTTCGGCCGAAACCGTAAAGAAGGTTATCGCTGCGGCAGAGGCTGAGCTCGCCGGTTCTGGCCGCCTTGTGATCCGCAAGTCCGGCACCGAACCACTGATCCGGGTAATGGTCGAAGGTGACGATGCAGCCCAGGTCAACCGTGTGGTCGACGAGATCTGCGCAGAGGTGGGGGCAGCCGCTTGAAGGCGGCGCGTCCCGCATGGATTGGCAAATGAGCGGCCGCCCGCCCCGCGTGCTCGCCATTGCCGGGTCGGACAGTTCCGGCGGCGCGGGCATTCAGGCCGATATCAAGGCCATCACCATGCTTGGCGGCTACGCCATGACCGCCATCACCGCCGTGACCGCGCAGAACAGCAAGGGCGTGACCGGCGTCGAGACCCTTTCGCCCGATTTCGTGGCCGCGCAGATGGATGCCTGCATGACCGATATCGGCGTGGACGCGGTGAAGATCGGCATGCTCGGCAGCGCGGACATTGCTGAGGTCGTGGCAGACCGGCTGGAAGACCTGCCCTGCCCGATCATCTTCGATCCCGTAATGGTTGCTACCAGCGGCAGCGTCTTGGCTGACGAGGCGACAATCGAGGTGTTCGAGTGGCTGATGGAACTGGCAACACTCACCACGCCCAACGTACCAGAACTTGCTGCATTGGGTGGCGATGCTGCCATGGCGGAACGCGGTGCGGCTTACCTCGCCAAGGGTGGTGATGCGGAAGGTCCCACGGTGGAAGACCGGCTGCATCTACCCGGCAAACCGCCCCTGATGTGGAGCGAGCTGCGCATTGAGTCCCGTCATTCGCACGGGACCGGTTGCACACTCTCCAGCGCCATCGCCACACTGACGGCACACGGGCTGCCGCTGGAAAGGGCAGTGAGCGAAGCACGCCAGTTCGTGCGGCAAGCGCTGGAGGCCGCCCCCGGCTTTGGCTCGGGCAACGGCCCAATGGGCGTTTACCTCAAGCGCTGAGCGTCACCTCTTGAGCTCGTAAAATTCGGAAATATGCCGCCACGCTTCATCCGCAGTCTCGCAACGGGTGAACAAGTCGAGGTCGTCAACATTGATTGTGCCTTCTTCCACCAGCGCTTCGAAGTTGATCACATTGTCCCAGAAATTCTTGCCAAACAGCAGGATGGGGACCGGCTTCATCTTGCCGGTCTGGATCAGGGTGAGTAGCTCAAACAGTTCGTCGCAGGTGCCGAAGCCACCGGGGAACACCGCCACCGCCCGCGCGCGCATAAGGAAGTGCATTTTCCGCAGCGCGAAATAATGAAAGTTCAATGAAAGGTAGGGCGTGACATAGGAATTCGGCATCTGCTCATGCGGCAGCACAATATTGAGGCCGATGCTTTCCCCTCCGGCGTCGCTCGCCCCGCGATTGGCCGCCTCCATGATCGAAGGGCCACCGCCGGAGCAGACCACGAACTGGCGCATCCCGCCCTCGATGATGGATTTTTCCGTAGCGATCTTCGCCAGCTTGTGCGCTTCGACATAATAGCGCGATTTCTCGGCCAACTTTTCAGCGATCTTCTTCTTTTCCGGCGTGTCCGCCTTGGCAAAGACATCGTCGATCTGCTCGGGTGCAGGGATGCGGGCAGAACCGTAAAGCACGAGCGTGGAGCCAACTCGCGCCTCGTCCAGCACCATGGTTGGCTTCAGGAGTTCGAGCTGGAAACGAACCGGGCGCAATTCCTCGCGGAGCAGGAAATCGGTATCGCGGAACGCCAGCGTGTAGGCAGGGTGCCGGGTCTGCGGCGTGTCGGCAATATCGGCATCGGCGAAGCCGGCTTCGATTTCCGCAGGGTAAAACTTGCGGTTGACGAGCTTGTGGCCATTGTCGCGTCCGTCGGGGCGCTTGTTCAAAGCATATCCTCCCAAATTTATGTGGCTGAGAAATAAGGGCTTCGGAGCCGAATTGCTAGGCAGGTCAGCGAGGTGTCGGTGGAGCTTAATATGCCAGCGCTAGGACTTTACTGGTGCCGCACTGGAACTGGCTAAGCTGGACAGTCGCAGGCGCCTCAACCCCTGCAAGCTGGTTGGCCTGCACAGTCCGAAAATCCGCCTGGTCGGAAATTCCAGAACACCATCGCGCTTCGAAGCTGTTAGCTTAAGCCAGACTTTCTCGATGGAAAACCCCATCGCATTAACGATCACTAGCCGCCCGAAAAGCAATTCAAATTCAGAATGTGCGCCTTCACCCGCCGGTCGGGCCCACGCGTCAGGCACCCGCCGCGCCATGTCGAGCAGGAGCGACCTTTTCCTTCGCCCTCTTAGAGGAAAGGGGGGATACAGAAAGGGCGCCGCCGGTCTCCCGACAGCGCTCCTCCTGAATTGCTGACTTGTTAATCAACCTAGGTTAGCGCTGACCATCGCATACATCATCGGCAGTGACAGCAGCGTGTTGATCCGGCTGGCAATCAGCGCGCGAGGAGCTGCGGCGGCCTTTGCCTCGTCAGTGGCTTCGACAATCCCCAATACCTTCTTTTGCGCGGGCCAGATGATGAACCACACGTTAAAGGCCATAATAATGGCCAGCCACATACCGATGCCGATAAGCGTGACTGCGCCCGCACCTTGGAACAGCAGCGCCTGGTGCAGGTAGCCACTCACATGGGCAATCGCGAGCCCGGTGACCACGGTCAGCGCGGCAGCCCAGCGGAAGTAGAACAGCGCCTTTGGGGCGATATGTCCCGTGACTGCACCTTTCTGTTCTGCCGGGATAGACGGCATTAGCGGCACTTGCACAAAATTGAAGTAATACAGCAGACCGATCCATAGGATGCCGAAAAAGAGATGCAGCCAGCGCGCGATCGAATTCACGTCCACCGCCACAGCACCGGAAGCTTGTATAATCAATGCCAATGCCGCCACGAGGCCGATTATTATCACCAGCTCCAGATTGCCAAAGAGTTTCGTCATTTCAGATACCTTTATGCCTTATGTTCTTGTTTGCCGACCTTTGCAGGATCGAGCCGGTCGCAGCCTATCACGGAACCCGGCAAAAACGGAACTCCAAAATATGGATCACAACCTCGCGCATATTTCTTGCATATTCAGTACCATAGCCCACCTGCAACAAAAGTCCTGCTCCCCAATTCCCTACAATTTGACCTAGCCAACAAAGTCGGAGAAGTCATAGCCGTTTACCTGTTTCAATAGCGCTCGCTGTCCATCGTCAGAACATTTGGCAAAACTCGCTGCGTAAATTAGCGGATTGCGAGCCTCGTCTGAGATTGACGTGAAGGGAGCCAAACGTACCAAGGACGAGGTTAGGGATAAGCGCCGAATCCAGCCCTTCGGGTCGCAATCGATCCGCTCAGGCATGACCAAACTTGTTGCAGGGAACTGAGGCCAGCACGCATGCGCTGGCGGAAACCCACTTAATTCAGCGAAACACCAGAAAAAATACCAAGCACGCCGAAAAATCAGCATGAATATTTGCATTTATAAGGAATTTTTGGATGCCCCGTGAGGATTCGAACCTCAATTGACGGAGTCAGAGTCCGTAGTCTTACCATTAGACGACGGGGCA
>CAZYAL010000023.1:0-19978 GCA_964645635.1 uncultured Sphingomonadaceae bacterium | reverse complement strand
ATAGGGTAACAAGGTGCAGGCAACGACGCGCGCCCGCTCCTCGCCCTTGCGGTGAATAACCATGCGGCTGCTTGCACACATCACATCCGAGGGCGACTTGCCGAGAATACCCCAACAAGCGGTGGTAATTTCGGGCACGTCGGCGCTATCGTCCATCTCCGGGAACAGCACCAGCCGCGCAGGGTCAGCCACATCGATGGCAATGCCTTCTCGCGCGAACAGGGCAGCATAGGCGCACCGTGCATCGCCCACGCCCTCGCCCGCCAGCGAGCGGCCCGCCACCGCGATGGAGAAGCCATTTGCACAGAGCCACTGCAAGCCTTCGATCATCGGTTGCCAACTGCCAGGCCCACGTTCGCGTTCGTGTACCTTCGCGGTGTGGTGATCGATGGAGACGCGCAGCGTCAGCCTGCTTCCAAATCGCTCTTTCAGCGCCAGCAGCGCAGCCTCGTGTCTCCGCATCGGCTTCATTGCATTTGTTAGCACCAGCGCATCGTGCCCGCGTGCCAGAGCATCCTTCAGCATGAATGGGAAGTGCGGGTTCATAAACGGCTCGCCGCCGGTGAAACCGATCTCGCGCACCTTGCGGCCCGATGCGACGATTTCGTCATAGAAGCGAACGGCCTCCTGCGCCGTTAAGTAGACCAGCGCATCATTGGTGGGGGAGCTTTCGATATAGCAGCTGGCACAGGCGAGGTTGCACAGCGTGCCGGTGTTAAGCCACAGCGTGTCCAGATGGACGAGCGCCACCGATGCACGCTGCGACCCGTCTGCTGTAACCTGCGGATCGGCGAACTTGTCCGCTTTTAGCGGAACCTTGTTCCTAATGGCAAAGGGGGATGGCCCGCCGGGCGCGTTGCGGCTCTTGCTGCGGCTTGCCATCAGAACAGCCTCCGCAGTTTTGCCACCAGCCGCGCATATTTCTTCGGCAGCGCCCCGAACACTGTCGGCTCCCAAGCCTTGAAAGCGAGCGCCTTGGTTATCTCCGAGCGCGTGGGATAAGCGATAATCGCACTGCCCAGCGCGAATGTGGATGCCTTGCCGGTAATCGCCTGCGCCAGTGGCAGCAGCAACTCGCCTGCATTATGGCCGACCACGCTGGCGCCAAGCACCTTCTTGCCTTTCAGCACAAGCTTCATCTGGCCCGCCACTTCGCCTTCCGCCAGCGCGCGATCATTGTGGTCGAACCCTTCGCGCACCACAGTGATCGCATCGCCATACGCCGCGCGCGCTTCGGCCTCTGTCATGCCGATCTGAGCGACTTCTGGCGAAGTATAGGCACACCAGGGCAGCGCGCGCCAATCCACCTTGGTCGGCAGGCCTGTGGCGATTTCCAGCGCGACATTGGAGCCTTCATAGCCCGAAACATGCGTAAGCCGGGGCCCCTCTCGGCAATCACCAATGGCGTAAATGTTCTTCACCGAGGTGCGGCGGCGGGCATCAACCTTGATGCCGTTGCGCCCCATTACGAGGCCCAGTTCCTCCAGCCCGAAACCGTATGTTCGCGCCTTGCGGCCAGCGGTCAGCAGCAAATGCGTTGCCGATAGGCGCTCGCCGCTATCCGTATCCAGCGTGATCGCGCCTGCGCTGCCCGTCACCTTCGTAGCCTTGCCATCCACAAAGCGCACGCCTTCGCGCTCCATCTGCCCGCGAACCACAGCAACAGATTCCGGATCGTCGCGGCTCATAAGCGCACCCGCATTAAGGATGGTAACCTCGCTACCCAGCCGCCGGAAGCTTTGGCCCATCTCCATGCCGCTCGCACCGCCGCCCACGATCAACAGGTGTGCGGGCTGTTCGGTCAATTCGAACAGGTTTTCATTGGTGAGGCAAGGCACGTCCTCTACCCCCACGATGGGCGGTACCAAGGGTTCGGACCCGGTGGCGATCACGATTCGCGGCGCTGTCAGCCTTCGCCCCGCGACTTCCACCGTGTAGCGATCACGGACAACTGCATGATCGCGAAACACCTCGCAGCCCATGCCTTCGAAGCGCTCCTGCGAATCATGCGGGGCGATTGCGGCGATAGCATCATGGATATGCTTGTGTACCCCCAGCCAATCCACATGCGGGGCGGCAAGCTGCACACCCAGCCGCTGCTCCTCGCGCGCTTCTGCTGCACGGCGGGCAGAGGAGATGATAGCCTTGGACGGTACGCAGCCATTGTTAAGGCATTCACCGCCCATGGCGCCCCTCTCGATCAGCGCCACCTGCAACCCAAACAGCGCGCAGCCGCCTGCCGCTGTCAGCCCGGCAGCCCCGCCACCAATCACGATCACATCATGCGTATATTTCGATCCCATGCGCCCCAAAATAACCGAATTGCGGTGCCAAGCGACAATAATCATGGCTATGCTCGCACCATTCGCATGGAAAGGTCTTTGGGTTTCATGAATCTGGAAAATTCGCAGGATTATTATGGCAAGGTTCTTGGCGGCAGCGCGGACCTGCGCACCGATGCCTGCTGCACGCTGGAAATGCCTGCGCCCGAAATCCTCGACGCGCTCGCCAATGTCCATCCGGAAGTAAAGGCGCGCTATTACGGCTGCGGCCTCGTTGTTCCGCAAGCTATCGAAGGCTGCAAGGTGCTCGACCTTGGATCAGGCGCGGGCCAGGATGCGTACCTTCTCGCCCAGATGGTCGGCGCCAATGGCAGCGTGACGGGCGTGGACGCCACGCCTGAGCAACTGGCGGTGGCAAACCAGCACCTCGATTGGCACGCGGAACGCTTCGGTTATCGCAATGTCCGCTTCGTGGAAGGCGATATCGAGAAGCTCGATGAACTGGACCTTGCACCAGAAAGCTTCGACGTGATCGTCTCCAACTGTGTGATCAACCTCGTGGCAGACAAGGAGGCAGTGTTTCGCGCTGCCCACCGCCTATTGAAGCCTGGCGGTGAGCTGTATTTTTCGGACGTCTATGCAGACCGCCGCGTTCCCGCCCACCTTCTCAATGATCCCGTGCTGCACGGCGAGTGCCTCTCCGGCGCGCTTTACTGGGGTGATTTTGACATGCTGGCCAAGCGCGCCGGCTTTGCTGATCCGCGCCTCGTGACGGACCGTCCGCTGGGTATCAACGACGCCGAAGTGGCAAAGAAGCTCGAAGGCATCTCCTTCGTCTCTGCCACCTATCGCCTGTTCAAGCTGGCCGGCCTGGAGCCGCAGTGCGAGGATTATGGCCAGGCGGTGGTCTACAAGGGTACGGTTCCGGGCGAGGAGCAGATGTTCCACCTCGATGACCATCACGCCATCGAACGTGGGCGCATATTCCCGGTCTGCGGCAACTCATGGCTAATGCTGGCTGAAACCCGCTTTGCCCCGCATTTCAACTTCATCGGCAATTTCGATACGCATTACGGCGTCTTCCCCGGATGCGGCACTGCTGTTCCCTTCGGTCAGAGCGATGCCAACCCGGCCAGGAGCGAAGCTGCACCCTGTTGTTGAGAGTTGCAGTCAGCGAACGTCAGGATAGAGCCGTTCAAGCCGCTGCCGCACCCCCACAGCCCACAGAAAGCCGACCTTCAGGTAAATCCAGTTGGCCTTGAGCGCCCCCCACTCAGCAATGCGGCGGTCACTGGTTTCAATGCGGCGTGGGACGAGTTTTACACGGCCGAGCCGCGCCATCTTCACGCAGATATCCGCCTCTTCCATAACCCGTGCGGACGGGTCACAACCGCCTACGGCGAGGAATTGCACACGACGGAAGAACATGCCGTGATCGCCGAACAGCAGCCGTACGCCGCGCATGAACAGGTGCGGACGGAACAGCAGCGGCGCGTACCAGGTCTTCGCCCAATTGTGGGCGGTGGTGCCCCAGCGGGTCTTCTTCGGCCCTTTGATGACGGGGGTGAAGCTGGCTAGCGCGATTCCCCGATCCGCCAGCGTGTCAGCGATCACCTGCATTGCATCGGCGAGGGGATAGGTATCCGCATGCAGCACCAGCACCACATCACCGGTCGCCTCCTCTACCCCCGTGTTTATCTGCGCGCCGCGTCCGCGCGGACTCGTCACCACGCGCCAGCCAAACCCTTCCGCCAGTTCCGCGCTCTTGTCCGTGCTGCGGCCATCGACGCAGAGCACCTCATACGGAGCCGGATCCAGCGCACCCAGCACCTCGGCAAGGCGCGGCAAGGCGGCTTCCTCGTCCAGCATGGGAATGACGATGGAAATGCGCATCAAGGAACCAGGTCAGGGTAATGCACCAGGTCTTCGGGCCTGTCGCAATCGCCCAGCGGCTTGAGCATCAGCGTGGAGTGATCATGGTTCGCAAGGCGCGCTAGCGTCTCTTCCATCACTTTCGCCTCGCCCCATGGCATATCGGTGAACACGAAAGGCACCGGCTTGTTGAAACCCAGCAAGTAATATCCGCCATCAAAG
Source organism: uncultured Sphingomonadaceae bacterium (assembly GCA_964645635.1). GTDB lineage: Bacteria > Pseudomonadota > Alphaproteobacteria > Sphingomonadales > Sphingomonadaceae > Alteraurantiacibacter. The sequence goes on along the minus strand of CAZYAL010000023.1, from coordinate 15,602 downwards.
GCCGGGCCGATCACTGTCTCGCTTGCAGCAAGGCCGCTGACGGCTTGCTGCAAGAAGGCCGCAGGCAAATGCGGTATGTCTGCGCCTAGCAGAATGGCAGGTGCAGGCACGCGGGCGAGCCTTTCGCCCAGATCGCCCTCGCCTTGCTCGACCAGCTCCACGTGATCGCCCAGCCATGCAGCGAACTCGGCACGCGACGCCCCGGTGAACCACACCGCGAAGGGCAGCCCGGCTTCCCGAATGATGGCAATCGTCCGTTCCACCAGCCTGCGGTGAAGGTCAGCCGCGCCCTGTTCGCCCAGCGCTGGGATCAGCCGCGTCTTTGCCTTGCCCGGCGTCGGGTATCGGGCAAACAAAGCGATGGGTGGTGATTGGGTTGCGGCCATACTTTCCCCTAACGAGTAGACGCGGCTTTGGCGAACCCTCATGATCGCCGCGTTATGGCGCCGCGATTTCTCATGCCGTCATCCCTTGGCGCGGTGACGGCTATTACCGTTGCAGAGAGCTGACGTGAGCGTCCTTGCTACAATCCGGCCATTCAGCTAACCTTAGGTCAGGTTCCGCTCATGTGGCGGGTATTGGAAGTAACGAGTTTTTCTAAGATGGCGGATATCTCTCCGCCGGACGGCCGCCCACAAAAGGCCGGTGATCGAAAGGGCAGGCGCGGACGCCGCCCGGACAGGAAGCCGACCAGCAGGCGCCCGGAATCCGGCAACAGCAAGCGGCAGGCCGGCAAGGATCAAGCCAACACGCCCCACCACAACAAAGCCCACCCTGCTCCCCAAGGCAGCAAGCCGGATTTGTGTGAGGCCAATGTCTGGCGCCGCCCGCCGCACAGCAATTTCCGCCAAGCTTATGCCGCGATCGACCTCGGCACCAACAACTGCCGCCTGCTGATCGCCAAGCCCTCTGACGAGAATTTCGTCGTGATCGACGCCTTCAGCCGCGTGGTGCGGCTGGGTGAAGGCCTGGCACAGACCGGTAGCCTATCACCAAAGGCGATGGACCGGGCGGTAGGCGCGCTGAAGATTTGTTCTGACAAGCTCAAGAAACGCAATGTCCACCTCGCCCGCTCGGTCGCCACTGAAGCCTGTCGCCGGGCGGATAACGGCGCAGAATTCATCGAGCGGGTACGCAAGGAAACGGGCATCGTGCTCGACATCATCAGTGCCGAGGAAGAGGCGCGCCTTGCCGTGCTCGGCTGCCACATTCTGCTGGAAGACGGCATCGGCCCGGCAGTAATCTTCGACATCGGTGGCGGGTCGACAGAGCTGGTGCTGATCGAAACCGGCGCGCCCGTGCCGCATATCCTCGATTGGCAAAGCGTGCCCTGGGGCGTTGTCTCGCTCACCGAAACCGTAGGTGAAGAAGCCGTGGACGAAGCCGGCAGGCTCGCCCGCTACGCAGAAATGAAGCGCTTGGTAAGCGAAAGCTTCGCTGGTTTTGCAGAGCGTATCGATCACAAACGCACGCCGAACCTGCGCCTGCTGGGCACAAGCGGCACGGTGACAACGCTTGCCAGCCTGCACCTCGACCTGCCGCAATATGACAGGCGCGCGGTGGACGGGCTGATCGTTCCGGCCAATTCAATGCGCGAGATTTCCCAGCGCCTCTCCACCATGTCTCCGGATGAACGCCGCCAGCTGCCTTGCATCGGCAATGAGCGGGCGGACCTGGTGGTGGCAGGCTGCGCGATCCTCGAAGCGATTCTCGACATCTGGCCCGCCCCCCGCCTTGGCGTAGCAGACCGCGGCATTCGAGAAGGCATTTTGCGCTCGATGATGTCTGCGGACGCCGAAGGCCTCGAAAAGCAACAGGCCCTGCGGCCCAACGGAGGCGCAAATTGAACTCGACACACGCCACGCTCAACCAAAGATCGAACCATAGGGCGACTGCCCACCCGCCGATGCCCCGCACAGGGCCAAGCATTGAGGAAGCGCGCGCAAATGCGCGTGCACCGCAATCATGACCCGGGGAGCAAAAGAACCGGATCGCCGGTTGAAGACTGCCAAAAAGCGCAAAGCCAGCTCGCAACGCTGGCTGGAGCGGCAGCTGAACGATCCCTATGTCAAGCAAGCCAAGGCAGACGGACTTCGCAGCCGCGCGGCCTACAAGCTGATGGAACTGGATGATCGCTTCGGCCTGGTCAAAGGTGCCAGGCGCGTAGTCGACCTCGGCATCACGCCAGGCGGCTGGTCCCAAGTCGTTCGCAAGCGCTCGCCAAAGGCTGGCGTTGTCGGCATCGACCTGCTGGAAACCGCTCCTATTGAAGGCGTGACGATCTTCCAGATGGATTTCATGGACGATGCCGCACCGAATTTGCTGCGCGAGGCGCTGGACGGACCGCCAGACCTAGTCATGTCTGACATGGCGGCAAATACCGTTGGCCATAAGCAGACAGACCACTTGCGCACCATGGCGCTGGTCGAGGCCGCGGCATGGTTCGCTTGCGAGAACCTCGAACAAGGCGGCGCCTTCATCGCCAAGGTGTTGGCAGGCGGGACAGACAGGGACTTGCTTGACCTGTTAAAGAAGCACTTCAGATCAGTGAAGCACGCCAAGCCGCCAGCGAGCCGCAAGGGCTCATCCGAATGGTATGTGATCGCACAAGGCTTCAAGGGCCGCGAGGAAGACTGACCTCGAATCCGTTAGCGCCAAACAAAAAGGGCCGGGGATGCCCCGGCCCTTTTTCGTATCCGTGCTGGATTGGCGCGTATCAGGCGGCGCCAGCTTCAGCCATTTCCTCTGCTTCGAGGCCTTCCTCGCCAGCAGCTTCTTCGGCAGCAGGACCTTCTTCGCCTGCCGCAGCGCCTTCATCGGCTGCAGGTTCTTCAGCCGGCGGTTCGGGCAGGGCCGGGCCGCCTCCGTTCTGCAGCAGGTACAGGATCACGTTGGCGCGTTCCTGCGGATCGGAAAGGCCAGCAAAGCTCATCTTGGTGCCGTTGGCGAATGCACGCGGGCTGGAAAGCCAGGCATCCATGTTCTCGTAGGTCCACTCACCGCCATGGTCCGTCAGCGCGCTGGAATAGGCAAAGCCTGAAGCATGCTGAGCGATCCCCGTACCGAGAACGCCATGGAGGTTCGGGCCAATGCCGTCAGCACCGCCCTGCTCGATGGTGTGGCAGGCCACGCACTTGGCGAAGATGCCTTCACCGGCCGCTGCATCGCCGGTTGCCAGCAGGGTTGCCAGCGCAGGGCCCTGATCCGCACCGCCGACGCCCTCAGCCGCTTCGATCACATAGCCGAGTTCTTCAGGACGCTCTGTCTCGGGGATAACAAATCCCACGAGGAAGCGGAGCATGAGTGCGACGACCCCAGCGAAAAGGAGCCAGCCGAAAATGGTATTAAGACGGTCAGTCATGGATGATTCATCTGCCAGAGTGAGCCTGTTTTGAGGGCGCTCTAGTGATGCATCGCGTTTGGCGCAAGTGCCGATAGTGGCTTGTTTACAGGCAAAGTGCACTCTAGTCGCCTTTTCAACATGCACAGCTTCCCTGCCCCAGCCCTCGAACTGGTCGAAAAAATGCGCGCTGCCGCTGCCGAGAATCCCGCTGCAGGCGTGGCTTTCCAAGGTGCGCCGGGTGCAAATTCACACCGTGCAGCAATGGAATATTCGCCAGATTGTCTGCCCTTGCCGTGCTTCAGCTTTGCCGAAGCGCTGGACGCCGTAAAAAATGGCGAGGCAGGCTGCGCGATGATTCCCATCGAGAATTCGCAAGCCGGCCGCGTGGCGGATATCCACTTCCTGCTGCCGGAAAGCGGACTTTCCATCGTCGGCGAATATTTCATGCCCATCCACCATTCGCTGATGGCAGTGCCGAATGACGACGGATCACTGGGACCGTTCGAGGCAGCATACAGCCATGCGCACGCGCTAGGCCAGTCACGCAAGTTCCTTGCTGATCGCAACATCGTGCCGCTGAGCCATGCGGACACGGCAGGCGCAGCAGCGCATGTTAGGGAAACTGGCGATCCCACTATTGCAGCTATTGCCCCTGCCATCGCGGCAGACCTCTACGGCCTAACCATCGTTGAAAACCGGGTTGAGGATACCGAAGACAACACCACCCGATTCGTGGTGCTCGCGCCCGAAGCGCTCGATCCGGCAACGCTGGCGGACGAAGAGGCGATGACGACCTTCGTCTTCGAAGTGAACAACGTTCCTGCCGCGCTCTACAAGGCGCTCGGCTGCTTCGCGACCAATGGCGTCAACATGACGAAGCTGGAAAGCTACCAGAAGGGCGCAAGCTTCCATGCGACCATGTTCTATGCCGATATCGTGGGCGCACCGGGTGATCCGGCAGTGGACCGCGCGATGGAGGAGCTTGCCTTCCATTCCAAGGAAGTGCGCATGCTGGGCAGCTATCGTTCAGGCATGCCGCGCAACTAAAACGCGATCAGATTCACGCGGTCTCGGGCAGGGCCGCCTTGCAGTAACTGTCGATGAAATCGGTGTGCTTGGGCAATCCGGCGGCTGCCGCGCGGCATTCGTCGCGGATCTTGCGTATCTCGGCCGCGGCATATTCCGGGTCTGCCCGGTCCGCCAGGCCATGCAATCCGCCAGGCAGCACTCGCTGGCCAATCAGCACCGATGACCAGCTGCCGAGCTGGAACAGGTGCCCGCCGGAAATATCGAGCACGCCGCTGGCACGCCACACATCGATGGCGTGCTGCAGGCTTTCCGGGATTTCCATGTTGCGTGTGTAGCGCCAGAACTCCGAATCGTCGCGTTCGCTCAGGTGATAATGCGCCACGATAAAATCGCGCACGTCGGTCCATTCCTGCTCGGTCCGGCGGTTATAGGCTGCGGCCAATGCAGGATCCATCGCCCGGGTCGGGAAGAATTCCAGCAGCCGCTCCAGCGAGGACTGCACAAAGTGGATCGAGGTCGATTCGAGCGGTTCCAGAAAGCCGGAGGAAAGGCCCAACGCCAACACATTCTTCACCCAGCTGTGCTTGCGACGCCCCGTGGTAAACTTGATCAAGCGCGGCGTGTCCAGCGCCTCGCCCTCAAGGTTCGCCAGCAGCCGTTCCTCCGCCTCGCTTTCGGAAGAAAAGGCGCTGGCAAAGACATGGCCGTTACCTGTGCGGTGCTGCAACGGAATGCGCCATTGCCAGCCGACGCTGTGGGCGATGCCCTGAGTGTAAGGGCGGATATCTCCTTCGGACCGTTTGCTCGGCACCGCCAGCGCCCGGTCAGAGGGGATGAACTTGCTCCAGTCCTCGAACGGTTCTTCAAGCGCGCCGCCGATCAGCAGGCTGCGGAAGCCCGAACAGTCGATGAAGAAGTCTGCATTTAGCCTGCGCCCATCTTCCATCACGACAGCGGTGACAAAGCCCGTTGCGCCATCCTTATCGACATCCACCACGCGCCCTTCATGCCGCCTGACACCGCGCGCTTGCGCAAGTGAACGCAAGTGGCGGGCATACAGATGGGCATCGAAGTGGTAGGCATGCGTATAGCGGTTGGCGAGCTGGTTCTTCTGCGCGCCGGACGGGCGGAAACGGTTATCGCGCGCCGCCGCGCGAGCAACGTAGAGGTCCTGGAAATCCGGATAATCCTGCCCGCCTGCCAGCCGGCCCAATGCCCACCAATGGTGCAGCTTCACCAGCGCGTCGATCTCACGCCCGACAGCGCCGAACTGGTGGAGGTACTTGTCACCCACCCGGCCCCAGTTGTGAAACTCGATCCCCAGCTTGAAGGTGCCTTGCGTGTCCGCCATGAAGGCGGCTTCATCAATGCGTACCGCGCGGTTGAACTTCTGCATCGGCGGGATCGTCGCCTCGCCCACACCGACGATGCCGATGGCATCGCTTTCAACCAGCTCCACCGAAACATCGCGCGAAACCACGGTGGCGAGCATGGTCGCAGCCATCCAGCCCGACGAGCCACCGCCAACGATGAGGATCTTGCGTACCCGCTCGTCACGCGGTGACTTGGGCAGGTATTCACCGGAATTGATCTGCGTCATGCGCACCATATTGGGGCCACAATCGCGCCGACGCAATGCGAAGTCGTTGCTTCGCAATCAAACCCATGCCACCAAGCAAATTGTGACGAATATTGCGGGGGATAGCGATTTTACCAGCGATTGGGACGCAGTGCGTTCTGACGCTGATATTCAGTTTCAGCCTGTCGAAGTTCCGGAAAGCACTCCTTCCGATCCACCTGACTGGCTACAGGATGTCTTCACATGGCTGGGAGAGGCACTTGAACCGGTCTCTCGCATGCTCGGGGCGATCTGGCCGGTGCTGTTCTGGGTGCTGGCAGCCATCGGCGTCGCCCTCATCCTCTATGCCATTTACCGCGTGGCCAGCCCGATGCGCTTCGGACGGCGCAAGAATACCATCCGTAGCGAGGGCGAGTGGGTGCCTGAAGAAGCCAAGGCGCTGCAATTGCTGAAAGAAGCTGACCAGCTGGCGAGCGAAGGCCGCTATAGTGAGGCGACCCACCTGCTGCTGCTCCGCTCGGTCGGCCAGATCGCCGAAATCCGCCCCGACCTGATCGATCCGTCAAGCACCGCGCGCGAAATCGCCGCCCTGCCTGCATTGCCCGGTTCCGCGCGCACTGCATTCGGCACCATTGCCGAGCGGGTGGAACACAGCCTCTTCGCTCTCAACAGCCTTTCCGCTGAAGATTGGCACGCCGCACGCAACGCCTATTCCGAATTCGCCCTCGACTACAGGCAGGTGCGATCATGAGCCGCGCCGCAAGCCCGTTCAGCCGCGGCAAGCTTCTGGCGGTGGTTCTGGTGGGCGCAGCTTCGTTCCTGCTGTTCCTTTATGCCATCGGTGCAGGCTGGAACGGCGACCAGAGCCGCGTCACCACCGCCCACGCCAATTCCAATGCGCTGAACGGCTATTCCGCACTGGTCGAGCTGCTCGAAAGCCACGGCCAGAGCGTGGATATCGCGCGCGACAGGTTGGTGCGCGAGGAAGAAGTACTGCTGGTCCTGACCCCTGGCCTCAACACCGATCCGGCCGAGCTGGAAGAGCTGATGGAGACGCGCCGCTTTTACGGGCCGACCATCGTCATACTGCCCAAGTGGACGAGCGGGCCGCTGCCGCCACAGCTGGCCGATAACAGCCCTTCGGACTGGGTGCAGCTGGGACAGGGCCACGCGCCGATGTGGTTCGAGCAGGTCGAACGTTTCGAGCCGCTGAAGCTTGGTCAGGGGGCCACGCGCGGCTGGCAAGGGCTGGGTTATTCCGGCGCACTGCCTGATCCGCAATATATGCAAGCCATCACACAGATGCCGAAACGGCAGATGTTCCCTCTCATAACCGATGCGGAAGGCGACATGCTCGCCGGATATTGGAACCAGGGCGGCTTCCACCCCTATCTTGCAGACGCTGCCGGCATCGCTTTCACCGATGAGGAGGAATTCAACCAGGACGAAGGGCTTTATCCGCTGGTAATCGTGGCGGAGCCGGATTTGCTCAACAATTACGGTCTCTCCGATATAGAGCGAGCAAAGGCCGCCATGCGGCTGGTCGAAGTGTCGATGGACGGCCTTGAATACGGCATCGTATTCGACATGACCCTGCCCGGCTTTGGCACGGCGGAGAACCTGCTTACACTCGCGTTCCGTCCTCCCTTTCTCGCTGCCACGCTGTGCTTGCTGTTCGCCTTCCTCGTCGTCGGCTGGCGCGCATTCTGCCGCTTCGGCCCGCCGATAGCGGAGGACGAGGTCTATGCCCGTGGCAAGGCGCAGCTCGCCCGCAATGGCGCGGCACTGATCGAGCGGACACGGCGCTGGCACCTGCTTGGCGCGCCCTATGCAACGCTGGTGGCGGCGCGCATTGCCGACATGCTGCATATCCGCGCGCCGAACGAGGCGCTGCGCGAAGAACAGATTGATGCCCACCTTGCCCGCCACGGCATGGCGGATACGAGTTTCCGGCAAAAGGCCGAGGCGCTGCGCAATGCGCGCGGGCCAGCAGAAATGATACGCGCGGCAAGCGCCCTGAAAGCAATCGAAAGGATGCTGAAACGATGAGCATGACACTGGACGAGACGCGCGAGCTGGCGCAATCGATCCGCACCGAAGTGGCAAAGGCCATCGTCGGCCAGGACGAGACGATCGAGCACTTGCTGATCGCGCTTATCTCGCGCGGGCACGTGTTGCTTGAAGGCCCGCCCGGTACCGCCAAGACCTTCCTCGCGCAATGCTTCAGCCGCGCGACCGGACTCGATTTCGGGCGCATCCAGTTCACGCCGGACCTGCTGCCAGGCGATATCCTCGGCTCCAACCTGTTCAACTTCCAGACCAGCCAGTTCACCCTCACGCGAGGGCCGATCTTCTGCGAGTTGCTGCTGGCAGACGAGATCAACCGCACCCCGCCCAAGACGCAGGCCGCGCTGCTCGAAGCGATGCAGGAACGCCGCGTGACGCTGGATGGGGAGACGCACTCGCTGGGCGAACATTTCATGGTCGTCGCAACGCAGAACCCGATCGAGAACCAGGGCGTCTATCCGTTGCCCGAGGCACAGCTCGACCGCTTCTCCTTCAAGCTGCTGGTACCTTATCCCAGCGCCGAGGAAGAAGCGCGCATAGTCGAACGGTTCGGCACGATGTCCGGCCCGCCAAGGATTGATGATTTCGGCATCGCGCAAGTGGCAGACGCAGCAAGGATCACCGCCGCGCAGGAAGCCGTGAACACTGTGACGCTGGCGAAAGAGATCATCGACTACACGGTGAACCTCGTGCGCGCGACGCGCGACAATTCCGAACTTGCCAGTGGCGCTTCCCCGCGCGCCGCCGTGATGCTCGCCAACTCGGCCCGCGCACGCGCTGCGCTGCATGGCCGGGGTTACGTGATCCCTGACGATGTGAAGGCGCTCGCCACCGCATCGCTGCGCCACCGCCTGCTCCTTTCGCCCGCTGCCGAAATCGAAGGCAAACAGATCGAGGAGCTGGTGGAAGTGCTGATCGAGCAGACCGAGGCACCGCGTTGATAGCCAGGTGAAAATAACCCCCTCCTCCTTGCCCATCGTGCCCACGGCAAGGATGCTCGTCATCCTCAGCCTGCTCGCGCCTGCTGCCGTCGTCGTGGCCGCGACCGCGCCTTCGGCATGGGTGATCGCGCCTGCTGCGGCGCTGGCGCTGCTGCTGGTAATGCTGGCAGACGGCTGGCTGGCGGGGCCAATCCGGGACTTGCAGGTGCAGGTGCCGTCAGATGCGGAAGTGGGCCAGCCGGCTGAGGTCCGCGTCATTGCCGAGATCGCCCGATCCGGCAGGGCAAGCGCGCCGGAAGCAGCGCTGGGCTTCGATCCAAGGCTGGGTGCAGGCGGCCTCGCCTATTTCGACCTGGAAGCGACAGGCGAGGCAGCGGCCTTCTCCGGTTCAGGTGCGATCAGCCCAGTCAGGCGCGGCACCGGTGAAATGCACGATCTGTGGCTGCGCTGGAGCGGGCCGCTGGGCCTTGGTGTGCGGCAAGTCCACCGCCAGCTGGAAGACCGGGTACGGGTTTGGCCGGACCTCTCGCCTACCCGCTCACCCACGCTGCAGGCCTTCCTGCGCGATGCCCAGTTCGGCCTGATCGCCCGGCGCATCCGCGGCGAGGGCACGCAGTTCGAGGCGCTCTCCGAGTACGAACCAGGCATGGACCGTCGCCGGATCGACTGGAAGGCGACTGCACGCCACACCGCGCTCTATGCCCGTGAGAACGAGGCCGAGCGCGACAACCAGATCATCTTCGCTTTCGATTGCGGCCAGTCGATGTGCGAGCCAGTGGACGGCCTGCCGCGTATCGACCGCGCTGTGACGGCAGCGCTCACTGCAAGCTATGTCGCGCTCAAAGGCGGCGACCGGGTATCCTTCTTCGGCTTTGCCGACAGGCCGAGCATCTTCACGCCTTTTATCACTGACGCGCGCGCCTTCCACCGCTTGCAGACTGCCGCGGCAGAACTTGACTACGCGGCGAAGGAACCCAATTTCACCCTGGCGCTGGCAACGCTCACCGCCAAGCTGCAACGCCGCAGCCTGATCGTGCTGTTTTCCGATTTCACTGACACGACGTCCGCCGAAATGATGGTGGAGAGCCTTTCGCGGCTTGTGCGCCATCACCTCGTGATATTCGTGACCATGCTCGATACCGAGCTTGACGCGCTCGCCGCCCAAGAACCCGCCACGCTGGCGGACATCTCCACCTCGGTTTCAGCGGCTTCGCTCGCGCTCCAGCGCTCCATCGTGCTGCAACGCCTGCGACAGATGGGTGTGGACGTGATCGAGGCGCCGCACGAGAAAATCGGTTACCGGCTGATTGACCGCTATCTTGAAGCAAAACGGGTGGAGGCAGTGGGATAATCATGGCGCTCAACCTGTTTGGACAGAGAGAGATCGATCCGCCAGCCGCAATCACCGCGGCGACCTTGCGTTCGGACCGTTTCCGCCTGCAACGCGAAGTGGATTGGCAGCGGTTGGAACAGATCGTCGAGGCTCTCGAAAAGAACCGACCGGGCCGCATCGCTGATAACGATTTGATGGAACTGCCTGTGCTCTATCGCAAGGCGGCTTCCAGCCTTGCCGTGGCGCGTGAGACATCGCTCGATGCCGCAACGCTCGCTTATCTTGAATCGCTGGTGCGCCGCGCCTGGTTCCAGGTCTATGGCCCGCGCACCGGGCTGTTCGCCTGGCTGCGGCATTTCCTCCTCGGCGGGTGGAGTGCATCTGTGCGCGATATCTGGCTCGATATCTGCATCGCGCTGTTCGTGATGGTTGCGGGTACCGCTGTCGGCTGGATCCTTGTCACCAATGATCGCGATTGGTTCTTCTCGCTGGTGCCGGGCGCGATGTCGGGCGGCCGCCAGCCGGGTGCCACGAAGGAAGAACTGGCCATTTCATTGCAAGGCACGGAAGGGGCCGAGGGGCTAGCCGCCTTTGCCGCCTACCTGTTCTCCAACAACACCGGCGTGTGCATCATGGCCTTCGCGCTGGGCTTCTGCTTCGGCATCCCCACGCTGCTGCTACTGGTCTACAACACGGCGCTGCTGGGCGCGATGCTGTGGCTGTTCGACGATGCCGGACTAGGGCCCGACTTTGCGGCATGGCTCTCGGTCCATGGCACCACCGAATTGTTTGCCATCCTCCTTTCCGGCGCGGCGGGACTGCATATCGGGCGGTCAATGGCGTTTCCGGGCCCCAGAAGCGTGCTCGCTGCGGCTGCTGCAGCTGGCAAGCGTTCGGCGCAAGTGATGGTAGGCTGCACCCTCATGCTGGTGATCGCTGGCATCCTCGAAGGTTACGCCCGCCAGCTGGTGCCAACCACCGAAGGCCGTTTCGGTATTAGTGCAGTGATGCTGTTCTTCTGGCTCACCTATTTCGCTTTCGCCCCGCGCCCGCATGACCATGACGGTGAGGCGGTCCGATGAGCACGTCCCTCGCGCGCCTCAATGCCGGGCAGATGAAGCGCCAGCGCGAACTGGTGACACCTGAAGGCCTTGCCCTGCCGCTTGTCATCGCCTCCCGCGGATCACGTGCCGGTGCCTTAGTGCTGGACCTGCTGATCATCTTCTTCGGCACGCTGGCATTTCTCATCGTGCTTGGCCTGATGGGCCTGGGCGTGCTGAACGTGAGCACAGAAGAGGAGATGAGCGCCCCGATCGAATTACTGTTGGTTATCATTATCCTGCTCGTGTTCCTTGCCCGCTATGGCTACTTCCTGTTCTTCGAATTGGGGCCAAGGGGAGCAACCCCCGGCAAGCGCATGCTCGGCATCCGCGTTGCCGCTCGCGATGGCGGCCGGCTGACCGCTGAGGCGGTGATCGCCCGCAACCTGATGCGCGATGTGGAGGTGTTCATTCCCACATTCTTCCTTCTGGCGGGCGGGCAATCGGAAGGCGTGATGGGCGCAGCGGCCTTTATCTGGCTGCTGGTCTTCGTGCTATTCCCCGTGTTTAATAGGGATCACCTTCGTGCAGGGGACCTTGTGGCAGGCACGTGGGTGGTCGAAGCACAGAAGGTGAAGCTGGAACAAGCCATGTCGAACGCGCCTGACCGCAGCGAGGAATACCGCTTCGGAGACGCCGAACTGGAAGTCTATGGCGAGCACGAATTACAAGTGCTCGAAGGTGTGCTGCGAGAGGATGATCCCAAAGCCATGCGCGAAGTGATGCTGGCCATCTGCCGCAAGATCGGCTGGCAGCCGAGGAGCGAGCACGAACGCGAATTCCTTGAGGCCTTCTATGCGGCCCTGCGCGCGCATCTTGAGCGCAACATGCGCTTCGGCATGCGCAAGGCAGACAAGTACTCATGATCCTGCGCGAAGCGACAGCGCGCGATGCCGAAGCCCTTGCCTGCCTTGGGCGCGAGAGCTTTTGCGCAGCCTTCGAGCATCTCTACAAGCAGGAAGACCTCGCCGCCTTCCTTGCAACCGCTTACAGCGTGGATGCGGTCGCCGCCGAGATTGCCGATCCTGCCTATATCCACCAGCTCGCCTTTGAAGGGAGCGCTCTCGCCGGTTTCTGCAAGATGAAATATCCGGGCAGCTATGAAGGCCATTCGGACGCGGCGAACCCCATCGTGCTGTGCCAGCTCTACACCGATCCGGCCCGCACCGGCACCGGTATCGGCGCAAGGCTGATGGACTGGGGCCTGTCGACTGCCCGCGAAAAGCAATGCGACGCGGTGCAGCTTTCGGTGTGGAGCGAGAACTTCGGCGCGCAGCGTTTCTACCGGCGTTATGGCTTTGCCAAGATCGCTGACATCTATTTCTGGGTCGGCGATCAGCGCGATGACGAATTCCTTTACGAGCTGCGCCTTTGAGGCTCTCCCACCAAGCGCAGTTAATGGCCGCTTAGGGAATTTGCGGCATCCTTCGGGCATCGGATTCATTTGGGAAAGACTGCCGCATGGCGGATGCTGTACACCAGCTCATTGCAACAGACCTGCCGAGTACGCCGCTTAGCGATGAATTGCTGCGCGATGAAGCCATCGAACGCGCTCTGGCAGCCGTGCGCAGTCACCTAGGCCTCGAGATTGCTTTCATCTCGCGCTATGTCGAGCTGCACTTTCGATCAATCTTTGGTGATTTCCTCAGGCCCACGCTCGCGCGGCTCGGGGCCCATCAGCCAGCAGCCTCAAGCAAGCCGGCTGTCACAACCATTTCCATTTCCAGAAAAGCAACAGCTGCAAGCCGATGATCACGCTGCAAATGCCGACCACGATCCAGAACGCGGTGGGATCATCCAGGCCCGGCACCCCGCCCACATTGATGCCGAGCAGCCCGGTGAGGAACCCCAGCGGCAAGAAAATTCCCGCCACGATTGTGAGCAAATAGGTCGCCTGCTCGTTGCGGGCGATGGAGCGGCCGCGAACGTCGTCCATCAGCACAACAGCGCTTTCCTTGCTAATATCGAGATCTTCAAGATAACGCCGCAGCCGGTCGATACTCTCGGCAATCTCGCGCCGGTCATGGTCCTCGAACCACAGCGGAGCATAGCGGCTGATCGCCTCCAGCGCCTCGTGCATTGGGCCCATATGGCGCTTGAGGCCAAGGCAGTTGCGGCGGATGGTGGCGATCTTCTCCAGCATCGCTTCCGCATCATCGTCCTTCTCGCGTTCTTCCAGTTGGTCGAGATGTTCGTTCATGTCCACAATGGCGCGGTTCATGCGGGTGATCATCGCCTCGGTCAGCTCAGTAATCAGCGCGCCGCAATCGTTGGGGCCAGCCTCGCGCCGGTCAATCATCTGCAGGACGTGCCGCGGCGTCTGCAGCGGCTGCTTGCGCAAGGTGACGAGCCGCGTGCCGTCGCACCAGAGCTGGATCGAGAGCATGTCCTCCGGCTCGGCACCGGGGTTGAAGTTGATGCCGCGCAGCGTCGCCACCAGCGTTTCACCTTCACGGAATGCACGCGGGCGGGTGCGGTCGCTTACCAGCAGTTCGCGGGTGGGTTCGGGAATAGCGAGCTCTTCCAGCCATTCATTCACGCCAGGGCGATTGCGGCACAGGTGCACCCACAGGACCTCGCCCGGGCGTTCCTGCTTCCAGCTGCGCGCCTCGTCCCAGGTCAGCGGGCGGCCAGCGCCTTTTCCGTCCAGCACGCGGCCAAACAGCAGCGGATTATCCGGCTGGCAATCGCTTGCGTCGTGCATTTCCCCTGCCCCTGCTTCGCCCAGATCATCCATCGCCATTCATCATGCCTCAATCGGTGCGTGCTGTCATTGCCCCTTCATGCTTGGCCGACTATATGCCGAAGTATGTCATCATCCATACGCCCATGGCGCGATATTGATCGCCGCAAGTCCCGTCAGATCATGGTCGGCAATGTTCCCGTTGGCGGCGATGCGCCCATTACGGTGCAGACCATGACCAATACTCCGACAGAGGACATAGCGGCCACGATCGATCAGATCCGCCGCTGCGAGGATGCCGGCGCGGATATCATCCGCGTATCCTGCCCCACCGCGGAATCGACCGAGAACTTCGACCAGATCATCAAGGCTTCCAACATCCCGGTCGTGGCGGATATCCACTTCCACTACAAAAGGGCGCTGGAAGCGGCAGACAAGGGTGCTGCCTGCCTGCGTATCAACCCCGGCAACATCGGATCGTCCGACCGCGTGGCTGAAGTGGTGCGCGCGGCGAAAGCCAATGGTTGCGCGATCCGCATCGGCGTGAACGCAGGCAGCCTGGAAAAGGACCTGCTGGAGAAATATGGCGAGCCGTGCCCGGAAGCACTGGTGGAAAGCGCGCTTAATCACATCAAGCTGCTGCAGGACCACGATTTCCACGAATACAAGGTGGCGGTGAAGGCATCGGACGTGTTCCTTGCCGTGGCCGCCTACATGGGGCTGGCCGATGCGGTGGATTGCCCGCTGCACCTTGGCATAACCGAGGCAGGCGGCTTGATCGGCGGTACGGTGAAGAGCTCCATCGGCATTGGCAACTTGCTGTGGGCGGGCATTGGCGACACGATCCGCGTCTCGCTCTCGGCCGAACCCGAACAGGAAGTGCGCGTCGGCTTCGAGATGCTGAAGGCTCTCGGCCTGCGTACCCGTGGCGTGCGCGTCGTCTCCTGCCCCAGCTGCGCACGGCAGGGCTTTGACGTGATCCGCACGGTGCAGGTGCTGGAAGATCGCTTGCAGCACATCAAGACGCCGCTCTCGCTCTCCGTCCTCGGCTGCGTGGTCAATGGCCCCGGCGAAGCGCGCGAGACCGATATAGGCATTACCGGCGGCGGCGCGGGCAAGCACATGGTCTACCTCTCCGGCGTGACGGACCACCACGTGCAGGATAACGACATGATCGAACACATCGTGTCGCTGGTTGAAAAGAAGGCCGCCGAAATCGAGGACAGCATGATTGATGCCGGCAAGACGAGCGAGGCTGCGGAGTGACCAGCCTGTGGCGGGCAGTGCTGTTGTTGCTCGCCATCCCCGCGCTCGCATCCTGCGCCAGCACCGGCACTTCTTCGCACGCTCATTCCGGTGACTGGCCAGAAGCAACACCGTTTGATCCTGAAGCCGATGCCCGCAGCGCGCTGCAACTCGCGCTGGCAGCGGCAGCCGTGGAAGATGCCGCCGGTCAAGGCCAATCTGTCCACGTCCTCGCCATTTTCGGTGCGAACTGGTGCCATGACAGCCGCGCGCTGGCAGGCT
>CAZYAL010000022.1:0-30946 GCA_964645635.1 uncultured Sphingomonadaceae bacterium | reverse complement strand
GTGATCGAACTCAACATCAACATCACGCAGGAAGTGATTTACCGCCTTGCTGAAGATGCGGGCCAGACGATTGAGGACAACGCCGACATCTTCTGATGCGGGCCAGTTGGATGGAGCCAGAAATGAACACGAAGCAGATCCGCCGTATCGCCCTTGGTGGCGCGATTGCCGCCATAACCCTTGGCTCGCTGGCCGTTCCAGTGATGGCTCAGCGCGATCCGGCATATGCCGCCGCACGCGCAGCAGGGCAGGTGGGCGAGAAGACCGATGGCTATCTTGGCATTGTGGGGTCCACGACACCCGAATTGCAGAACCTGGTGGATGATATCAACATCCGCCGCCGCGCCGTTTATGCCGAGCGGGCGCAGGCAGAAGGCGCCACGCTGGAAGAATATGCGCTGACTGCAGGCTGCCTTGCGATTTCGCGCACTTCGCAGGGCGAGAAGTATCAGGCGCCGGACGGTTCGTGGCAAACCCGCACTGCTTCTGCGCCTTTGCGCGATCCGCGCTGCCCCTGATCATTAGATAAACCGCGTAGAAACACTGCCGCACCGGTTGACTCGGTTATAGCCCCCGCCTAAGGGGCCGATGCCCTTGGCGGGCACCTCTGATGCCCGTGCCAAATCCTTGCTGTTAAGGAGCAGGCATGAGTGACGAGAAACCCGCACGGGAACCCATTGATGAGGATGCGCGAATCGACGCGCTCGAGGAGCGGCTGAAAGCCGCCCGGAGCCGCGAGGATGAACGCAACCGGCCGAAGATTCAGGGTGCCAGTGAGAGCGAAAAGCTCGGCAACCGTGTCCTTAGCTACCTCCTCGGCGGGATCCTTGGAGGTGCGGTTGTTGGCTGGGTCATAGACCAGTTCGCCGGCACTTCGCCTTGGGGTCTGTTGGTGATGCTGTTCCTTGGAATAGTCGTTGGCTTCAGAAACATTATCCGGATTTCCAGCCAAGGCACCGGAAACGGTGCCGGCGGCGACAAGGTTTAGGGACGATAGACACAGTGGCAGGCGAAATGGCCCCCGAGACGGCCAAGGTCGATCCGATGCACCAGTTCACCATCGAGCCGCTTTTCGGTTCGCAGGGGTGGGAGCTGGCGGGCTTCAACATTGCCTTTACCAATTCCGCGATGTGGATGCTTATCGCAGCCGTGGCGCTGTGGGCATTCATGATTGGCGGGATGAAGCGCGAGCTCGTTCCTGGCCGCTGGCAGATGATGGTGGAAACCTTCACCGGCTTTATCGATGACATGCTGGAAGCAAACATCGGGAAAGCGGGCAAGAAGTATGTCCCCTATATCTTCAGCCTGTTCATGTTCATCCTCTTTGCCAACCTGCTGGGCCTGATCCCGCTGCCGCTGGCGATGGTTGGCATGCACGCCTTCACCTTCACAAGCCACTTCACCATCACCGGTGCGCTGGCGATCATGACCTTCGCCATCGTGCTGATAGTGGGCTTCTGGAAGCACGGCTTCCACTTCTTCAGCCTGTTCGTGCCGCACGGCACGCCGGTTGTGATGATCCCGCTGATCTTCGTGATCGAACTGATCTCCTTCCTCTTCCGTCCCTTCAGCCTCGGCCTGCGACTGTTCGTGGCCATGATGGCAGGGCACGTGCTGCTGGAAGTGCTGGCCAGCTTCGTGATCGACAGCTCGACCGCCGGTATCGGCTGGGGCCTGGCGATCGGTGGCCCCAGCTTCATCCTGATGCTGTCCATCTGTGCCCTGGAAATCCTAGTTGCAGGCATCCAGGCCTATGTTTTCGCGCTTCTCGCGTCTCTCTACATCAATGACGCCGAGAACCTTCACTAATCACCGTCTCAATTTCGATTAAGAGTTTCACGAAAGGAAAGTACAATGGAAGCAGAAGCTGCAAAGCTCGTTGGTGCGGGTCTCGCTGCTATCGGTGCCGGCATGGCCGCCATCGGTGTCGGTAACGTGTTCGGTTCATTCCTTGAATCCGCCCTGCGCAACCCGGGCGCTGCAGACGGCCAGCAGGGCCGCCTGTTCATCGGCTTCGCCGCTGCCGAACTTCTTGGCCTGCTGGCCTTCGTCGTGGCGATGATCCTGATCTTCGTCGCCTGACGAAACCTGATTGGCGGGCCGGGCGCAGATGTGTCCGGCCAGCCGATTGCTTACCTGATCTCCTGACGACAGCCGGAATCCGTCCATGCCCCAGATAGCCCAATTGGCCGAAACCTATTCCAGCCAGATCTTCTGGTTGCTGGTTATCTTCGGTTTCGTATTCTTCGTCATCGGCAAGGGCATGGTGCCCAAGGTGATGGATACGGTCGGCCTGCGTGACAAGCAGATCGCTGACGACCTGGCAGCTGCCCAGGCCGCGCGCGACGCTGCTGACGAGCAGGAAGAAGCCTGGCGCAAGCAGGAGAACGAAAACCGTGCTGCCGCGCAGGCATTGGTGAGCAAGGCGAAGTCCAAGGCTGCTGCCTCCACCGAAAAGAAGCTGGCTACGGTGCAAGCCAAGATCGATACGCAGGCGGCAGAAGCCGAAGCACGTATCGCGGCTGCATCGGCTGAAGCGGCAAGCGAAATTCAAAGCGTGGCGCGTGAAGCGGCGCAGGATATCGTAGCCCGCATCGCCGGTATCGAAGTTGATCGTGCGGCTGCTACTGCTGCAGTGAAGAAGGCTCTGGCCAATGGCTAACGTGCAGGAAATCCCGGAAGTCTTCACCACCGAAGATGCCGATATGGAATATGCCATGGATACGGGCGCGCATACCGAAGATGCGTCGCATGATACCCATGCAGGGCCCTCCGCGCTCGGCCTGAACCCGGGTGGCTGGGTCGGTCTTGCCATGCTCGTCTTCCTCATCATCTTGGTGTGGAAGGGCGTGCACAAGATCATCGTTGGCGGTCTCGACACGAAGATCGCCGCGATCCGTGCCAACCTCGATGAAGCCAAGGCACTGCGGGAAGAGGCTGAGGCCTTGCGCGCTGAATATGCGAGCAAGATCGCTAACGCAGAAAAGGACGCGGAGGCTCTCCTCGTGAACGCCCGCTCCGAAGCAGACAACATCGTCGCCAAGGCCAAAGGCGATACTGCTGCAATGATCAAGCGCCGCGAGAAGATGGCTGCAGACAAGATCGCCGCTGCCGAACGCCAGGCCATCGATGACCTGCGCGCCAAGGCCGCTGAGGCATCGACTGCGGCTGCTGCCCTGTTGATCGCTGACAAGCACGATGCCGCAGCAGATGCTGCTCTGGCAGACAAGGTAATCGCTGGAATCTGACCCGGCTTTACCAACTGTCTTGCCTCAGGAAGACCCCGCTTCGGCGGGGTTTTCTTTTGCATGGTGCACGCCAGACGCATAAGTTCCGCCGCTGATTTGAATGTCATTGGGAGAGAGACAGATGCATGTTGCGGTACTGGGCGCGAGCGGCAAGGGCGGCTCGGAAATTTCCAAGGAACTGGCCAGAAGGGGCCACTCGGTGCTGGGCCTTGCTCGCAAGCCTGAAGCCATTCCGGCGGACCCGGCGATCACCCCCAAGGCCTGTGACGCGCATGATGCCGATGCGCTGGCAGAGGCAATCAAGGGCGTTGATGCAGTGATTAGCGCGCTTCATTTCGATGTGACTGCGGATACGTTGCTGCGCGCAGTAAAGAAGGCCGGTGTGAACCGCCTTCTCGTTATGGGCGGTGCGGCCAGCCTGAAGGGAGCGGACGGTGTTCGTCTGTACGATTCCCCCAGCTTTCCGGAAGAGATCAAACCCTACGTTATAGGTGGCATCCACTTCCTCGATGCGATCCGCGAAGAGAAGGTTGTGGACTGGACTTTCTTCTCGCCTGCCATGGTGATTTTCGTGGGTGAGCGCATGGGGCCGGGCAGCTATCGCCTTGGCACAGAGGAACTGGTTGTGGATTCCAACGGCGAAAGCAAGATATCCTACGCCGATTACGCCATCGCCATGGTTGATGAGCTGGAGCAGCACAACCACAGCCGCTCGCGCTTCACCATCGCGTACTGAGGCGGCTTGATGCTTAAAACGAATCCTTCGCTGCCCTGATGGCGGCGAAGGTTTCGTGCGGCAGTTCTCCCCCCCATTTTGCCTGCATTTCCGGCATATCGGCGCGCAGGAAGGGGTTGGTCGCCAATTCTCGCTCAAGGGGGAAGGGCACCGTCGGTTCGTTGCGGGATCGCGTCGAGGCGATCTCGTTGGCATATTCACGCAGTGCTTCGTTGTCCGGATCCGCATGCAGTGCGAACTTGGCATTGGCCGCGGTATATTCATGCGCGCAATAGATCATGGTGCCTGAGGGCAGGCTGCGCAGCCGCTTCAGCGATTCCCAGAACTGCGGCGCGGTACCTTCGAACATCCGCCCGCAGCCCAGTGCGAAAAGCGAATCCCCAACGAAGGCGACCTCCGGTTCGGGAAGGTGAAAGGCGATATGGCCCATGGTGTGGCCTGACACGTCGATCACGGTTGCGGTGTATTTACCCAGCCTGACAAGCTCCCCGTCGCGCACCTTGCGGTCAATCCCGGCGATCTTTTCCGCATCGCCAAGCGGTGCAGTGATGGTGCAGCCCGTGGCGGCCTTGATCGCCTGGTTCCCGCCGGCATGGTCAGGATGCCAGTGGGTATTCCATATCTGGGTGATGGCCCAGCCCATGGCTTCCGCCTGCTTGAGGTACTCTTCTGCATCAGGTGTATCGATGCAGGCGGTCTCTCCGCTGGCAGGGTCGTGGACCAGGTATCCGTAATTGTCGGACAGGCAGGGAAACTGGTGGATTGCGATCATTGGTCTTCCGGGAGGTTCAATTGCCAGCTGATGTTGAACGGGTCAGCGATCCACGTGAACAGCTTGCTGAAGCCGTAATTGTCGATCGGCATCATCACGCTGTCGGTGAGCTTGCTAGCCATCTCGCGCAGTTGGGCCTCATCGTCGCAGTTGACGAATATCGAAGTCGCGGGTGTGAAGCCGAAATTGTGCACGGGCGGGCTGTCATAAAGCATCCACTCATTGCCGCCGATGCGGACGCGGGCGGACATTACCTGGCCCGCCTGGTCGCCCTCGGGGTGTTCCGCCATTTCAAGAACTTCAAAGCCGGGAATGGCAGATTGCCAAAGGTCCAGCGCCGCCATGGCTTGCCCTTGAAACATGAGGAACGGGGTGGCTTTCATATAGCCAGTCTACACGAGTGCCAGATGCAGAAAAGGCCCGCCCGTGAATGTCACGGACGGGCCTTTCTCAATCCCGCGAAGGGGTATGAAGACGATTAATCGTTCTTCTTCAGGGCTTCGCCCAGGATGTCGCCCAGCGATGCGCCGGAGTCGGCGGAGCCGAACTGTGCAACTGCTTCCTTCTCTTCGGCGATCTGGTGTGCCTTGATCGAGAAGTTCGGCTTCTTCGAACGATCGAAGCCGGTGACCATGGCATCAACCTTCTGGCCGGTCTGGAAACGGTCAGGACGCTGCTCGTCGCGATCGCGGCCAAGGTCCGAACGCTTGATGAAGCCGGTTGCACCGTCTTCGCCAACCTGCACTTCGAGGCCGCCATCGCGGACTTCAAGAACGGTGACGGTGACGACTTCGCCACGACGCAGCGAGCCGGTTGCACCACCTTCTGCTGGAGCGCCCTTTTCGAGCTGCTTCATGCCAAGGCTGATGCGTTCCTTTTCGATGTCGACGTCGAGAACCACGGCCTGAACCTCTTCACCCTTGCGGTGCAGGGCCAGAGCGTCTTCACCCGAGATGCCCCAGGCGATGTCTGACATGTGGACCATGCCGTCCACGTCGCCCGGCAGGCCGATAAACAGGCCGAACTCGGTTGCGTTCTTGACTTCGCCGGTGACGGTTGCGCCAACAGGGTTTGCTTCGGCAAATTCTTCCCACGGGTTGCGCTGCGCCTGCTTGAGGCCGAGCGAGATGCGACGCTTGTCGGCATCCACTTCCAGAACCAGGACTTCCACTTCCTGCGACGTGGAGACGATCTTGCCGGGGTGGACGTTCTTCTTCGTCCAGCTCATTTCGGAAACGTGGACCAGGCCTTCGATGCCAGCTTCCAGTTCCACGAATGCGCCGTATTCGGTGATGTTGGTCACGGTGCCGGTGATCTTCGCGCCGATCGGGTACTTGGCGCCAACGCCTTCCCACGGATCGCTTTCCAGCTGCTTCATGCCCAGCGAGATGCGCTGCGTATCGCCGTTGATGCGGATGATCTGCACGGTCACGGTCTGGCCGATTTCGATCACTTCGCTGGGGTGGTTGACGCGCTTGTAGCTCATGTCGGTGACATGCAGCAGGCCGTCGATACCGCCCAGGTCAACGAAGGCACCGTAATCGGTGATGTTCTTCACCACGCCTTCGGTGATCTGGCCTTCTGCCAGGCCTTCGATCAGCTCGCTGCGCTGTTCTGCGCGGGTTTCTTCAAGAACGGCACGGCGTGACACGACGATATTGCCGCGGCGACGGTCCATCTTCAGGATCTGGAAGGGTTGCGGCATATCCATCAACGGGGCGACGTCGCGCACGGGGCGGATATCGACCTGCGAACCGGGCAGGAAGGCCACGGCACCATCGAGGTCGACGGTGAAGCCGCCCTTGACGCGGCCGAAGATACGGCCTTCCACGCGCTTGCCTTCACCAAATTCGCTTTCCAGCTTGTCCCATGCAGCTTCGCGGCGGGCGCGGTCACGGCTGAGCATGGCTTCGCCGTCTGCATTCTCGACGCGGTCGACATAAACTTCGACCTCGGAGCCGACGACCAGGTTGTGGTCGTCTTCGCCGCGCGCAAATTCTTTCAGGTTGATGCGGCCTTCGCTTTTCAGGCCGACGTCGATAATGGCCATGCCATTTTCGATTGCAGTAACGGTGCCCTTGACCACGCGACCTTCGAAGCCGCCGTCGGCACCGCCGAGCTGTTCGTCAAGTAGAGCCGCGAAATCATCGCGGGTAGGGTTGGCAATAGAAGCCATAGGATCAGTATTCCTGTTTCACATTTGCTACCGGCCACGGGTTTTACCCGGGTCTTGAGACCGTCTCCCGGCGCACCATTGCGCGGGCTTACGGGGCAAGAGGCCGACATCCGTGCGAGGCCGTATGCCGCCGCCCGGGTCCTTCCAATCACAATGATTGCGAGAACGGGCGCGCGCCTATGCGAAAACGAGGTTGATGGCAAGGGAAACTGTGCATTCCCACCCCACTTGCCCAAGGCCCATAACTGTAGGACAAAGAGGGTGAGAGGAGCGGAAACGAATGCGCGCGTTGGCACAAAGCCTTTCCCGTTATGGCGAGTATCACCGCGACAGGCGCAACGTGGCTACGCACCTCATCGGCATTCCGATGATCGTGCTGGCGGTTGTGGTGCTGTTGTCGCGCCCGCTTTTCACCTTCGCTGGTTTTGCTGCCACTCCAGCGATGATCGCCAGCACGCTGGCCGTGATCTGGTATCTGCGGCTCGATATGCGCTTTGGCATCGTAATGGCGTTGCTTCTGGCTTTGCTGCAACTGGTCGGGCTGGAACTGGCCGCGCTGCCCACGGCGCAATGGCTTCGGTGGGGCATCGGCCTGTTTGTGGTGGGCTGGATATTCCAGTTGATCGGCCACGGTTTCGAGGGGCGTAAACCGGCCTTTTTCGATGATTTGAAGAGCTTGCTGGTTGGCCCGCTGTTCGTGGTGGCGGAAGTCGCGTTCATGCTTGGCATGTGCAGGGTGCTGCGCGCGCAGCTGGAACAGGGTTCGAGCTAGGCGATCAGGGGCAGGGCGTCTGTCCGGTAAGCGAATTCACGATCTCGATCGCTTTGGCCACGGCGGCATCGCGGTCCATTTCTGAGGTATCGAGCGTGATTGCATTATCTGCTGCCACCAGTGGCGCATTGGCGCGATTGCTGTCGCGCTCGTCGCGGCGGCGCAGGTCTTGCTCAATTTCTTCGAGCGAGTGGCTTTCGCCACGATCCTGCATCTCCTGCCAGCGACGGCGTGCACGCGCCTCAACGCTGGCGATAACGAACAGTTTGACGTTGGCATCAGGCGCAATGACGGTGCCGATGTCGCGCCCGTCGAGCACTGCGCCTGCTTCTTGCGTGGCAAAGGCGCGTTGGCGCTCGAACAAGGCCTGGCGAACCTTGGGGTGAATTGACACCCGGCTCGCCAGTCCGCCCGTTGCTTCCTTGCGCAGATCCGGATGGCCAAGCAGTTCGTCCGGGAAATTGCACGCCGCCAGCGCATGGGCTTCATTGTCCGGATCCCCGCCATCGAGCGCTACCTGATAGCCGACTGCACGATAGAGCAGGCCGGTATCAAGGTGCGGCAAACGGAAGTGCCGCCCCAGCGCCTTGGCAATGGTGCCTTTGCCCGAAGCCGTCGGACCGTCGACCGCGATGATCATGGCTTCGCCTTTTCTTTTGCGCGCAGTGCCTTGCTCAGGCCCCAGATGGCAATCGCGGCCCAGAATCCTTCAAGTACGAGGCTGGGCCAGTTGGTGTGGACCAGCAACGAAATCGTGAGTAGCGCTGCGCCTGCAAGGTTCGTTCCGTGTAGCACCCACGGGTTCGGCTGGTCTGATGCGGTGAGGTAGAAATAGGCCCCAATGATGCAGGCCGTGCCGACAAAGCCGATAAGGCTAAAGGCGTCGAGGTCAGCCATTGGTGAGGCTTTCCATCAGCGCGATGAAATTGGGGAAGCTGGTGCCGATGGGGGCGGTGTCGTCGATTTCGACCCCGGCTTGCGAGGCGAGGCCCGCAACGGCCATGCTCATGGCGATGCGGTGGTCGAGATGGGTGAATGCCGCCGCGCCTTCAGGAGTGCCGGGCAGGGGCGACCCGCCGGTGCCGGTAATGACGAGACCGTCCTCGCGCTCCTCGACCTTGGCGCCTGCCAGTTCGAGCGCTTCGGCCATGACGGTGAGGCGGTCTGATTCCTTGATGCGCAGTTCTTCGAGGCCGGTGGTTGTGGTCGTGCCTTGCGCCAGCGAGGCGGCGACGAAGAGCACGGGGAACTCGTCGATCATGCTCGGCGCGACCTCGGGATCGACTGCGATGCCTTGCAGGGTGGAGTGCCTGACGCGCAGGTCTGCCACAGGCTCGCCGCCGACTTCGCGAAGGTTCACTTCCTCGATTTGCCCACCCATCTGGCGCAGCACGGCGAACAGGCCGGCGCGGGTGGGGTTCATGCCGACGTTTTCGATCAGCACGTCGCTTCCGGGCACGATCAGCGCGGCGACAACAAAGAAAGCTGCGGACGAGGGGTCGCCCGGCACAACGATGGTTTGCGGCTTCAGTTCGGCTTCGCCCTTCAAGGTGATGATGCGCTCACCGTCTTTCTCTTCGACGGACACGTCAGCACCGAAGCCCTTGAGCATGCGTTCTGAGTGGTCGCGTGTCGGCACGGGCTCGATCACCGTGGTTGTGCCGGCGGTGTTGAGCCCCGCAAGCAGCACTGCGCTCTTCACCTGTGCCGAGGCAACAGGCAGGCGATAGGTGAGCGGCACCGCAGGCGAAATGCCGTGCAGGGTGAGGGGCAAGGTGCCGCCTTCGGATGCTTCGAACTGTGCGCCGACATGCGACAGCGGATCGATCACGCGGCCCATCGGCCGCTTTGACAGGCTGGCATCGCCCACGAAGGTCGCGGTGATCGGGTGGCTGGCGATGAGGCCCATCAAGAGCCGCGTGGAGGTGCCGCTATTGCCCATGTCGAGCGGCTCGGCAGGTTGCAGAAGGCCGCCAACGCCAACACCATTGATCACCCATTCTCCGTTTTCGAGGCGGCGGATCGTCGCACCCATCTGGCGCATGGCTTGCGCGGTGGAGAGCACGTCCTCGCCTTCAAGCAGGCCGGTCACACGAGTCTCGCCAACAGCCAGCGCGCCGAGCATCAGCGAGCGGTGGCTGATCGACTTGTCACCCGGTACGCGGATTGTGCCAGCCAGCATGCCCGAAGGCATGAAGCGGCGAGGGGTGGGAAGGCTGTCAGGGGCTGCGGACACGTGGGCTTATTCCTGCTGGAGTTATGCGCCGCGTCTTTGACAGCGCCATGCCCCTATGGCAAGGCGCGAGCCATCCCGGCCAGTCCGCTCGATTTCCACCTTGATTTGCGTGTGCGAATCGGGAAAGGGGCGCATCCGGTTTCGATATCGAATTTTACGCCTGCCAATTGGCGGGTGAGACAAGGAATGGACAATCATGGTCAAGCCTGAGTGGGGCACCAAGCGCAACTGCCCGAAGTGTGGCGAGCGTTTCTATGACCTGGGCAAGGAAGACCCGGTCACTTGCATCGAGTGCGGCAACGAATGGACGCCCGAGCCGGTGCTGAAGTCCAAGCAGCCGATTCCCTTTGAGGATGAGGGCAAGAAGAAGGACGACAAGGAAGCCGATTCGGACCTGGCCGATGACGATCTGGAGGATATCGACGAGGACGATGATTCCCCGGATAACGACGTTGACCTCGGCGGCGATGACGATCTTGGCGTCGATACCGGCTCGGATGACGACGCCGACGATAATTGATATTTTCCCTCTTGCGCTTTGGAGGGTTCGGCCATAGATGGCGCCCTCCCGCAAGGGACGCAGTTGTGATACAGCTGCAAACATGAATGGAACGGGGCCTTAGCTCAGCTGGGAGAGCGCAACACTGGCAGTGTTGAGGTCAGCGGTTCGATCCCGCTAGGCTCCACCATTCACTGATATAAAAGTCGGGTTTCACAGGAAATTCGCACGCTGGCCGATGAGTTTTCATCCGCCGGCGTTTTTCGCGTTTACGGGAGTTTCCCAGGAAAAGTGGCTACCACTTTTCCGGTTCGAGAGGCGACCAGACTGGTTGGCACTGTTCGTGTCGCTTTTGGAGTAGATGAGCGCATGTTCGATACGCTGTCCGACAATCTCGGCAATGTTTTCGACCGGCTGCGTGGGCGCGGCGCGCTCAACGAGCAGGATGTGCGTGATGCCATGCGCGAAGTGCGCGTGGCGCTGCTCGAAGCTGACGTGGCGCTGCCTGTTGCGCGTGATTTCATCAACCGCGTTACCGAAAAGGCGGTTGGCTCGCAGGTCCTGAAGTCGGTCAAGCCCGGCCAGCAGGTGGTCAAGATCGTCAATGACGAACTGATCGCCATGCTCGGCGGCGATGATGACAAGGCTGGAGAAGGCGTTCCCCTCAACCTGGACGTGCGCCCGCCTGCTGTGGTGATGATGGTCGGCCTGCAAGGCTCCGGTAAGACCACCAGTACAGCCAAGATCGCCAAGCTGCTGAAGGACAAGCACGGCAAGAAGCCGCTGATGGCATCGCTAGACGTCAATCGTCCGGCTGCCCAGGAACAGCTGGCTGTTCTCGGCCAGCAGGCTGAAGTCGCCACCTTGCCGATCGTTCCGGGGCAGCAGCCGGTCGATATCGCACGCCGCGCGCTCGAATCCGCCAAGCTGCAGAATATCGACGTGCTGCTTCTCGACACCGCAGGCCGCCTGCATGTCGATGAAGCGCTGATGGCGGAAATGAAGGCGGTTGCCGGCGTTTCCACCCCTGATGAAGTGCTGCTGGTCGTCGACAGCTTGACGGGTCAGGACGCGGTAAATGTGGCGCAAAGCTTCAGCGATGAAGTGCCGCTGACAGGCGTCGTGCTTACCCGCATGGATGGTGATGCGCGCGGTGGTGCGGCGCTCTCCATGCGCGCTGTCACGGGCAAGCCGATCAAGTTTGCCGGTACAGGTGAAAAGCTCGACGCGATCGAGCGTTTTCATCCAGCTCGCGTGGCCGACCGTATCCTGGGCATGGGCGACGTGGTTTCGCTGGTCGAAAAGGCCGTCGAAGTCGTCAACAAGGAAGAGGCCGACAAGCTGGCCGAGCGCATGATGAAGGGTCAGTTCGATATGAACGACCTGCGCACCCAGCTCGCCCAGATGCAGAAGATGGGCGGTCTAGGCATGCTTGCTGGCATGTTTCCGGGCATGAAGAAGGCCAAGGCGGCGATGGCCCAGTCCGGCATGGACGACAAGGTGCTGGTCCATATGGACGCCATCATCGGCTCCATGACGGTGAAGGAACGTGTGCGGCCTGAACTGATGAACGCCAAGCGCAAGAAGCGCGTGGCGGCAGGTTCGGGCACCTCGGTGCAGGAGGTGAACAAGCTCCTCAAGATGCACCAGGAAATGGGCCGCGCGATGAAGCAGATCAAGAAGATGGGCGGGCTCAAGGGGCTTGCCGCCATGTTCGGTGCTGGGGGCGGTGGTGCCCCGGGTGGTGGCGGCGCTCCCGGCGGACTTCCGGGGATTCCCGGTGGCGGTGCTGGTAGCCTTCCTCCCGGCTTGCAGAATTTAATGAATAAAAAGTAATTACAAAGATTTGAATTGGAAAGGTAACACAAAATGGCAGTAACTATCCGTCTCGCACGTGGTGGTGCGAAGAAGCGTCCATACTACCGCATCGTGGCTGCTGACAGCCGCCGTGCCCGTGATGGACGCTACCTGGAGCAGATCGGCACCTACAACCCGATGCTGCCCAAGGACGATGAAAACCGTGTGAAGTTGAACGAAGACCGCGCCCGCTACTGGCTGAGCGTTGGCGCGACCGCCAGCGATCGCGTGGCTCGCTTCCTCGATGCTGCCGGCATCAAGAAACGCGCTCCGAAGAACAACCCGAAGAAGGGTGAGCCGGGCGAAGCTGCCAAGGAACGTGCTGAAGAAAAGGCCGCCAAGGCTGCTGAAGCCGAAGAAGCTGCAAAGGCTGCTGCTGAAGAAGCTGCTGCGCCTGCAGAAGCACCGGCGGAAGAAGTCGCCACTGAGGAAGCTGCAGCTGAAGAGACTCCGGCTGAAGAAGCTGCTGCCGAGGAAGCCCCGGCTGCCGAAGAAAAGTCGGAAGACTGATCTTGTCACAGGACAAGCCCGTCACCCTTGCCGCGGTAACCGGCGCTCATGGGGTGACGGGCGAAGTCCGCCTGAAGCTGTTCGGCGAGGGCCTGCCCTCGCTCAAACAGCACAAGAGCTTCAATGACGGCGCATTGACGCTGCAGAAGCTGCGGGATGACAACAAGGGTGGGGCGATTGCCCGCTTTGCCGAAGTGCCTGACCGCAATGCAGCGGAAAAGCTGCGCGGCACCGTGCTTGCCGTCTCACGATCCGCTCTGCCCGCGTTGGCAGAGGGCGAATATTACCATGCAGACCTGCTCGGCCTTGCCGCTGTCACCACAGAGGGGAAACCGCTCGGCACTGTCATCGCTGTCGAGAATTTCGGCGCAGGCGACGTGATCGAGATCGAGGAAGCGGCGCTGGATGGGCGAAAGCCCAAGCGCTTCATGGTGCCCATGCGCGTGGAAGCAGTGCCTGAATGGGATGTGACGCGAATTGTCATCCACGCTGACTTTGCTCATGGCTGAAGCTGTCGATGGCACCATCGTGAGGCTCGCCTGTGCATTTTTGGCCAAAGCGCTTGCGTCCAAGGAGGACTGATGGTCGAACTGCTGATCTCTGTACTTGTCTTCGCCCCGCCGCTGTTCACTGGTTTCGTGCTGGCGGGCAAGAAGCCTGACTGGGGGCCGTTTCGGGTGTCTTTGCTTTCGTCGCTGCCAATGGGCGTGCTGTTCCTGATCGGCGGGCTGCTGCTGCCGTTTACGGTCAATACGCAACCTTGTGCCGAATCCTCGTGCCCGGACCCGGCACCGCTCTATTTCTGGGCCATGATGATCTGGGGCTTGATCGCGCTGCTGGTAGGCTTCGGCCTTGGCATGGTGGGCCATGCGCTGGGTGGGAAGAAGCACAAGAAGCAGCTTTCCGAATGACATTCGCCGCCACTGTCCTGACGCTCTATCCCGAGATGTTTCCCGGGCCGCTTGGCGTGTCGCTGGCAGGGCGCGCGCTGGAGCGGGGGGACTGGTCGATGGAAACAGTCCAGATCCGCGATTTCACGACCGACAAGCACCGCACGGTCGACGATACGCCTGCTGGCGGCGGGGCGGGCATGGTGCTGAAGGCCGATGTGCTGGCAAGCGCGCTGGATCATGCGATTGAGGCGCAGCCTGACGTACCCATCCTTGCCATGACCCCGCGCGGCAAACCGATCACGCAGGCACGCATTCGCGAGATTGCTTTGGGCCCCGGCGTCACCATCATCTGCGGTCGTTTCGAGGGCTTTGATGAGCGTATTTTCGAGGCCCGCCCAAGAATCGAAGAAGTCAGCCTGGCCGATATCGTCCTGTCAGGCGGTGAACCGGCAGCGCTGGCCATATTAGATGCTTGCATTCGCCTGCTTCCCGGCGTAATGGGCGCGCCTTCAAGCGGTGTTGAGGAGAGCTTCGAAAGCGGCCTTCTGGAATATCCGCAATATACCCGACCTCAGGAATGGGAAGGGCGCACGATCCCTGAAGTGCTGCGATCGGGGGATCATGCGAAGATTTCGGCTTGGCGAAAGCACATGTCGGAAGAAACCACTCGGTTACGCAGGCCGGACCTTTGGGAGCGTCATGAGGACGCTCGGGACCAGCCTGCCTCTGGCGCGCGGCGTGAAAACAAGGACTAGGGCCATGGGTCTTATTCAGGAACTCGAAGCAGAAAGCATTGCTTCGCTTGCTCAGGGGAAAGAAATCCCCGAATTCCGCGCCGGTGACACCGTGCGCGTTGGTGTGCGCGTCGTTGAAGGCCAGCGCACCCGTACCCAGAACTTCGAAGGCGTCGTGATCGCCCGCTCGAACCGTTCGATCAACAGCAATTTCACTGTTCGCAAGATCAGCTTCGGTGAAGGCGTGGAACGTGTGTTTCCGCTGTACTCGCCGAACATTGAATCGATTACCGTGGTCCGCCGCGGTATCGTGCGTCGGGCCAAACTCTACTATCTGCGCGGCCGCACCGGCAAGCGCGCCCGCATCGCCGAGCGTCGGGAGAATGTTGGCCAGTAAGGTCGCAAGGCATCTCCAAGAGAAACGAAATTGGCGGGGCGGTTCCAGACTTCAGGAGCCGCCCCGTTTTTCATGTGCAACCAGCTCAGGCGCGCCAGACCGCGCCGCTAGGAATTACGGAGTTTGAATAATGGGGTATCGTGTTGCTGTAGTGGGAGCCACGGGCAATGTTGGGCGCGAAATGCTCGCCATTTTGGCCGAACGCAACTTTCCTCTGGACGAAGTGGCTGCGGTTGCTTCCTCGCGTAGTCAGGGCACCGAGATTGAGCTGGGTGACACCGGCAAGATGCTGAAGTGCCAGAATATCGAGCATTTCGACTTTTCGGGCTGGGATATTGCACTGTTTTCCTGCGGCAGCGGCCCGACCAAGGAATATGCCCCCAAGGCAGCTGCCGCCGGCTGCGTGGTGATCGACAACAGCTCGCTCTACCGCATGGACCCGGATGTGCCGCTGATCGTGCCCGAAGTGAACCCGGAAGCGATTGACGGCTACAAGAAGAAAAACATCATCGCAAACCCCAACTGTTCCACCGCGCAGATGGTGGTAGCACTGAAGCCCCTGCACGATGCCGCCACGATCAAGCGCGTGGTTGTTTCCACCTATCAATCGGTTTCTGGCGCGGGCAAGCAGGGTATGGATGAGCTGTTCGAACAGAGCCGCGCGATCTTCGTGGGCGACCCGGTGGAGCCGGCCAAGTTCACGAAGCAGATCGCCTTCAACGTGATCCCGCATATCGATGTGTTCATGGATGACGGTTCCACCAAGGAAGAGTGGAAGATGGTGGTCGAAACCAAGAAGA
The DNA here is from genome assembly GCA_964645635.1 of uncultured Sphingomonadaceae bacterium. Lineage (GTDB taxonomy): Bacteria > Pseudomonadota > Alphaproteobacteria > Sphingomonadales > Sphingomonadaceae > Alteraurantiacibacter. Next base: position 15,316 of record CAZYAL010000022.1, on the reverse strand, counting down.
TCCTCGATCCCAAGGTGAAGGTGCAGGCCACCTGCGTGCGCGTGCCCGTTTTCGTGGGCCACGCAGAATCCATCACGCTGGAGTTCGAGAAGGAACTCTCTGCTGAACAGGCACAGGACCTGCTGCGCGAAGCGCCAGGCATCATGCTCGTCGACAAGCGTGAAGACGGCGGATACGTGACCCCGGTGGAATGTGCTGGCGACTACGCCACCTACATCAGCCGCGTGCGTGACGATTCCACTGTGGAGAATGGCATCGCGCTGTGGTGCGTGTCTGACAATCTGCGCAAGGGCGCTGCTCTCAATGCGGTGCAGATCGCCGAGTTACTGGGCCGCACGCACCTCAATAAGGGCTGAGCGCTCGATATTTGAATTGACAAGGGCCCGCAAGCGATCCTGCTTGCGGGCCCTTTCTATATTGGGCGCTATTGCTGTGGGCGCGGGGCAGGCTTTTTCATCAGCGCGATCATCGGCACTGCGGCCAGCACCAGCCACATCAGCAGGTAATAGTCATTGATGTAGCTGACCATCGCTGCTTGCCGGTTCACTTCCAGATCCATCATCGCAAAACCGGCACTGCCGAGGCCTTGGAACCGGTCAAGCGAGGAGAGGTCAATTGCGCTGCTCGATCCGGCGGTGAGATGCGCACCAAGGTCTGCATGCGAGACCTGGATGCTGCGCGAGAGCAGGAAGGACATTACCGCGATACCGATGGACGAGCCGACCGAGCGTGCGAGGTTGGTGATGCCTGATGCCTCCGTGCGCAGGTGCGGTGGCAAGGTTGCGAAGGCTAGCGTGTTCAATGGGATGAACACGAATCCGATGCCAAGGCCTTGCACGAGGCCAGAGGAAATGAGGTCCCAAGCGCCAACCTGCAATGACCAACCGCTCATCATATGGAATGACCAGGAGGTGATAATGAAGCCCAATGCCACCAATATGCGGGAATCGACGTGCATCTTGAGCAGTAAGGTTGCCAATTGCATGCTGCCGATCACGCCGATGCCGCGCATCATCAGGATAATGCCGGTATCGATGGCATTATAACCCAAGAGCCCCTGCAACATCGGCGGCAGCAGCGCCATTGACGCGAACATCACGAAGCCCACGATCACGAGGAAGGCAATGGCCACCACGAGGTTGCGGTCTGCAAACAGCTCGCGGTCGAACAAGGGGTGCTTGCCTGTGATGATGTGCACCATTGCCATCCAGCCGCTGCACAGCGCCACTGTCAGGTAGATCCAGCATTCCTGGCTGGTGAACCAGTCGACATGCGGGCCTCGGTCCAACAGCAGCTGCAGGCTGGCGAGCATGGCGCTGATCAGCGCAAAGCCGAGCACATCGAAGGGTCGCTTGCGGGTCTCTCCCGATGGCATGGACGCCGCGAGCACGGCGAAGGCTACCGCACCCAGCGGAACGTTGATGTAGAACACGAAGCGCCAAGACCAGTATTCGGTAAGGTAGCCACCCAGCACCGGGCCGATGATTGGGCCAAGCACAACGCCTGCGCCCCACAAACCCATCATCTGCGCGTGCTTGCTGCGCGGGGTGATGTTGAGCATCACCGCTTGCCCCACGGGGATCAGGAATGCGCCTGCCACGCCTTGCAGCGTGCGATAGACGACCATGTCACCCAAGCCTTGCGCCATGCCGCATGCGACCGATGTCAGCACAAATGCGCCGATGGAGCCAAGGATGAGGCGGCGGATGCCGATGCGGTCACCCAGCCAGCCGGTAATAGGCAAGGCGACTGCACTGGCGATAATGTAACTTGTAAGCACCCATGTGATCGTGTCCGGCGCAGCGCCGAGCGCGGTTTGCATGTGGGGGATTGCGACATTGGCGATGGTCGCATCGATCAGCTGCATCATCGAGGCCAGCATCACGCCGGTAATCACCAGCGCGGGATTGGCGACTTCGATATGCGGCTTGTCGTCCGCTGGTAGGGCTGCGGGGCGACTCGGCCGGGCAGGGGCGCTGGCGGCCATGTGCCTATTTGTCGTCAGCGGTGAAGACGGTGACTTCTGTTGAAAGCCCGGCGATCAGCGGGCGCGGGCTTTCCTCGTCCAGCGCGATGCGCACCGGCACGCGCTGGGTCACCTTGATCCAGTTACCAGTGGCGTTCTGCGCGGGAAGAACGGAGAACTCCGAACCCGTGCCCGCACCGATCGAGGCGACGCGGCCATGAAGAACGAGGTCCGGATACGCATCGAGGCGGATCTCGGCGCGCTGGCCCGCTTTCATGTGATCGAGGTCCGTTTCCTTGAAGTTCGCCTCAATATATGTGCTGCCTCGTGTCACCAGCGTCAGGATCGGCAGGTTAGGCAGCACTTGCTGGCCAATCTGCAACCTGTCTGCCTCAGCCACGCGGCCAGTGGCGGCTGCGCGGATTTCGGTGCGGCGCAGGTTGAGGTCGGCATTGGCGCGCTGCGCCTGGGCTGCCGCAATGCGCGGGTCTTGCCCCGGAACGGCGCTGCCACGGGCGAGACGCGCACGTGCCTCTACCTGTTCTGCCTCTGCCTGCCGCAAACGCTCTTCAGCTTGTGCGACGGCATGCTGGGCGGCGTCATAAGCGGCTCTGGTGGTGAAGCCACGTTCCATCAGCTCTTCCTGGCGACGGAATTGCGAGCGGGCAAAAGCGATATCCTCTCGCGCGGCGGAAATATCGACGCCAGTCAGGCTGGGATTGTTCTGCTTGGCGGTGAGGTCAGCCTCGGCAGTGGCAATGGCGGCATTTGCGGCTTGCATCTGCAGTTGGAACGGTTCGGGGTCGATGCGGAACAACAGGTCACCCGCATTCACCTCGTCATTCTCGGCCACCGATACCTCGACAATGCGCCCGCCGACTTCGGCGCTCACGGCAACCATGTCCTGCTTGATATAGGCGTTGTCCGTGGTGACCTTGCCTTGTTGGCTTTGCCAATAGAAGAATGCAGCTACCAGCAGTACCAGCGGCACGGACAGCATCACGATGATGCGCTTCGCCTTGCCGCCCTTGTCGGTGCTCTTTTCTTCGATTGTGGGGTGGCCCGCCGGGGGCGTTTGCGGATCGGCTTCCGCCATGTGTTCGCGAGTCCTTGTGAGCTTTCGCGTGCTCCATAGAGAAAATGGTTGTTAACAACAACTGGCCTGCGGTGCAGGGCTGACCGGATGCTGATAGTCCGTTAGGAAGGGGTATGAGTGCCAAGACCCAGCACGCCGAGCTCTTCTTCAGTTTTCGCTCGCCCTATTCCTATCTCGCGGTGGGCCGATACCGCGTCCTGGCAGAGAGGTTCCACCTTGCCATCCGCGTGCGCACGGTGATGCCGCTGGCGGTGCGTGACCCGCAATTCTTCGCCCGCGGCAATGCGCTGATGATGCCTTACGTGCTGGCGGACGCGGAACGCATGGCCGAGTACTTAGGCTTGCCCTATGCCTTTCCGCAGCCGGACCCGATCGTGCAGGACCTCCAAACCCGCGCCATCGCGGCGGAGCAACCGCATATCTGGCGCATCTCGCGGCTAGGGGAGGCGGCGGAACGCATGGGAGCAGGCCTCGCCTTCGCGGATGAGGCGGCGCATCTGATCTGGGGTGGTGCTGTGGGCTGGAATGAGGGCGATCACCTCATGCATGCCGCCCGGCGCGCAGGGCTGGACTGGCAGGCGCTGGAGGATGAAGTTGCACGAGATCCCGCTGGTCTGGACCAGCAGATCGAGGAGAATCACCGCGCGCTGGCGGCAGCAGGTCATTGGGGTGTGCCCACGCTGGTGTTTGGCGGAGAACCCTTCTTCGGGCAGGACCGTATCGAAGTGGCGCTCTGGCGCATGAAACAGGCTGGATTGCAGGAAAGATGAACATGGAATTTGTCGAGAGCTTCGATGGTGCGAAACTCGCGGTGCATAGCGTGGGCGATGGCAGGCCTGTGATCTTGCTGCATGGCCTGTTTTCCAGCGCGGACATGAACTGGATCAGTTTCGGCCATGCACAGACGATTGCCGATGCTGGCTTTCGCGTAATCATGCCGGACTTGCGCGCTCATGGACAAAGCGATGCCCCGCATGATCCCGCAGCCTATCCGCCCGATGCACTGGTGCGCGACGCGCGCGCCGTTGCCGATGCGCTGGAGCTGGAACCCGGCGGTTACGACCTCGTCGGCTTTTCGCTTGGTGCGCGCACCGCTACCAATGCAGTTCTGGCAGGCATGCAGCCGGGCAAGCTGGCGCTGTGCGGCATGGGGCTGCAAGGCCTTAACGATTGGGGCGGGCGCACCACTTTCTTCGTCGATGCGATTGACCGCTTTGACGAGGTGAAGCAGGGCGATCCCGCCTTTCTTGCCGTCGCCTTTATGCGCAAGATGGAAGTGGACCGGGCGGCGGCGCGGCTGCTGCTGGAATCGCTTGCCCTGAACAGCACGGGTGACCTTGCCGGTATCACCGTGCCTACGGCGGTGATCTGCGGTGATCAGGATCGCGACAACGGCTCCCCACAAGACCTTGCAAATGCCTTGCCCAATGGCCGCCACGTGGAAATTCCCGGCACGCACATGTCCTGCGTCACGAAACGGGAACTTGGAGAGGCTATCAGGGATTTCCTGACCGCTTGAGAAGGTACCCGCCGAGGCGCTTTAGCCAATGCATCAGAACAAGGCGGGGCGGGGCGGTGGTAAACAATTGACCTGCCCGTCAATCGAGGCAAGAAAAAGGGCGCCAACCTTTGCAGGTGGCGCCCTCTTTATCCGGTAGCGGGAAAAGTCAGCCTCAGGCTTCTTCTTCGCCAGCTTCGCCAGCTTCGTCTTCAGCGGGGGGCAGTTCGCCCAGTTCGCGGTCGGGATCGAGTTCGTGCTGGAAGCCAGCTTCAGCGTCTGCCGCAGCTTCTTCTTCGCTCATCTGTGCGATCACGTCGACACCCTGGCTCTGCAGTTCGGCTTCGTCGTCCGAGCGGGCCACGTTGGCCTTCACGGTGACGTGCACTTCGGGGTGCAGGGCGATGGTCACGTCGAACATACCGATCGTCTTGATCGGGGCGCCCATGATGACTTGCTTCTTGTCGATGTCGTGGCCCTTTTCAACCAGGGCGGTAGCGACGTCGCGCACGTTGACCGAGCCATAGAGCTGGCCGGTGTTCGAAGCAGCGCGGATCAGGGTAATTTCTTCACCGGCAACCTTGCCGCCCTGCGCTTCTGCAGCAGTACGCTTTTCGGCGTTTTCTGCTTCGAGGCGATCGCGGTTGGCTTCGAAGACAGCCTTGTTCGCTTCATTGGCGCGAAGGGCCTTCTTCTGCGGCAGCAGGAAGTTGCGGGCATAGCCGTCACGCACGGAGACAACGTCACCGATGGTGCCGAGCTTTTCAACGCGTTCGAGGAGAATGATATCCATTTGTCTTACTCCCCTTACTTCACGACGTAGGGCAGCAGGCCCAGGTGGCGGGCGCGCTTGATGGCCTTGGCCAGCTCACGCTGCTTCTTGGCAGAAACGGCGGTGATGCGGCTCGGCACGATCTTGCCACGTTCGGACATGAAGCCCTGCAGCAGGCGCGTGTCCTTGTAATCGATTGCGGGAGCGTCCTTTGCGTTGAACGGGCAGGACTTGCGGCGACGGAAAAACGGACGGGCCATCAGTTGCGCTCCTCACGGTCAGAGCGACGCTTGCGGTCGCGGTCGTTCTTGCGCATCATCACGGAAGGGCCTTCTTCATGCTCTTCGACGGCAATGGTCAGCCAACGGATGACGTCTTCGTTGATCTTGTTCTGGCGCTCAAGCTCGGCAATCAGCGAACCCGGTCCGTCGATGTTCAACATCACGAAGTGGGCCTTGCGGTTACGGTCGATCTTGTATGCGAGGGACTTCAGGCCCCAGGTTTCGGTCTTGATGACCTTGCCGCCATTGTTCTCGACGATTTCCGTCGTGGCAGCAGCAAGCGCATCAACCTGAGCCTGGCTCAAATCCTGACGCGCGAGAAACACGTGCTCGTAAAGAGCCATGTCACGCTTCCTTTCATGTTTGCGCCGATCGCTGGCTTGTCCGTCCGGATGACGGGGCCCCTCCGGCTTTCTTCAACAACCCGCTCCCCAACTGGGGATAAGGTTTCCACGAGGGCCGTCGCCCCCGCGGAAGAGGCGCACATAGACGAATTGCCCCGGAATGCAAGCGCGGCTAGTTTATGCCGATTAAGGAATGGGAGACTGTAATGTTCCGTGCCGTCTACGCCACACTTGCTGCTGCCACCGCTTTTGCCGCCACGCCTTCGGCCTTGGCGCAGGATGATGGCGCTCCCCAGCTGGAACTCGTGCTGGAAGAGGTCGTGCTGCTGGAGCAGGGCTGGGACTTTGGCCAGACACCGCTTGGCGGGCGTTTTCTGATCCCCATTGCGGGCGGCACATTTGAAGGGCCTGACATTCGGGGCGAAGTCCTCTCCGGGGGCTGGGACTGGCAGGTGATCCGCGATGACGGCTGCCGCATGCTGACAGCCGATTATTTCATCCGCACCGATGATGGTGTGCCGATCCATGTGGTGAACAAGGGCACGGTGTGCCCGCCGGAGGAAGGGGCGGAGCGCCGCCCCTTCGTCACGCACCCGGTGGTCGAAGCGCCCAATGGCAAGTATGACTGGCTCAACCGCATGACCTTGCTGGGCACTGGTGGTTCCGAAATGGTGGACGGTCAGCCTGCCGTGCGCATCCGCCTATACCGGGCATATTGATATACCGGGCATATCGAACGGACCTGTTGATCGACTTGTCCGTTTGTCTGGGCAGGTGATTGCTCTATTGCCTCTTTAACGGATCAGGAGAGCTAAATGCCCGGTGGCCTCGTTGCGCTGCTCGATGACGTATCGATTATTGCCCGCACCGCCTCTGCCAGTGTGGACGACATTGCCGCCGCCGCTGGTCGCGCGGGTTCCAAAACGGCGGGCGTAGTTATCGATGATGCAGCGGTAACGCCAAGCTATGTCACCGGACTTTCGCCTGCGCGCGAACTGCCGATTATCTGGGCGATCACCAAGGGCAGCCTGGTCAACAAGCTGCTGATCCTGCTGCCGGGCGCCTTGCTGCTGAGCGAGTTCCTGCCTTCCGCGATCATATTCTTGCTGATGCTGGGTGGCGCCTATCTGTCTTACGAAGGCGCGGAAAAGGTTATGGAAAAGCTCGGCGGTGAAAAGCATGGGCAGACGGTGGATGACGTTATTGAGGACCCGGTCGCTTTCGAGAAACAGCGCGTTTCAGGTGCCACTCGGACGGATCTGATCCTCTCGGCCGAGATCATGGCGATCACCTTGAGCGAGGTGGCCGCCGAAGACTTGCTGACGCGCGGCGTGGTGCTGGCGTTGGTTGGGGTAGCGGTGACGGTGGCAGTCTATGGCGCGGTGGGGCTGATCGTAAAGATGGACGATGTCGGTCTGCACCTGACCAGAAACGGCATTACAGCTGCAGGCCGCAAGCTCGGGCAACTGTTGCTGCACGCCATGCCGAAATTGCTGGTGGCGTTGTCCTTTATTGGCACCATTGCAATGCTCTGGGTCGGTGGCGGGATCATCCTCCACGGTCTTGAAGAGGTGGGCTTTGCTGCACCGGCGCAAATCGCGCATGACCTGCAGCATTTCGTGGAGCAGGCAACGGGCGGGCCTGGAGCAGTGCTTGGCTGGCTGACCTATGCCGGCCTGTCAGCCTTGTTCGGGGTGGTGCTCGGCGCGGTGATCGCCTTTGTGCTGCACAAGGTGCTGCGGCTGGGGGATCCTGATCAGCAGGGTGAGGTTGCCCACTAAGTCCACTTGCATCCAGTGGGCTTGCCGCACCTCCAGGGTATTATTGTCCGGCGACGGGTCTGTGTTGGGTTCAGACCTGGCAACCAGGGTTGAAAGACCAGCGAAAGATTGTCGCTAACGTGAAATTGTGGAGGTTTTGCCCTGGAGCCTATCGAAGATCGACTTAGCAAACACACTCAGCGTATCGTCGCGAGCGCCCATGATGACGATCCGGTCTCCCGGTCGTGCGATCTCCACAATACGATCACCGCATGCCTCGCGCTCTGGGAGGTGTTCGGCATTGCCGCCTGCTTCGCGGATCAACCTGACGATGCGCTCGGTGCCTTCGGAACGGTCCACTGTTCCGCCGAAATAGACCGGATCGCACATGATCGCGATGTCGCTCTCTCCCAGCACGGCAGCGAAAGTCTTGGCCAGTTCGTGGCCCATCTGCCGCAAGGGGCCGTAGCCGTGCGGCTGGAAGAAGGCGATCACGCGGCCTTTGTGGGCTTTCAGCGTTTTCAGCGTGGCGCGGCATTTTTCCGGATTATGGCCGAAATCGTCGATCACGGTGATGCCGCTGGCGCTGGTGCCGACGATGTCAAAACGGCGAGCGAGCCCCTGGAACGTACTGAGCGCGATTGTGGCATCATGCACGCACACGCCCAGCGCAACAGCTCCCGCAATCGCGGCGAGCGCGTTGGAGAGGTTGTGCATGCCCGGCATCGGCAAGCGCAACGGGTGGGTGGTGTCGTTCCGCCGGTCCACCAGCATGGCTGAAATGCTCGTCGCATCTTCGATAATCGTGCCCGGTTCTATGCCGATATTCGCCTTGGGATGCTTGATGGCGAAGGAAATATGCTTCTTCGCCTTTTCTGATAGGCAAAGGCAGTCCTCATCGTCGAAATTCACCGCGGCCACTTCTGCCCGGGCAACAAAACTGCCGAACAGGCGGCGCAGCTCCTGGATGCTTTTGTGATCAAGGCTGACGTTGAGCAGCACCGATACGGTGGGATTGTAGAGATCGATGGAGCCATCGCTTTCGTCCACCTCGCTCACGAAGGTGTCTTGATTGCCCACGCGTGCGCTGGCGAAGGGATTATCGGAGCGGACGAAGTTCTTCATCACCGCGCCGTTCATGATCGTGGGATCGCGGCCATCCTCGCGCAGGATCCAGCCGATCATGCCGGTAACCGTGCTCTTGCCGCTGGTGCCGCCGATGGCCACGGACCTGGGCGCGGCGTTGAAAAGGCTTGAGAGCAGCTCTGCCCGTGTCAGGCGTGCGCAGCCCAGTTCGTTCGCGCGGGCAACTTCGGGCACGGTGTTCTCGATCGCGGCGCTGGCCACAAGAATCTGGTCAGCTGACTGGATGCCGCTGCCATCCTGCGGAAATATCGTTACGCCCTGCGCTTCAAGGAAGGCCTTCTTTTCAAGCGTGCGGCCCTGATCAAAGCTGCGGTCTGACCCGGCGACTTGTGCCCCGCGTCCGCTGAGGATCATCGCCAGCGGAAGCATTCCCGATCCCCCGATGCCGCAGAAGAAGTAGGGCCGGTGAAGCAGGGCGTCGTCAGCGATGTCTGTCATGCGCTTGTGACTATTGCGGGAGTGGCGCTTTGTGAAGCGGGAGATTAGAGCAATCCCATGACAAAACGCATCGGCATCGTCTGTCCCGGCAAACCCATCCTGCAAGAGCGGGCGGGAAAGGTGCTGGAATTGGCGCGAAACACCCATCCGCAATTGGAACTGCTGGTGCATCCCGCCTGCACGCAGGAATTCGGGCATTTCGCGGGTGACGATACCACGCGCACCGCTGCACTGCTCGAATATGCCAATGATCCGGATATCGACGCGATCTGGTTCGGCATGGGCGGTTATGGATCAGTGCGCATCGTCGGTGAAGTATTGTCCGGCTTGGGCGCAGCGGCGCGAGGCAAAACCTATCTCGGTTATTCAGACTGCGGCGTGCTGCTTGGCGCGCTCTACAAGCATGGTATCGGCAAGCCCGTCCACGGGCCGCTGGTGGGCGATATCCGCCGCGATGGCGGGACGGAATGCGTCACCCGCGTGCTCGATTGGTTTGAAGGCAACAGGCAAGGGCTGGAACCGGGGCTGGATGACAAGCCAGCCGTAGCCTTCAACCTGATGACGCTGGCAATGCTTGTCGGCACCGAGTTCATGCCTGACCTGACAGGCCATGTCGTGCTGCTGGAGGAGGTTTGCGAGCATCTCTACGCTGTCGACCGGCTGTTCTTCCACGTCACCCAGCACCTGAAGGGTGTGGCGGGCATCCGCCTTGGCGAGGTGTCGGACGTGCCGGAAAATGACCGTCCGTTTGGCTACAGCGAGGAGGAGATTGCTCGCTATTGGTGCAAAAAGACCGGCATTGCCTACCTTGGGCGCGCAGAAATCGGGCACTCATCTGCCAACAGGATTGTGCCCTTTGGCCTTGCCTGACAGGCTCACCGGAAATAGGCGGGCCGCAACAGGAGGAGTTTACACGATGATCGCATTTGTCTTCCCGGGGCAGGGCAGCCAGAAAGTCGGCATGGGCGCGGAACTTGCTGCTGCCAGTGCTGCGGCTCGCGAAGTGTTCGAGGAAGTGGATGAGGCGCTGGGCCAGAAGCTTTTCGCCATCATGACGAATGGACCGGAAGAGGACTTGACCCTCACCGAAAACGCGCAGCCAGCGATCATGGCACATTCCATCGCCATTGCGCGCGTGCTGGCGCGCGATTTCGGCGTGAAGCTTGCCGAAAAGGGCGGGGCCGTCGCGGGTCACTCCCTTGGTGAATATTCCGCGCTGGCAGCGGTCGGCGCTTTGTCGCTGGCAGATACGGCGCGCTTGCTGAAGCTGCGCGGCCAGGCCATGCAGCAGGCTGTTCCCGTGGGCGTGGGCGGTATGTGCGCGCTTCTTGGTGCGGACCTTGAAAAGGCCACCGCGCTAGCCGAAGCCGCCGCGCAAGGCGAAGTCTGTGAAGTCGCCAATGACAATGATCCGGGGCAGGTCGTCCTCTCCGGCCATGCTGGCGCGATTGCCCGCGCGGTGGAACTGGCCAAGGACCATGGCTGCAAGCGCGCCGTGCCGCTGCCGGTTTCTGCGCCGTTTCATTGCTCGCTGATGCAGCCCGCAGCGGACGCAATGGCAGAAGCGCTCGCCGCCACGCCACCGCAGCCAATGCTGCTGCCGGTCTATTCCAACTTCACCGCTACGCTGACCAGCGATCCTGCCGTAGAGCAGGATTTGCTGGTAAAGCAGGTGACGGGTCGCGTACGCTGGCGTGAAAGCATGGAAGCGATGGGGCAAGCGGGTTTCACGAACTTCGTGGAACTGGGCGGCAAGGTCGTCGGCCCGATGATCCGCAAGATCGTGCCGGATAGTACGCAGGCGAGCCTTGTGACGATGGAAGATATCGAAACCTTCGCGAAAGATATTTGAAGGGAAACCAAGACATGTTCGATCTTACCGGAATGAATGCCCTCGTCACTGGCGCTGCCGGTGGCATCGGTTCAGCCATCAGTCGTGCGCTGGCGGCACAGGGCGCTCGCCTGGCGCTTTCGGGCACCAATGCAGCCAAGCTGCGCGCCTTTCGCGAGGAACTGAACGCAAGTTACGAGCACGACGCGGGGCCGCATGTTGAGATTACCTGCGACCTCTCCAACCGAGAGCAGGTGGACGAACTGGTACCTGCCGCGCTCGATACGCTGGGTGGGATCGACATCCTCGTCACCAATGCCGGCATCACGCGGGACAATTTGGCCATGCGCATGAAGGATGATGAATGGGCCGATGTCATCACCATCAACCTGGAATCGACATTCCGCCTGATGCGTGCTGCAGCGCGACCAATGATGAAGGCGCGGTTCGGCCGCGTTATCGCCATCACCAGCGTGGTGGGCGCAACGGGCAACCCAGGCCAGATGAACTATTGCGCCGCCAAGGCCGGCATCACCGGAATGACCAAGAGCTTCGCGCAGGAAGTGGCGAGCCGCGGCATTACCGCCAATTGCGTTGCCCCGGGATTCATTCGCACGCCGATGACCGATGTGCTGACCGATGACCAGAAGGCGGCGATCAACACCAAGATCCCGATGGGCCGGATGGGCGAAGGCGAGGATATTGGTGCTGCCGTGGCCTTCCTTGCCTCAAAGGAAGCGAGCTATGTCACAGGCCAGACGCTGCATGTGAACGGCGGCATGGCAATGATGAGCTAGGCCGGCGTGCTTTCAAGGTGGAAAGCGGAGTGCTTTTATCCCCAAGGAATCGCCCCTTGCGCGGATGAATCCTTGCCCCTCGATCCACCCCCGTTAAGACTGAATGCGTAATTTTCCGGCGCTGGTAAGCGATTCCGGCCACTAACGGTCAATCGCGGCGCAAAGAGGGGTAAACGATGAAGGCCACCATCGAACGCGCGAAACTGCTGCGTTGTCTGTCTCACGTCCAGTCCGTGGTGGAACGCCGCAATACCATCCCGATCCTGTCGAACGTGCTGATCGAGGCATCGGCAGACGGGCTGGTGAAGATCATGGCGACCGACCTTGATTTGCAGGTTGTCGAAAGCCTGCAAGCCGCTTCGGTCGAGGATGCCGGCTCGATCACCGTTTCCGCGCATCTGCTGTTCGATATCGCTCGCAAGCTGCCCGATGGCGCGCAGGTGAACCTCGAAGCGGCGGACAACCGCATGGTGGTGAAGGCTGGGCGTGCGCGCTTCCAGCTTCCTACGCTACCGCGGGATGATTTCCCGGTCATCGTGGAAGGCGACCTGCCGACCAGCTTCCACCTTCCCGCAGAACTGCTGGCCGAGCTGATCGATCGCACGCGTTTTGCCATCTCCACTGAAGAGACGCGCTACTACCTCAATGGCATCTTCTTCCACGTTGCCGATGAAGACAAGCCGGTGCTGAAGGCTGCTGCCACCGATGGCCATCGCCTTGCCCGCTTCACCATCGATCGTCCCGCTGGTGCCGAAGGCATGCCGGATGTGATCGTGCCGCGAAAGGCCGTGGCCGAATTGCGCAAGCTGCTTGAGGAATCGCTCGACGGGAATGTGCAGGTGGACCTCAGCCCATCGAAGATCCGCTTCACCCTGGGCGGGGAGGGCGGCATTGTTCTCACATCCAAGCTGATCGACGGAACCTTCCCTGATTATAGCCGGGTGATTCCCACGGGGAACGACAAGCTCCTGAGGCTTGATCCCAAGAGTTTCTTTGCCGGAGTTGACCGCGTGGCCACCATCGCCACGGAAAAGACCCGCGCGGTCAAGATGGGTCTTGATACTGACAAGGTCACGCTTTCTGTCACCAGCCCGGACAACGGCAATGCGGCAGAAGAACTGGCGGCAGATTACCGCGCAGAAGCGATGGAAATCGGCTTCAACGCCAATTACCTGAAGGACGTGCTGGCCCAGATAGACAGCGACACGGTGGAACTGCACCTTGCAGATGCAGGAGCACCCACCCTGATCCGCAAGGATGAAAGCAGTCCGGCGCTTTATGTGCTGATGCCGATGCGGGTGTGATGCGGCTCTCCGGCGCAAGCCGGCCAGCTGTGCTGCGTGACGGGGTTCTTCCTGTTAACCACGCGCCCTGATCATCGCTTCGACATCGACGAATTTTTCACGCGGAGCACCTTCTCGGGCTGCCCGTTCTTCGGCTTCCTCGATCTTCTTCCAGTCGCGGAATGTGACCACGTCCAGTCCACGCTTTTCGGCAAGAATATCAAAGCCTTCGCGTCCCTTCTTGGTCGCTGGGCCGAGGATGCCGTCATCCATGTCCTCGCCGATGGAATGGACGATGTCATAGCCATCGGGCCGGTTGGTGCCGATGGTTCCTGATGGCCCGCGCCGCGCCCAACCCACGCAATAGAGGCCGTGGAGGATGCGCCCGTCATCATTGGCGAAGCGGCCCGCGCGCTCGTCAAACGGCACGCCGGGAATGGGCGAGGTGCGATATCCGATGCAGCTGATCACCAGGTCTGCCGGCAGCATCGCCTTCTCGCCCGTGCCGCGCGCCCGGCCGCGCACCAGTTCGGTATGCTCGATCTCCACGCCTTGCACCTTGCCATCGCCTTTCAGGCTGACGGGCTGGGAGAAGAAAGCGAATTCCACCGCGATCGGCTTTTCCGCACGGAAATGTTCAGGGATGGCGGCGAACTGGCGCAGGATCGTGGCGCTCTTGCGCAGGCCGGGTTCGAGCATGGCATCCTCGGCCTCGTCCGGCAGGTCCCCTTGATGGACGTGCGGGCAGGCGCGCTCCAGCATTCCAAGCTCGCCCAGTTCCTTGGGTGTCATCATGATCTGGTGCGGCCCGCGGCGGCCCAGGACCACGACCCGCTCAATATTGGAAGCCAGCAGCGCTTCCAGCGCGTGGGCAACGATGTCGCTGCCGGCGAATTCTTCGCGCGTTTTAGAGAGCATGCGGGCGACATCCAATGCGACATTGCCCATGCCGATCACCACCGCTGTCTTGCCAGAAAGGTCCGGGTCAAGATTGGCGAACTGCGGATGGCCATTGTACCAGCCGACAAAGGCGGCGGAGCCAAAGACATTGCCAAGATCCTCGCCACTTATCCCCAGATCACGGTCTTTTGGGGCGCCGGTGGCAAGAACTACCGCGTCATACAGCTCCTGCAACTCAGCAACCGACACATCCTTGCCGATCATCACATTGCCTACAAAACGGACATTGTCTGTCAGCGCGACCTTTTCATAGCGGCGCGAAACGCCCTTGATGGATTGGTGGTCGGGGGCGACGCCGGTGCGAATTAATCCGTAAGGCACTGGAAGACAATCAAAAATATCGACGCGCACATCATCACCAAAGGCCTTCTGCGCGGCTTCCGCGGTGTAATACCCCGCCGGACCGGAACCGATAATCGCGATATGCCTTGTGGCCATGCGCGTACTCCCTCTCCCAATAAAGCGATAGTAACCTTAAACGCGGATCGCTCAAGAGGGTGCAAAACTGGCAAAAGTTTGCGCAAAAGCAGCAATTTCGAAGCGGAGATTTTCTCCGCCGAATTAACGCTTTTTCAAAGGCAAATGGATCATAGCGCCCTGATGGACGCGGCACCAAAAGCCAGGATCAGGCGCGAAGCAGAAACGCAGGGGATTTCCCCTGCGCAAATCGCTGCGCGAGTAGCCGGCGTGCCAGCGCAGGCTTCTCCGCCGCCGCTGGATTTGCCTGCTGCGGCATCACCTCAGCCTGTAAGCTTGCCTGCCGCCGACGCGGAACGGCGCAGCAGATCGCGCCGCGAACCCTCATCGGAGCGGGCCTTCTCACCGCTCGACAATTACCGGCGCAAGCAGTGCATGCTGCCAACCTCGTCGCGCTACCTGATACTTGCCATGACCTTTTCGCTGGTGCTTGCCTATGTCGTGACCGCCCGCGTCCCGGGCGCTCTAAGCACCGCTGCACTGCTGCTTTTGCTAGCCGGGGTCAGCCTGATGGGGAAAGTTCGCGATCACTTCGCCAGCCGCAGTGAGGTGCAGCAAAGGATCGCGGCCGGGTTGCTAGCGCTGCTGCCGCTGTTCCTGTTTGGCCTTGGTATTGCGCGCTGGGCTGCGAAGGACGGCTTGCCGTGGGATGCTGCATTCTCGATCC
>CAZYAL010000021.1:5725-31923 GCA_964645635.1 uncultured Sphingomonadaceae bacterium | reverse complement strand
CATCGCCGCCACGGTGCTGCTTGTTGCCAGCGCCCAGCCTGCAGCCGCGCAGAGTATCCTGCGCGATGCGGAGACCGAAGCGCTGTTGCAGGACATGGTCGATCCGCTCGCCGAAGCCGCCGGGCTTGGCGAAGGCGCGGTGGATGTTGTGCTGGTCAACGACAGCTCGATCAACGCGTTCGTTGCAGGCGGGCAGCGCATCTATATCCACACCGGGCTGATTCACGAGGCCGACACCGCAAACGAGGTGCAGGGTGTGCTCGCGCACGAGCTGGGCCATATCACCGGCGGCCATATCAACCGTCACTCAGAGGGCGCAGGAACCGCCACGCGTATCACGCTGCTGTCCACGCTGGCAGGCATCGCCGCAGCGCTTGCTGGCGGCGGCGATGCGGCGATGGGCATCATGGCGCTTGGCCAGCAGGTTGCGATGGGAAATTACCTCTCGTTCCGCCGCGACCAGGAAGCCAGCGCTGACGCTGCCAGTGTCGAATACCTTTCCGGCGCCGGGATTTCCGGGCGCGGAAGCCTAGAATTCTTCCGCAAGCTGCAAGCTTTCGAGTTCCGCCGCGGTATCAGCCAGGATGATGATCTGGAATATGCCCGCACCCACCCCATGTCCGGCAACCGCATCGCCGTGCTACGCGGCGACTTTGAAGCGGACGCAGCGTGGGATGCCGCGCTTGATCCGGACCTCGAACGCCGCTTCCACCGCGTGAAGGCCAAGCTCTATGGCTACCAGACAGTGCCCGAGCGTGTGCTGACGACCTACCCGACAAGCATGACCGATGCTTCTGCCCGCTATGCCCGGGCCTATGCCTATCACAAGGATGCGCGGATGGACCTGGCTCTGGCAGAGGTAGACGCGCTGATCGCGATGGAGCCGGAAAACCCCTATTTCCTGGAACTCAAGGGCCAGATCCTGCTCGAATCGGGCCGCCCGCTGGATGCATTGGAACCGCTGCGCCAGTCAGTCGCGCTGACCAAGTCCGATCCGCTGATCGCACCTATGCTGGGCCACGCCCTGATCGCCACCGAAGACCCGCGCTATTTACCCGAAGCCGAAGAGGTGCTGCGCGCCGCGGTTGGGCGTGATCATCGCAACCCCTTCGCCTGGTACCAGCTGGGTGTGGTCTACGGCCAGCGCGGCGATATCCCGCGCGCGCAGCTCGCCAGCGCCGAACAGCAGATCATGAGCGGCAGCCCGCGCGCCGCTCTGATGAGCGCGCGCGCTGCCGAAGCTGGCTTGCCGCAGGGCACGCCGGACTGGATTCGTGCACAGGATGTCGCAATCGAAGCGCGCGACATGATTGAACACATGGAGGATCGGTAATAGGTCGCAATGATGCCCTGGTTTGCCACTGTCCTCATTTCGCTGATCGCCGGTTTTGCCGGTGCGGTCATCTTTTCGCTTTCCGGGCTGGGTGACAGCCAGACGCGCGAGTACCTGCTGGCCAATCCCGAAATCCTGCCCGAAGCGATGGAGGAGTTACAGCGACGAGACATGCTCGCCCGGATCGAGCCCTTGCGCAGTGAGCTGGAAGCGCCTTTCCCCGGTGCAGTGCTGGGCAATCCCGAA
This sequence comes from uncultured Sphingomonadaceae bacterium, assembly GCA_964645635.1. Classification (GTDB taxonomy): domain Bacteria; phylum Pseudomonadota; class Alphaproteobacteria; order Sphingomonadales; family Sphingomonadaceae; genus Alteraurantiacibacter. The sequence goes on along the minus strand of CAZYAL010000021.1, from coordinate 30,344 downwards.
GGCAGCGTGACGCTGGTGGAATTCACTGACTATGCCTGCACTTTCTGCCGTTCGAGCGTGGCAGACGTTAAGCGCCTGATCGCGGCCAATCCCGACCTGCGCGTGGTGATCCGCGAATATCCCGTCCTTGCGCCCGAAAGCGCCGATGCCGCGCGCATGGCGCTCGCCGCCGCGCAGCAGGGCCGGTTCGAACAATTCCACCATGCCATGTTCGGACAAGGGCAGGTGACACAGGAGACGATCGAGGCTGCCGCCGTGCAGGCAGGGGTAGACCTTGCACGGGCGCGCAGCGCCATCGCCACCGGGATGTTTGATTCGCAGTTGCAGAACAATGTCTTCCTTGCCCGCAATATCGGCATTTCGGGCACGCCCGCCTGGGTCGTGGGCGACAGAGCCTTGAGTGGCGCAGTCGGCGCGGATGCCATCGGAAGGGCAATCGCCGAAGCGCGCGAATCCTGATAGGGTTTGGGCACCATCATGGCGCTCTTGAACTTCCTCACGCCTCGCAAGGCCAAGCCGGACAGCAATGGCAATGTCTCTGCCTTGCCATTCGAGCCCACGCCTTTCTTCGCGGACAAGAACTGTGCCTTCTGGCGCTTGCAACTGATCGGCTGGGGCGGGGCGATGGTGCTGCGCATCGCCAGCTCGATCGCCAACGGCCGGCCGCCGGAAGAACTGATATCAGTGCTGATCGCCACCATCGCGGGCTTTTCGATCAGCCTCGTGCTTTCCGTCATCTACGCCCAGCTGATCAACCGCCGTCCGCTGGTGACATGGGGCGCCACCGCCATCGTGCTGGCCATCGCCGTGGCCATCGCCGCCACAATCAATGCCTGGACCATCAGCCTGCGCCCCAATGCCAGCGAAGCCAATTTCACCAGCTTGGTGCTGGGCGTATTCTATCTCGACCTGACGCTGCTGGGCGCATGGTCCGCGCTCTATTATGCGATCAACTTCTTCCTGCAGGTGGAAGAACAGAATGACAGGCTGGAGCGGCTGAAGGCGCAAGCCACCAGCGCCCAGCTGGCGATGCTGCGATACCAGCTGAACCCGCACTTCCTGTTCAACACGCTCAATTCCATCAGCACGCTGGTACTTCTGAAGCAGACCGAGCCGGCCAATGCCATGCTTACCCGGCTTTCCAGTTTCCTGCGGCATACGCTCGTCAGCCAGCCGGGCGGCAAGGTTTCGGTGGCACAAGAGGTGGAGACACTGAAACTCTACCTCGATATCGAAAGGATGCGTTTCGAGGAGCGGCTACGCACTGAATTCCGCATCGATCCGGCCGCTGCGCGCGCATCAATCCCTTCGATGCTGCTGCAGCCGCTGATGGAAAACGCCATCAAATACGGCGTTTCTGCATTGGAGGAAGGCGCACAGATCACTTTGTCCGCCCAGGTGGTGGGAGACCGGCTGCGCATCGCCGTGTCTGATACCGGCCCTGGCCTGCAAGGCTCGCGCCGGACGGGGATCATAGAGAACAGCCCCTCTGCCAACAGCACCAGCTCCACCGGCGTGGGCCTCGCCAATATCCAGAGCCGCCTGCAGCAGGCTTACGGCGCAAACCACCTGTTCGCGATCGAAACCCCGCGTGATGGCGGCTTTACCGTGATCATTGAAATTCCCTTCGAAAGGGCCATCTCTGAGGAAGACGCAGCGCCGCCTCAATCCGTCGCATCACCTGCATTTTCGCGGGAACCTTCGCCCACCCAGCCGATTGGAAGCACGATATGACTATCCGCACCATTCTCGTCGATGATGAAAAGCTGGCCATTCAGGGCCTGCAACTGCGGCTCGAGGCTTTCCCCGACGTCGAAGTGATCGAAACCTGCGCCAATGGCCGCGAAGCAATCCGCGCCATCAAGACGCTGAAACCCGACCTCGTCTTCCTCGACATCCAGATGCCGGGTTTTGACGGTTTCTCGGTGGTGAAGGGCGTAATGGAGGTGGAGCCGCCGCTGTTCGTATTCGTCACCGCATATCAGGAGCACGCGATCCGCGCTTTCGAAGCCAATGCAGTGAATTACCTGATGAAGCCAGTGGACGAAGCCAAGCTGGCTGACACCATTGAGAGGGTGAAGCAGCGCCTGGCTGACAAGCGCTCCGCCGAAGAGGCCGAAAAGCTCAAGGATGTGCTTGCCGAGGTAAGCCCCGAAAGCCTGGAGAATATCGACACGGGCGAGGATGACACCTCCACCTCGCGTTACGAGAAGCTCATCAACATCAAGGACAAGGGCCAGATCTTCCGCGTGGACGTTGATTCGATCGAGCGGATCGAGGCGGCGGGCGATTACATGGTGATCTATACCGCGGACAATTCGCTGATCCTGCGTGAGACGATGAAGGACCTTGAACGCCGCGTGGACCCGCGCAGCTTCCAGCGCGTGCACCGCTCCACCATCGTCAACCTCGACCAGGTGCGCCAGGTACGCCCGCACACCAATGGCGAGTGCTTCCTGGTCCTGGAATCGGGTGCCGAGGTAAAGGTGAGCCGCTCCTATCGCGACGTCGTCGCCCGCTTCGTGCATTGATTTGTTTTGCGAAGGCGCATCCGCGCCTTCGCCCCCTCGGCTGATCCCCCGGCTTCACTTCGGGGCCGGTCCGGGTGCCCGGTCGGGCTTGCGGTTGCTGCGCAACCGTTTCATTGAGCGCAAATGACAAAGTTCACCCTTCCCGGTTTCGACCTTTCCGCTTTCGTACGCGCCACGCTGGATGAGGACCTTGGTGTTGGCTTGCCCGGTGGCGGCAAGGACGTGACGGCGGATAGCGTTATCCCTGCCAATGCGCGTTTCTCCGGCGTGATGGACAGCCGCGATGCCATCGTGGTGGCGGGCCTGCCCGTGGCCGAAGCATTCTTCCGCGCGCTTGACCCTGACATGGAAATCGAGGTGCTGGTGAAAGAGGGCCAGTCGGTTCCCGCCGGGTCTGAGCTGGTGCGCCTCTCTGGCAATGCCCGCGCTATGCTGACCGCTGAACGCAGCGCGCTGAACACGGTGCAGCACCTTTCCGGCATCGCCACGATGACACGGCAATATGTCGATGCCATGGGCGAGACGGACTGCGTTCTGCTCGATACCCGCAAGACCATTCCCGGCCTGCGTCACCTGGAGAAATACGCTACCACCCAAGGTGGGGCAAAGAACCACCGCATGGGGCTGTGGGATGCCGCGATGATCAAGGACAACCACGTGCTCGTTGCGGGCAGCGTGGGCGAGGCGGTGCGACGCGCGGTGGAAGCAGGCGTGAAGGACATCATCTGCGAGGTTGATCGGCTCGACCAGATCGAACCCGCGCTGGCGGCTGGCGCGAGCCACCTCCTGCTCGACAACATGGACCCGGCGACATTGCGCGAGGCTGTCGCCATGGTGGCAGGGCGCGTACCGCTCGAAGCATCGGGGGGCATCAATCTCGATACTATCGCTGCCAAGGCTGGAACGGGCGTGGACTATGTTTCAGTGGGTCGCCTGACGCAAAGCGCACCTGCTGCCGATATCGGGCTGGACTTCACGCCGCTGTGATTTCGCTCACGGGCAGTCTTCTTCGACGACGCCTTCGCAGGGGCGGCCTTTCGGCCGGTTGCCGGTCACTCTTGTGGGCAATCTGGCTCAGCCCAATAATTGCGCTTTTCACACATGGCGGGATGGCCCAAGCGCAAGCCCATCAGTGCACCATCCCTGCTGCACCGCAATCGGTACCGAGGATCGAACAGGACGGGCCGAGGCAGCAAATGCCGATCAACGGCTACACGCTGGCCTTGAGCTGGAGCCCGGAGTTCTGGCGCAACCGTGCGGATAATCCGCGCAATGCCAGGCAATGTTCCGGGCGCGACGGGCGTTTCGGCTTCATCGTTCACGGCTTGTGGCCCAATGGCCGCGGCAATGCCTATCCGCAGTGGTGCCCCGCAACGCGCCAGCCGGACCCGGCCATCATCCGCCGGTCAATGTGCATGACGCCAGATGCCCGGCTACTCGCGCATGAATGGGCCAAGCACGGCAGCTGCATGGTCACACGCCCGGAAACCTATTTTCGTGTCTCCCAAGTCCTGTGGAATTCGCTGCGCTGGCCTGATTTCGATCGCATCTCACGCCGAGAGGGGCTGACAGCGGGCGACATCCGCGAGGCCTTTGCCGAGGCCAACCCGCATTGGGAGATAGGCCATATCGGCTTGCGGCTGAACGAGCGTGGATGGCTGCGCGAATTGCGGCTTTGCTACGCGCGTGATTTCAAGCCGACTCGTTGCAACCGCAGCCAGTATGGTGTGGATGACGATGACCCTGCCCGCATCTGGCGAGGTCTTCGATGAGTTCACGATCACTCACCAGACACAGCTGCTGGTTCCCTTCGTCCCTCCCGCATGGTGTCGATGAGCGAGACTTGGCAAGTCTGCTTGCAGAACTGAACGCCGCGCGCCTAGCGCTTGTCAGCGAAGAAATGCCTGAGCAACTCGGCTGCTTCTGCTCCGCCTACACCAGCAACCACCTCCGGCACATGCAGGCACTGGTCCTGCGCGAACACGTGCGCGCCATGCGCCACCGCACCGCCCTTGGGATCTTCAGCGCCATAGACGAGGCGCGCGATGCGCGCGTGGCTGATTGCGCCTGCACACATCGCACAAGGCTCCAGCGTCACGTAAAGCTCACAGCCGGTCAGCCTTTCGGAGCCCAGCGCGCGCGCCGCCATGCGCAATGCGACAACCTCCGCATGGGCGGTGGGATCGTGGTCTGTACGCGTCAGATTATGGCCTTCGCCGATGACCATGCCATCCTTCACCACAACCGCGCCGACCGGGACCTCGCCAGATTCCCCGGCAGTGCGGGCATGCGCCAGTGCTTGCAGCATCGGATCGGGAAGAGGCCAGCGAGTCATGTGATTCTCGCTAGACGCAGCCTGCCGAACGGGCAATGGGGGCCAGCGAAACCGCGCATTCGCGCCTTTCGCGGCGTAGAACGCTTGACTAGTTCCGCTCTCGCCTGTATCCGCGCGCCTTCTTCCAGCACTAGCTGCAACTGATTCACACTCGAGCGAGAGAGTTTTCGCCATGTCGCGCATTTGCGAACTTACCGGCAAGGGCCGTCAGGTCGGCCACAACGTGAGCCACGCCAACAACAAGACCAAGCGTGTCTTCCTGCCCAACCTGCAGAACGTCACGCTGATCAGCGAGAAGCTGGACCGCAGCTTCAAGTTCCGCGTTTCCACGCAGGGCCTGCGTTCGGTGGAACACAATGGCGGCCTCGACAACTGGCTGCTGAAGACCAGCGACACCAAGCTTTCTGCCAATGCGCAGAAGGTGAAGCGTGAACTAAAGAAGGCTATCGCAGCCGCTTGATTGGCGCGCCCTTACGGGCACAAGCGGATTAGGGCGTTGAGGCTTCGGCCGGACGCCCTTTTTCTTGCGCGTCTTCCGCTGCATCCGAATTGCCCGATTCGGGCTGCCATTCTAGCCGGGCGAGCAATGTCCGCTGGATTGCGGCAAGGTTGTCATCGGATACCAGCCAGAGCACAATCGTGCCGTCAGCCTGCTGCGCGATGCTCAGCCCCTCGTAATTCTCGCGCGGTAGCAAGGCATCAATATCTGCCACGATCTGCAGCTGCCAAGCCCGCCCATTGCCGATGTCCGCCGGATCCGCCAGCGCCAGCCGCGCGGAAAAGGGCGGCATACTGCCCGCCAGCTTGCGCAACAACACCAGCACGCGGCCATCGCGCAGCTGAGCCATGTCCGTGGGCCGGTATCCTCCCGGCACGTGAAACCGGAAGTGTTCGGCTGCAACGCCTTGCGCCGGGTCGCCCTGATAGAGCAGGCCGGTATCGCCCTCTTCGGGTAGCACGATGAAGCGGCCGTCCGCCAGCCGCACCATTGCCTCGACCCCGCTGTTGTCGGAAAAGACCTGCCAGTCGGGCGGCTGCACCGCCTTTTCCAGCCGGCTTGCGATATCGTAGCGAATCAGCCCCTGAAAGTTCTCGAAACCAAGCCAGTAATCGCCAGTATCAAGGTCACGCGTTGCCGATTCGGCATCAGGGTAAGCTAGCGAGAACGGTCCGCGATCCCAGATATTAGCGAAGCGCGTGCCATAGTCGCTGGTGCGCCCCGGCGCGGCGAAAGTCAGCATCGATCCGCGATCAGAAAACAGCCGCAGTAAGTCCGGGCCGATCAGCATCATCGCCGAATAGCCGCCGAACAGGCTGTTAGGGCTATCCAGTTCCCACAGCCCTGTACGCACGACCGCGCCGCTGCGAAGTGTCAGGCCGGGCGGCGCGAGCGGAGTGATAGCCAGCACGGCTTCCTTGTTCTCGACAACTTCGGTGCGCAACCATGTGCCAGGCGCGAGGGCCAGCGCCAGCAGCGCCAGCGCGGCCAGTCGCCGTCTTCCGGAAGTCACGGTAAGCCGCCCCAACCAGCAGGGCTCAGGGCATGGGGCCGGTGAACAGCAGCGGATCGAGCCGTGCGTCGCGCCATTTGATGCTCCAATGCAGATGCGGTCCGGTTGCCCTGCCAGAGGAGCCGATATGGCCCAGCAGCTGGCCTTGCTGCACCACCTCGCCTTCCTTCACCGTGATATCCGACAGGTGCAGGAATGCGGAATTGAGGCCGTGACCATGGTCGATGATCAGCAAATATCCTTCAAGGCTGAAAGGCCTGTCAGTCGCCAGCGTGACCACGCCGCCAGCAGGGGCGACGAAGGGATTGCCGCTGCCTCCCGTGGCGATGTCGATGCCCGAATGATAGCTGGCAGGTTCGCCGCGATAGATCCGCTGCGAACCGAAGCGGCCCGAGATGCGGCCTGTTAGCGGCCAGATGAAATCTTCTTCCCAACCAGGGGCGGGCGCATCCTGCGTGCGTGCAGCATTGATCTGGGCAAGCTCGGGGCGGCGGCGCTCCATGAAGGAGGCGCTCGGCCCGCCTGCCCTTCGCGCGACATTGACGTGTTCGATGTTCCAGTTGCGCGGGGCGATCACCACCGGTGTGGCAATTGTCGAACCGTCAGCCATTGTCGCGACAAGTTCTTCCTGGCCAGCGGCATCACGGTCAAAGGCGGCGAAGAAGGCGCCATCCTCTTCCAGCACCAGCTCCTGCGTGCCGAGCCGCGCGCTGACCGCGCCGGTGGGCGCAAGCCCGCGCACCCAGCCGCCCTGTGTACGCTCGCCAAGAATCGCAAACTGCGTACGGGGTGCAGGCTCGCCCTCAAGGGCCGTCGAAGGTTCTGGAGTTTCTTCCGCCCTCGCCGACTTGGCCGCATAGCCACCTGCCAGCAACAGCCCCAGGCACAGCAGGATGGCGGCCAAGGCGAGGCGCTGCACTCAGCCCTCCAGCGCGCGGCGGGTGGAAAGCTCGCAGGAAGCATAGGGCTCCTGCCGCTCCACGCTCCAGTAAATCAGCTCTTCAAGGGCAATGGGCTCACCCGACACGGCGCAAAGCACGTAATTGCCGGGGCGGACCACGCGAAAGCCGTTGGGCCCGTAGATCAGCGTGGCGGGTTCGTCTGACGATGACATCAACATGGGCGGCTTCCTAACAACGGGTGCGCATCAAAGCAATTTCGGCCTAAAGTAACTTCGGCTGGGCCGTTTCAGGCGGAGCCGGTTTTGGCGCGGGCTTCTTCTTCGCGCCGCCGGGCACCACCTGCAACTCGCCATCTGCAAAACGGATAGCAAGGACATACTTTCGCTCTGCTGAAGCGCGGCTAGTGACGGCCTTGCCTTCCGCATCGAGCACCATGGCATAGCCGCGCGAGAGCGGCTTTTCTGGGTGCAATTGCTCAGTCAACCGCGCCAGCGCGGCCAGCTGTTGGCGTTTATCCGCAATCGGACGGGTGACGAGCGCAGGGCTGAGCCGCACCCGCTCCAGCCGCGCTGACGATTCGCGCATCGTCCGGTTAAGCACCGCAGGCGAGAGGCGCAATTGCGCCAGCCTCTCGCGGCCATGCGCGGCCTTGTCCACCAACCCGCGACGCAGGCGTTCGGCTAGGTCGTCCAGCTTCTGGGCTTGCGGTTGCAGCAGTTGATCCGGCTTGGGCAGCCTCTGCGCGCGCGCCTCCAGCCGCTCACGGCCCAGTTGCACCGGGCGCATCGCAGTGCGGCGCTGGCGCAGGCCGAAATCATCCAGCGTATTGGCAAGGTCGGCGCGCACCGGCACCGCCATTTCGGCAGCAGCCGTGGGCGTAGGCGCGCGCCGGTCCGCCGCGAAATCGCACAGCGTTGTGTCCGTCTCGTGACCAACCGCGCTGATCACGGGGATGGGCGATCCGGCGACAGCGCGAACCACCGCTTCCTCATTGAAAGCCCACAGGTCCTCGATCGAGCCGCCGCCGCGCGCCACGATCAGCAAGTCCGGCCTTGTCGCCTCCGGCATCGCGCCAAAGCCGCGCACCGCCGCCGCAACCTGCTCTGCAGCGCCCTGCCCCTGCACCAGCACCGGCCAGACGAGCACATGGCTGGGGAAGCGGTCTGCCAGGCGATGGAGGATATCACGGATCACCGCGCCGGCGGGCGATGTCACCACGCCGATGGTGCGCGGGATGAAGGGCAGGCGGCGCTTACGTTCGGGCGCAAACAGGCCTTCTGCCTCGAAACGGCGCCGGTTCTTTTCCAGCAGGGCGAGCAGCGCGCCTTCGCCGGCGATCTCCATGCCCTCCATCACGATCTGGTATTTCGAGCGGCCCGGATAGGTGGTGATCTTGCCCGTGGCGACCACCTCGATCCCGTCCTCCGGAACGAAGGCCAGGCGCTGCGTGGTGCCGCGCCACATCACCGCATCGATCACGGCCTTCTCGTCCTTCAGGCTGCAATAAAGATGCCCTGAAGCCGCGCGCTTCACGCCAGACAGCTCCCCGCGCAGCTTCACATAGCCGAAGCGATCTTCAACCGTGCGCTTCAGTGCCTGCGAAATCTCGGTGATGGTCAGCGCAGCGGAATTGTCCCCGGCGCTCTGGTTGGCTACCAGCCCACCACTTGCAGAATCGAAATCTGAATTGGAGGGCCTGTTTGTGTCTGGCATGAACATCCTGTTGCTGGGTTCGGGCGGTCGCGAACATGCGCTGAGCTGGAAGCTCGCGCAATCCCGTGTGATCGCCAATGAAGGTGGAAAACTGTTCGCATCCCCCGGAAATCCGGGAATTGCAGACCATGCCGAATGTTTCGACATGGATTTGGCGGACCATGACCTGGTGATCGCCTTTTGCGAACAGGAGCAGATCGGCCTGGTCGTGATCGGCCCCGAAGCCCCGCTGGTGGACGGTCTTGCCGATTCACTGCGTGCTGAAAGTTTCGCCGTGTTCGGCCCTGGCAAGGCCGCCGCCCAGCTCGAAGGCAGCAAGGCCTTCACCAAGGAATTGTGCGACCGCGCCAATATCCCCACCGCCGGATATGTGCGCACCACCTCGCTGGAACAGGCAAGGGAAGCGCTGGCGAAGTTCAACCCGCCCTATGTCCTCAAGGCCGATGGCCTCGCGGCTGGCAAGGGCGTGGTCATCCCCGAAACGCTGGAAGAAGCCGAGGAAGCGCTGGCAGACATGTTTGGCGGCCAGTTCGGCGAAGCAGGCGCGGAAGTGGTGATCGAGGAGTTCATGGAAGGCGAGGAAGCCAGCTTCTTTGCCCTGACGGATGGCGCCAGTATCGTCTCCTTCGGTACCGCGCAGGATCACAAGCGCGTGGGCGATGGCGATACCGGCCCCAACACCGGCGGCATGGGGGCCTACAGCCCCGCCCCGATCATCACCCCCGATCTGCGCGCCGAGGTGATGCAGAAGATCATCGCCCCCACCGTCAAGCAGTTGGCAGACGAAGGCACCCCCTATTCCGGCGTGCTCTATGCCGGGCTTATGCTGACCAGCGAAGGCCCCAAGCTGGTGGAATACAACTGTCGCTTCGGCGATCCGGAATGCCAGGTGCTGATGATGCGGCTTGAGGAAGACCTGGCCGATTACATGCTCGCCTGCGCCACCAACGCACTCGCCAGCATGCAGCGCCCGCACTTCTCCGGCGATACCGCGATGACCGTGGTGATGGCCGCCAAGGGCTATCCCGGCACACCCGAAAAGGGAGGCATGATCGATCTGAAGGATGCCGAGGCCGATGGCGCCAAAGTGTTCCACGCCGGCACCGTGCTGGATGATGAAGGCGTGCTGCGTGCCAATGGCGGCCGCGTGCTCAACGTCACCGCCAAGGGTCACGACATCAAGGCCGCGCAGGACGCTGCCTATGCCGCGGTGAAGAAGGTGGACTTCGCCAGCGGCTTCTACCGCAACGATATCGGCTGGCGGGAAATAGCGCGGGGTTGATGTCCACTTTCCTACATCCCGCCTGAAGCGCCATCACCTGCGCAAATGAAAACCCGCCCGGCCCTTCTCTGCATACCTTTTTCAAGGCGCAGATCGGGCAGGCGGGTTTTCGCTTCAGTACCGTGTTCTATGTGTTCCACGCCTTGAAATCAAAGCGGAAAACGGAACCGTGCTTAGCCCAGCTTGGCAGCCATCAGCTTGGCGAGGTCTTCTTCCGGACGCGCGCCATAGTGGCTGATGATTTCAGCCGCAGCGATGGCGCCCATCTTGAGGCTGATTTCGAGCGGCTTGTCTTTCACGTAACCGGCAAGGAAGCCCGCAGCGAACAGATCGCCAGCGCCGGTAGTGTCGACAACCTCGTCCACCGGCTCGGCAGCCACGGCAGCGCGTTCACCGCTGGAAATGGCGACTGCGCCCTTTTCGCTGCGGGTGACGACCAGCGTGGGCACCTTGTCCTTCAGCGCGGCAATGCCGGCTTCGAAGTCTACCTCGCCCGTGATCGCACCCAGCTCCACTTCGTTGGCGAAGAGGATGTCGATAAGGCCATCGTTGATCAGCGCGCGGAAATCATCGCCGTAGCGCGCGATCACGAAGGCATCGGACAGGGTAAAGGCAACCTTGCGGCCAGAAGCCTTGGCTGTTTCGATGGCGCGGCGCATGGCAGCGCGCGGCTCTTCCGGATCCCACAGATAGCCTTCAAGGTAGAGGATCTTTGCGCCGCCAATGGCTTCTTCATCCAGCGCCGTGGCAGGCAGGAACTGGGAGGCCCCCAGGAAAGTGTTCATGGTGCGCTGGCCATCGGGCGTCACGAAGATCAGGCAGCGCGCGGTAGGCGGCTCGCCTTCACGTGCCGGGGTATCGTAATCGATGCCGACAGCGCGGATATCATGGGCAAATACACTGCCCAGCTGGTCTGCCGCGACCTGTCCAACAAAGGCGCATTGCGCACCAAGTGCCGAGAGGCCTGCCAGCGTATTGGCAGCCGAGCCGCCGCTGATTTCGCGCGCCGGGCCCATCGCGTCATACAGTTCCTGCGCCTGGTCCGCGTCGATCAGTGTCATGCCGCCCTTCGGCATGCCCAGCTCCTCAATCAATTCGTCGGAGCAGGAGGACACTACATCGACAATGGCATTGCCGATGGCGATTACATCATAACGTGGTTCGGACATGGGATTCCCTGTGTGGTGGAACAGATCTCTCTCCCATTGACTTGGACGCTGGCAACAGCAATCGCAAGGATGAATGAGCGCAATCCTTCCCTGCTTCGCACGCGCACTCGGCCAGTTGGCCGCTTGGAAGGTGCTGCGCACCCCGGCCAGGAGCGTGGCAGCGGCAATCACGGCCTTCGTAGCGGTGGCGAGGGCAGGCTGGCACGCCATCGATGCCGCACTGGCATGGTTGGGAGTTGGGGCCACGAGCGCGACACACCTTGTACACCGCAAGCGAGAGGCATGAGATGAAGCTGCTAGTTCCCATTCTTGGTGCGGTGCTGCTGTCAGCCTGTGCTGCCACACCGCAGCCCACACAATCTGCGCCGCCTCCACCGCGCTCTCCTGTGCAATCACAATCGGTGCCGCCCAGCGCGCCTCCCCCGCCGCCATTGGAAGGCTTCCGCATGCCCGAAATCATGCAAGGACCTGGCCTCTCCGGGGTGATCCGCGAAGGAGCCAGTTCGCTGATATCGCAATTCGGCCCGCCGCGGCTCGACGTGTCGGAAGGCGATATGCACAAGCTGCAGTTTTCCTCTGGCGCCTGCGTGATGGATATCTTCCTCTATCCGCTGCGGCCTGATGCCGAGCCGGTCGCGACATGGATAGAAACGCGGCGCGCGAGTGACGGGCGGGAGGTGGACCAGCTTGCCTGCATCCAGGCGCTGCGTGTGCGGCACTAGGCGCGGGGGGACGAAAGTAACCCGAATTTAAACCTGTTGCGGCAAGGCTGCGTCCCCGAACGAGGGAACAACAGACATGACTGCGCATTTTGCCGATTTCACCCGCCAAGCCGCTGCCGATGGCATCATCACTGACGCGGAAGTACTCGCCCTGCGCCAGTCCGGCTGGGCAGACGGTCATATCCTTCGCGAGGAAGCCGAGGCGATCTTCGCCTTGCAGCACGCACTCTCTGCCCCCTCTGAAACGTGGAGCGATTTCTTTGTCGAAGCGTTGCGCACCTACGTCCTCAACGGCTCCGAACCGCGCGGCTGTGCCAGCGAGGAAGAAGCCGAATGGCTGATCCACATGGTCGAAGCAGACGGCAAGGTCTGCTCAATGACCGAATTCGAGCTGCTGGTGCAAATTATTGAAAAGGGTAGCAACGTCCCTGAAAAGCTCAAAACCTTCGTGCTCGAGACGCTTGAGCGCGAGGTGCTGACCGGCACGGGCCCCACCCGCTGCGGTGGCGAATTGTCTGATACGCATGTCAGCGAGATAGAGGCAACGATGCTCCGCCGCGTGGTTTTCGGCCGGGCGAGTGATCGCCCCGGTGCAGTAAGCCAGCGCGAGGCAGAAATGCTGTTCCGCTTGAAAGACGCCGCGCTTGAAGATGCCAACCATCGGGAATTCAAGCGCATTTTCGTACAGGGCGCGGGCAATTACCTGCTTGCCTTCGCCAATGAGAGCGCGCATGTGAACTGCGAACGGATGTTGGAACTCGAACGCTTCGTGGCAGACGCCAAGCCGCAAATCGGCCGCTTCATGGGCCAGATGGCGAGGTCTGCCCCCAACGCCTTCGGGGTCGTGTTCGGCAAGCAGCAGCCTGCTCCGACCCACGAGGAAAAGGTGGCCAGGCCTGCCGCGTTCACCGCTTACGAGCAGGATTGGCTCGACGCGCAGATGGAGGCCAATGGCCAGATCGACGCCTATGACGCGGCATTGCTGGAATTCATCGCCGAGGAGACTGGCGAAGCATAATGCATAGCCCAACTGGGCGCAGGCGCATGCGAGGGCGTCATCAGCCCAATCGCTTCAGACCATGAAGCTTTCGCCGCAACCACACGCGCCTTTGGCATTGGGGTTATCGAACACGAAACCGGCGGTGAAATCGTCCTCTACCCAGTCCATCGTGCTGCCGACAAGGTACAGCACCGAAGCGCCATCGATGTAGAAGGTGCCGCCAGGCGTTTCGATCTTCTCATCGAACTTGTCTTCCGAGGTCACGTAATCGACCGAATAAGCAAGGCCTGAACAACCGCGGCGCGGGGTTGAGAGCTTTACGCCAATCGCATCTTCCGGCGCCTTGGCCATGAGGTCAGCCACGCGCTGTTCGGCAGCGGGCGTAAGGATCACGGCAGCCTTTGGAGCAGAGCGCTTGGAGGTGGCGTCAGTCATATCACAGCATCCCGAGTTCGAGGCGAGCCTCGTCACTCATCTTGGACGGGTCCCACGGCGGGTCCCAGGTCACGTTCACTTCGGCATCGCGCACGCCGGGGATGGAACCGACGCGCAATTCGATCTCGCCCGGCATAGTCTCGGCCACCGGGCAATGCGGCGTGGTCAACGTCATGGTGACGGCAACATCTGCCTCGTCTGAAACCTCGACACCGTAGATCAGGCCGAGGTCATAGATATTCACCGGGATTTCGGGGTCATAGATATCCTTCAGCGCATCGATCACGGCTTCGTAAAGTTCGCCGCCCGGCTCACCCGCGGTGACGCCGTCGGGCTTCTTCTGCAGGAAACCCTCAAGATAGTCGCGCTTGCGCTCGAACTTTTCAGACGCGGTTTCTTCCACGTCGGAAACCCTGGCGCGCTGTGGCTTCTCGACTGCATCCACAACCTGCGCGTTGGGCGGCGGGGCTGCCACGAATTCTGTCTTGTCCTCTGGCTTGTCCATCAGCCGAAAATCCTCTTGGTGCGTTCAATGCCGCGGATTAGCGCGGCGACATCTGCCTCATCGCTGTAGAGGCCGAAACTGGCGCGGGCCGTGGCCGACACGCCGAGGTGATCCATGAGTGGCTGGGCGCAATGATGCCCCGCGCGGATGGCCACGTTCTCCTCATCCAATATGGTGCCGAGGTCGTGCGGGTGAATGCCATCAATCAGGAAGCTGACGATTCCCGCCGAATCCTCTGGCCCATACAGAGTTACATCGTTCATCGCGCCCAGCGCATCACGCAACAGGGCAACAAGTGCGGTTTCGTGAGCGTGGATGCTCCCTAGCCCAATCTCCGCCACATAATCGCAAGCTGCACCGAACGCGACCGCCTCAGTGATCGCAGGCGTGCCCGCCTCGAAGCGCTGCGGCGGCGGAGCATAGGTCGTGCGTTCGAAAGTGACCTTGTCGATCATCGCGCCGCCACCCTGGTATGGCGGCATGTCGGCAAGGATCTCGCTTCGCGCCCACAAGGCACCGATGGCGGTGGGGCCGTAGATCTTGTGCGCGCTGAAGGCATAGAAATCGCAACCGAGCGCGGCGACGTCAACCGGCAAGCGCGGCACCGCCTGGCAACCGTCGACCAGCAGCTTTGCGCCGACTCCGTGCGCGAGGGCGGCAGCGCGCTCCACATCAAGCACCGAGCCAAGCACGTTGGAGACATGCGCCAGCGCCACCAGCTTGTGGTCGCGCGCAAGCAGTTCTGCGGCGACGTCGAGATCGATCCGGCCATCCTCGGTCAGCGGACAGATATCAAGCACTGCGCCCTTGCGCTGCGCCAGCATCTGCCACGGCACGATATTGGAATGGTGCTCCAGTTGCGAAATCAGGATGCGGTCTCCCGCACCGATATTCACCTCGCCCCAAGTGGCGGCGACAAGGTTGATCGCCTCGGTCGCGCCGCGGGTGAAGACGAGTTCCGCTTCCTTTCCGCCAACGAAACCGGCAACGCGGCGGCGCGCGGCTTCATAGGCGAGCGTCATGTTCGCACTGCGCGCATATACGCCGCGATGCACCGTGGCATAGTTCACGCCAAGCGCACGCGTCATCGCATCGATCACCGCTTGCGGCTTCTGCGCAGTGGCGGCGGAATCGAGGTAGTGCCACGGGTCACCCGATGCCGTTTGCAAGCCGGGGAAATCACCCTTGAGAGACAGGAGAGGGGCTTCAGTCACAGTCATTGGGCTGTCGTCCATTCAGGGCTGGTACTGCGGGCGCAGCCAGAGCCAAGGCACGGATGGCGAGAGTCTTCATCATTGCCCGCCCATCGTCTCAAGCACGGCGAGCGCTGCTTCGAACAGACGCTCTGCCTCGGCCTCACCCTCCATCGCGGCAAAGGCATCTGCGATGAAGGCGCGGATCAGCAATCGGCGTGCCACGTCAGGGGCAAGACCACGGCTGGCCATGTAAAAGCGCGCCATCTCGTCCATCTGGCCAATGGCGGCACCGTGGGCACATTTTACGTCGTCCGCGTAGATTTCCAGTTCAGGCTTGGCGTTCGCGGACGCGCCCTTTTCCAGGAGCAAGCCCTTGAAATCCTGCGCTGCATTGGTGCGCTGACCTTCGCGGCCCACATCGATCCGGCCAAGGAAGTTGCCCGTCGCCTGTCCCCAGTGGACCGAACGGACCACCTGGTTGGACGTGGCATCAGGCGCGGAGTGATCGGTGCGCGTCACGAATTCACGCACCGCGTCACTACCGCCGATGGTGACGCCGCCAAATTCGAAATGCGCCCCTTCTGCAAGCGTTACCCGCACTTCGAGCCGGGCATAATCAGCGCTGGCATTGATCGCGAACAGCTCCGCCCGCGCGCCAGCCCCCAAGATTATGCGGATGCGGCTGAGAAAGGGATCGCTTCCGTCGATCACCACGCTTTCGCGGAATGTCTCGCCGGCCTTGACGGTGACTTCGCGCCAGCTTTCAATTGCATCAGGCGAGAATTGCCCAACAGCGTCGAAGTCAGCGTAGCGCCAGTCTTCGTCCTTGATTGTCGGGAGTGCGCTCATGCGGCCACCGCCTCATAACCCTCGTTCTCAAGCTGCAGGGCCAGTTCTGGCCCGCCACTCTTCACGATGCGGCCATTGGCAAGCACGTGGACATGATCAGGCTTCACGTAATCGAGCAGGCGCTGGTAGTGGGTGATCAGCAGCACACCCTTGGCTGGATCGCGCATGATCGCGTTGATCCCTTCGCCAACGATCTTCAGCGCATCAATATCCAGGCCGCTGTCCGTCTCGTCGAGCACGGCGAGCTTCGGGTCAAGGATGCCCATGTGGACCATTTCCGCCCGCTTCTTCTCGCCGCCGGAAAAGCCGACGTTCACGAAGCGCTTGAGCATGTCCATGTCGAGCTTGAGGAGCCCGGCCTTCTCCTTCGCCAGCTTGAGAAAATCGCCGCCTGACAGCGGCTCTTCCCCGCGCGTGCGGCGCTGCGAGTTCAAGGCTTCACGCAAGAACTGCACGTTGGAAACTCCGGGAATTTCGACCGGGTACTGGAAACCAAGGAACATGCCCGCTGCAGCGCGCTCATGCGGGTCCATCGCCAGCAGATCCTCACCCATGAAGGTGGCGCTGCCTTGCGTCACTTCATAGCCCGGGCGGCCGCCCAGCACATAGGCAAGTGTGGACTTGCCCGCGCCATTGGGTCCCATAATCGCGTGCACTTCGCCGGCGCCCACTTCGAGGTTGAGACCCTTGAGGATTTGCTTGCCGTCAATTTCGGCGTGGAGGTTTTCGATTTTCAGCATTCTCTTGTTCTCAATTCCTCGAAACCCCGGGACTTGATCCGGGATTCATTGATCCTTGTGTGACAGGCTCCAAACCCGCGGAATGGTTCCTGAAGCAAATTCTGGATGACGGTCGGACAAATCGGCCCGCTCACCGCCGCCCCCGCTTTGCGGCACGCATTTCATCGCCATGCTTGCGCCGCGCTTCCTTCTTGTCACCAATACGCATGCGCATGCCGGCAGTAATGCGCTTCAGCACATCATCCATGTTTTCGATGATGTCCGAGGCCTTGATCCGCATCACCCGGATGCCCACGGCTTCAAGGCTCTTGTCGCGGCGTTTCGCCAGCGCTTCGTTCTGGCCTTCCTCGTCGATCACGATGGCCATGCCGAGCTTGTGGCAATTGAAGTCGACAATCGCGCTACCCACGACAGCGTGGCGCTTGAAGGTATAGGGCTCCATGTCGGCAGCGGTGAACTTCGCTGCCAGCGCCTTGTGCGCCTCAGTCGAATGTCGTCGTAACTCGCGCGCCTGCTCATGCAGCACGTCGAGGCGGGACTCTGAGATTTCCCACCCACGGCCCTTCTTCTTAAGCGCGGGAGCTTCGGCATCCTCGGAAGGCGGGCGGAGTTCGAGTTTCTTGCGTTCGGTCATCATCCCACACTTCCCTCAAGCGAGATTGCCAGGAGCTTTTGTGCTTCCACAGCGAATTCCATCGGTAATTCTTTCAACACTTCTTTGGCGAAGCCGTTGACGATCAGCGCCACGGCATCTTCTTCGCCCAGGCCGCGCTGCATGGCGTAGAACAGCTGGTCATCGCTGATCTTGCTGGTGGTCGCCTCGTGCTCGATCTGCGCACTGGGGTTCTTCACCTCGATATAGGGCACGGTATGCGCGCCGCAGGTCGAGCCGAGCAGCAGGCTGTCGCACTGGGTGAAGTTGCGGACATTGTCAGCATTCGGCCCCACGCGAACAAGGCCGCGATAGGTGTTGTTGCTCTTGCCGGCGGAAATGCCCTTCGAGATGATCGTGGAGCGCGAGCCCTTGCCATTGTGGATCATCTTTGTGCCGGTATCGGCCTGCTGGTAATTGTTGGTGACGGCGACCGAGTAGAACTCACCCACGCTGTCCTCACCGTTCAGCACACAACTGGGATACTTCCACGTTACCGCGCTGCCGGTTTCCACCTGCGTCCAGCTGATCTTACTGCGGGCGCCCTGGCACAGCCCGCGCTTGGTCACGAAATTGTAGATCCCGCCCTTGCCTTCGCTGTCACCAGGATACCAGTTCTGCACGGTGGAGTATTTGATCTCCGCATCTTCCAGCGCGACCAGCTCCACCACGGCGGCGTGCAGCTGGTTTTCGTCGCGCATCGGCGCGGTGCAACCTTCGAGGTAGCTGACGTAGCTTCCCTTTTCGGCAATGATCAGCGTGCGTTCGAACTGGCCGGTATTCTCCGCATTGATGCGGAAATAGGTCGAGAGCTCCATCGGGCAGCGCACACCTTCAGGGATGTAGACAAAGGTGCCGTCTGAAAAGACCGCGCAATTGAGTGCCGCAAAGTAGTTATCATGCTGCGGCACGACCTTGCCGAGCCACTTTTTCACCAGAACGGGATATTCGCGGATCGCCTCACTGATGGAGCGGAAGATCACGCCCGCGCTTTCCAGCTCCTTGCGGAAGGTTGTGGCAACGGAAACGCTGTCGAACACCGCATCCACGGCGACCTTGCGCGATCCCTTCACACCGGCGAGCACTTCCTGCTCTGCCAGAGGGATGCCGAGCTTGTCGTAGACTGACTTGATCTCGGGATCGAGCTCATCAAGCGAATCCAGCTCCGCCTTCTTCTTCGGCTCGGCGTAGTAATAGGCGTCCTGGTAATCGATCGGCGGGTAGCCGACATTGGCCCAGTCCGGCTCTTCCATGGTCTGCCACAGGCGGAAGGCCTTGAGGCGCCATTCGAGCATCCATTCCGGCTCATTCTTCTTTGCCGAAATGAAGCGCACGGTGCCTTCGTCGAGGCCCTTGGGCGCAAATTCCTGCTCGATATCGCTCGACCAGCCGAACTCATACTCGGCTGCCCTTTTGGCGGCGTCGCGGGCAGCCTTGTCCGTGATCTCCTCCGTTGGGCCGGGCTTGAGGTTGGTCTGTTCTGTCATGACAGTTCTTGGGCCACTTCTTGTGCTTGTATGCGGGCAAGCTGCGTCAGCTTCACCCCTTCCAGCGCGCCGCGCATGGTGATGTTCACCAGCCCCCAGTGCGGGCGCACGCTGCAGTTCTTTTCGAGCGCACAATCATGCCGCCCGTCTTCCACGCAAGCGGTGAGCGCAATTGGCCCTTCGACCGCTTCGACAATGTCCGCCAGGCTAATCGCTGCAGCAGGTCGGGCCAGCTGGATGCCACCACCTGAGCCGCGCGTGGCCTTGAGCAAGCCACCCTTTGACAAAGTGCTGACCAGCTTCTGCACCGTGGGCAGCGGCAATCCGGTTTCCTCTGCCAGATCAGCGGCGGAAACGCGCGCAAATCCACAATGGCGCGCGGCGGCGCTCATTGTGACGACGGCGTAGTCGGCCATGCTGGAAAGGCGCATTGCTGCTCCTCGCGGTTAATCGGAGTGATTCGTTCCGATTTCACCTAGGAGCGCGACTCTCCCCTTTCAACGGCAAACCCCTTGTTGCGAGTCGTTAGCATCTGGAGAGCAAAAAAAGGGGCGGCTCCACCGTGGGAACCGCCCTTTAAGTCCAGAACCCGTCGCATATTGCGCCGAGCCCTTCGGGTCGCATGAAACTAGTTAGCCGATTCTCAGCTGACGGCCTTGTATGGAAACGACACCAGCTGACAAAAATCGCGAATCCGAGTGATTGGCGTCAGCTAGGCGACGACGATTTCTGTCCCATTTGGAGAATCGACAGGTGGGCGCCGCTTTGCCATAGCCGCGTTATGTTCTACCGACTGATCCGCCCCGCCATATTCATGCTCGACGCGGAAAAGGCGCATGGGCTCTCGATTCGCGCCCTCAAGCTGATGCCGGGGCCGCAGCACCACTCCCCCACCGGCCCCTTGCAGACACATGTCGCAGGCCTCGACTTCCCCAACCCGGTGGGCATGGCCGCTGGCTATGACAAGGACGGCGAAGTGCCGGATGCCCTGCTGGGGCTGGGTTTCGGATTTGCCGAAGTCGGCTCAATCACGCCCTTGCCGCAGCCCGGCAACCCCACGCCGCGCCTGTTCCGACTGGAAGAGGACGAGGCGGTGATCAACCGCATGGGCTTCAACAATCGCGGCGGCGAGGAGGCTGCAAAACGCCTCGCCGCACGGCGCGGGCGTGGCGGCATCGTGGGTATCAATATCGGTGCGAACAAGGATTCGACTGATCGCATCGCTGATTATGCGCATATGACTTCACTGATGACACCGCTGGCAGATTACCTTGCGGTCAATATCTCCAGCCCGAATACTCCGGGCCTGCGCGCGCTGCAGGATGAAAGCGCGCTGACCGGCCTGCTCGACGCGGTGCTGCAGGCGCGCGAATATGCCTGCGCGCAATCAGGCGGGCCTCGTCCACCGGTGTTCCTGAAGGTCGCCCCTGATCTTGAGCCTGCCGATGTGGATGCCATCGCCCGCATCGCGATGGACAAGAAGCTGGGCGCGCTGATCGTGTCCAACACCACCATTGCCCGTCCACCCTTGAAGTCCGCCCATGCAGGCGAGACAGGCGGCTTGTCCGGCGCGCCGCTGAAAGGCCCGGCGCTTGAACGGTTGCGCGATTTCCGCAAGGCGACTGGCGGGGCTATCCCGCTGGTGGGCGTGGGCGGCATCGCCACAGCGGAGGACGCCTGGGCACGCATCCGCGCGGGGGCCAGCCTGGTGCAGCTCTATTCCGCCATGGTTTATCGCGGCCCCGGAATCGCGCGCGAGATTGTGACTGGGCTCGACGAATTGATGAAGCGCGATGGCTTTGCGTCCATTGCCGATGCGGTGGGAAGCGAATAGACTGGAGCCCATGCTCCGACATTTCCTGCTCGCACTTGTTGCGCCGTTCGTTTTCGCATCCTGCACCACAGTCCCCGCTCCTTCTCCGCAAGAGGCAGCGCCCGTCACACGCCAGCTTGGCGTGGTGAGTGCGGCAGACCCGCGGGCAAGCGAGGCTGGGGCTGAGATGTTGCGCCGCGGCGGCAGCGCCACCGATGCTGCCATCGCCACCATGCTGGCGCTGACCGTGGTCGAACCGCAAAGTTCGGGCATTGGTGGTGGGGGCTTCTACCTGCGCGGCAATGCGCATGGCGAGGTGGTGACGCTGGACGGGCGTGAGAAAGCGCCTGCTGCGGCCACGCCTGACTGGTTCCTGGACGAGAGCAGCGCACCGCTGCCCTTTCCCCAAGCCGTGCTGACCGGGCTTTCCATCGGCGTGCCCGGCAATATCCGTCTCGCCGCTGAAGCGCACGAGCGATACGGCAAGCTGGAATGGGCCGAGCTGTTCGAACCGGCAATTGCGCTGGCTGAAGATGGCTGGGAACTGACCCCGCGCTTCCGCGATTTCCTGGGCTTTGCGGGCGAGAAGGCGAAGAATTCGGCAGGTGGCCGCGCGCTGTTCTACAGCGAAGCAGGCGAGCCGCTGCCTGCGGGCACGGTGGTCCGCAACCCCGCACTCGCGGCAACATTGCGCCACATTGCCGAAGTCGGCCCCTTCGCCTTCTACGAAGGCCCGTGGGCCGCTGGCATGGCGCAGGTGATCGCTGATGCGACGCCCGGCGATGCAGGCATGACCACGACCGATATCGAGACGTATTCAGCCGTATGGCGCGACAGCCCTTGCGGCAATTATCGCGCCTACCGAATCTGCGGCATGGGCCCGCCATCATCAGGCGCGACCACGGTCTATGCGATCCTCAAGCAGCTCGAGGGCTATGACCTTGGCAGCCTTGGTCCCGAACAGCCGTTGTTCTGGCATCTTTTCGCCGAAAGCCAGCGCCTCGCCTACGCTGACCGCGAACTTTACCTTGGCGATTCCGATTTCGTGCAGGTGCCGGTGGCAGGCCTGATGGACGAGGATTACCTCACCGATCGCGCGCGGCAGATCGAGACAAGCAAGCGCATGGATGACGTCCTGCCCGGCACACCGCCTGGAGCTCGCGCAATAATGGCAGCTGGCGAAGGGCCGGAAGAGAACGGCACCAGCCATTTCGTGGCAGTGGACCAGTGGGGCAATGCCGTCTCCTACACCTCCACCATCGAAGGCGCTTTTGGCTCGGGTCACATGTATGGCGGCTTCTTCCTCAACAACGAGCTGACCGATTTCAGCTTCGTGCCTGCGCGCGCGGGACAGCCGGTGGCGAACAGCGTACAGGGCGGCAAGCGGCCACGCAGTTCGATGGCGCCTACGCTGGTATTCGATGCAAATGGCAGACTGGTGCTGGCAATCGGAGCCGCGGGCGGCGGCACAATACCCGTGCAGGTGGCCAAGGCGCTGATCGGCGTCATCGACTTCGGCCTGCCCGCCAAGGAAGCTATCGCATTGCCCGGCCTCTACTCACCCGGAGACACGATCTTCGTGGAAGAGGGCTCGCCGCTGATCGCACTGCTCGCCCCGCTTGAAGCCATGGGTCACACGGTGCAGGCGCGTCGTTTGCCGTTCAAGGCCAATGCCGCGCAGCTGGTGGATGGGATATGGATCGGCGCAGCAGATCCGCGCAGCGAAGGTGCAGCCGTTACACCATAAGCTTGCCGACAGCGCAGGTCCGCCTTAGCTTTGCAGTAACAAACGAAACATCACAGGCGAGCCAGCAACAAGACTGGCTTTCTGCAAGGAGGATGTCAGCCGGTGCAGCTGCACGATATCGAGAACGCGCAAAGCCTGGTGGGGCTGTTCCTCAAACGGGCAGACGAGCTTGGCGACAGGCCTTTCCTCACCGCCAAGGCCGACAAGGTCTGGACCTCTATCAGCTATGCCGAAGCCGCGAGGCAAGTATGCCTGCTGGCCGAACAGCTTGTGGCGATGGGCCTCAAGCCCGGCGAGCGGGTGATGCTGGTGTCAGAAAATCGGCCCGAATGGGTGATTGCAGACCTCGCGATCATGGCCGCAGGCTGCATCACCACGCCTGCCTACACCACCAACACCGAAGGCGACCATTGCCATATCCTTGACGACAGTGGCGCCCGCGCGGCCATTGTCTCCAATTCCAAGCTTGCGCAGACATTGTTTGCCGCCATGTGGCGCGCTGGCAATGCCCAGAACGTGATTGCGATTGACGGTGTTTCCAACGCCCAAGCCGGCGAATTCGCCATCCACCAGTGGAAGGAGCTGGTGACAGGTGATGCCGCCACCGCCCGCGCAGCAGTCGATGCGCGCATCGCCAGCTTCACCCGTGATGACATCGCCTGCATCATCTACACCAGCGGCACCAGCGGGAGCCCGCGCGGCGTGATGCTCCATCACGGCGCAATCCTGCACAATTGCGCCGCTGCCGGCGAGATTCTCATACGCGATTTCGGCTGGGCCGAGGAGCGCTTCCTCTCCTTCCTGCCGATGAGCCACGCGCTGGAACACACAGCGGGCATATACCTGCCCGCCGGGCTTGGCGCGGATATTTGGTTTGCGGAAGGACTCGACAAGCTCTCCTCCAACCTCACCGAGGCCCAACCCACTTTCATGATCGTAGTCCCGCGCCTGTTCGAATTACTGCGCGGCAAGATCATGAAGACGGTCGAGAAACAGGGCGGTGCAGCCACCTTCCTGCTCGACAAGGCGATGGCAATGGGCGAACGGCAGATTGCAGGCAGAAAATCGGTGAAGGACCTGCCGGTAGGCTGGCTGCTCAACGCCACCCTGCGGCCCAAGATCCGCAAGACCTTTGGCGGCAGGATAAAGGCGCTTGTCTCGGGCGGTGCGCCGCTCAACCCCGAAGTAGGCGGCTTCTTCCAGGCGATGGGCCTCGTGATGCTGCAAGGCTACGGCCAGACCGAGACCGCGCCCGTCGTGGCGTGCAACTATCCCTCTGCCGGTATCCGCCTCAACACCGTGGGCCCGCCGCTGCCCGGCGTGGAAGTGAAGATCGCCGATGATGGCGAAATCCTCGTGCGCGGCGAATGCGTGATGAAAGGCTATTGGCATAAGCCCGAAGCGACCGCCGCCGCCATGGTGGATGGCTGGCTGCACACCGGCGACATCGGCCACTTCGACGAAGGCGGCCGGATCGTCATCACCGACCGCAAGAAGGATATTATCGTCAATGACAAGGGCGACAATATCGCCCCGCAGAAGCTCGAAGGCATGCTCACCCTGCAGCCCGAGATCGCGCAATGCATGGTAAGCGGCGACAAGCGGCCCTTCATGGTGGCGCTGATCGTGGCGGACGCCGAATGGGAAAAGCAGTGGGCGCGCGAAAATGGCCATGGCGCCCTTGATGCTGCTTCCTTGAGGGCGCTGCCTGACTACCAGAAGGCGGTTAAGACCGCGGTGGACCGCACGAACAAGGATCTGTCTGTGATCGAGAAGGTCCGCAAATTCGCCATGGCGGACGAGGCCTTTACGGTCGAGAATGACCAGATGACGCCGACCCTGAAAATCCGCCGACCCTTCATTCGTGCGCAATATCAGGAACGGATCGACGCGCTGTATTGAAGGCGCTGTCAGGCGGCTTCGTCATCGATGCGTGCGGGGAAGAAGGCAGGCGCACGCGTTGACCAGCCCGGAGCGGTGGCAGCGGCCTCGCTCAGTGACTGGAGCAGGGTCTTGCGCAGGCAAGGCTG
>CAZYAL010000021.1:0-5625 GCA_964645635.1 uncultured Sphingomonadaceae bacterium | reverse complement strand
CGGTGGCAGCGGCCTCGCTCAGTGACTGGAGCAGGGTCTTGCGCAGGCAAGGCTGCTGCACCGACGAATGCAGACGGCAAGAAGGGCCGCGCCGCAGCGCCAAGCATGCACTCGTACAGGAAGCGATAAGCGGAAAAGCTCTCGATCTTGCCCAGCGCCATATCTTGCGCGCTGATGCGGATCAGTGCGCCGATGAACATGCCAACGCCGTCGTGGGCTTGCTGGTCCGGAATGGCATGCACAAGGCTGCGTAGCTTGCGATAGGCAATGTACTGCGCACGGATCGAAGCGCAGTCGTCGCTGCTCCCACCCCACGCCTTAAAAGCATCGCCGCGGCCCATGAAGATATCGAGGCTGCGCGTGATGAAGGCCTGCTCTTCAGCGGTGAAACTGGCAAATTCGCGCATCTCGAAGATGTGCAGCGATGTCGTTCTGGTGTTCGCCATGATGGGATATCCCTGGTTGATCAGGGAAACCTGCGCCCAACAGGGTTAAGAACCGTTAAGGATCAGAAAGTTAGTTGTACGGTCTTCAGTTTCAGGGGCTAAATCAGATTAACCCCGCCAACGGACTGCTCGGGTCAGCATATTTGCGCTGCTGCATACGCCCTGCAAGGTAGGCGTCACGTCCGGCAAGCACCGCGTGCTTCATGGCGCGGGCCATGCGGATCGGATCCTTCGCTTCAGCAATCGCGGTGTTCATCAGCACGCCGTCACAGCCCAGCTCCATAGCTTGCGCGGCTTCCGAAGCCGTGCCCACGCCTGCATCGACAAGCACCGGCACACCGGCACCTTCCACGATCAGGCGGATGGTCACCTTGTTCTGAATGCCGAGGCCTGAACCGATCGGCGCGCCCAAGGGCATGATCGCTACGGCGCCTGCCTCTTCCAGCTGCTTGGCAGCAATGGGATCGTCCACGCAATAGACCATCGGCTTAAAGCCTTCGCTGGCCAGCACTTCGGTGGCCTTCAACGTCTCACGCATGTCAGGGTAAAGCGTGCGCGCTTCGCCAAGCACTTCCAGCTTCACCAAATCCCAACCGCCAGCTTCGCGTGCAAGGCGCAGCGTGCGGATGGCGTCGTCAGCAGTGAAGCAGCCTGCGGTGTTGGGCAGGTAAGTGATCTTCTTGGGATCGATATAGTCCATCAGCACCGGCTGGTTCGGGTCCGAGATATTGACCCGGCGCACCGCAACGGTAACGATTTCCGCGCCCGAAGCTTCCACTGCCGCGGCGTTCTGTGCGAAATCCTTGTATTTCCCTGTGCCCACGATTAGGCGCGAGGTGAAGCGGTGGCCCGCGACCTCCCAGCTATCGTCATTTGCGGAATCAGGCGAAATCTTCGGCATCTCGGTCATGTCGCGGTCGGTATCCGCCTAGCAGCGCATAGGCAAGACCAGCCGCTATCCTCCGCCAACGAAATGGACGATCTCCAGCTGGTCACCCTCCTTTAGCGGCACATCTTCCAGGGTGGAGCGCGGCGCGATCTCGCCGTTATGTTCCACTGCGACCTTTTCCGGCTTAAGGCCGATTTCGCGCACGAGACCGGCGATGGTGCTGGCACTGCTGCGGCGCGGTTCGCCATTGACGGTTATGGAAATGCTCTCGCTCATGTAGGCGAGGAGATAGCGCTTATGCGGGCTTGCGCAAGTTGAGGATGTGCCCTGCCGCAACCAGGACCACGCCGATGATGGTGAGCACCGCTTCCTCGAAGCCATGGCCCACGGCAAGCGCGCCGCCCATGAAGGAAAGGCCAGTCATCGCCACCACGAATGGTGCGGCGCGGCGGTGACGAATCGCGCCCACACCGATAGCCACACCGGCAACGATCATGGCAAGCAGCAAGCCGATCTTGTGGATGGCCGGATCAAGCAGGAAGGTCGCACCCACGCCCATGCCTGCCACCAGCACCAGGCCCAGCACGCAATGCACCAGACACAGGCATGACAGCAACACGCCGACACGGTCCATCTGGCCGCGAATCCGTGTGAGGATAAGATCCATGCGCACCCACTTATGTAATGCTGTAACATTGCGCAACCGCTTTTACACACAGGCACGGCCCAAATCATGTCTTGCGCTTCGCTGGTTCGGAGAGCAAATCGGCGAGCATGGCATCGCTGACAGACGAAAACTCCCCGGCCACTGCACTTTCGCCGAACGGCAAGCCGTTGGCACTGGCGCGCTGGCTGTTCGTGGTTGCCGGCCTCGTCACATTAATCGTTGCGGTGGGCGGGGTTACCCGGCTTACCGAAAGCGGGCTTTCGATCACCGAATGGAAGCCGGTAACAGGCGCACTGCCTCCCTTGTCCGAAGTGCAGTGGCAGAACGAGTTCGAAGCCTACCAGCAGATCGGCGAGTTCCAGCAAGTCGCCGGGCCGCAAGGCATGACGCTGGCAGACTACAAGTTCATCTACTTCTGGGAGTGGTTCCACCGGCTGATCGGGCGGATCATCGGGCTGGTTTTTGCAGCGCCGCTGGCGTGGTTCTGGGTGAAGGGCATGATCCCCGCCGGTTACAAGCCGCGATTGCTTGCCCTGCTTGCGCTAGGTGGCCTTCAGGGCGCTTTCGGGTGGTTTATGGTCCGCTCTGGCCTCAACACCGAGATGACCGATGTTTCGCATTTCTGGCTGTCGATCCATCTGCTGACAGCGCTGTTCACGCTTAGCGGCCTGGTTTGGACGGCCAGGGACTTGCTCGTTCTTCATCACGACCCCGCAGCAAGGACGGCAAAGCTGACTGGCCTCGCTGGGCTCACCATCTTCATCCTGTTCATCCAG
Source organism: uncultured Sphingomonadaceae bacterium (assembly GCA_964645635.1). Lineage (GTDB taxonomy): Bacteria > Pseudomonadota > Alphaproteobacteria > Sphingomonadales > Sphingomonadaceae > Alteraurantiacibacter. Next base: position 2,847 of record CAZYAL010000021.1, on the reverse strand, counting down.
CTACTGCTCGGCGCATGGGTGGCCGGCCTCAACGCCGGCCTTGCTTCCGATAGCTGGCCATTGATGCAAGGCAGGATATTCCCCGAAATCGGCTGGTCGAACGGCTTCTGGTGGACATTGGGGCACGACCCCTTCCTGCTGCACTGGCTGCACCGCTGGTGGGCCTGGGTGACGGTGGTCGCCCTGATAGTAATAGCGCGCAAGCTCCGCTCCGCAGGTGACAGGCGCGCGTCGGTCTATATCCACTCGGCATTCGGTATCCAGATCATCCTGGGCATCGCAACGGTGATGACTGGCGTCGCCTTGTGGCTGGCCGTGGCACACCAGTTCGTTGGCGCACTACTGGTGGCAGCCACAGCTTGGGGCGCGCAAATGCTGGGCCAAGAGGGGCGCGAAGCATGAGCAAAGGCGGCGCCTTGGTATGGTGCCCGTTCAGCTCCATTGACGAAGCCCGGAAGGTCAGCGGTGCGTTACTTGACGAAAAGCTGGTGGCCTGCGTCAACATCATCCCCGGCGTGATCTCGATCTATGAATGGGACGGCGAGCGCGGCGAGGCCGGCGAAGTGGGCGCGCTGTTCAAGACGCATGCGTCACGCGTCGAGGCTATGACCGCGCGGCTTGCCCAATTGCATTCTTACCAAACCCCTGCGATCACGCAGTGGGACGCATCAGCTTATCCAGCCGCTACAGGTGCATGGCTGGAGGGGCTTAGCACGGGGAACCATTGTCTTGGCCGGGACTGACAGGCGATAAAGCATCAAGCTTGCAATCGGCGCGGCACTGCTGCCAATCCTCGCCGCAAGCCCTGCCATTGCCCAGCTGACCGCCCGCCCCTCGCCCGCCACTATCCACCCACCGTCCGGGACCATGATTTACCGACGCACGCTTGAACGGGCGCTCCGTGGCGGCAGCGAAAATGTGGTGATCCAGCGGGATTTCGAAGTGCGGTTTAGCCCGGCTGCCAGCGGCGGTTTCCTGATCAGTGGCGAACAGACCGATGTGATCGTTCGCACTCCGCCCAACCTTGCCCAACTTGCCGCGATTGAAGAGCGAAGGGTGGAGCGCGAGTTCTTCCCCTTGCAGCTGGGCCAAAGCGGACGGATCACTGGCTGGCCTTCAGGCGGAGCGCGCGACCATCTGACCGAGGCCCTGCAGATCGTGCGTGAATCCTACGCAGTCAGCGTCGCGGACCTTGGAGGCTTTATCGAAGCCTTGCACGAGGCCAGCGCCGAGCTTGTGACCCGGGTGCCAGATGACCTGTTTACGCCAGAAGAACGCCTGCGCGAAGAACATCGCGCGATAGAACTCCCCTGGGGCGATCATGGTGAGGTGCTTACACATTTTGAGGCGGAGCGCGACACGCAGACCGGGCTCATGCGTCATGCCCAGCGGGTGGTCACCACCCGTTATGGCGGGGAAGAACGGCGCAACCGCGAGAACTGGGCGCTGTTTGCCGCCTGACTTGCGGCAATGGCATGGGCTCCGGGAACAAGCCCGCGGGAACGTTGAAACAACTATGAGGTATTATTTTACCTCTCCGGAAACCCGCATGAATGCTTGACTTGGGGGCGCTTCCAAGACAAATGGCGCGCCTTCGCAAGCGCGGCGGGTGATTCCGTTTGCGCAAGCGGCGAACTTTCGCATTACCAAGGAATTCAGCCATGAAGGCGCTCAGCAAGCAGACCCGGTCGATCAAGCCGGCCGAGGTCGAAAAGAAGTGGCATATCATCGATGCCGAAGGCCTCATCGTCGGCCGTCTTGCCACGATTGTTGCCAACCTCCTGCGCGGCAAGCACAAGCCGAGCTACACCCCGCATGTCGATTGCGGTGATCACGTGATCATCCTCAATGCTGACAAGGTGAAGTTCACCGGCAACAAGCTTGGCCAGAAGGTCTATTACAAGCACACCGGCCACCCGGGCGGCATCAAAGGCATCACTGCCGGCAAGGTCCTCGACAGCCGCTTTCCGGAGCGTGTCCTGGAAAAGGCCGTGGAACGCATGATCCCCACTGGCCCGCTGGGCCGCGTGCAGATGAAGAACCTGCACCTCTACAACGGCACCGAACACCCGCATGACGGCCAGAAGCCCGAAGTGCTCGACGTTGCCTCGATGAACCGCAAGAACAAGGCTGCTTCGTGATGGCTGATGAAAACAACACCGTGTCCGACCTGTCGGACCTGAAGGATATCGCCGCCGAAGCTCCGGCTGCTGGTGAAGCCGCTCCGGCAACCCCCGCCGCTCCGCTGCGCGAGCAGGAACTGGACGCGCAGGGCCGCGCCTATGCCACCGGTCGCCGCAAGGATGCCGTTGCCCGCGTGTGGATCAAGCCGGGTACCGGCAAGGTCACCGTGAACGGCAAGGACCAGGAAGTGTATTTCGCACGCCCTACGCTCCGCCTCGTAATCAACCAGCCTTTCAGCATTTCTAATCGCGAAGGTCAGTATGATGTCGTCGCCACTGTGAAAGGCGGCGGTCTGTCCGGCCAGGCCGGTGCTGTAAAGCACGGCATCAGCCAGGCGCTGGCCAAGTACGAACCCGCGCTGCGTACCACGGTGAAGGCAGCAGGCTTCCTCACCCGCGACAGCCGCGTGGTGGAACGCAAGAAGTATGGCCGGGCCAAGGCACGCCGCAGCTTCCAGTTCTCGAAGCGCTAAAATCAGCGGACTGGAGTCTGAAGAAAATCAAGGGGCTGCGAGAAATCGCAGCCCCTTTTCCTTTATCTGGTTTGCACAGTGGTACGATGCCTCAGGCCTCACCCGCGAGAAGGACTCCTCGCCACGCCTTCGAGGCTGCGCACCTGCACCTGCAAGCTCTCGCCGTCCCATGTAAGCTGGTTGAAGCTGGG
>CAZYAL010000020.1:23563-33475 GCA_964645635.1 uncultured Sphingomonadaceae bacterium | reverse complement strand
AAGGCGCCCCTTTTTGTATCTATTTGCCCGGGCTCACCGTCACGTGGATCGCGCCCTCTATCCCGCGCCCTGCGGTGGCGAGGATCGCCTCGTGCACCTGCTCCAGGCCGAAATCATGGCTGCACAGCCTGTCGATCGGCCATTTGCCTGAAGCGACAAGGTCGAGAGCAGCCTGCACGGCCTTGTAACTGTGCCCACGCGGCGCGCGCACAGTGAGGTAGCGCTTCTTGATTTCGTTCAGCGGCACGGACTGGCCGAGGCCGTTCAAGCTGAGCCATGCCCCCTTGGCCGAAAGTGCGATGGCCTGTGCGGCGATGCTGCCATCGGGATCGCCGGTGGTATCGACAACCACGTCCACCCCGCGTCCACCGGTCGCCTGCATCACCACTTTGGCGAGATCCTCTTGTTCGACATCGACAGCGATATCCGCGCCAAGTGCAAGGCTGAGATTTAGACGGCTGCGGTCTCGAGTTTGCCCGGCGAGGATGACCAGCCCCGAGCCTGCTTCCTTCGCGGCCAGCGCGCAACCGAGGCCTTGCTGGCCCGGCCCGAACACCAGCACGCTCTTGCCGGGGCCTGCGCCGCCATCGAACACGGCCCATTGAAATCCATTGCCGAGCGGCACTGCCATGGTGGCGTGGCGTGCGTCCATGTCCGCCGGAATCTTGTGGATCACCGCATTGGGCGCAAGGTACATGTATTCCGCATTCCCGCCCCACAGATGCGGCGCGATTTCGGCGTTGCAGGTGCCGTAGCGTAGCGTGTTGAAGCGGTCCTTCACGTTGAAGAAATCGGCTTCCATGCACAGGCGGAAATCGCCTTGTTTGCACCAGTAGCAGTTCCAGCAGGGCAGGTATTCGTGGAGCGCGATGCGGTCTCCCGGCTTTACGCCCCAGCGTTTGGCCGCACCTTCGCCGAGCTTGTGGACGGTCCCGACAACCTCGTGCCCCATGATGCAGGGCGCGGTGTTCTCGCGGCGATACATCTCCGGGTCCGATCCGCCGACGCCACTGCTTTCAACGCGCAGGATACCGTCATCCTCGCGCACTTCGGGCATGGCGAATTCGCGGATTTCGGTTTGCTCGATATCGGTCTTCACCGCTGCGCGGACCATTTCGGCCATCACCTGCCCTCTTTAATTGTTAGACGATTCAGGATAACGATATGCGCAAATGAGGGGAACCGCAACTTGCTGACTCGCACGCAAACCGTGGTGCTGGCCGGATTTACCGCGCTCGCACCGATGGCGATAGACATGTACCTGCCCGCGCTGCCGCCCTTGGCGGCGGACCTTGGCGTATCGGTGGACAACGCCGCGCAGAGCATTTCGGTGTTCCTGTTCGGCATTGCCGGTGGCCAGCTGGTGGCAGGGCCCTTGTCAGACCGCTTCGGGCGCAAGCCGCTGGTCACCTTCGGGCTGCTGCTGTTCCTGGCCTCGGCGGCAGTGGCGGCGATCACCACCAGCTTTACCGTGCTGCTCGCGGCGCGTTTGCTTCAGGCCTTTGGCGCCTGTTCGGTGATGGTGGCAGGCCGCGCCATCGTGCGCGACATGCTCGACGAGACCGAAAGCGCGCGCTTCTTCTCGCTGCTGGCGCTGATCGGTGGCCTCGCCCCGGTACTCGCGCCGCTGATCGGTGCGGCGGTGATCGCCGTGGCAGACTGGCGGGCGATCTTCTGGGTGATGGCGGGTTTCGGCACGATCATGGTGCTGGGCCTCACCGTCATCCATGAATCGCGTTCCGAAGCGACAGCAGCCAATGCCCGCAGCGAGCATCCCTTCCGCGCATACTGGCAATTGCTCAGCAATCGCGCGTTGATGGGTTACCTGCTGGCGGCGATGTTCAACTCGGGCGGGTTCTTTGCCTATGTCGCCAACAGTTCAGTCGTGCTGGTAAGCGGATACGGCCTGACGCCGACCGAGTTCAGCCTGGTGTTCGGGGTGAATTCCATCGCGCTGGTGGGCGCAGCGCAGCTCAATCGCATGATGCTCAAGACCCGCGACCCGAAGGAGATGCTGCGCATGTCCGCGCGCAATGCCGTGGTGCTGGCAGCGCTGCTGTTCCTCTTCGCGGCGACAGGGTGGGGCGGCTTGTGGTCGCTCTCCGCGATCCTGTTCTTCATGGTCGGCAGTGTTTCGCCGGTCCAGGCGAACACCATGGCGGGCGGCCTCGCCATCGATCCGCTGCGGGCTGGTTCGGCGGCTGCACTGTTCGGGGCAGCGACCTTTGCTGCTGGCGCGGTAATGTCAGCGATCGCGGGCATGCTCTATGACGGGACGGCGCGCGGGCTGTGCGTGGTGATCGGCTGCTGCCTGATCGGTGTGGCGGTCTCGATCTGGACGCTGGTTCTGCGCGGACCGAAGGCGCAGACAGCCTGATCAGCGCCCGGCGGAGCTGGCTTTCAAGGTCAGCGCCCCCCAGCGTTCATTCTCTTCCAGCTGGCTCTTGAGGTTCGCGTCGATCATCACCCGCGCTTCATTGCCGGCGATGAAGCGCAAGGGCGGTTCGGGGCTGTCGACCATCTCCAGCACCGCAGCGGCAAGCTCTTCCGGCTTGCCCATCACCAGGTCCCCGATATGCGCGTCCATCATTGCGCGCACCGGCGCATAGGCTTCCATCGGATCGCCTGCTGAGCCCGCAGACGGGCCGAACTGCGTGGCATAGGCGCCGGGTTCGACCATCGTCACTGTGATGCCGAGGTGCGCGAGTTCAGGCGCGAGCCCCTCGGTAAGGCCTTCCACCGCGAACTTGCTCGCGTTGTAGAGCGTAAGCAACGGTGCGGAAACCCGCCCGCCGACAGAGGCGAAATTGACGATATGGCCGTGGCCTTGCGCGCGCAGCATGGGCAGGGCGCTGCGGATCACGTCCACCATGCCGAAGAAGTTTACGTCGAACAGGCGGCGTGCGTCTTCTGGCGTGGTTTCTTCCAATGCGGCGCGCAGGCCGTATCCGGCGTTGTTCACCAGCACGTCGATCTGGCCAAGAGTCGCATTGGCCTGGTCGAGCGCGTTGGCGATCTCGTCTGGCCGGGTGACATCGCATTGCAGCGCCAGCGCAGTTTCGGGGAAGGCAATCTCGAGATCGCGGATATCCGCACGGTTGCGGTCGCTTGCGGCGACACGGTCCCCGCGCGCCAGTGCAGCTTCGGCCAGGGCGCGGCCAAAGCCGGTGGCGCAGCCCGTGATGAACCAGTGTTTTGCCGCCATTGCCCGTTCTCCGATTGACTGGATCGTTAGATCATTTAATTAGACGATATGGAGAGGACAGCAAGCGAAGCCGGCGGCCAGGCCGCCAATGTCAACGAACTTCTGGACGCTGGCGCGTGGAGCCCGTTCCAGAAATTCATCCTCGGGCTGATGTCCCTCGCCTACTTCACCGATGGCATTGCCAACCAGTCTCTCGGCCTCGCGATTCCGGCGCTGATGCAGGACTGGGGGCTGGAGCGCGAGGCTTTTGCCAGCGTCGCCGCCATTGGTCTGCTCGGCCTCACTCTCGGCGCCGTGGTCGGCGGGATGCTGGGTGACAAGTTCGGCCGCAAGACAATGATGGTCGTCAGCACAGGCTTCTTTGGCCTGATGACGATCGCGCAAGCCTGGGCGACGGATACCACCATCCTGCTGGCGCTGCGTTTCCTTGATGGTATCGGCATCGGCGCGATGATTCCCAATGGCGCTGCGGTGATCAGCGAATTCACGCCTCGCCGTGAGCGACCGCTGGCACTGGCCGTGGGCATGACCTTCATTGCCGTGGGCGCGATGCTCGCAGGCCTGATCGGTGCAGCCATTCTTGAGCCCTACGGCTGGCAGGGGCTGTTTGTCGTGCTGGGCGGGATCGGCGTCGTCGTGGCACTGCTGCTGGCGTTATTGCTGCCGGAATCGCCGATCTACCTCGCCAATGCCGGGACGGACCAGGACAAGCTTCGCGGCATCGCGCAGCGCTGCGGCCTGCCCGTTGCGGGCGACATGATCCTTGTTGCCAATGCGCTGGACAAATCTGCCACCAAGCGCCGCCCGATCTCCGAACTGTTCGAGCCCGGTGTAGCATCCTCCACCGTGTTCTTGTGGCTGGCCTTTTTCTTCTGCCTGCTGGCGAACTACGCCATGTTCAGCTGGGTTCCGGCGATGCTCGCGAGCCTCGGCTTTGCACTGTCGATGACAGGGCTGGGCATGACGGCGCTGTCCTTCGGCGGCATCGTGGGCGGCATGGGCAGCGGCTGGCTTATCAAGCAGTATGGCTCGCGCGTGACGGTGGTGACGCTGGCAGCGGGCGGCGTTGTGATGGCCTTCGCGCTGGGGATGCTGATCAACGCACAGATCGACACTCTGCCGGTGCTGCTGAGCTTCCTCGCCCTGATCGGCTTCTTCTCGGCAGGCTTGCTCAACGGCCTCTATACCTTCTCCGCCTTCATCTATCCGGACCATGCGCGCGGTACGGGTGTCGGCGCTGCGGCGGCGGCTGGCCGCGTGGGTGCTATTGCCAGTTCCTATGCCGGTGTGATCGCGCTCGCATGGGGCGGAGCGTCGAGCTACTTCCTGCTGATCGCAGGCGCGCTGCTTGTCTCGCTGGTCTCAGTCTCGCTGATCCGCAAGCAGATCCCGAAGTCGGTTTGATCCATCCGCTGCCCCTCCCGCTTGGGGAGGGGGCTGGTCAACCAGCAGGTGCGATGTTGAAAATGCGCTCTGCGTTGAGGTGATAGATCGCCGCCTTGTCCGCTTCGGGAATGTCGATCGCATCCATTTCCGCCACGGACTTGCCGCTGTCGACAAAGGGATAGTCGATCGCGAACATCACGTGATCGCGGCTCAATGCTTCCAGCGCGAACTTGACGGACGGCGCCCAGTTCATGCCGCTGGTGGTGACTGCAAAGTTCGCCTTGATGTATTCGCTCGGCGCGCGTTCGAGCTTCACCCGGCTGCCTTCGGGCGCCTGGAAGTTGGCCCACATGCCATCGAGGCGCGGCAGCCAGTAATGCAGCCCTTCGCCGCCATGGCCGAGCACGACCTTGAGCTTGGGGAAGCGGTCAAACAACCCGCCTGCGATAAGGCGCAGCGCATGAAGCGATGTCTCCGCCTGGAAGCCCCAGATCGCATGTTCCAGCGTATGCGCCTTGAACGGTTCGACCATCTGCGGGCTGGGCGCGCGCGGATGGATGTAGAGCGGCGCGTTGCATGCCTCGCAGGCTTCGAGGATCGGCCAGTATTCGGGCTGGTCGAGATAGTCGCCATTGGTGTGCGAGTTCACGATCACGCCGTTATAGCCGAGCTGCGTCATCGCCCGCTCGATCTCCTTCGCGGCACGCGCAGGGTCTTGCGGGGCGAAGCTGGCGAGGCCGGCATAGCGGGTGGGGTGCTTCTTCATGGCATCGGCCAGCACGTCATTCGCCAGCGTGGCGAGGCCCGTCGCTTCGTCCGCCTCGAACATCTGCACGCCAGTGGAAGCAAGGCCGATAAGCTGTACGTCCACGCCGGTCTCGTCCATGATCGAGAGGCGCTCTTCGCCAAGGTCTAGCAGGCGGCGCTGCAGGGGTGATCCGTCGGCGGCCTTGGACCAGAAGAACAGGTCCGGGTGATAGGGCTCATCGCGGAAGCGTTGCAGCATGGGCTGCAGCACTTCGGGAATGACGAAAGCTTCTTCGGTGGCGATGCGACGCATGGGTTTTACCAGCCCCTCCCGTAAATGCGGGTGGCGGTGCCGCCCATGATCTGTTCGATGTCAGCGCTGCTGAACTGTTCCACTGCGCGGCGCCCGAGATCGACCATGTAGTCGTAAGTGCCCGATGACTGGGTGATGTCCGATCCCCACATCATGCGGGCGGGGCCGAAGAGGTCAGCCACCCGTTTCACCACAGGGCGAAAATCCACTCCCGCTGCATCGAGGCGGCCCAAGGGGATGGTGGTGAACTTGACGTTCGCGCCTTCGAAGGCGGCGACCTTTTCCAGCAGCTCGTCAACGCCATGGTCAGGCGGTCCGGCATCACTCTTGATCGCGGCGAAATGGTCGATCACCAGTTCAAGGCCGGGAATGTCCGCCAGCAGGCCAGCGAGGCGGGTGAGGCCTTCGGCGCGGTTCCATGGGAACAGGTGCACGCAAACCGGCGTGCCCTGGCTGGCGGCAAGCTCCCACGCGGGCCGCGCGGTTTCGCCGTCGAGCCAGGAGATATCGATCCCCTTGACCCATTCCATCATGCGGATGCCCGCAGCACCGCGTTCCTTCGTCCAGTAGGTGACCTTGTCGGCGCAATCCGCCTCGCGCATGTCGATCGAGCAGACGGCCGTCAGCCGGTCAGGATGCTTCGCCGCACTGTCGCAGACATAGGAGCTGTCAAAGCCGTAGATCGAGCCGCGCTGCACCAGCACCGCCTTGTCCACGCCATTGGCGTCCATGTCCGCCAGCAGGCGTTCCACTGTCATGGGATCGTCGAGGTCACCGGGCGCAAGCTGGCCGCTGGGCGGGGAAGGCGGGTAGTTTGCCACATCGCCCGTCACAAGGTGGGCGTGCGTATCGATCATGGTCACTGGCTCTTGTCTCCTAACACATCTGACCAGTCCGGAGCGCGATCCGGAGATATTCTACATCAAAGGGGATTTGCCGACCGATGCGACTGGCAGATGTCCCACCGGCGCTGCCAGCAAGACTGCGATGTCCCCCACCTAATGGTCGCGCGAGGCCGGAGGGAGACCGGCCCCGCGCTAACTCGATCCCTTATGCGAAGACGTTCAGCGCCTTCAGCTTGTCCTCATATGCCGCCCGTTCCTTGTCAGAGACGAACCAGCGGAAGTGCGGGCCCTTGGACATGGCGGGCAGGTCTTCAGACACCGCGCTCCAGCTCGCGGCATTGTCGCGGCTCACATAAAGCTGGCCGCAGGCGGTGCCGGCATAAAGCTCCACGCCGCCATCATCGGACACATGCATCGCGGCGACTTCAAGGTTGCCCGGCACGGGTTCGGGCATGCCGTCCATCGCGCGGGTCCAGTTCTGGCCGTGATCGGTGCTGATCATGAACTTGGGATGCGCGGTGCCTTCAATGGCCCACTTCGGATTGGGGTTCTCGCCCGCGCCGACCATGAACAGGATTTCCTTGGTCGGGTGGATGAAGAATGGGTCCGGATAAGCGCATTCGTGGCTGGTGTCAGTCAGCTGCTCCCAGCTCTCGCCGCCATCAGTCGTGTGATAGAGGCCGATGCCGGTGCAGAAGAAGATCTCGTCCGGATTGTCGCGATAGAAGGTGACGCGGTGCTGGTCGCGGCGGAACTTGTCGTCCTCGCGCTCCATCGAACACATCGAGCGCCAGCTCTTGCCGCCGTCCTCGGTCATCAGCAGGTCGCCCTGCTCGACGCAGATATAGATGCGCTCGGGCCGCGCCGGATGGGCAGCGATATGCTTGATGTGGGGGCTGGAGCGCGGGAAAATCCAGTGCTCGGTGCCTTCCACGTCATTGACGCTGGGCTGCGCGTGCCACGTCTTGCCGAGATCGAAGCTCTGGTAGAACATCACCGGCTCGGTGCCCAGGCTGAGCACCGTCTCGTCCCCGATGTGCTGGATCATCAGGTAATAGGCATAATCGGACTGGAGGCCGGTGTTGCGCGTCTCCCAAGTCTCGCCATGGTCCGCGCTCACCAGCACGCCGCCGGTGAAGTGGGGCAGGGCGAACAGCAGGTCCAACTTCTCGTCATAGACCAGCGCGCTGATGTGCTGGCCGGCGAGCAGCATGTCGGGCTGCAATTGCCACGCGGCTCCGGGGCCTTCGCGGCGATAGTCGAGCACGCCATCGATGGTGGAGACCAGCATCCGCCGCGCGGCGTGGGTGCTGGCGGTATCCGTCTTGCCATTGGCAGAGATGCAGATGATCGTGTTGTCAGGCGTGTTGGCCATGGAGAAGACTCCGTCGTGTCAGTTTGTATAGCGAGATCGTATAACAATCGTGGGGCGCATTCAAGCGCGACGGGCAGCGGTCAGGCGAAGAAGATCCGCGCCGCATTGCCGCCAAAGATCGCATCGACTTCCGCTTGCGGACGGTCTTCGAACAGCGCGCGCGTCCAGTTCAGCGCATTGGCATAGCCCTCGCGGCTGGAGACCACCGGATAATCGCTGCCCCACATCAGCCGTTCGGGGCCGAAAGCTTCCAGTGCCTCATCCATGATTGCCTTGCCCTTGGCGGCATCGAGCACCGGTTCGGCCGCAGCGGGCAAGGGCACGCCAATGGTGCGCGGGGCGATCTGGCCGAGGGTGGAAAGCTTCAGACTGACATTGGAAAAGCGCGCCAGCTTGAGGATGCCCTGCCATGTGGCCTCCTCGCAATCGCAATCGTGGCGAGTCCAGCCGCCAAGCTGTTCGATCACGATGGGCATGGCGGAAAACTCGGTCACGAGCGCGGCGAAGTCATCATCGAGGACATTGGCAGGCGCACCGCCGCAGGAAATGGCAAGGCCGCAATCCGCCGCCGCGCGCCAAACCGCCAGCGGGTCAGCGCCCTTTGACCGCGCTTCGGGCCGCAGGCGCAAGCCCACCATGCCGCGCGCCGCCCAGTATCGCACCTTGTCCGCTGCATCCTCTGCGCCAGCGAAAACCGCGCCAACGCTGGCAAAGCGGCCGGGGAACCGCGCCAGGCATTCTTCCTGATAGGCATTGTCGAACTGCCCCAGAACCTGTGTCAGCACGCCCTTTGCCACACCGTTCAGATCCATCTGCGCCACCAGCGGCTCGACCGGTTCGAACCATTGCGGGGAAGCGTGGCAATGGGCGTCAATAATCATGGAAAGGGAAACTCCCGCGCTTGAAGCAGATCGGCATAAAGGTTAGTCAGGATTGTTATACATTTGTGGGGGATCGTCCAGTGGGGGCAAGACAGAATCTGGTGCTGGTGCCGGGGTCTTTGTGTGATGAGCGCGTGTGGCAGCACCAGATTGCCGGGCTGGCCGATGTCGCCGATTGCATGGTCCCGACGCTGCACGGGCACGCTTCGCTCGAAGCCATGGCGCAGGACGTGCTGACGCAGGCTCCCGAGAGTTTTGCGCTGGCTGGCTTTTCCATGGGTGGCCGCGTGGCGCTGGAGATGTTCCGCCTCGCGCCCGAACGGATCACCCGCCTCGCGCTGATCGACTCTTCGGTTCACCCGGTCGCCGAAGGCGAGGCCGAACGTCGCGCGCCGCAGATCGAGAAGGCCAAGGCCGAAGGCATGGAAGCGCTGGTCAAGTGGTGGAACCCCAAGATCGCGCACCCTTCAAAGCGGGATGACGCGGAGTTCATCGGCCTGCTCGATGCCATGGCCTGTGCCTTCACGCCTGAGGAGTATGAGCAGGAGGCCAATGCCCTGCTGGGTCGCCCCGATCCGCGCCCGCTACTGGGCCAGATCGCCGTGCCCACGCTGGTTCTGGCAGGCGAGGATGACCCGATCAGCGGCCCGGAACGCAACGCCCAGATCGCTGAAGCCATCCCCGGAGCGGTGCGGGTGAGCCTGCCGGATACCGGCCACTTCCCCATGCTGGAAAAGCCCGATGCGGTGACAGCTGCCTTGCGGGAGTGGCTGGAGACTTGAGAATTGTGCGCTCCTGCGAAAACAGGAGCCTAGAGCAGCACGTACGTCGCTATCGGCCCCTAGGCTCCTGCTTTCGCAGGAGCGCACGGAGGCAATGCCCCTACTTCGTCGGGTCCACGATGCAATGCACCGCGCCCTCGATCTCGCGGCCAGCGGTGGCGAGGATTGCCTCGTGTACCTGATCGAGGCCGAAGGTGTGGGTGCACATCTTTTCCAGCGGGAAGCGGCGCGAGGTGATGATACGCAGCGCGGTATCGACAGCCCACCAGCTGCGCCCGCGGCCTGAGCGAACGGTCAAATATTTACGCTTCACCATCTTCACAGGCACGCCGCGATCCATGCAGTTGACCCACAGCCACGCGCCGTAATTGGCGAGTT
>CAZYAL010000020.1:0-23463 GCA_964645635.1 uncultured Sphingomonadaceae bacterium | reverse complement strand
GGCACGCCGCGATCCATGCAGTTGACCCACAGCCACGCGCCGTAATTGGCGAGTTCGAGATACTGGTCCATGTTCTTGCCGCCGGGATCGCCGGTGGTATCGACCACAACGTCCAGCCCGCGGTCACCTAGGATGCGCTGCAACTGCGGCAGCAGGTCCTCATCCTCCACATTGATCACATGGTCCGCGCCGAGTTCTGGGGCGAGGTCGAGCCGGGTCTGATCACGCGCGCCCTTGCCGGCAAGAATGATCGTTTCCGCGCCTGCATCCTTCGCGCCCAGCACAGCGCCGAGGCCTTGCTGGCCCGGCCCGATGATCAGCACGGTCTTTCCCGGCCCCGCGTTCACGTCCAGCGTCGCCCATTGCACGCCATTGCCGATGGGGATGGCGAGGGTGGCGAGTTCGGCGGGCAGGTCTTGCGGGATCTTGTGGAACACGGTGTTCCACGGCAGGCGGATATAGTCCGCAAAGCCGCCCACCAGCGGGTTCTCTTCCGTGGGTTCGATCAGGCCATAGCGGCTGGGATTGTTGCCGCTGAAGAAGTCCGCATCGGGGCAGAACCGGTATTCGCCTTGCAGGCACCACTTGCAGCTCTTGCACGGCAGGTATTCCTGGATCACCACGCGCTCGCCCTGCTTCACTGGCCAGATCTTCGCGGCTTCCGGCCCCATGTGGGTGACGGTGCCGACAAGCTGGTGGCCCATCGCCACCGGCAGCCACTTGTCGCCTGCGCGATAGACTTCCGGCTCCGCACCGCCGACACCGCAGGCCTCGATCTTCAGCATGCCTTCGTCCAGGCCGAGTTCGGGCCACGGATGGCTTTGCAGGGTGGTCTCCTCCACGCCGGTCTTGATGGCGATACGGACGTGATCGGGATGGTCGGACATGCGGGCCTCCTGAGCGGATTCGATAAGATTGTTAGACGATTTTTCTTGCGCGTGCAGCCCCGATCCGCGAGTCCGGTGGACGAAAGGATCGACTGCGATGGCAATGATGAAAGCTTGCGTGATGCACGAATTCGGCGGGCCGGAAGTCCTCAGATACGAGGATTTCCCGCGTCCCGTTCCGGGCCCGGGCGAGGTTCTGGTCGAGGTGCACGCCGTCTCGGTCAACCGCACGCTCGACCTTGTGGTGCGCGCGGGCGAATACGTCGCGCCGGTCAAGCTGCCGCATATCCTTGGCGTTGATCCCACCGGCGTGATTGCCGAGGTGGGCGAGGGCGTGACGACCCGCAAGGTGGGCGACCGTGTGGTGACCACGCCGTGGCGCAGCAAGCCGGTCGGGCCATTGGATGCCGTGGGCATGCAGCACCTTGGCGGTTACGCGCAGTTCGTGAAACTGCCTGCCGAAGCGACCGTGCTGATGCCCGACGGGCTCGATTTCGCCACCGCCTGCATCGTCAACCGCCATGCCCCGCAAGCCTACAATTTGCTGCGTGATCGCGGTGGGTTGCAGCTCGGCGAGAGCGTGCTGGTGATGGGCGCGAGCGGCGGGCTGGGCAGCGCTGGCGTGCAGATCGCCAAGCTGATGGGCGCCACGGTGATTGCAGGCGCGGGCGCGCCGGACCGGGTGCAGGCCGCGCTCGATCTCGGGGCGGATCACGGCGTGGATTACCGCGCCGAGGACCTGACCGAGCGGGTGCTGGAACTGACCGACGGGCGCGGGGCGGACCTGGTGTTCGAGAACATCGCTGACCCCGTGCTCTTTCCCAAGGCTTTCCACGCCATCGCGCGCCATGGGCGGCTGGTGACGGCGGGCAGCCACGGCGGCGGGCAGGTCATGCTCGATGTGAAGCGGCTCTACCTTTACCAGATCGCCGTGATGGGGAGCCTGGGCTTCACCAATGAAGACGTGGTTTCCAGCCTCGAAGCTGCTGCTGCGGGCAAGTTCAAGGTTCTGATCGACGAGGTGATGCCCTTGCAGCAGGCCGCCGAAGCGCACCGCCGCGTGGCGAGCCGCGAAGGCGTGGGCAAGGTGCTGCTCTCGCCGCAAGCCTGAGCCAGACCTGAGGAAACGCATCACGCCGCCTCGGCGCGTCGCGCATCATCCAGCCAGCGGTTCTTCGCCACCAGCAGCATCAGTGCCGACACCAAGGCCGAGGCAGAGGCGATCAGCATCGCCCATCTGATCGCTTCATCGCCCATGCTCGCGGCAAAGGCATCGCTCAGCGCGCCGACCGAGAAGGGGCCGAGGATGAAGCCCATCAGGCTCGCCACGAGGAAATAGAAGGCGGAGGCCTGCGCGCGCAGGTTCGCCGGCACAATGTTGACGTAAAGCGTGTAGCTGATCGCGATCGCCATCGCCGTGGTCAGCGCGGTGAAGGCAAGGCCCACTTGCCACATCCATGCCTCGCGCCCGAACAGGAAGATGGCATCGCCGATAAAGGGCATCACCGCGATCAGGATCGGCGCGCGGATCTGCCAGGCAAGATCGCGCTTCACCAGCGCGGTCATGGCGGTGGCGGCGATGAATGCGCCGATGAGCCCCGCCGCGCCGCGTAAGGTGCCGAAGTAGAAGCCTACCTCCTGCGGGCCGAGGCCGTGGATGCGGTCAAGGAAGCTCGCGCCCCATGTCAGCTGCGCGCCCTGGTTAATGGCGTTGAAGCCGCCAGCCAGCACCACGAAGCGGTAGGACGGGATCGACCACAAGCGCTTGAGGCCCTCGCCAAAGCCCATTTGCGATGGCTCCTGCGGGCGGCTCATCCCGCGTTTGGGTTCGCGCACGGTGAGGGCGAACAGCACGGCCAGCAGCAGCCCGCCGGTACCCATCACGAAATAGGCGCTGCGCCAGCCTTGCTCGGCCAATATCCAGCCGATCACCGGGAAACCGACCAGCGGGCCGAGGTAGGCTGAAGCGGAGATAGCGGCAAAGGCGGCGGTGCGCTGTTCGATGAGGAAAAGGTCTGCCACCAGTGATGAAGTGGTAGGGTGACCAGCAGCTTCGCCAGCGCCAAGGCCGAAGCGGGCGATTGCCAGCTGCCAGCCGCTGTGTACCGCACCAGTGAACAGCGTCACCACGCTCCACAGGCTCAGCGCCACTGCGAGCAAATTGCGGCGGTTGTGGTTGTCAGCAATCCATGCGGCAGGAATGGCGAGCGCGGCATAGCACAGCGCGAAGGGCAGGCCGGTGACGAGTCCGCTGATCGTGTCGGACAGCTCCAGCTCCGCCGTCATCTGCGGCAGGACCAGCCCGATCATGTTGCGATCAAGGTAGCTGAAGGCGTTGATCAGGCACAGCAGCAGCAGCACGTAAACTGCCCGCGCCATGCGCGGCGCGGGCGGTGTATTGGGTGTGGCGCTGGCGCTTACCACAATTTTGCAGAAGCGATCTTGGCGCCTTCGACCATGCTGGCGATCTTCGCCCAGCCGATGGTGTGGTGCACACGGCCAAGGCCCATGCCGCAGTCCGTGCCAGCCTGCACGTTCTCGCGGCCTACAAGGTTGGCATAGCGCAACAGGCGCTGGGCGACGAGTTCAGGGTGCTCGACAACCTCGGTCTTGTGGCTGACGACACCGGGGATCAGGATCTTGCCCTGCGGCAGCTTGGTGGTCTCGAAAACCTCCCACTCATGCTCGTGCTGGGCGTTGCCCGCCTCGACGCTGTAGGCCTGGATGTTGAGCGACAGCATCAGGTCGACGATGTGCTTCAGCGGGATATCCTCGCTATGCGGGCCGACCCAGCTGCCCCAGCAGCAATGGAAGCGGATCTTCTCTGCCGGGATATTGCGCAGCGCATGGTTCAGCGCATCGACTCGCACCTTGGCATAGCGCTGGTATTCCGGGATCGAGGGCTTGGGGTAGATCGTGGGGTAGCTGTCCGCGATACCCGGATCATCAACCTGCACGATCAGGCCTGCATCGACCACGGCCTCGTATTCGGGGCGCAGCACTTCGGCGAGCGCTTCGATGAAGTCATCTTCCTTGTCGTAATACTCGTTGAAGATGAAGTGGTCGAGCCAGCCGGGAGAGATCACCGGGAAGAAGGCCTCGACGCCTTCCTTGCCTTCCAGCGTCGCCTTGAATTCAGCGATTTCGCGGTGGAGCGTATCGAGGCTGCGGCTTTCCAGCGGGCCGGTGCAGACGATCCGCTTGGGGCGGGCGACAGCGGGGCGCTTGGCGTCCATCTCGGCGTAATATTCGGCGAAATTGTCGCGCTCGCGGCTCTTGAACACGGTCGCGCCGACTTCGCCTTCCTTGAGGTCGTGCAGTTCGATGCCGCTCATGCGCTGCGAGTAATAGGTGAAGTCGCGGCGGCGGCCGAGTTCGCCATCGGAGATGACATCGAGGCCCATCTCCACCTGCTTGTCGACCACGTCGGCAATCGCGGCGCGGCGCATGTCGGCATAGGTCTCGTCTTCCGGTGCTTCGCCGCGGCCCACCTTCAGGTCCAGCGGTTCAAACTCGCGCAGCGAAGCCGACAGGCGGCCCGCATGCGTGCACAGGATTCGATCGGTGCTGTGGCGCATCCTCAAAATTCTCCGGTTATCTTGTCTGTTCAGTTGCCGACGTTGGCGAGGCGTTCGATGCGGCGCAGCGACAGCTTCCAGCCGTCGTCGGTCCGCACATATTCATCGACATTCTGCGCGATCAGCAGCGGGGCGAGGCTCGCGTTCTCGTTCTCGCGCGTGTCGAAGAAATAGATCACCACCTTGGAGGTGCCGCGGGCATGGTCGCGGTCGATCACCTCGATCACCTGGTTGCTGATCGAATGCAGGCGGCCGTGGTGCTCGTCCCAGTCAGCGGTGCGGCTGCGCCAGTATTCCTGGATTTCCTCCGGCCCGGTCATGCTCTTGCCGAGCACCTCCCACGTGCCGTCAGGCGCGAAGGCCTTGGGCATGTTTTCCCAGTCCTTGTTATCGAGATAGACGGCGTACTGGTTGGACACGGTCTCGCAGGCCTGGACGATCGCGGCGATCTCAAGCTCCGTCAGTTCGCCCGATTCGCTCGAGGCGGCGCTGTCAGAAGCAGGGGTGCAGGCGCTGGTGCTCGCAAGAGCGGTGGCCAACAGGGCGGCGGCAACGAATTTCCGCATCGGATCGTCCTCCCAAACGAATTGCTATTCGAAAGTGTATAACAATCCTGATGGAGGTCCGCAACGCCTCAAATGGGGTCTTCGGCATGAACTTCGTCCAGCTTGCGCGGTGCGCGCCTCCACAGGCCCACGGTGGAGGCGAGGCCGATCACCGCCAGCAGCGCCAGCGTGATGCGGAAATCGCCCAGGGCAGGCTCGCTCACGCCGCGCATCTGGGCAGACAGGCCCAGCACCAGCGCGGTGCCGGTGATGGCGATGGTGTTGAACAGCTGCATCGAAATGCTCGCCAGCACATTGCCCGATGTCATGTCGCGATTGCCCAGCGTGGTGAAGGTAAGCGAGGCCATGCCGGTGAACACCGCCGAACGCGCCATGCCTGCCGCCAGCAAGGCGAGGGCGATCAGGCCCAGCCACACGGTGGAGTTTTCTGCCACGGCGATCACCACCAGCGCCACCAGCCCCAGCACGCTGCCCACGACCACGGTGGCGCGATAGCCATATTTGTCGAAGGCGGGCTTGACGAACGGCTTGGTGATCAGGTCGCCGCCGTTCATCACCATCAGCAGCAGGCCGGCGGCAAGGGCGCTCATGCCGAAGCCGACCTGGAACATCAGCGGCAATGCGAAAAGGATCGAGCGGGCAGGAATGCGGATGATCGCGCCTGCACCGATGGCGGTGGTGCGGAAACCGGGAATCCGGAGCGGTTCCAGCGAAACGATGGGGTGCGGATGGCGGCGCAGGTGTCGCCATGTCAGCAGGCCAAGCACGCTGCCGCCCGCAAGCAGTACCCACGGCAGCGCATGGGTCGCCTCGCTCGCAAGCCGGTCAAACCCGGTGAGCAATGCAATCAGCGCCGCGCTCAGCAGCAATGCGCCTTGCCAGTCGAGATGCTTCTTGCCCTCGGGCTTGACCTCTTCGACGCGCCACATGATCGCGGCGACCAGCGCCAGAGCCACCGGCACGTTCAGCAGGAAGATATATTCCCAGCGCCCGTAATCGACGATGAAGCCGCCGAGCGAGGGGCCGATGGTGGGCGCAACCAGCATCGGCATTGCAGTGATCGCCAGCGCGTCCACCAGTTCGGCCTTGCGCGTGCGCTTCAGCAGGATCAGCCGCGCCACCGGCGTCATCAGGCTGGCACAGGCCCCTTGGCATGCGCGTGAGAGGATGAAGCTCCAGAAATCCGGCGCGAGCGCGCAGCCCAGCGAGAACAGCCCGAAACCGAAGGCGGCAATCGCGAACACCCGGCGCGGGCCGAAGCGGTCTGCCGCCCAGCCGCTGATCGGCAACAGCGCCACGAGCATGGTGAGGTAGATGGTGATCGCTAGGCTGAGCGAGACCACCGGCCGCCCGAAACTCGCGGCGATATCTGGCAAGGCGATAGCCAGCACCGCCGCATCGAGCTGCACCATGAACATCGAGCCGGAAACAACGGCCACGATGTCCCGGCTCTCGAGTTCGAGAAACCGCTTCATGCTTTCAGGATCTGGGCTGTGCGGATGACCATTGCGCCAACCCGTTGGGCCAGCGCAATGTCATTGGCAAGCTGCTTCACGGATATTGGTCAATCCCGTCCGCTTCATCGGGGCCGGGGGTGTAGACATCCGGCTTGCGGTCACTGCGCGCCATGCGGCTCATGATGAGGGTGAAGATCACCCCGCCAATGCCGAAGATCGTCCCCATCATCTCGAAATTGGTGTGTTCGAGCGGGTTGAGGCTCATCATGTCGGTCTTGCCATCCATCGCGAAGGCGAAGGTGGCGGCTTCCATGCGTTCGAAGAAGGTGTCGATCAGGCTCACAGCGCGTCTCCAATCTTGCCCGGATTGCGCCAGATGGGCTGCGGCACGGTGCGCGCCTTGATCATCGGTAGGAAGTAATTGGCGTATGCCGCGAACAGGATCAGGTGGAAGATCAAATTGCGCGTCACCGAAAGCTGCACATGGGGCAGGGGCGACCACGGCACGTTGACGAGGAAGATCTGCATCGTGACCGGGATCAGCAGGAACAGGCCCAGCGGCACGAAGCGGTTGAACACCAGGCAGGCGCCGCCGATGATCTCGAAAATCTTGGCATAGGTGAACAGGTTCAAATCCATCGCCGCGATGACGAATTCATTGCCGGTCGAATCCTCGATCTTCGGCTGCGGCCAGAACAGGAAGAAGTAGTTCAGGCCTGATATCAGGTTGAACCCGCCAAGGTAGAAGCGGACGAATGTCACACCGTATTTCTCGATTGCGCGCCACATGGGCGAAGCCTCCCGTTCCCTCTCGCACCGCTTTGTGGGTGCTGATGACAGACACGCTAGCCTAGGGGTTTAGAATCGTCTACCGATATTAAATAATATCAAGACAAGACGGGTTTTCGGGAGGATGGAAATGAGCGGGTTTGCCCCTAACAACAGGGATTTTGCGATCATTGCGGTGCGCTGGCTGCTGGGTGTGCAGTCGCTGCTGTCCGGCATCAACTGGTGGTTCAAGATCCTGCCTTTCCCCAATATCAACGAGGCGGTGGAAGGCCCGGTGAAGCACGAAATCCTGCGCACCATGGTCGAATCCGGCTGGATGTTTACCACCACCAAGGCGCTGGAAGTGCTGCTGGGGATTGCGCTGCTGACCAATCGCCATGCGGTGCTGGTCCTCGTGCTGGCCTTCCCGATCATGCTGATGACCTTCCTGCTCGACCTGTTCCCCTTCGTGGGCAATATCCCGGGCTTCCTATCGGGCGATGTCAGCGGTGCCGCGCTGTGGGCGAGCTTCCTCGACATGCTCTATCTCGGCGCCGGCGTGTTCGTGATGCAGTGCTATTTGATGAGCGAATATTTCCGCCATTACAGCGGCATGTTCGTGGCGAAGCCTGGTGGTGAACCGGCGGCATGGGCCTCTGTTTTCGAAGCTGGCTGGCTGAAGTTCACCCTGCGCTGGCTCAGCTACACCGTGGGCCTCACCTCCACACTGTGGGTGGTGCTGATGGCTACCGGCCTCGTCGAATGGAGCAGCCTCGCAATCCTCGCCCCACCGCGCTGAGGCAGCTGGCCAGTCGGACAAAACAAAGCCCCGCGTTTCCGTTAGTGGAGCGCGGGGCTTCGCTTATGTGCCAAAGCTGAGTTTGGTCAGCCGCGCAGGCTCATCCTGCTGATCAGCGCGTCCTTCGCGCCATACTGGTGGTAGAGCGCGGCGGCGATATGCAGTACGATGCTCCAGATCATGATCCAGCCCATCCAGCCATGCGCGCCGCCTGCAAGGTCCGACGTGGCCTTGGAAACAGAGGCCTTGGGAATCTCGATCCCGAACCATTCGAGCGGGAAAATGCTGTTGGCGCTGAGCAGGTAACCGGTCACTGGCAAGGACAGCAGCATCACGTAGAAAGCGATGTGGACCACGCGGCTCAAACCATGCTGCCATGCGGGCATCGGCGGGTGCGGCGGTGCCTTGTGGCCCAGCCGCCAAAGAATGCGCAGCGCGACCAGCACACCGATGGTGAGGCCGAGCGACTTGTGGAGGAACACCAGCTTCAGGCCAAGCTCGTCATTGGGTGCGTTTTCCGCCCAGAAGACGATGCCGATGGCGCTGATCACCAGTGCTGCGGTGATCCAGTGGAACAGGGCGGAAACCCGGTCGTAACGGGGGTTTTCCATGCTTTCGATAGTGGCCATGCCGTAATCCTCCCATCTCCCCTTTACGGGGGTGAATGATGTTGAATGGTCCCCTACCTTTCCCTGATCCGGACTATTTCCGCTTCGGCATCGCGAATTCGCCGGGCTTGAGCCCGCAGGCTTCGCGGCCATAGTTCGTCATCGCGCGATCCCAGGTGAAGGCGAAGTGCTGTGCTGAGGAATTGAGGTCGCGGAAGATGCGCTGCATCGGGTGGCCATCATAGATGGCGCTGCCGCCCGACACCTCGAAGATGCGGTTGGCGGCCATGCGCGCAGTCTGCACGGCAAAGGCCCAGTTGCGCGGGATCTGCTGCATCTGCAGCTTGGAGATATCCTCCGGCTGCTTCGCGCGGTCGATCATCTCGGCATCGGCAACCACCAGCGCCAGCGCGGCATCGACCTGCGCGCCGGATTCGGCAAGGCGGGCGAGGGTGGCGGACTGTTCGGCCACTTCCAGCGCATCGGCATCGCCCAGCTTGTTGCCAAGGTCAGCGGCGAATTTCTCGATCAGGCCCTTGGCCACGCCCAGCGGTGCGCCGACGATGGAGAAGGGCGAGAGGGCGGAGAAGGGCATGCGATAGATCGCGCCTTCGTGCACCTGCGCGCCCGGAGTGGTGCCGGCCAGCATGTCCTTCAGCGAGCAGCTGTATTCGGCCGGGATATAGGCGTTGTCGATTCTGATCGACCGGCTGCCGGTGCCGCGCATGCCCATCACCTGCCAGTCATCGACGATCTGGATGTCGGACTTGGGCACCACGAAGAAGCGCGGCTCCATCGATCCGTCAGGCAGCTTCACGGCGTTGCCGATGATCACCCAGGTGGCATAGTCGATGCCGGAACAGAAGCGCCCGTTGCCGCCGGTCAGGCGATAGCCGTCACCTTCGGGAACCACGTCTCCGCCAAGGCGGAACACGGTACCAAGCAGGGTGGTGGGATCGCCCATGATCTCGCGCTGAGCCTTTTCCGGGAACAGGTTGATCAGCCAGCTGTGGCCGGCCAGCACGCCATAGATCCACGCAGCCGAACCGGAGGAGCGGCCGATCTCCGCCGTCACCTTCACCAGGTCAGCAAAGCCAAGGCCCGAGCCGCCGAGGTTGTGCGGCATGACGAGGCCGAACAGCCCGCTCTGCTGTATCTTCTGGACCAGCGTATCAGGCACATGACGCTCGCTGTCGGACACGGCATCGGATGCGGCGATATCCGCCTGCATGCTGGCGACAATCGCCATCGCCTCGTCCGACGAGCCGATGACCGGCCACTGGCTCGCGATCTCAAGCGCCGATGTGTCGACCTGTGTTGCCATGGAATTCCTCCTCAAAACGCCCTGCGCAGGAAGGATCATTTGATTCCCGCACAATATTGTATATCATTTAGGTATCCGATTTATGGCGGGGCGGCAATACCGGTTTTCGGTCAGGTGATTTTCCGCTTGAGTGACCCGCGAGAGGAAAGGCAGACAAGACAATGGCAGAAATCGTCCTGGGTATCGGCACCAGCCACGGCCCGATGCTCGTCACCGAGACGGAAACCTGGGGCGGCCGCGTGCCCGCCGACAAGGCGGCGATCCACGCCTACAAGGGCGGCGACTGGACTTTCGATGAACTGGTGAAGGAACGCGCCGGCACCGGCGTCGCCGAGCAGGCCTGCAAGGAAGTGTGGGACCAGCGGCAGGTGCAGTGCCAGGCCAATATCGAGAAGTTGGCGGACATCTTCGAGGAGGCGAAGGTCGATATCGCGGTGATCGTGGGTAATGACCAGAACGAGATCTATCGCAACAGCCTCAACCCTGCCTTTGCCGTCCATTATGGTGATACCATCACCAATTACGAATTCACGCCCGAGCGGCTGAAGGAACTGCCGCCGGGGATCGAGGTCTCGCTGCCCGGATACATCCCCGCAGGCGGCGCGGATTATGAAGGCTGCCCGGAACTGGGCCTCAAGATCATCGAGCAGGCGATCGCCGACGAGTTTGACGTCGCCGCGATGAATGCCATGCCGCGCCCGGAAACGCCGCATGCATGGGGCTTCATCTACCGCCGCATCATGCGCGACAAGCCGGTGCCATCCGTGATCGTGAGCGTGAACACCTTCTTCCCGCCCAACCAGCCGACCATGCGCCGCTGCTACAAGTTCGGCCAATCGATCCTCGAAGCGATCCGCGAGTGGGACAGCGACAAGCGCGTGGCGGTGATCGCCAGCGGCGGCCTCACCCATTTCGTGGTCGATGAAAGCGTGGACGCGACCTTCCTCAAGGCGATGGAGACGGGTGACCTCGAACCGGTCTTCGCGATGGGCGAAAAGACCTTCCGCGACGGCACCAGCGAAATGAAGAACTGGATCCCCGTGGCGGGCGTGATGGGTGCCTGCGGGTTGAAGCCCCACGTGCTCGACTACATCCCCTGCTACCGCAGCGAAGCGGGAACGGGCAACGCGATGGGCTTTGTGTACTGGCGGTGAGCGCAAGGGAGGTGCTTCCCTACACCGCATGAACAGGAGCAGGCCCGGCACATGATGGCCTGCTTTCCCTCCTCATTCTCGCCAGGAGCGCGCCCGAATTGGCTGCGTCGACAGTTGTTTGAGCCCGCGGGAAATTTCCGAATTATGACCCTGTTCCATGCGTTCCATCCGTGCCTCACTTGCGACGAATGGAGCGGGATTTGCAGGGCGCGAAGGTGCGACTCAGAGCAAGGCTTCGCGCAATGCCTCGGCAGCTTCCAATGGCTTGCTGTCCATGCCTACAAGGTCATGCGCGCGGTGGATGGCATTGCGCATCTGGTGCAATTGTTCCTTGCTGCGCATGCCTTCGGGGTCGCCCGTCTTCTCGGCAATGTCGATCAGCCGCCACAGTTCATCGAGCTCGGTTTCGCGGTAGATGAACTGCTCTTCCTTCGTCGAACGCTCGATCCGGTCCACCAGCGTCTGGATGGTCAGGTCCGACATGTTGTCGACAGGGTAGATGCTGTCGAGATCCATAAAAAATTCTCCCGTAGGGGGTGACTCGTGACTGTGTTCAAGATATTTAGACGGTATTGTATAACAATCTTGGAAACGTCAAATGCTCTCTCACGAAGATAACGAGCTTCTTTGCCGGGTGGGACCCGGTTCCACCATGGGCGAAATGATGCGCCGTTTCTGGATGCCCGCCGTGGTGATCCACGAGCTTGAGCCTGACGGCAAGCCCGTTCGCATCCGCCTGATGGGTGAGGACCTTGTGTGCTTCATGGATACCGAGGGCAAGGTTGGCCTGCTTGACGAACATTGTCCGCACCGCGGCTCCTCGCTGGCGCTGGGCGCGAACGAGGATTGCGGCCTGCGCTGCCTGTTCCATGGGTGGAAGTTCGATGTGAACGGACAGTGCCTCGATACGCCTGCAGAGCCGGAGAATTCCAAGCTCGCCAAGCACATGAAGACCAAGGCCTATCCCACCCGCGTGGCTGGCGGCATGGTCTGGACTTACATGGGCCCGGAAGATGAAATGCCCGAATTCCCGCATTTCCCGTGGTTCGACATGCCCGAAGGCAGCTGCGAAGCCTTCCGCGTGATCTATGAATGCAACTATTCGCAGGCGCTGGAAGGTGCGGTGGACTCATCGCACGCCGGCATCCTGCATCGTTCGGTTCCGTGGACCGAGGAAGCCCGCTGGCCGCATGAAAAGGACCTGCGCCCGAAGCTGGAGGTCGAATTCACCAAGTACGGCCTGCGCTATTGCGCGGTGCGTGATGCAGGTGACGGCATGAACAACGGCCGCATGACGCAGGTTCCGCTGCCGTTCTGGACCTTCATCCCGCCGGATGGCCCCAAGGCTCCCGTATTCCGCCAGAACCGCCGCCTGATCAACGCATTCGTCCCGCGTGACGATTATTCGACCTGGCACATCCAGTTCTTCTATGATCCGGGCCAGACGATCGACCGCGAGCACCGCCACAAGGAAGCTGGCGTCGAATACGGGTCGGACTTCTTCAAGACTAACGGGATCGACGTCTGGTACAACCAGAACCGCGAAACCATGAAGCGGCCTGATGGCAATATGTCGGGCATCACCGGCGTGGCGCTGGAAGACCATGCGGTGTCGGAAACCATGGGCAAGATCGCTGATCGCACCAAGGAACATCTTGGCCGCAGTGACATGGCCGTGGTCGCCTTCCGCCGCATGATGCTCAAGGTCGCACGTCGCTTTGCCGAAACCGGCAAGGTGCCCGAAGCCGACCAGGCGCAGTTCGACTGGAACGAGATCACTGCCGAGACCTTCTACTTCGAGCCGGAGAAGAAGTGGCAGGACATCCAGCCGCTGGGCGAACATCTCAATCCTTCGGACAAGGCTGCCTGATCTGATGCCACATTACCTCGTCGAATATCGCGAACTGGGCAATGCCGAGGCGCGCGACAGCTTGCGGCCCGATCACATCGCCTATCGCAAGGGGCTGGGCAGCGCGTTGGCGCTGGCAGGCCCCCTGCTGGGCGATGATGACAAGCCGGTGGGCAGCGTGGTGATCCTCGAAGCGGCAGACCAGTCTGCTGCCGAGGCTACGGCGAATGGCGATCCCTATGTCGCGGCGGGCGTGATGGAATGCGTTTCGGTGCGCAAGTATCGCGTCGCCAAGATGAACCCGCCCGAAGGCTGACCTCTCGCGCCATGGCCGATTTCGATCAGGTTGAATTCCGCAACGCGCTGGGCCGCTTCGCCACTGGCGTTACCATCATCACCACGGTGGATGGCGAAGGCCGGCGTTACGGCGTTACGGCGAACAGCTACAACTCGGTTTCGCTCGATCCGCCGCTGGTGCTGTGGTCGCTCGCCAGGAGTTCGCGCTCGCTGGAAGCATTCCAGAACTGCGATGCCTTTGCGGTGCATATCCTCAGCGCGCACCAGGAAGCGCTGGCGATGACCTTCGCCTCGCGCGCGGAGGGTGACAAGTTCGCCGGTCTCCACGTGCGCGAAGGCCATGGCGGTGTCCCGATCTTCGATGAATGCGCGGCGCATTTCGAATGCGTGACAGAGAATTGCTATGAAGGCGGCGACCACCTGATCTTCCTTGGCCGCGTGGTCAGTTTCGAGCGTTGTGATAGCGAGACGCTGGTTTTCCACGATGGACGCTTCGCCCGCATTTCGCGCGGTGAAGAGCAGGCCACCGGCACCGGCGGATGAGGGGCGGACAAGACTGACAATGCACACTGTAAAGCGAACCATAGAGCGCGCGACCGCTGACGTGATCGACGAATTGGGGCGGCTGGGCGTTGCCACCGTGCACGAGGCGCAAGGCCGCACCGGCCTGATGGCATCGCACATGCGCCCGGTCTGGCGCGGAACCCGGATTGCCGGTTCTGCTGTCACCGTGTCGCTGCCGCCGGGTGACAACTGGATGATCCACGTCGCGCTCGAATGGGTGCAGCCAGGGGACATCATGGTGGTCGCGCCGGCCTCTCCTTGCACCGATGGCTATTTCGGGGACTTGCTGGCCGTGGCCGCGCAGGCTCGCGGGTGCCGTGCGCTGGTGATCGATGCCGGTGTTCGCGACACGGCAGAGCTGGAGGAGATGGGCTTTCCGGTCTGGTCCAAGGCGGTCCACGCACAAGGCACGATCAAGGCCGCTATCGGATCGGTCAACGTGCCGGTGGTCTGCGCGGATGCGGCGATCCGTCCGGGTGATGTGATTGTGGCGGATGACGACGGCGTGTGCTGCGTGCCGCGCGAGAAGGCCGCACAGGTCGCCGAAAAGGCTCGCCAGCGGGAAGACAACGAAGCCGAAAAACGCGAAGCCCTGCGTTCGGGCAAGCTCAGCCTCGACGTCTTCAACCTGCGCGGCGGTCTGGAGGAACTGGGACTAAAATACGATTAGCCCAGAGTATCTGACCAGCGCCTCAATGTGCTGTTTGGAGACAGCGTGATCGTGAAGGCTGGGATCGGCAACAATTTCAACAACAACATCGAGGAATTCCAGTTCGATGACGGCACTCTTACCGATGCCGATGTGGCGCTGCTGATCGGATCTGGCATTCCTGCAGGCGCGCTGCAAACTGCGGTGCGCCTGCTCGTTCCTGTGCATTTTGCCTTCACAAGCCTGTAGGCTCGTGGCATCAAAATTTCCAAATGTACGATACGTAAAAAATGAAGCGTATGTTGGGGAAGTGGATGCTTACACGTCGGGAAATGATGCGTCGCGGTGTTGCCGGGGCAGCGCTTACGCTGGTCGCGGCCAATGGCGCGGTAGCGGCGGGGCCGGATGGCGCGCCGTTGCCTCTGGGGGTTAGTCGGGCTGCTTTCGAGGAGGCTCTGACTGCGCTGCGTTCCATTGTGGGCCCGCGCAATGTCTTTGCCGATGATGACCAGTTGATCGGTTATAATGATCACTTCGCGATGAAGCCGCTGGAAGAGCACGCACCCTCGGGCGCGGTAGCACCGACATCGGTTGAACAGATCCAGCGCATCCTTGGTGTGGCGAGTAGATTCGGCATTCCCGTCTGGACCATTTCCACGGGGCGCAACCTTGGATATGGCGGCCCGGCAC
This sequence comes from uncultured Sphingomonadaceae bacterium, assembly GCA_964645635.1. Lineage (GTDB taxonomy): Bacteria > Pseudomonadota > Alphaproteobacteria > Sphingomonadales > Sphingomonadaceae > Alteraurantiacibacter. The sequence continues at coordinate 8,273 of CAZYAL010000020.1, read as the reverse complement.
CGCGTATGCCCGGCTCGCTGGTGCTCGATCTCAAACGGATGAACCGCATCATCGAGGTCAATGAAAAGCACGCCTACGCCATTGTTGAGCCCGGCGTGTCCTATATGGAGCTCTATCACCACTTGCGGCGCATTGGCTCGAAGCTGTGGATCGACTGCGCGGCTCCGGGCTGGGGCGGGGTCGTCGGCAACCTGCTTGATCGCGGCGTAGGCTACACGCCGATGGGCGAACATTTCCTGCAGCAGCAATGCGGCATGCAGGTCGTACTGTCAGATGGCACGGTGGTGGATACCGGCATGGGCGGGCAGGAAGGCCAGGCGGCGATGAATGTCTATCGCTATGGCAATGGCCCGTGGGTGGATGGGCTGTTTACCCAGTCCAATTTCGGCGTGGTCACGCGGCTGGGCGTGCAGCTAATGCCCGAGCCACCGGGATACCGCCCGTACATGGTCACCTTCGATGCCGAGGACGCGATTGCCCCGCTTACCGAAGTGGTCCGTCCGCTGAAGCTGGCGCAGCTCATTCCCAATGCCGCGACTTCCACTGAACTGCTTTGGGAAGCAGCAGTCGAGCGGCGCAAGGACCAGTATTACACTGGTGAAGGCGCGTTGCCTGACAGCGCCCGCCGCGCATTGATGGCTGATCTCGATGTCGGAAACTGGAGCTTCTACGGCGCGCTCTACGGCACTGAGGAGATTATGGATGCCACCTGGGAGGTGCTGCAGGACAGCTTCGCCACCATCCCCGGTGCGCGCTTCTTTACCGAGGCAGAGAAGGGCAAGACCGCGAGCTGGCAATATCGGGAAAAGCTTATGCGAGGGGAGCCGAACATGACCGAGTTCGGCACGATCACATGGATCCCCAACGCAGCCCACGTCGGATTCGGCCCTGTGGTTCCGGTGGATGGCGAACTGGCGTTGCGGCAATATTCCAAGGTGCGGCAAATGTCCGAAGAGGCAGGGTTCGACTATTTCGGCGAATTCATCGTCGGCTGGCGCGACATGCACCATATCTACATGCCCGCCTTCCGGCGCGATCGACCGGAGGAAAAAGAGAAGTTGCTCGCCTTGTTTGAGCGGCTGGTGGATGATGCGAAAGAAGACAGTTTCGGCGTCTATCGCACCCATCTCGATTTCATGGACAAGGTCGCTTCCACTTATTCGTGGAACGATGGCGCGCTTGCCAATTTCAATGCCAGGCTGAAGGCTGCAATTGATCCGCAGGGCATTCTCGCCCCAGGCAAGAGCGGCATCTGGCCTGCCAATATGTGCAGTGGAGGTGAAACATGCGCCTGATCGTTTCGTCCGCGGCCTTTGCCATCGCGCTTGGCGCTGCAGCCATTGCCAGCAATGCAGGCGCTCAGGCTGATGCACCTCCGTCTGCTGCAGAGCGCAGCGGTGAGGAGCTCTACACGCAATGGTGCGCCGATTGCCACGATCCCGGCCCCGGCCATCCCGCGACCATGCGCATGGAAGGCGATTTCGGCGCGGAGAACTCGGTGCTGCTGGAGATGCAGGGCATGAACCGTCCGCTGATCGAGCTCGCCGTTCGCCGCGGCTTTGCCATGATGCCCCCTTTCCGACCGACCGAGATTTCCGACGAGGAGCTAGAGCGGATCGCAGACTACGTATTGGGAGAAGAGCAATGACCGGCACCTTGGTCTCTGACCTGCAGCAATTGGTCGGCGCTGCCCATGTGTTCGGCCCCGGCAGCGATGAGCTGGACTCCTACGCCACGCGCTTTGCCACCCATCCGGGCGTCGAGATGCGGCTTGCTGCAGCGGTTCGGCCTGCTGATGCGGAACAGCTGCGGCAATCCGTGGCTCATGCCCACGGCAGCGGGCTGGGGCTGTTGACGGTGTATAACAGCAGCGATGTCGGCGCGAAGCTGGTTGGAGCAGGCAATACGGTAGTGCTCGACCTCTCTCGCATGGACGACATCCACGAAGTTGATGTCGCTAACGGCTTTGTCCGCATCGGGCCCGCAGTCAGCTATGCCCAGCTTGAAGCGCATTTCGCAGCAGAAGGCTTGCCGCTGTGGGTCGATGCAGAACGAGATCGCGAAGCATCCGTTGCTGGCAGCACGCTTGCCAAGGGGATCGGATTTACCCCTTATGGGGACCATGCGCTGGTGCAATGCGGCGGCGAATTCGCCATGCCCTATGGCGAATTGCTGCGAACAGGCATGGGTGCGTTGCCTGGCAGCAACACCTGGCAGGTCTACAAATATGCTCTCGGACCCTATGGAGACGGGCTGGCGTTGCAATCCGGCTTGATGGTGCCCACGCAACTTGGCGTTTGGGTGATGGGCCAGGTCCCGGCGATGGAGGTGCTGGCGTTCGATATCGAGGGCGATGCCGCGCTTGGCGCCGCACTGGAAGTACTGCGCAATCTCAAGATCGCCAACACGCTTCCCGGCACGATCAGCATCACGCAGGGGGCCTTCGATGCTGCACGGTCAGCGGACGATGCAGATGCTCCCGCTTGGCGCCTTGTAAGTGCGCTTTACGGTGTGCCGAAGGTAGTGGAGTTGACTAAACTCGCCGTCGACGGAGCGCTGGGAAGCGTGCCCGGAGTGGTTGCAACTTCGCCAGAGGCGGCAACTGCCTCTTCCTCTGTTCAGGAAAGGTCCGCCCTGGTATCAGGCAAGACGGTGGCCACGCCACTGGTGTTCAGCCAGCTTGAGCAAAGCCATCATGCAAGCCTCAGTTTTGTTGCGCCGATAGAGGATCGCTTTGGCGCAGCGATGGTGCGCACTGCCCGCATGGTTGCCGAAACTGCAGCAGTTCCCTGCCTTGGCGAATTCGCCATTGTCGGGCGCGCGCTGATATATACCGCCCACATTCCTTACCATGCCGAAGATGGCGGGCAGAAGCTGGCTGATGTCGCGATGCAGCTTGTCAACGCAATGCAGGCAGAAGGAATTGGCGTATCCTCGCAGGATTTCGCGCTCGACCATCTGGGATTGGGCAAGTCATCCAATGCCGGACTGGCGAATTTGCATGACAGGATCGAGCGAGCGCTGACAGCTTGATCCGCTTGAGTCGAGATTAGATCTGATTGGTCGCTTCGGGGTCCTGGCCCCAGGGAATGAGCCGGTCATCAACGGTGGCGAGGTTGTCCAATTCAACCAGCACGCCCCTTGTGTTACAGCCGAGCAACTGCATGGTCGGCACATCGATGTTGCGGACGAGGATTTCCGACACCGGTGAGGTGAAATCAGTCATTCCTCTAGCGACTTCGTTGCCGTCCTTGTCGTAGATGTGGATCACGTCACCCTTCACGAACTCGCCTGTGCAGGACGAAGTGGGCTGCGCGCTGGACGATCTTGACCCGCTTTTGCGTTTTTCCCGAGCGGCATTTGCCTGATAGTCGTGCCTCGGTTCTTGCCTGGCACTGCGAATGATTTATGCGAATGGATGAATAATGATTGAGGACGGAATATCCGCATGGCCACACCGCCGGGAATGACTGAGACTGCCTTTGCCGATGGCCTTGCCGCCATGCGCTCTGCTGTGGGCAATGAATGGGTTTTCGACCAGCCAGCAGACCTCAACACCTATCGCGATTTCTATTCCGTCCTTTGGGGCGAACCGGAAGAAACTCGCGCTTCTGCCGCTGTCGCCCCGGCGAATGTGGAGGAAGTGCAGCAGGTGGTGCGGATCGCCAATGAGCGGCAGATCCCGATCTATCCTATCTCCACTGGCCGCAACCTTGGCTATGGCGGATCGGCCCCCGTGCTCAACGGCAGCGTGGTGGTGGACCTCAAGCGCATGAATCGCATCCTCGAGGTGAACGAGGGCAATTGTTCGTGCCTTGTCGAGCCGGGCGTCTCCTATTTCGACATGTACCGCCACTTGCAGGAAACCGGTTCCAAGCTGTGGATCGACTGCCCTGATCCGGGTTGGGGTTCGCTGGTCGGCAACGCGCTGGACAGCGGCGGCGGCTACACTGCGGCAGGCTATCGCGGGCACTGGGAAGCGGTCTGCGGTATAGAGGCTGTCATGGCCGATGGCGAACTGTTCCGCACAGGCATGGGCGCATTGCCCAATTCCGAGACATGGCAGCAATACCGGATGGGCATTGGTCCGTGCCTTGATGGCCTGTTCCGTCAGTCCACGCTGGGCGTGGTCACCAAGATGGGCTTCTACCTATTCCCGCAGCCCGAAGCGCATTTGTCAGCCAATGTCGACGTGTTCCGCTTCGAGGATCTCGACGAGATGGTCGAGATCCTCAACGAGCTGGAATATGGCAATGTCTTCAACGGCATGCCCGGTATCGGCTCGCCCGTCCTCAATCAGGACAACCCGATTGCCATGTCGATTGTGCCCGAACCGGACGAGTTCAACCGCATGGTGCAGGAATCGGGCCTCCCGGCATGGCGCGCCTCGTTCAATTTCTACGGCGCGGAAAAGGTCATCCGTGCGCAGTGGGAATATGTACAGGAACGCTTCGCTCATTTCGCCAATGTGAAGTTTGGCGAGGCAGAGCCGGTGCGTTTCCCGCTTGATCCCGCCACATTGGAGCGGGTGCAAAAGCCGCGTTATGGCATCCCCTCGCTGGAAATCTTCAGCGTAGGTAGCCGCGGCTTTGGTGACTTCAATCCCAGCGACGGGCATATTTGGTTCTCCGCCGTGATCCCGCGCTCTGGCAAGGGCATCGTCGAGGCAAACCGCGTGATGCGCCGCGAGTGCGAGCGGCTGGGGCTGGACCTGTTTATGTTCGTGCCATCGGTCACCTGCTGGACTCGCAGCTTCGTGCTGTTTGCTGCCGTGCCGGTCTACAAGGACCCGGCGAAGAACCAGCACCTGCGCGAAAGCGTGAAGGAAATCATCGGCACCTGCGCCAGCCACGGTTGGGGCGAATATCGCTGTCCGCCCGCATTCATGGACGCGGTGATGGATGCCTACAGCTTCAACGACAACAAGCTGCGCCGCGTGAACGAGCAGATCAAGGACGCGCTCGATCCCAATGGTATCATTTCTGCCGGTCGTTACGGCGTCTGGCCCAGGCACCTGCGTGACGGGAGGGGCGCATGAGATACCTCGCTCTCGCAGCCGTCGTCGGCACACTCGCTTTCGGCGTGGCACAGGCGCAGGACAGCGCGCGAACCGGCCCGACCGCGCCTGAATTGCAGAAGGGCAAGGCGATCTACGCCCATTGGTGTGCGCCTTGCCATGCCAGCAACCCGCGGCTCGCCGGAACATCCAGCCTCGCCATCAAGTATCAAGGCACGAATATTCCCGCGGCGCTGGAAGATCGCACCGATCTTTCCGCACCCGTTATCGGCGTGTTCGTGCGCAATGGAGTGGCATGGATGCCGCCTTTCCGCCCGACCGAGATCAGCAACGCCGATCTCGTCGAGCTCGGCTCCTATCTCACGGCCCCGCTGGAAGATCGCGGTGCCCATACGGAAAATCTGGCAGAGGAAATGGTGCGCAAGTCCGCCGCAGGAGGTGACCGGTGATTTCCCGTCGCAACGTGATCAAGTGGGGCGCGGTCGCTCCCGCTATTGCCGCAAGCTCGCAAGCCGCCTTCGCGCGCGCACCGCAAGGCCTCGATGCCTTCATGCTCGATACCCGCTATGTCGAAAGCCTGCCTGCCGAACACGCCGGCATCCCTGCTATCCGCTTTGCGGGGGATGTGACCAAGCCGTGGTTCGACACGCTTGATCCTGCATGGCGCCAGCGTGGTTATGCACTGGGCGGGATTACCGGCAGCGATGCGCTGTTTGTGCTGGAGGTGCTGGCGCAGCAGCATGGCCGCCGCGTGGTGAGCCAGCAGCAGCTGGGTGAAAAGAACGAGCGCGGCGTTTATCCGGTTAGCTGGGTAATCGCGCCTGTTCATCCGAGCATGACGAAATGAGCGTGCTTCCGCCAGATATGGACGCAGCGGGCTTTTCCGCTTTCCTTGATGAACTTCGCGGCGCGGTGGGCGCGGACTGGGTGTGGTCGGGCGATGCCGACATGTTTCCTTACCGCGACAGCTTTAGCCCGGTGTGGAATACCCAGGAAGAGCGTCACGCTTCTGCTGCCGTCGCGCCTGACAGCGTCGAGCAGGTCAGCGCAGTCGTGCGCATCGCGCGCAAGCACCGCGTGCCATTGTTTCCGATCTCGACTGGCAAGAACTTCGGCTATGGCGGGCCGTCACCCAATGTGAACGGCTCTGTTGTGCTGGACCTCAAGCGCATGAACCGCGTGCTGGAGGTGAATACCGACAGGAACTATTGCCTTGTGGAACCGGGCGTATCCTATTTTGATTTACAGCGCGCGGTGGATGCCACCGGCAATAAGGTAATGCTAGATTGCCCCGATCCGGGTTGGGGCAGCCCCATCGGCAATTCGCTGGAACGCGGCGTGGGTTACACCATGCCGCATTTCCGCGACCATTTCGGCGCGCATTGCGGGATGGAAGTGGTGCTGCCCGATGGCGAGATCATGCGCACTGGCATGGGCGCGCTGCCGGGCTCGGATACCTGGCAGGATTATCCTTACGGCTTCGGGCCGGACCCGGCGGGCCTGTTTGCGCAAGGCAACTTCGGCGTGGTGACCAAGATGGGCTTCCGCCTGATGCCGATGCCCGAATATTACCGCACCGGCCTCATCACTGTTCCGCGCCGACGGGACTTCATCAAGCTGGTCAACCACGTCAATTACCTGTCTGACAGTGGCCTGATCGGAGAGGTTGAGTATGGCTCCCCGCTGATGGCGCTGATGAGCAACCCCGATTTTCTCGCGCTTGCTACCAGGCTGGGCGGACCTTCGGATGCGGAGATGGACGCTGCCGCCAGCGCGGCGGGCTTGCCCAGTTTTCAGGTGGAACTGCAGTTCTTTGGGCCGGAAAAAGCCACGCTGGAAAACTGGAATTACGCCAAGGACCGGATCCTGTCTGACATTCCGGGCGCGGCGGTGATGGATGGCGATCATTTCACGCTTCCCGCCACGGAAGACCAGCTAAACAACACAACGCAGCCTTGGCACACCAGCATCAAGCGCCGCCGCTCATTGGGCGTGCCCAGTCTCGGCGCATGGAAAATCGTGCGCGATAATGGCCATGTTGGGTTCTTCCCCGTCCTTCCGCGCACGGGTGAGGCGGTGTTCGAGGTGCAACGCGTGCTGGGAGATGCGATGAAGGAATTTCCCACGCTGCCGCCATTCTTCAACGCGCTGACCATGCCGTTGTTCTGGCACACGCACACCTTCCAGATGGTCTTCGCGCCTTCGATCAAGCATGATGATCCGGAACACAATGCCATCACCCATGCATCGATGAAGAAGTGTGTTGCCGTGGCGGCAGAGCATGGCTGGGGCGATTATCGCGCTGCGCCGGTCTATCAGGACGATGTCTCCAACAGCTACAGCTTCAACAACCATATCCTGCGCCGCTTCCACGAGCAGTTGAAGGATTCGATCGATCCGGATGGCATCATCGCGCCGGGCAGGGGCGGCATCTGGCCGCGGAGGTTTCGGGCATGAGCGTGAAGACATCCCTATCGATCGCGCTCGGCTTTGGCGCACTGGCTGGCAGTGCTGCACTGGCACAGACCGTGGTTCGCGATATCGAGCGGCCTGATATGCCGGGCCGCCTGGTCTTTGAACAGCAGTGCGCACCTTGCCACGGCACGGGGCCGGGTGACGACGGTTCGCCCACCTTGCCCGGCACGGCAGCGCTCGATGCTAAATATGGCGGTGACAGGCCAGGTTCGCTCGAACTGCGCAGCGATCTGCCTGCGCCGGTGCTGGGCGTGATCTTGCGCCGCGGCAGCGGGGCCATGCCGATGTTCCGCAAGGGTGAGCTTACAGACGAACAGATCGAGCAGTTGGCTGCCTATATCGCAGCAACAGCAGCGGCCAACAAGTGATCGCGAGGGGCGGGGGACACTGCCCCCGCCGCTGACCTCACAGCAGGAAATCGCCCTCGACAAGATCGTCCAACACCACGTTGTGAAAGACGAGAAAATCGCCATTGCCAAGGTTGATTGCGCCGACGTCACCGTTTTGGACAAAGGTGGTCTGCAGCGCCTCGAAACTGGCGAAGTCGAACGCAGAAATGTCGATTGTGTCTTTGCCTTGTATGAAGTCTGCGATCACATCGCCGCCGGTACCTTGCTCGAACAGGAAGGTGTCAGTGCCCGCTTCGCCGAACAGCACATCATTGCCTGCGCTGCCAACGAAAATGTCGGTAAAAAACCAGTACCCTTCGTAGATCTCATCGTCACCGGCGCCACCATAGAGTGCATCGGCGTAGTCGCCGCCGTCGAGCACGTCGTTGCCG
>CAZYAL010000019.1:0-38019 GCA_964645635.1 uncultured Sphingomonadaceae bacterium | reverse complement strand
GATGGCAAGATCCACCATGTGATCGCGCAAGCCTCGGCGCTGGTGGAGGCCAATCCGCAGGCGAACGTCGCTTGCCTCGGCCTCGCCTTCAAAGCCAATATCGACGACTTCCGCGAAAGCCTCGCGCGCCTTGTCGCCGCCACGCTGGCGCGCTGCTATGGCGAGCGGATCCATGTGGTCGAGCCCTATGCGGCGGAGCTTCCGCGTGAGTTCCAAGGTACGGGCGCGGTTCCCACCGATATCGATACTGCGCTGGAGTCTTGCGACGTGATGATCGTGCTGGTCGATCACGACATCTTCAAATCGGTTCCACTGGCAGAGCGTGCCGACAAGCAGGTCTATGATACGCGCGGCATCTGGCCGGACCAGCCCAAGGTAGTGGTGGAACCCGTGATTGAGGATATGCGCCGCGCGGGCTAAAGCGTGGACATATGATCGAAATCATCGCCATTCCTGCGCTTGCGATTGGCCTCTATGCGCTGTGGCTTGTCGGCTGGCATGATTTCCTGCGTATCATCCAGGGCACCAGCTATGCCCGCGCGCGGGTGGTGGAGCATTATTCTGGCAGTGATGGCTATGTGCCGATCTTCGCCTTCCAGTATGGGACGCGCGCAATTCGCGTTCCCGGCCCTACCGCTTTTGCCCAACCCACACCCGCGCTGGGCGAGAGCATGGTGCTGAGCTTTCCCGCGAAACGCCCGGACCTCGCCCGCCCGCCGCACCCGCTGGCGCGCAGCCTGCTCTACATCGCATTCGCGGCGTGGTTGGCGTTCTTCTCGGACCTGTGGCTGAACTGGTTTTGAAGCGTCACTTGTCGAGCGCGATATCGGGGGCGTCTTCCTGCTTCATGCCGACCACGTGATAGCCTGCATCGACATGGTGGACCTCGCCCGTCACGCCGTTTGACAGGTCAGACAGGAAATAAAGGCCCGATCCGCCGACATCCTCGATGGTGACGGTGCGGCGGAGCGGCGAGTTCAGCTCATTCCACTTCAGGATATAGCGGAAATCGCCGATCCCGCTGGCGGCCAGCGTCTTGATCGGGCCTGCCGAAATCGCGTTCACGCGGATGTTGTCCGGCCCCAGGTCGTTGGCGAGATATTGCACGCTGGTTTCCAGCGCCGCCTTGGCCACGCCCATCACGTTGTAATGCGGGATCACCTTCTCGGCGCCGTAATAGGTGAGGGTGATGATGCTGCCGCCATCCTTCATCAGCGGCGCAGCGCGCTTGGCAGCGGCGACGAGCGAATAGGCGGAGATGTTCATCGTCATCAGGAAGTTGTCGAGGCTGGTATCGACATATTTGCCGCGCAGCTCGTTCTTGTCCGAAAAGCCGATGGCATGGACGAGGAAGTCGAGCTTGCCCCACCGCTTCTCGATCTCGGCAAAGGCGCGATCCATCGCCTCCATGTCCGACACGTCGCACTCGATTAGGAAATCGCTGCCGACACGTTCTGCCAGCGGGCCGACGCGCTTGGCCAGCGCCTCGCCAGGGTAGGAGAAGGCCATCTCCGCGCCATGCTCATGCAACTTCTGCGCGATGCCCCATGCCAGCGACTTGTCGTTGGCAAGGCCCATGATCAGGCCTTTCTTGCCTTCCATCAGACCCTTGCTTCCTGCGCTCATGTCTATTCCTCCAGCGGTTCCATACTAATACTCGTGTTGACCTCATCGCCCTCGTCCTCCTCAGGCGGTTCGGCCAGTGCAGCATTCAATTCTGCGCCTGCAACTATCCCTAAGCCTACCAGCCAGAAAAAGAAAAGCGTGATGATGATCCCGGCGAGTGATCCGTAGGTAAGGTCCGCTGCTGCAATGCTCCGCAAAAGCCGCGGCAGCAGCGTGATTACCATCAGCCACCACAAGGTGACGAACAGCGCGCCCGGCCATTTGGGGTAGATCCGGCGACGGTATTCGGTTGGGGCCAGGGTGAAGAACAAGAGATAGATCGAACCGAACACGCCTGCACCTGTGATGATGCGCGACCATGCCAGCTCGCTCAACACGTGGCCCAGTTCGGGAAAATAGGCGGCTATCACCTGTTGTGCGGTGCCGATGGCGACTTGCGCGAAGAAGGACAACATCAGCACCAGCATGGAGAGGATGATGATCCCGGTGGAGAGCAGGCGATATTGCCAGAAAGCGCGCGTGGACTGTGCGCCATATGCCCGCCGCAGGATATCGCGGATCGTTTCCACCAGGCTGCCCACGGTCCACAGGCCGATTGCTCCGCCTAGCCATAGGAACCAGCCCGAGCGCGCCTCTACCGCGCTCCGGGCCACCGGCTCTATCACGCCGCTGACGGTTGGTGGCAAGGCGGTGAGAACGGCGTTTGCCACGGCTGCCTGCTCCGATGGCTCACCCACCAGCGAGAACGCCGCAGCACCGGTGATGAAGAAAGGAAAAATCGCCAGCATCGACATGTAGGCGAGGTTGCCGGCGTGGATCAGGCCATCATGGTAGCAGCCCACCACCACACGCCGGATCACATACCACAGGTGCTGGCGGGAAAGGTGGTTGCGCCAATGCCCGGCTTCGCGCTTGCGCCTTCCGTCAGGCGAAAGCATCGACCGTTTCCGGTCAGGCTCAGTAGCTTCTGGCGGACCTTTGAGTTCCATCTTGGGCTGTCTCTACCATTGCAGCCGAGTCTGTCGAGCGGTGCAGGGCGAACGTTCTGTGCCTAAAGCCCGAATTCGGCGCGCAAGTTGCTTTCATCCTTCCAGCCATCAAGGCGGGAGGAGAGGTCGGACAAGTCCTCAGGAAGCTGGATCTCGATGGCAACCATCTGGTCACCCCTGCTGCCGCCCTTCTTTAAGAAGCCCTTGCCCTTCAGGCGCAGCACCTTGCCAGAGCCGGAGCCTGCGGCAACGGTCAGCATCACCGGGCCATCGACGGTGGGCACCTTCACCTTCGCCCCGTTCACAGCCTCGTCCAGCGTGATCGGCAGTTCCAGCCGCACGTCGTCGCCATCGCGCTTGAAGAAGGGGTGCTTCTCGACATGGATCGTCACCAGCGCATCGCCGGGGCCAGCGGGGCCGGGCTCACCCTTGCCCTTGAGGCGCATCTGCGTGCCATCCTCGACACCGGCGGGGAGCTTCAGGTCAATCGTCTTGCCATCACCCAGCGTGATCCGCTGCGGGCTGAGCGTTGCCGCATCCACGAATGGCACCTTCAGGCGGTAGCTGGTGTTCGCGCCCTTTTGCGGCGGGGGAGGGGACCTGCGCCCGAAGCCCTGCGCGCCGCCCATGCCGCCAGCGCTGCGCTGCCCGCCACCACGGCCGAACAGCCCTTCGAACAGGTCGCCGATGTCCATTTCCTCGCCGCCGAAGCCCTGGAAATCGCGTGCAGAATACTGGCCACGATTGCCGCCAAAACCTCCGCCGCCGCCACCGGCGCCCATACCGAATGGCATGCGCGGGTTGCCCTCGGCATCGATTTCGCCACGGTCGAACTGCCCGCGCTTGTTCTTGTCGGACAGCAGGTCATAAGCCTTGGTCACGTCAGAGAACTTCTCTGCCGCGTTGGGGTTGTCCTTGTTGCGGTCGGGATGCAGCTCCTTGGCGAGCTTGCGATAGGCAGACTTGATTTCCGCCTCGCTTGCGCTCTTGGCAACACCCAGCGTGCTGTAAGGGTCATTCATGGTGTGTTAGGTAGGTAAGGCGCGAGGATTCGGCAAGCATTCGCGCGCGATTGATGCATCACTTTCCTACCGCGGGGCGCCAGACTACGTCTTTTGTCATGATCCTGATGGCCCAATTCCCGGACAATTTGCGGTCCATCATTGCGGAGCAGAGATATTCACTCCAGAACCGTGTTCCATGTGTTCCATCGGTTAACGCGCAGACAGGGAGATTTCACCGATGAAAGATACCGGAAACGCCATTCCGGACAGCGATCCGTTCCTGCTGTTCGAAGCATGGTTTGCCGAAGCGCAGGCGAACGAGTTGAATGATCCAAACGCCATGGCGCTGGCCACTGCCACGAAAGACGGCGCGCCCTCCGTGCGCATGGTGCTGCTGAAGGGGCATGATGAGCGCGGCTTCGTGTTCTACACCAATTCCGAAAGTCGCAAGGGGGGCGAAATCCTTGCCAATCTGCAAGCGGCACTGTTGTTTCACTGGAAGAGCCTGCGCCGCCAGATCCGCATCGAAGGCCCGCTGGAAGAAGTGACGCTCCAGGAGGCGGACGCCTATTTCCACTCGCGCCCAAGGAAGAGCCAGATCGGCTCTGCTGCCAGCGACCAGTCTCGCCCGCTCGACAGTCGCGAGACCTATCTTGCCCGCGTGGACGCGCTCGCCGGGCAATATGAAGGCCACACTATCCCGCGCCCGCCCCACTGGACGGGCTTCCGGCTTGATCCTTCGCGGATGGAGTTCTGGACTGACCGGCCCAACCGCTTGCATGAGCGCCGCCAGTTCAATCGTACCGCACACGGCTGGACCAGCAGCCTGCTTTACCCATGACGCTGGAGGAAGCTGAACGCGCGCGGTTGACGCGCAGCGCCGCCATTGCCTCTATCTCGGTGGCGCTTCTCTTGGCGGGGATGAAGGTCTGGGCCGTCTGGCAAACCGATTCAACGGCCATGCTTGGTAGCCTTGCGGATACCTCGCTCGATCTGATTGCCAGTATCGCCACGCTGGTTGGCGTATGGGTTGCGGCACAGCCGGCTGACGAGAACCACCGCTTTGGCCATGGCAAGGCAGAGGCCTTGTCGGCCATGTTCCAGGTGGTGCTGATTGCGATTTCTGCCACGGGCCTTGCTTTCCGCGCGATCCAGCAATGGATCGAAGGTGGGCGTGTAGCTTCAGCGGACGAGGGCATCGTTGTGTCGGTTATCGCCATCGGCGCGACACTGGCCCTGCTGGCATGGCAGCGCCACGTAATTGCGCGCTCGAACAGCATCGCGATTGCAACCGATCACTTGCACTACAAGTCCGACCTGTTCCTCAACGCCGCCGTGATCGCCGCGCTGGTTCTTGACCGGTATCTGCAAGTCGCCGGGTCTGATCCCTTCTTCGGTCTGGCCATCGCTGTCTGGCTCGGTTGGGGCGCTTTTGGCGCGGCGGGTGAAGCGATCGATCACCTTATGGACAAGGAATGGCCAGAGGAGAAGCGGCAGGATTTCCTCGACGTGTTGGCGAAGCACCCTGAACTGCGCGGCGTGCATGACTTGCGCACCCGCACCGCCGGAGCGCGCGATTTCGTGCAGTTCCATGCGGCAGTAGATGGCAACATGACCGTGGCCGAGGCGCACCGTGTGATGGACGAGCTGGAAGTGAAGATCGAAGCGGAGTTCCCGGGTGTCGAGGTGCTGATCCATCCTGATCCTGAAGGCCTGGTAGACGAGGTTGGCGTGGCAGCGGAGGAACTGTTGCCTGCGGCTCGCCCAGAGGGGGCCTAACGTTTCGGATAAAGAGCCACGATATCAGCCAGCCGTTCAACCAGCGCGGCTTGCTCGGCTTCGTCGGTAATACCGGTGCGCAGCACGACCAGCTGCTGCGATGGCGAAATGAGCAGGAACTGGCCCTGGAAGCCGACAGCAGCATAGAGAGTGTTTGGCCCCTGGTCCGGGAACAGGATTGCGCGGTCCGTGCCGGAAGGCCTGTTAAGCCAGACATGAGCGCCGTAATCGGGCGCGAGCGGGCTTTCGCTGTGCATGAAGTCCACCCAGCTGCGGGGCACCAGCTGGTTGCCGCCATAGGCGCCGCCGCTGCGCAGGAAGTCACCGAACTTTGCCCAGTCACGCGCATTGGCCCAGACCGCACTGCCCGCGATCATGGTGCCCGATGCATCAAATTCGGCGCGCATAGAATTGAGCCCCAATGGCGAGGTCAACCGCGCCTCAAGATATTGCGCAACAGCTTCCTGCCGGTCGCTTGGCCCGCCATCAGGTGCGAGCAGCCGCGCCATGATGTCACCAAGGATCAATGTGCTGGCGGTGGAATACTGGAAGTGCCGCCCCGGTTCGTGGTCGAGTGGCTGGGCCTCGGCCCACGCAGCCATGTCGTCACGCCCGTCAAGGAACATCATCCGCACTTCGGAGGATTCCTGCACGGGCTCTGCGTTCTCGGCGTGCCGCAAACCGGATCGCATCTGCAGAAGTTGGCGCAAGGTGATCTCGCCGCGCGGTTCGCCAGCTCGCTGCCAATGATCGATGGGCGGCGATTCGTCCAATGCGAGGCGACCGTCTGCCACCATCATACCGATCAGAGTGGCGGTGACGGTCTTGGACATCGACCAGCCGACAAAGCGGGTTTCGGCATCGAAGCCATCGGCATAGCGCTCGGCAACGATCTCGCCGCCATGCATCACAACAATGGCGCGCGTATCGCCAATGCCATCGTCAGTGAAAGCGGCGTCAATGGCGCACGCCAGCTCGTCGCGCGGAACGCCGGGTTCGATCGACACGGCTTCCAGTGCACCTTCGGGCAGCGGGGGGGGCTGCGCAGGGCCGTCCTGACCGCATGCCGACAAAACGCCAAGCGCCAAGAGGCTTGGCGTGAGCATGGCGGCAAGGCTAGGGAGCGACAGGCGTTTCATTCCGGGCGCTCTAATCAAGCAGGCAGGCAAAAATGGCAACAGCAAAACAAGGAGGTAGAGGCGGCAAGGGTCGCTGGGGCACCACGCTGCTGGCGCTGCTCGCAGCCGGTGCCGCTGCGTACTGGTACTGGGGCAACAACATGCGTGGGCAGGCGCGTGCTGCCACTGCTTTTGGCGCGAAGACCGCGTGTTCGTGCCGCTATGTTGCGGGCCGCGAACTTTCCAGCTGCAAGGGTGACTTCGTGCCAGGCATGGAAACTGTCTTCTTGTCTGACGACGAGGACGATCAGTCCGTCACCGCCTATGTCCCGCTCGTTTCCAGCAGTTCCGCACGCTATCGTGAAGGCTTTGGCTGCATGCTCGATCCGTGGGACCAGTAAGCCCGTGATCAACTGCTCGAGGTTTCCTCGATCCAGCCGCCGCCAACCACGCGGTCTTCGGAATAGATTACTGCCGCCTGCCCCGGTGCGACGCCGAACTCCGGGCTGGTAAAGCGGATTGTGCAGCTCGCCTCGCCGCCCAGTTCGCCCTCAAGCACCACCGGTACCGCCTTCGATAGTGAGCGGACCTTGACGGTAAGGCCACCGTTGGGCATTGGGCCAATCCGGTTGGTTTTTATAATGGTCGCGGCGCCCACTGCCAGCATACGTTTGGGGCCGACACGCACTTCGGCGCTCTGTGCATCGAGCTCCACGACATAGACCGGTTCCGGCAAGCCGCCGATCTCCAGCCCGCGCCGCTGGCCAACTGTATAGTGGATGATCCCAGGGTGCTCGCCCAATACTTCGCCGGTTTCGGCATGGACGATCTTGCCCGCCCGCCCGCCTTCAGGACGCATCGCCTTCACGATCTTGGTATAGTCGCCATCGGGGACGAAACAGATATCCTGGCTGTCCGGCTTGGCGGCGACGGCCAGCCCGAAAGCCTCGGCAATCCGGCGCACTTCCTGCTTGGGCATTCCGCCCAGCGAAAAGCGCAGGTAATCGAGCTGCTCACTGGTGGTGGCAAAGAGGAAGTAGGACTGGTCACGCGCCGGATCGAGGGCGCGGTGCAGTTCCACATCAGCGCCGCTGCCCACGCGCCGCACGTAATGGCCGGTGGCGAGACAATCTGCCCCCAGTTCGCGCGCCATACGCAAGAGATCGGTAAACTTGGGCCCCATGTTGCAGCGGATGCAGGGGATTGGCGTGCGTCCGGCGAGATATTCGTCTGCGAAGGTTTCGACCACTTCCTCGCGAAAGGCGCTTTCATGGTCATAAACATAATGTGCGATGCCGAGTCGATCCGCAACTTGCCGTGCATCGCGAATATCGTCGCCCGCGCAGCACGCGCCCTTGCGACCTGTTGCTGCCCCATAGTCATAGAGCTGCAAGGTAATTCCAATCACTTCTGCACCACTTGCAGCAGCAAGGGCCGCCACTACCGAGCTGTCCACCCCGCCGGACATGGCGACGACGATGCGACACTCGGCCGCAGGACGCGGCAAGTCGAACAGGGCTTCGGCGTCAGCCGAGTTTATTGCGGAGCGAACAGAGTCCATGCGCGCCCCATACACGCCCGTTTGCCAGAGGCCAATTGCTCCGCCGACCCGTCAATATGTGGTTAAACGCGGTTTTACCGGTTGTTGACGGTTGCTGGTTTAAAAGGGCTGTCATGTTCGAAGGAAAACCACCCTTTGCCCCTCAAGGGCACGCCTGCCAAGGGGAATCGGGCCAGTCCGCGCAACTACGGGAACTGTCCTGGGCAGACCTTCGTGCACGGCTGGAAGCTGCGCGTGACCTGCGCACTTCGTTGGGTCGCGAAAACCATCAGTCCAGGGCCAGTTTCGATGCTGGCTTTGCCAGCTGCCTTGCTTCAAGCCAGCAAGGCAAAGAAGCCGTTAACCCTGATGTTTCAGCCAATGGCAAAGGGGACTGGCTCAGTAATGGTGCCGCACACAGCGCCGACAAGCCAGCCTCCCGAGGAAATGCATGATTGAAAACCAGAATATCCGCTCCGCACAGGTCATTGGCCCGCTTGGTGAGCCGCTGACTCTCGCCGACCTTCCGCCGCCTTCGACGAAGCGCTGGGTCGTGCGCCGCAAGGCTGAAGTCGTTGCCGCGGTTAATGGTGGCCTGCTGACGATTGATGAAGTGCTCGACCGTTACGGCCTGACGCTGGAGGAATTCGCCAGCTGGCAGCGCGCAGTCGATCGTTCAGGCATGCAAGTCCTGCGTGTCACTCGTATCCAGCATTACCGCGATCTCTATGAGCGCCAGCTGAAATACTGATCTGCTTGCGATAACGATCAGAAAGGCCGGGATCCTCCATGGATTTCCGGCCTTTTCTATGTCCGCCGGCGCCCCAGTTCAGCTGTTTTCCGTAACTTTTGGACTATTGCCCGCTTCTGGCGCATGTTCTTGCTCGCGCCTCGTTTGAGGGAGGTAAGAGCGTCGTTGCCCGCAAGCAGGAGGAGACAGGTAATGGGTTGGATTGTTGCACTGATCGTGGGCGGTGTCGCTGGTTGGCTGGCGAGTAAGGTGATGAACCGCGATGCGTCCATGGGCATCTTCTGGAATATCGTTGTTGGCTGCATCGGTTCGGTGGTCGGCAACATGATTGTTGGCCCGCTGCTAGGCATTGGCGGAAGCGTGCAGGAATTCTCGCTCACGGGCTTGGTTATTGCCATTGTCGGCGCGGTACTGCTGCTGGGTATCGCCAACCTGATCCAGCGTGGCCGGGTTCGTTGAGGCGAATACCCGCCACGCTACGGCATTAGGCCGAGGCTGACAAAAAGATACAATTTGGCAAAAAGGCCTGGAAACCGCACGTTTCTGGCCCTTTTCTATATGTTGCAGGCAACATTGGTCGGGAAGGGTCAGTTCTTGGCCGATGGCTTCGTTGCGGTGGTAACGACAAGGGTATATGGGCCGCGCTAAATGCGGTCCGTACGCATGGTGTCGCTTGTGTGAAAGCTGCAAGTGCATCCGACAGACCAAGCAATCAGGGCAGAAAGTGCGCATGAATTACGAAACCCGGATGGATCTTGCAGGCGAGGGCGAACATGGCTCCGCAGCTGGCATGGATGCTGAAGATGGCGCCGTGTCCCGCAAGAAGCTGATCCTCATCGCAATCGCGATTGCTGTCGCCGGCATGGCTGTGGTTGCGCTGCTCGTCAGCGGCGGCCAGGATGAGCCGGCTTTCGGCGCGCCCGGAAATGCTACGGTTCCGACTGTGACCGTCATCAGCCCCGGGCAGGGAACCTATGCTGGCATCATTAATGCCACCGGCACGCTGGCCGCCCGCCGCGAAATGCCCGTTGGCGTGGTCGGCGAAGGAGGTCGCGTGGTTTCGGTTCCCGTCGAGGCGGGCGACTGGGTCAATGCTGGTCAGATCCTTGCCGTGATTGACCGCTCGGTGCAGATCCAGCAGACCGCAAGTGCCGCTGCCCAGATCGAAGTGTCCCGCGCAGATGCCGAACTGGCGCAGGCCAACCTTGATCGCGCGTTGCTGTTGGTTGAGCGCGGCTTCGTCAGCCAAGCCGATATTGACCGGCTCACCGCCACGCGCGACGCGGCTGTTGCCCGTGTGCGCGTGGCCGAAGCGCAGCTGGGTGAACGTCAGGCGCGCAATGCCCAGCTCAATATCGTAGCCCCGGCGGCGGGCCTCGTGCTTGAACGCAATGTCGAACCCGGCCAGGTGGTCGGCGGCGGGTCAGGCGTGCTCTTTTCCATTGCCCGAGGCGGCGAGATGGAATTGCTCGCCCAGATCGGCGAGACCGAGCTTGGCAATATCCCCCTCGGCGCGAGCGGCACGGTGGTGCCCGTGGGCACGGAGCGGAGCTTTACCTGTCAGGTCTGGCAGAAGAGCCCGACGATCAGCGAACAGACCCGTCAGGGCACCGCGCGTTGCGCGCTTTCCTATGATCCGGCACTGCGCCCGGGCGGCTTCGCATCGATTGAGCTGAACAGTGGCGCGGTGGTTGCTCCGCGTTTGCCGGAAAGCGCTATCCTGACTGACGCGCAAGGCAGCTACGTGATGATCGTCAACGGTGACAACCAGATCGAGCGCCGCGCCGTAACGCTGGGCCTTATTACCGACGGTGGCATCGTGATCGATTCCGGTCTCGACGGCAGCGAACGGATTGTCGCACGCGCGGGCGGCTTCCTGACATTCGGCGAGACCGTGGAACCGGTCCTCGAAGGCGACGACGCCAACTGAGGCCCGGTATATGAATTTCCGCAATCTCTCTGCCTGGTCGATCCGCAACCCGATCGTCCCGATCCTGGCTTTCGTGGGCCTGATGATCGCTGGTGTCATGGCTTTCCAGGACATGGATATCCAGGACCAGCCGGATATTGAGTTCCCGGTGGTGCAGGTGATCATCTCGCAGCCAGGTGCCGCGCCGCCCGAAGTCGAGAACCAGATCACGCAGCGGGTGGAAGCGGCGGTGCAGACGCTCGACGGGATCGAGAACATCAACTCGACCGCGTCTGAAGGCAGTTCCTTCACCCGCATCGAATTCGCCCTTGGGACGGACATCGCCGAAGCGGTGAACGAGGTGAAGAGCGAGATCGACAATATTCGGGGCGAGTTGCCGGACGGCATCCTCGAACCGCGCGTGATCAAGCAGCAGACCAGCTCGCAGCCGATCGTGTCCTTTGGCGTTGCCGCGCAGGACATGACCATCGAGGAACTGAGCTGGTATATTGACGACACCATTACAAAGGCGCTGCTGACCGTTCCCGGCCTTGCTGAAGTGAGCCGCAGCGGCGGTGTCGATCGCGAAATCCTCGTGATCCTTGAACCCGGCAAGATGCAGGCGCTCGGCGTCACCGCCAGCCAGGTCAATTCCGCGCTGCGCCAGCTCAATGTGAACGCGGCAGGCGGGCAGGCGGAAATCGCCGGCTCGCGCCAGTCGGTTCGCGTCCTGGGAAATGCCGCCAGTGCCTACGAACTCTCGCAGACGCAGATTTCGCTGGGAGCAGGCCGAAGCGTGAAGCTGGCTGATATCGCCCGCGTGACGGATAGCTATGGTGAAATCACCACCGTCGCCAAGGTCGATGGCCGGCAAGTCGTCACCTTCTCGATCACGCGTGCCCGCGGCGAATCCGACGTGCGCGTCTATGACGAGGCGGTGGAAGTTCTGCGCGGGATCGAGGAAGCGAACCCCAGCATCAAGTTCACCCGCCTTTACACCGAGGTGGACTATACCCGCGCCCAGTATGAAAGCTCCATGGCGCTGCTGATCGAAGGTGCGCTGCTGGCGGTTGTGGTGGTGTTCCTGTTCCTGCGGGACTGGCGCGCAACGATCATTGCTGCGCTGGCCATCCCGCTGTCTGCCATCCCCACCTTCTGGTTCATGGACATGATGGGCTTCACGCTCAACACCATGTCGCTGCTCGCACTCGGACTGGTGGCAGGTGTCCTTGTTGACGATGCCATTGTGGAGATCGAGAACATCGTGCGCCACATGCGCATGGGCAAGAGCGCATACCAGGCTAGTATCGATGCGGCGGACGAGATTGGCCTTGCGGTTGTTGCGACCACCTCGTGTATCGTGGCCGTGTTCCTGCCTGTGGCGATGATGCCGGGCGTATCGGGCCAGTTCTTCAAGAACTTTGGCGGCACCGTTGTCGTCTCGGTGGTGATGTCGCTTGCCGTGGCGCGCATGATAACGCCGATGATCGCGGCCTATTTCCTGAAGGCGAAGGGCCACGCCGCACACGGCGAAGGACGCCTGATGGACCTTTACATGAAGGTGCTAAACTGGTCGCTTGACCAGGACGACTATCGCCAGCGGCTGGCGCAAATCGGACGTGTGCCGTTCCACTGGCAATACGGCCTGTTCGGCACGCCGCTGTTCATCTTGCTGGGGCTTGTGTCTATCGCGGGTGCGATGGGGGCGCTCTATCTCGTATTCTCTACGCCGCTGGGCCAGCTGGTCGATCTCGACTTCTGGCACGGCTTCATGCCGTTCCTGCCTGACGGATTGGGCCACTTCATCGCCTTCCTGATCACGCTGGTGATGATGGCTGGTGTAGTGGTCATCGCCGGTATTGCCGCATGGCTTGCGCCACTGCTGCTCAAATGGCCGCTCACCGCGCTCACCATGGTGGGCGGCAAGGGCTTCAGCCAGTGGTTCCTCAACCGCATGGCGCGCATCCGTATCCGCTTTCTCGATCACCGGGTTTGGATGGTGCTGCTCGGCACCGGCTCGCTCGCCTTTTCGGTGATGATTGCCATGAACGTGCCGCAGCAGTTCTTCCCGAACAGCGACACCGATTCCTCGCGGATTACCATCTCCATGGTTCCGGGAACCACGCTGAAGCAGACTGAGGCCGTGGTTGACCGTGTGACCGAGATCCTGCGGCAGGAACAGGAAGTGGCGCTTGCGCTTGGCGTGGCCAACGAAGGCTCTGGCCGGATCAGCCTGGTGCTGCGTGAAGATCGCGTGCGCACAAGCCAGGAATTCGAACGCGCGATGACGCCGGTGCTGCAGGCGATCCCCGATGCGCGCATCAATTTCCAGAGTCAGCAGCCGGGCGGCGGGACCGGCCGCGAGATTTCGATTCTGCTGTCCGGTTCGGATCCGGCGAAGCTTAACGAAGCCGCCAATATTCTTGTGGAGCAGATGGCGACTGTGGAGGGCGCCGTCGCGCCGCGTATTGACTATGACCTGCAGCGCCCGGAATTGCTGATCGAGCCGCGTGAGGATCTTGCTGCCAGCCTTGGCGTAAGCACGCAGGCCCTCTCGCAAGCTATTCGCATCGCGACTCTGGGCGATATTGACCAGAACGCCGCCAAGTTCTCGCTGTCCGATCGGCAGATACCCATCCGGGTGCGCCTTGCTGAGAATGATCGTCGGGACGTTGCCACCATTCAGAACCTGCCGGTGCCGACTGCATCGGGCGGTTCCGTTCCATTGAGCCGTGTGGCGGATATCTCCTTCGGCATGGGCCCTGCTTCGATTGAGCGTTACAACCAGAGCCGCCGTGTCTTCGTGGGCGTGGACGTGGCAGACGGTGTTGCCCGCGGTGATGTCTATAGTGCGATTCAGAGACTTCCGATCCTGCAGGACCTGCCCAGTGGCGTGACAGAAGCACCTGTTGGCGCGGACGAATGGCAGCAGGACCTGTTGAGCAACTTCGTGACCGCTGTGATCACCGGCTTGCTGCTGGTGTTTTCGGTGTTGGTGCTGCTCTACCGCAGGCTCGTGTCGCCATTGGTCAATATGGGCTCGCTGTTCCTTGCTCCCCTCGGTGGTTTCCTGCTGCTGTGGGCGGTGGACCAGCCGTTGTCGCTGCCGGTGTTCATCGGCATGTTGATGCTGCTGGGCATTGTGGCCAAGAACTCGATCCTGCTGATCGACTTCGCGCTGGAGGAAATGGGAACCGGCAAGACAAAATTCGAATCGATTATCGAGGCCGGCCACAAGCGCGCCCAACCGATCGTGATGACTACTGTCGCCATGACGGCGGGCATGATCCCCACGGCGATCTCGCTTTCGGGCGACTCTGCGTGGCGCGCGCCGATGGGCACTGTTGTGATCGGCGGCCTCACCCTGTCGACCCTGCTCACGCTGCTGATCGTTCCGGCAGGCTTCAGCCTTGCAGACGGGCTGGAGAAGCGCCTCGGCCCGTGGCTGCGTGACAGTTTCCTGACCTACAAGCCGGGTGATGAACACGGCCGCTCAACGGAGGCAGCACCCGCCGAGTGACGGGGCGCAAGGGCGTGACAGAAAAGCCTTCTGATAGCACCCCCGCCAGCAGGCCCCCCGGCAATCATGAGACCCGGCCGCTGGTGGAAACTGACCGTGCGCGCCGCATGCGCATCATCGCCACGCTGATGCTGGTGGCCATGGCGGGCCTTTTCGCGCTGGCCCACAGCCAGGAAGATGTGCACCCTGCCTGGGGCTACGTGATGGCCTTTGCCGAAGCGGCGATGGTTGGCGGGCTGGCAGACTGGTTTGCGGTGACGGCGCTGTTCCGCCACCCGCTGGGCATCCCGATCCCGCACACGGCGATCATCCCGAGGAACAAGGACCGCATCGCCGATACCATGGCGGACTTCCTCAGGCGCAACTTCCTCACGCCGCACGTCGTGGCGCGGCGCATGCGGGACATGAACCTGGCAAGGAGCGCGGGCAATTTCCTTGTCGACCGGCGCGAGGGCGACCTTGGCCGGGTGCGTGCCGGGGCGGTGGAACTGATGGTCGATCTGCTCGAATCGCTCGATCCGGAACGGCTCGGCAACCAGGTGCGCTCAGGCCTTGCGCGGCAGGCGGAGAAGATCGAGGTTTCCCCGCTGCTGGGCAAGATGCTCGAATCCGCCATGGCTGATAATCGTCACCGTCCGCTGATCGATGGCATGGTGCGCTGGGCCGGGCTGACGCTGGAAGACAATGAGGAGGTGGTCCGCCAGATGATCCAGCAGCGCGCCAACGCCCTGCTGCGCTGGACGGGCCTTGATGAACGGCTCTCGAACTCAGTGCTCGATGGCCTCTACAAGCTGCTCGCCGAAATCCTCGTCGACCCCGAACACCCCTTGCGTAACAAGGCCGAGGAAGGTCTCGCCAAATTTGCGCAGGACTTGCAGCACGATCCCCTGCTGCGCGCAAAGGTGGAGCAAGCCAAGGCAGGCCTGCTCGCCAATCCGGCGCTCGCCGAATGGTGGATGGGCATCTGGGAAAGGCTGCGCCGCTCGCTGATCGACATGGCGCGCAATCCCGATGCTGCGATGCAAGGCCAGCTGGGCTTGAGCATCCGTGAGCTCGGCGAGACCTTGCGCAGCGACCCGGCGCTGCAGATGCAGGTCAATCGCCTCGCTCGCCGCACCGCCGTGGGCGTGGCGCAGCGCTATGGTGAACAGATCGTGCGACTGGTGTCAGACACGGTGAAGGGCTGGGATGCGCAGACAATTACCAACCGCGTGGAAGGTGCAGTGGGGCGCGACCTGCAGTTCATCCGCATTAACGGCACGCTGGTGGGCGGGCTCGTCGGTGTGATGCTGCATGCGATCCTGCAAGTGATCTGACGGCCCCGGCCGATCGCGCCGGGGCCATTCGATCAGGATCAGGCGGCCTGCTTGACCTCAGCCACGATCTTCTTCGCGGCATCGCCAAGATCTTCTGCCGGTACGATCGGCAGGCCGGAATTGGCGAGGATGTCCTTGCCCTGCTGTACGTTGGTGCCTTCAAGGCGAACAACCAGCGGCACGGAAAGGTCCACTTCCTTGGCTGCGGCCACGATGCCCTCGGCGATCGTGTCACAGCGCATGATGCCGCCGAAGATGTTGACGAGGATGCCCTTCACTGCCGGGTCGGACAGGATAATTTTGAAGGCAGCCGTCACCTTCTCCGTGGTCGCGCCGCCGCCTACGTCGAGGAAGTTGGCAGGGAAGGAGCCGTTCAGCTTGATGATATCCATCGTCGCCATGGCAAGGCCTGCACCGTTGACCATGCAGCCGATATCGCCATCGAGCTTGATATAGGCCAGGTCATACTTGGAAGCTTCCACTTCCATCGCGTCTTCCTCGCTCTCGTCACGCATCGCTTCCACGTCAGGGTGGCGATAAAGCGCATTCGAGTCGAAGCTCATCTTGGTGTCGAGGACGAGCAGGTTACCGTCCTCGGTTTCCACCAGTGGGTTGATTTCCAGCATGTCGCAATCCAGCGCCACGAAAGCGGTGTAGAGCTGCTTCGCCAGCTTCTGTGCTTGCTTGTTGAGGTCACCCGTCAGCTTTAATGCGAAAGCCATCGCGCGCCCATGGTGCGGCATGAAGCCGGTGGCCGGATCGATGGTGATGGTGGTGATCTTCTCGGGCGTGGAATGTGCAACTTCCTCGATATCCATACCGCCTTCGGTGGAAACGATCATGGCGATGCGGCCCGATGCACGGTCAACCAGCATGGAAAGGTAATATTCCTTGGCGATATCAACGCCATCGGTCACGTAGAGGCGGTTGACCTGCTTGCCGGCTTCGCCCGTCTGCACGGTGACGAGGGTATTGCCGAGCATTTCCTTGGCGTTGGCTTCGACTTCCTCAATGCTCTTGGCGAGGCGCACGCCGCCCTTGGCATCCGGGCCCAGTTCCTTGAACTTGCCCTTGCCGCGGCCACCGGCGTGGATCTGCGCCTTCACCACATAGAGCGGGCCGGGCAGTTCCTTTGCCCCGGCGACCGCGTCTTCAACCGTCAGCGCGGCATGGCCAGCAGGTACGCCGATACCGAATTTCGCAAGGAGTTCCTTGGCCTGGTATTCATGGATGTTCATCGGTGAAGAAACCTTTGAGCAAAAAAGGGAGAGGAGAAAGTGCGCTTAAGCATCATCGCGGCTTGCTTGCAATGCACCATTCTCGATACCACGGGATCGAGCCATGATTGATCGATTTCGCCTTAGGGATATCTGCGTGGAAGCGGGCCGGATTGCCAAGCGGCAATGGCCCGGCGATGGCCACCAGGTAGAAAGCTGGGACAAGGGCGGAAACAGCCCTGTCTGCGCGGCGGATGTCGAGGTTGATGGCTTCCTGAAGCAGGAGCTTGGCCGTTTGCTGCCTGCAGCAGGATGGCTCTCGGAAGAAACCGCGGACGAGCCATCGCGTCTCGGGAAGGACCTGATCTGGGTAGTCGATCCGATCGACGGCACGCGCGATTTCCTGCGCGGAAAGACTGGCTGGGCGGTTTCGGTGGCCCTGGTGAGCGCAGGCCGCCCGCTGATCGGCCTTTTGGTTGCCCCGGCGCGCGGAGAGGTATGGTCCGCCACCGCAGGCACTGGCGCGCGGCTCAACGGGGTGGATATTTCTGCCAGCAAGCGGCGCGAGTTTGCAGGTGCACGCGTGCCCGCTGATGCGTTGGCCAAGGAAGACAAGGATCTTTCGCTGGTTGAAAAGCCCAATTCCATCGCGCTCAGGATCGCCATGGTGGCTGATGACCGGGCGGACCTGCTCGCCACCTTGCGCTGGGGATTTGAATGGGATGTCGCCGCCGCCACGCTTATCGCGCGCGAGGCGGGCGCCCGTGTGACAGATGCTTTTGGCAAGCCGCTCGCCTACAACAAGCCTGACCCGCGTGCCTTTGGCCTGCTGGTCAGCGCGCCTGCCATCCATGGTGATGCGGTGGAGCGGCTCTCGGGCCGGGCAGCACAGATCGTGAGCGAAGGCTGATCACCCGCGCTTGCCTTGGCTGTGAGTGCCGGTGAACGGCTTCTAATCGCGCAACAAAACGGTTCCGAAAGCGAGGTTGGGTCAGGCCGAATGGACTGGCCTAACCTTACTAATAGGCAGCGTTAACGTCTGCCTCGGTAATCGGGGTGATGCGGATTTCCACGCGGCGGTTCTGCGAACGGCCGGCTTCGGTGGAGTTATCTGCGATCGGATAGGACTCGCCATAACCAAGCGTTTCGATGCGGGAGCGGGCAACCCCGCGCGAGATGAGGAAGTTCGCAACCGATTCGGCGCGACGTTTCGAAAGGTCGAGGTTGTATTGCTCGCTGCCGGTAGAATCGGTGTGGCCCATCACGTCGATCAGCGAGTTGGGATACTGGATCATGCTCGCGGCGACATCGTCCAGAACTTCGCGCATTTGCGGGCTGATCGCGGTGGAATCGACCGCGAAGGTCACGTCAGGCAGGTTGAGGAGGATGCCGTCGCCTTCAGGCGTTTCGGTCACGTCGACGCCGGTGCCGGCAGTGGCTTCATCCAGTTCGCGGATCTGCTGGTCCATGTTGTAGCCCACGTAGCCGCCAGCTGCTGCGCCGATACCCGCGCCCACGATACGGGCAGTCTTGCCGCCGATGAGGCCGCCAAGCAGGTAGCCGAGGCCAGCACCACCCACGCCGCCAATGGCAGTGCGCGAAATCTTCTGCTCGCCAGTGTTCGGATCGGTGACGCAAGCGCCAAGCGAAAGCAGCGAAACCGACGCGATAGCGGAAACGAGAATGCGGGATTTCTTTATCATAACAATTCCTCTCTGCCTATAGGCTAGATCGCGAAACATGAACGTTTACTGGCCGATATAACGCGCTCAGCCGTTTGGCGTTCCGAATAACCCACAGCATTATTCTTAGACTTGCGTGTCGAATCTGCTAGCGCAGGTTTTTCCATGGCACCCTTTCCCTGGCATTATTTCGCCGCTCTGGCAGGCTTGATCGTCCTCAATGGTGTGTTCGCCATGTCAGAACTCGCGATTGTTTCCGCGCGCCAGTCTCAGCTGCGTGTTGCGGCCGAAAAGGGAAGTTCGAGCGCTCGCATCGCTCTGAAGCTGGCGCAGGACCCCGGTAAGTTCCTCTCCACCGTGCAAATCGGCATTACGCTCATCGGCATTATTGCCGGTGCCGTTTCCGGCGCCACGCTTGGCGGCCCGGTTGCTGAGCGTTTTGAAGCCATGGGGATGGATCCGGAAGTGGCGCAGACCACGGGCTTCGTGCTGGTGATCGTGCTCACAACATTCTTCAGCCTTGTGGTGGGTGAGCTGGTGCCCAAGCAGCTCGCATTGCGTGCGGCCTATCCGGTTGCCCTGATCATGGCGCGGCCGATGGACCTGCTGGCCCGCGTTGCCGCGCCGTTCGTATGGTTGCTCGACAGTTCATCCAGCCTCGTGATGCGTCTCATCGGCATTCGCCATCGTGGTGAACAAGGGCTGACCGCGCAGGAACTGCACATGATCTTTGCTGACGCCACCCATTCCGGACTGATTGAGGAGCAGGAACGCGCGATCCTTTCCGGCATCATGAAGCTGGCTGAAAAGCCGGTGCGTGAACTGATGACCCCGCGTACAGAGCTTGACTGGATCGATTCCGAAGCGGGTGAGGAGGCAATGTTCGCCGTCGTCGCGCGCTCGCGTCACTCTCTGCTGCCGGTGGCCGATGGATCCGTGGACAAGGTGCTCGGCGTAATCAAGGTGCGCGAACTGCTTGCGCGGCAAGTCGCAGGTGAGCGCATCGTGCTGGCAGACCTTGTGCGCAAGGCCGAGGTCTTGCCGGACCAACTCGATGCGATGGATGCAATGCGCGTACTCCAGCAGTCAGGCAGTGGCATGGCCATGGTGCATGATGAATACGGCCATCTTGACGGTATCGTCACCACGGCAGACTTGCTTTCCGCGATTGCCGGCAGCTTCGCCAGCCACCAGGACGAAGATGACGAGCCGATGATCGTCGAGCGGGCGGATGGATCAATGCTGGTGTCAGGCGCATTGCCTGCAGATGCATTGGCAGAACAGTTCGATATCGATCTGCCCGACCACCGCGAATTTGCCACGGCGGCGGGTTACGTGCTCTTCATGCTCAAGAAACTGCCCAGCGAAGGCGAGTTCTTCACCGAACAAGGCTGGCGCTTCGAAGTGATCGACATGGATGGACGGAGAATAGACAAGCTGCTGGTGAGCAAGTTTGTTTCATGAACCCGCGGCTGCGAGTTCATGAAACAATAAATCAGCTCGGAATAACGGCCTGCGCAGCCTGACCGTCGCCTTCCGGGGCAGCGATGATGGTGCGGGTCGTGGCGCCCTTGTCCACCGTGTAGGTGGCGGGGTCACCAATGGTCGAACGGATCGAGACTTCGGCTTCACCGGCCCGCTGGAGGGCGCTGGTTTCTACTGCGCTGCGCTGTGCTGCCGGGAACAATGCTTCCAGCGCCTGCTGTGCGGCGGTGCCTTCTGCCGGGCGCGGCGCGCCAGGGGCAGGGGGCACAACCTGGAAATCAGGCGGGATTACCAGCGGAGCTTGGCGCTGCACGGCGAATTCATCAGGCCGGTCACGGCTGGAAATCAGGTTGCTGCTGCAACCAGCCAGAAGTGCGGCGGTGCCGATGACGGCAAGGATCCGGGTGGAATGACGCATCAAATTCTCTCTTCCGCGGGAAAGTCCGCTCAGGTCTTGTCCTGCTCTGTGGCGGGTTTCTCGCGTATGAACAAGGCGCGGGCAAGCAGAATCACCACACCAATGGTAATTGCTGCATCAGCGAGGTTGAAAATCATGAAGGGGCGGAAGCTGCCGATGTGGAAGTCGGCAAAGTCCACGACATAGCCATAGCTGTAGCGATCATAGATATTGCCCAGCGCTCCACCAAGGATCATTGATAGCGCGGCAATGTCCCACTTGTTCACCTCGCGCAGGATCCAGGCGAATACACCCAGCGCGATCAGGGCGGTTACGCCCACCAGTATCCAGCGCATCTCCATGCTGGTAGCCTGAAACATGCCCAGCGAAACGCCGTAATTGTTGACGCGGGTGAAATCGAAGAAGGGCAGCAGCAGGTGCTGCTCACCCACCTGGTCCAGCCCGAGCGTGTTGACTACGAAGTCCTTCACCCAGCGGTCTGCGGCAAAGAGAACAAGTGCAAAACCCAGCCCGAGTATCCGGGCCTTGGTGAAAAGCCCGCTCACGCAGCGCTATCCAAGCGGGTGACGACATCGTCACAGCGGCTGCACAGGTCGCCATCCTCGGTGACTTCGGGCAGCAGGCGCCAGCAGCGGCCGCACTTGGCATCGACTGACTTTTTGACGCTGACGGTATCGCCATCGCCGCGCGATACCGCGCCGGAAATGAACAATTCGGCGAGGTCTTCGTTGCTGAAGCCTTCCGGAATGGCCTTGGCAGGCACGGTTACCACCGCTTCAAGGCTGGAGCGGATCGTCTTTTCCCGGCGCAGCGGTTCGATCGCTTCTGTCACGCTTTCGCGCAATAAGCGCAACGCTTGCCAGCGAGCAAGGTCTGCGCTTGCATTCGGCACTTCGGGCCATTCGGCAAGGTGTACGCTCTCGCCGCCATCGGGATAGCGCGATCCCCACACTTCCTCTGCCGTGAACACCAGCACCGGCGCGGCATAACGGATGAGGGCGTGGAACATCACGTCGAGCACGGTGCGATAGGCGCGGCGCTCAAGGTCTTCCGCATGGTCGCAATAGAGGCGGTCCTTGCGGATATCGAAGAAGAAGGCCGACAGGTCCTCGTTGCAGAAGTCGATCAGCGCGCGGGTGTAGGCGTTGAAGTCGAAGTCAGCGACAGCCTGTTTCATCTTGGCATCGAGATCGCCCAGCAGCGCGAGCATGTAGCGCTCGAGCTCTGGCATGTCGCCCGCGTCCACCGCCTCTGCGGGGTCGTAATCACCCAGCGCGCCGAGCATGTAGCGGAAGGTATTGCGCAGCTTGCGATACTGGTCCGCCACGCCCTTCAGGATTTCCGGCCCGATGCGGTGGTCCTCGGTGAAATCGACCGAGAGCGCCCACAGGCGGATGATATCCGCGCCGTATTCTTCCATCACCTTGTTTGGATCGACGGTATTGCCGATGGACTTGGACATCTTGCGCCCGTCCGCCGCCATGGTGAAGCCGTGGGTCAGCACTGCCTTGTAAGGCGCGCGGCCACGGGTGGCGCAGCTTTCGAGCAAGGAGGACTGGAACCAGCCGCGATGCTGGTCTGACCCTTCGAGGTAGAGGTCCGCCGGGCTGGAAAGCTCGGGCCATTCGTCGCTTTCGAGCACGAAAGCGTGGGACGAGCCGGAATCGAACCACACGTCGAGGATGTCGACGATGCGTTCGTAATCGGCGATGTCGTAATCGGGGCCGAGCAGGTCTTGCGCGGCTTCGTCAGACCAGGCGTCCACGCCCTTCTCGCGCACGGCGGCGATGATCCGCTCGTTCACCTGGCGGTCGCACAGATACTCGCCCGTCTCACGGGTAACGAACAGCGTGATCGGCACGCCCCATGCGCGCTGGCGGGACAGCACCCAGTCCGGACGACCTTCGACCATCGATCCGATGCGGCGGCGGCCCTTTTCGGGGACGAAGCGTGTTTCGGCGAGTGCCTTCAGTGCGGTTTCGCGAAGGGTGGCTGTGTCCTTCGCATCGGTCGCGATGGCGAGCGCGCCGCCGATGGCATCGGGCACGGCTAACGGATATTCGAAAGGCGCAATCGGCTTGTCCATCGGCACGAACCATTGCGGCGTGCAGCGATAGATAACCTTGGCCTTCGAGCGCCAGCTGTGCGGATAGGAATGGTCGAACTTGTCTGCCGATAGCAGCGCGCCGACAGCCCGCAGGTCCGAACAAATCGGCCCGGCAGGCGCGTTGAAATTGGGGTTGATGACCGAACGGCGGCGCGGCTTGCCATCGGCATCCAGATCGTCCGCACCCAGCCACAGCCAATCATCCTTGTAGAGACCGCCTGCATCGACGACGAATTTCGGATTGATCCTGTGGGCCTTGCACAGGTCGAAATCGTCCTCGCCATGGTCCGGCGCCATATGCACGAGGCCGGTGCCGCTGTCCGTGGTGACGAAATCGCCCGGCAGGAAGGGGCGCGGCTCGGCATAGAACCCGCCAAGGTGGTGCATCGGGTGGCGGGCGACGGTTCCGGCGAGGTCGGAACCTTTGCCCGCCCAAACTTCTTCCCAACCACCAACTTGCGCGCGAGCGCAGAAGCTGTCGATCAACTCTCTGGCGATCAACACGAGGCTCGGGAATTCTCGTGTCTCTTCGTTGTCTCGGGCATCCCAATTCAATCGGAGTACGACATACTCAACATCCGGCCCATAGGCCAAAGCCTGGTTCACCGGGATCGTCCACGGTGTGGTCGTCCAGATCACGGCATGCGCGCCGACCAGTTCAGGCACGTTCGGGCAATCGGTGATTTCAAACGCCAGGTCGATCTGCGTCGAGGTAATATCTTCATACTCGACTTCGGCTTCGGCCAGCGCCGTTTTTTCAACGGGCGACCACATCACCGGCTTGGCGCCGCGATAGAGCTGGCCGCTTTCGGCAAACTTAAGCAGTTCGGTGACAATCGTCGCCTCGGCATGGAAATCCATGGTGAGGTAAGGCTTGTCCCAGCGGCCGTTGATGCCGAGGCGCTTCAGCTGTTCGCGCTGCGTATCCACCCAGTGGCGGGCATAGGCGCGGCATTCGGCGCGGAATTCCTCGACCGGTACCTCGTCCTTGTTGAGCTTCTTCTTGCGGTACTGCTCTTCCACCTTCCATTCGATGGGCAGGCCGTGGCAGTCCCAGCCGGGAACATAGGGCGCATCCTTGCCGAGCAGGCTCTGCGTGCGCACCACCATGTCCTTCAGGATGTGGTTCAGCGCATGGCCGATGTGCATGTCGCCATTGGCATAGGGCGGGCCATCGTGGAGGATGAACTTTTCGCGCCCTTCACGCGCGGCGCGCAGCTTTTCGTAGAGCTTTTCGGCCTGCCAGCGCGCAAGGATGCCCGGCTCCTTCTGCGGCAGGCCGGCCTTCATGGGGAAATTGGTCTTCGGCAGGAAGACGGAGTCCCGGTAATCGCGCTTGGAATCTGTATCGCTCATATCGTGGCGCCGCTTAGTAGGTCGCGCGCTCTCCCGCAATCCTTCTCCATCTGCTCCACCAGCGCCTCCAGCCCGTCAAACTTCGCTTCGGGGCGCAGGAAGTGGCGCAGCGAGACATCGACCTGCTGGCCATAGAGGTCACCGGAAAAGTCAAAGAAGAAGGGTTCGAGCAGTTCCTTGGGCGGATCGAACATCGGGCGCACGCCGATATTGGCGGCGCCGATCAGCTCCTGCCCTGTCGCCGGGATGCGCGCGGAGACGGCATAAACGCCGAAACGCGGGCGCAGGTACTGGCCGAGGTCCATGTTCGCGGTAGGATAGCCGATGGTGCGGCCGCGCTTGTCTCCGTGGATCACTTCGGCGCGGATCGCGAAGGGGCGGGTGAGCAATTCGGCAGCGATCTCGCATTCGCCAGCCTTCAGCGCGTCGCGGATGCGGCTGGAGGAGACGATTTGTCCGCCATGCATCACCGGGCTGACTTGCTGCGCCTCCATGCCGACTTGCGCTCCCACCTCGCGCAGCACCTGCACGTTGCCACCGCGCGCTTTGCCGAAGGTGAAGTCCTCACCCGTCACTACGCCTGCCGCGCCGATCTGGCGAGCGAGGAGGTGAGCGACAAAGTCCGTGGCTTCCATTGTCGCCAGCGCATCGTCGAAATGGAACACCAGCATTGCGTCCGCCCCTGCAGCAGCGAACAGTTCCTGCCGCTGGTCCAGCGAGGTGAGGCGGAAGGGCGGCACATGCGGCGCGAAATGGCGCACCGGGTGTGGATCGAAGGTGGCGACGATGGCCGGACGCCCCTCGGCGCGCGCCCAGTTCACCGCTTCGGCCACGACTTGCTGGTGGCCAAGGTGGAAGCCATCGAAATTGCCCAGCGCCACGATGGCACCGCGCAAGGCTTCGGGAACGGGGTCTCTGTGATCAAGGCGCATAATTCAGCGCGCTTCCTGCATGGGTGAGAGCGTGGCTGCAAGCACGCGCATGGCGTTTTCGCCCATTGCGGCGCGGATTTCGTCTTCAGTGAAGTCTTCGTCCATCAGCGCCTGCGTGATCTGGGCAAGGCCGGTGGTGTCAAACGGCGTGGTGACGGTGCCGTCAAAATCACTGCCCAGCGCGACGGTCTCGATACCGACAAGGTCGCGCACGTGGCGCATGGCGCGGGCAATGGCGCGGGGGGAGGTTTCGCACACCGCACCATCCCAATAGCCGATCCCGACCACGCCGCCGGTGGCTGCAATGCCGCGAATCTCCTCATCGGTGAGGTTGCGGTTTTCATCGCAAGTCGCCTGCACCCCGCCGTGGCTGGAGACGACCGGACGGCGCGCCATCGCCAGCACTTCGGCCACGCAGATGTGGCTGCAATGGGCGATATCGACCACCATGCCCATGTCCTCTATCTGGCGCACGACAGCGCGGCCCATTGTGGTGAGCCCGCCCCTGTTCACCCCGTGCATGGAGCCTGCGACCTCGTTATCGAAGAAATGCGCCAGCCCCGCCATGCGTACGCCTGCGTCGTAAAGTCGCTGGAGGTTGCCGATATCGCCTTCGAGATTGTGCAGGCCCTCGACAGAGAGCAGCGCGCCAACCGGGCGCTCATCAAAAGCTCGGCTCGCCTCCAGCACAACGAGATCAACCTCGTCATGAATGCCCATGAGGCGGCCGTCAGACTTGGCAATCGCCCGGTCCAGCTTCTCGGCGTGCCAGAGCGTGCGCTCGGTCAGCGAGAACCATGTGCGCACGGGCTGCAACTGGCCGAAGGCGAGCAGGGTGATGCGGTCCGTGCTGTCATCATTGTTGTCGTAATTCTGGCCCGCCGGGGTCTTGGTGACGCTGGAGAAGACTTGCAGTTCGACATTGCCATCCTGCAGTCGCGGCAGGTCAACATGGCCCCGGCCAGCGCGGTCGAGCATATCGCGCTTCCACAGCAGTGTATCGGCATGCAGATCCACAATGGAGAGGCTGTCATGCAGCGCCTGCGCTTCGGCGCTGACGTCAATGGTCTTGGCGGGGTCGATGCGGTTCATATCCCGCTCGACCCATCCCGGCGCGATGGCGAAGAAGGCGATGGCCGACACGGCCAACAGCCCCAGCAGGCCGAGGCCGATCCTGCGGATCATTCCGCGTGCCCGCCAGTTCGCTCGTAGGTCACGAAGTCATAGGGCGGCCAGCCATCGGCAGCCTCGAAGCACTCGCGGCCCGTTTCGGTCCATTCCGTCGAGTCGAGTGCGGGCATGAAGACATCACCGTCCGTATCTTCATGGACTTCGGTGATTTCCCAGTGCGTTGCTTCGTTGGCCAGCAGGGCGAAGATCTCCGCTCCGCCGATCACCGAATAATCGCTTTCACCCAACAGCGCGATTGCTTCATCCGCTGAATTGGCGACTTCTGCGCCTTCGGCTGACCAGTCTACATCGCGCGTGAGCACAATATGGCGGCGACCGGGAAGCAAGCCCGGCAGGCTGTCGAACGTCTTGCGGCCCATCACCATCGGCTTACCCATGGTCAGGCGCTTGAACCGCTTGAGGTCCGCGCTGATCTGCCACGGCACATCGCCATCCTTCGCGATGCAGCCATTGATGGCGCGCGCGACGATGAAGAGGACGTTGCGGTCAGCAGAGGTGGCTTCAGTATCGCTCATTGGTCAGCCCACGCGGGTGATGTGGCCCATCTTGCGGCCCGGGCGCGCCTCTGCCTTGCCATAAAGGTGCAGGTGCGCCTTCGGATCTGACAGGTGGCCGACAACATCCAGCGCGACTTCGCCGATAAGGTTGTCCATCACCACCGCACCAGACACGCTCGACGTGTCGCCCAGTGGCAAGCCGCAGATCGCGCGTACATGGTTCTCGAACTGGCTGGTGACAGCACCTTCCATGGTCCAGTGGCCTGAATTGTGCACGCGCGGCGCCATTTCGTTGAACACCGGCCCTTTGCTGGTGGCAAAGAACTCGCAAGTCATCACGCCGACATAGCCTAGCTCTTCGGCGATTCTTTGCGCCAGCGCGCGCGCCTCTGCCACTTGTTCGCCCACGATGGCGGGCGCAGGCAATACGCTGTGCGCAAGGATGCCATCCTCATGCGTGTTGTGCGTCGAATCCCAGAAGCGCACCTCGCCTTTGCGTCCGCGCACAAGGATGACGGAGAACTCGCATTCGAAATTGATGAAACCTTCGTAGATCAGCGCGGTCTTGCCAATCTCAGCAGCGTCCATGCCAGCGGTGGAATTAATGCGCCACTGGCCCTTGCCGTCATAACCATCACGCCGGGTCTTCACGATGGCGGGCGCGCCATGTTCGGCAATAGCGGCCTCAAGGTCTGCAATGCTGGCAACATCAGCGAACGGCGCGGGCCTGCCGCCAAGCGAGCGTACGAAGGTTTTTTCGCTCAGCCGGTCCTGCGCCACTTCCAGCGCGCGCAGCCCAGGGGTGAGCTTGTCCTGGCCCATCACCTGCAACGGGTCGACCGGGACGTTCTCGAACTCATAGGTGATGACGTCGCAATCGTGGGCAAAGGCGGCCAGTGCGGGGCCATCATACCAGTCAGCGCGAGTGTGCGCGGCGGAGACATCCGCGGCGACCGAATGCTCGTCAGGCGCATAGATGTGACAGCGATAGCCCAGCTGGGCTGCGGCGATAGCGATCATGCGGCCCAGCTGGCCACCGCCGAGGATGCCGATTGTCGCGCCTGCAGGCAGGGCTGCCATATCCCGATACTCTCCCTGTCAGCCGCTTACTGGTCGTCCGGCTTTTCCGCCACGGCAGCGGTCTGCGCTTCGCGGAAGGCGATAAGGCGTTCTTCAAGCGCGGGATCTTCCAGCGCGAGGATCGATGCGGCCATGATCCCGGCATTCTTCGCGCCAGCCTCGCCAATCGCCAGCGTGCCAACGGGAACGCCTGCGGGCATCTGCACGATAGAGAGCAGGCTGTCCTGCCCCGAAAGCGCGCGGCTCTTCACCGGAACGCCGAGGACGGGAAGGTGGGTGAGCGAGGCGACCATGCCGGGCAGGTGAGCCGCGCCGCCAGCGCCCGCAATCACCACCTTGAAGCCTTCGTCCGCCGCACCCTTGCCGAATGCATGCAGGCGGTCCGGCGTGCGGTGCGCGGAAACGATGCGGCAATCATGCTCGACGCCGAGCTCGTCCAGCACCTCGGCGGCGAGTTTCATGGTTGGCCAGTCGGACTGGCTGCCCATGATGATGGCTACTGGTGCACTCATTTACCTTACCGATCCTTCAGATAGTGCCGTTCGCCCGGCTGCATGTTCTCGTCAAAGTCATAAACGATGGGCTGGCCGGTGGGAATCTCGAGGCCGGTGATGTCCTCATCAGAAATGCCGGACAGGTGCTTCACCAGCGCGCGCAAGCTGTTGCCATGGGCGGAAATGATCACCGTTTCGCCGCTGGCAAGGACGGGCAGGATCTCGGCTTCCCAATAAGGGAGTACGCGCTCGATCGTCAGCTTCAGGCTTTCGGTGTTGGGAATATCGATGCCTTCATACCGGGCATCGCCGGCAAGGTCATACTCGCTGCCCGCTTCCAGCGGCGGCGGCGGCACGTCAAAACTACGCCGCCAGACCTTCACCTGCTCCTCGCCGTGCTTTTCTGCCGTTTCCGCCTTGTTGAGGCCGGTCAATCCGCCATAGTGCCGTTCGTTGAGGCGCCAGTCCTTGGTTTCCGGGATCCAGATACGGCCGCAATATTCCAGCGCCAGGTGCAGCGTTTTGATCGCGCGCTTCTGGACCGAGCAGAAGGCAACCGTGGGCAGCACGCCCTTTTCGGCCAGCAGCTCACCCGCGGCGCGGGCTTCAGCCACGCCTTTGTCTGTCAGGTCTACATCCCACCAGCCGGTGAAACGGTTTTGCAGGTTCCACTGGCTCTGGCCGTGGCGCACGAGGATCAAAGTGGGCAAGCTGCAGCTCCTGTCTTGCGGTAGGTCGCGTATGAAGAAGGCGACCCGTTAGCTTTTCGAATCGTCATTGGAAAGGCCTGCTTCGTCCTTCTCGGCAATGGCCCTGGCTTGCGATTTGCGGCGGCGAAGGTTTTCCCGCAGCTTGGCCGCCAGCCGTTCTTCCCGCGAAAGCTTCTCTTCTGTAGTGCTCATGGCGCGTTTCATATGCGTTTTTGCGGCCTCACCTCAAGCATGGCTTGACTTTCGTTGCCTTGCCGACAATAGCGCGCGCCTGTTCCGCGATTGACACATGTCTCGCGGCTCGAAATGGCACGCTGCTGTAGCTCAGTGGTAGAGCGCACCCTTGGTAAGGGTGAGGTCGAGAGTTCAATTCTCTCTAGCAGCACCATTTCTCAATGACTTACAGAAACTCAATGGCCCCAGTACGGAATCTGTACGGAAAACGGGGTGTCTTGGTCGCGTGCTCGGAAATGACGCTCCCGCGGAGTCGGCTCCACCACCCTATCGTCCTTTTACCCCCCCCCGGGGGGGGACGGTGGGGCTGGTTCGTATAAATGCTGACGCAGCAGATTGGTGTGACCACCCCAGGGGGAAGGGATCTTCACAAACTGGTGGTTGAGCATAGGCATATGAGCCGCTCTGCGCCTTTTCCTAAAGGGCAACTGCGGTGGCAAAGATCGAAGCTCAAAGCAGTGCTCGCAACACCGCAAGTTCACCGCCGAAAAATCAACCCGAGGTGAGGCCCACATTCCGCAAGCCTGCTCCGCTAGTTGTGCCAAATGTTTTGACGAAGGACACTGATCCTAGACGAAAAGCGCCAGGTGAGGAACACCACCCACCCTCCATACAAGGTCCAGTCACCCGAGCGGTGGAGCTCTAGAATGTACCGGTCTGCTTCGCTCCCCAAAATCGGCAATGGCTATCATTGCCGCTATTCTCGCAAGCGGTAGATGCTGACGCGCTCAATGCAGAACCTGAATGTTTGCTGTTTTAGGTACGGTCTGTTTCCGCAGGCGGAATATTCATATGCGCCAGAGTTGCCTCGTCGAAGGGGGCATAGAGGTCGAACACTTGCAGCGCCGGATCGAAATGGTCCCAGCTCACCGCATCCTTGGCGTAGATTACGTTTTGTGGCGTGACTGACGAGGGGTTGTCGAGCGAGCCCGCCTGGATCATGATCACGTCGCCCGGAAGGCTGCCGGAGGTGTAGAGCCGCCCGCCGCATGACCCGCAGAAGTGGCGTTTCACCCAGCCGCCGCTTTCGCCGTCGCTGGTGTAGACCTTCGGCTCGCCATCAACTTCCAGCTGCGTGTTGACCACGCCGACGATGGTCGTGTGGCCGGTGCCGGTCGCCAGCTGGCAATCTCGGCAGCAGCACTGGGTTTCAAACAGACTTGGCCCGGTTACGCGGTAACGAAGGGCGCCGCACAGACAGCCCCCTTCGTATGTCTTTCCCGCCTGCAGCATTGCCTCCCCCCTCAGGAGCCGGGTCGATAGCCCGACTGGGCAACCTTTGAGAAGGGCCAGCCGCTTACAGTGGCGCGCAAGTTCATCTGCTTGTGAGGCTCCACTGTCGGGCGGTTGGAGCCACCGTCAGGCTCGCCCCAAACCACGGTGAGTTCCGAACCTTCGGCAGCGACGCTCTCTTCCACCACCGCGAGTGACACCCACGCACCATCGGGATCGATGAAGGAAGTGTACGTCGATACGCCGACCTGGTTGCCCGATGCATCAAGCACCGTGTCATAAGGATAGGCGGCATAGTGCGCGGTCGGCACTTCCATCGCCTTACCATTTTCGCCCTTGCGCATCTGGCTGGCGTATACCGCGGCGGCATCATCGGCGTTGATCACCAGCGACACCTTCTTGCGGTGTGGACGATTTTCCATCGATTTAAGCGCATCCTGCCCGATAAATTCGTGATCGTGGCGGATCAGGCGGCCGTAGTCGATTTCCCACGGAGTGAAGTAATAATCCTCGATATTGTCGGACACGAAGCTGCCGCCCAGCGCGGCAATGCCATCGAAGCTGGTTGCGGGCATCCATTCACGGAAGGCACGCATCTCTTCGCCGGAATAGATCGCTGGAAGCGGACAGGGCAGCCAGCCGGAATCTACCGCCGCACTGGAATAGGCGCGCGCGCCGACCTGCTGGATATTGAACTCCTTGCCGGCTTCGAGGATCGCCGCCTTGACCTCATCGTAATGCTCCACCGGCCCCCAGAATTCGAGACCCGGTGCGCCTCCCATTCCATGGCGGAGCGAGCGGTATTCGGTGCCGTTCACCTTGAGGTGACCCATCTGGAAGAAGCGCGGCTGGTTGATTGCGCCGCCGTTCAGCTTTTCCAGCACGGCCCACGCGTCCGGGCCCTGGACTTCAAAGCGGAAGGTCTTGCGTAGGCGCGTGTTCTGCAGGGAGCGTTCGTCACGGTCACAAGTGACATCGAACTTGCTGAGCGAGGCTTGGAATTCAACCCAATTGGCCACAGTCGGGCGCCCGATGATGTTCACGAGGTTCCCGCCCAGGCCCATGATGATCATGTCGCCGATCAGGTAACCATTTGGTGCGCAGGCGATGAACTGCTTGGCTTTGCCATCGCCGAAGTTCTTGAAAGTGTTTACCGCGAGGTAGGACACGAAATCCATCACGTCAGGGCCCTCGACATAGAGGTCCGTCATGTGGAAGGACTGGTCCATCAGCGCCACGCCTTCGCGCCACGCGCGCTGCTCATTGCGCCAGTTGGAGAACTCCGCAGGGATCGGGAACTGGTAAGGGCCGGTCTGCGAATTGCGCATCATGGTCAGGGCATTGCCGAATTCGTCGATCCGGTTCTGCAGTGAAGCCTTGGTCATCGTAATCTCTCCGTGATCTATGTCACGAATCGTTATTGACGTATTTTCCCCAATCCTCTTGGCTGCTGGCGACTTCGGCTGGTCGAAATACGACATTTGCGCCTGATGACCGCGGGATGCGCGCAATTGTGTGGTTTTTGCCATTTAAGGCAGGTCGCATTTTGACCAATCGAAGTCGCGCCAGCCCAAGACTGACCTCCCATCACGACTTATTCAAACGGTTAGAATGGGGCGAAAAACGCCATTTGCCATATCGGGAGAGGATTGATGAAGAATAGCTGGAAACTTGCCGGAATCTCGTGCGCCGCCATAGCCGCGGGTCTGGCTCCGACTGCTGCGCAGGCACAGGATAGCGCCGGCTACGGACGCGACACCATCGTCGTGACCGCCCAGTTCCGTGAACAGGACATTCAGGACACGCCGATCGCAATCTCGGCTCTGAACGCGGAAATGCTTGAGGAAAAGGGCGTTGATGACATCCTTGGTGCAGCGAACCTTGCTCCTAACGTGCAACTTTCCAGCGGTGCCGGGAATTTCGGCGGCATGGCCGCGATCTTCATTCGCGGCGTCGGCCAGTCTGACCCGCACTTCGCCGTGGAGCCGGGCGTCGGCATGTATATTGACGACGTCTATTACGGCGTCCTGACCGGTTCGATCTTCGAGCTTATGGATGTGGATCGGGTGGAAGTGCTGCGCGGCCCGCAGGGTACGCTGTCTGGCAAAAACTCCATCGGTGGTTCGGTAAAGCTGTTCTCCACTCGTCCGGGGCCGGACGCCGATGCCTTTGTTGAAGTCGGCTACGGTTCGCGCAACACCATGCTGGGTCGCGCTGCCACCAATGTGACGCTGGCAGACAATCTCTATGCTCGCGTTTCGGTCGGTGCCAAGCGCAGCGATGGCTATGTCGATCGCCTCGACTATGGCTGTGCGACAGGCGACTTCACCAATGGCTCGGGGCGCTTCGAAGTCGATTGTAAGATCGGCGAGCAGGGCGGCCAGAACGTGATCGGCGGCCGAGTGGCGCTGCTGTGGGAAGCCAGCGACATGATCGAGAACACGATCATCGCAGACATTACCCGCGACCGTTCGCAGAACCCGGCGAACCAGTTGCTCACGTCCAACCCGCTCTGGACCGGCGGGCGTGATTACATCACGGACCCCAAGAGTTACACCAACTACGAGGACTACGTCAGTCTGCCGACCGGCGGCAGTTCAATCGGCGTGCCGTACACCTATAACGACGTCACGCCGGTCGATAGCTGGGGCATTTCGAACCACCTCGACATTGATTTCTCGGACAGTGTCTCGCTGACCTCGATCACCGCTTTTCGTTCTTCGGACACCACCTTCAACTCCACGCTTGAAGCCTCGCCTGCCTCGATCCTCGACCAGGCGTGGAACCTCGATCACGAACAGTTCACGCAGGAACTGCGCCTTTCCGGCATCGTGGGCGAGATGCTCGA
Source organism: uncultured Sphingomonadaceae bacterium (assembly GCA_964645635.1). Taxonomy (GTDB): domain Bacteria; phylum Pseudomonadota; class Alphaproteobacteria; order Sphingomonadales; family Sphingomonadaceae; genus Alteraurantiacibacter. Next base: position 4,983 of record CAZYAL010000019.1, on the reverse strand, counting down.
TTGGACCGTTGGCGCTTACTATTATGACGCAAGCGGCATTTCCGGCGGGCGTGTGACCCTTTCGGGTGGTCTCGCCGAAGGCGGTGGCGGCCTCAATCTCGACATCCTCTTCCGCGACCCGGTGTCCACCACCTCGAAGTCAGTTTTCGCGCACACGATCTGGCGCCCGGCCGAGGGCCTGAATGTAACGGCAGCTGTCCGTTACACGGACGACAAGAAGTCGTTCACCTTCAATCGCTTCGACATCGACGGTTCGCCGCATCCGATCCTTGGCTCGCTGACGAACCTGACCCGTACATTCAAGGGCGACCGGATCGATTATCGCTTCGCGCTGGATTACCAGTGGTCGCCCGATTTCATGACCTATGCGCAGATCGCCACGGGCTACAAGGGCGGCGGGATCAACCCGCGTCCGTTCATCGCTTCGCAGGTTGTGCCTTATGAACCCGAAGACCTGACCTCTTACGAGGCTGGCTTCAAGAGCCGCTTTGCTGATGGCCGCGTGACGCTGAATGCTGCGGCATTCTACTCTGACTACACCGACTTCCAGGGCACACTCTCGCGCTGTGACAGCCTGTCTCCCTTCCCCGGATTTCCCTGCACCCAGTCCACCAACGTGGGCGATGCAGAGATCACTGGTTTCGAAGCCGAGCTGTTTGCCGAACCAGTTGACGGCCTGACCTTTGACGGTTCGATCGGCTACCTCGACTTCAAGTACAAGAGCGTCGACGTGAACACCGGTATCACGCTGGGCATGACCAATGTCTATACGCCCGAATGGACCGCTGCTGGCGGCGTGCAATACGCCATCGACACCGACGGCAGCGGCACGATAACTCCGCGCCTTGACATCTCCTATCGTTCGCGTGTGGAGGGCGATGCCGTGAACATCCCGATCAGCTCCTTGCCGGGCCGCGCTATCCTTGGTGCAAGCCTTGGCTGGGAAAGCGAGGACAGCGACTGGTCTGCCCGCGTCACTGTTAGCAACCTAACGGACAAGTATTACTTCAACTCTTCAGGTGCACGTCCTGCAGCTCCGTACTTCACGGCAGTCGGCGTCGTGGCTCCGCCTCGTACAGTACTGTTCACCGTCCGGCGCAATTTCGATTGATCCGGACGGTGCTCCCCACCGCTATGCTGGAGGTTGAGCAACACCATGGATAGCCCGGCCGGCAAACGCAGCTTCGAAACCTTGCTCGAGTTGAGCAAGGTGGGCGCAGCGCAGGTGTCCATCGTGGCCCTGCTGCTGCTGGTGCTAATCATCGACGGCATCGACATTCAGTTGCTGTCACTGGTCTCGCCGGTGATCCTTGAAGACTGGGGTGTGGGCCGGGCGGAATTCGGCCCGGCCATGGCGGGCGCACTGATAGGCATGTCCGGCGGGTCGCTGGTCGGCGGTGCGCTGGGTGACCGGTTCGGTCGTCGATCATTGTTGGTCATATCCGTCATCGCCTTTGGCCTGGCCACCATCTTGGCAGGTATGACCAGTAGCATCTTCTGGATGACTGCGCTTCGCATAGTCAGCGGCTTTGGTTTCGGAGCAGCTGCCCCCAATGCCGTGGCGCTGGCGAATGACTGGTTGCCCGAACGCGCCCGCGCCAAGGTTACCAGCCTGCTTTCCATCGGTACGCCTGCGGGCGGCATGGTGGGCGCGTCCCTGGTGTTCGCTGTGCTGCCGTTCTGGGGTTGGCGTGGCACGTTCTACGCTTGCGGGATATTGACCCTCGTAGTGGCGCTGGGGATGATTGCCTTTGTCCATGAATCTCCCTCCTGGCTCGCCTCCAAGGGGCAGGAAGCCAAGGCGCGGCGCAACATTGTCAAGGTCATGGGCGAAGACGAGGATGCGCAGGCTGTGGCTTTCGCGCAGGAAGATGCCGCTTCCAAAGGCAAGACGTCTGGCGCCAATTTCCTTGCTGGCCGTTTCCTGCGGCTCAACATCGGTGCGGGGCTGGCCTTCTTCATGACCTCCTTTGTGTCGTATGCGCTGGTGGCTTGGACCACGATCATGCTGACGTCCATGGGCTTTTCGATGACGCAGGCACTGTCATCGGTTTTTGCCTTCAACCTTGCTGCAGTTGGTGCTGCCATCGTGACCGGTTTCTTGATCGGTAGGCTGGGCTCCAAGCTCACGCTGGCGGCTGGTTCTGCTCTCCTGCTGTTCGATGTGCTCGCGCTTTGGTGGGTGCTCGAAGCCAATACAGGGCAGGACATGGCCTGGGTGGTCCACCTGCTCATCGGCGGTGCTGGCGGGTTTGCGGGGATGGGGCTGGCATCGATTTATTCGATCATGGGCTCTGGCTACGATGTGGACTGCCGCTCCGGCGGACTTGGCTTCGGCATGACGCTGGGCCGGGTAGGCGGGATCGGGGCGTCCCTCTTCGGCGGCGCACTGCTCGACATGGGCGAGGGCTCGCCGGCTCTCTTCATCGGGGTTCTTGCTCTGGCGTCCGCCATCGGCATTGCGGGTGCGTTCATTTCAGACCGCCACATCCGCCCGCTTCCAGGCGGAGCGGGTCAATGATCGGCTACCACGAAAAATTGGCATTTTGTCCAGATCCCGCATACTCTCTCGCAATAATTGGAGAGAGATGATGGGCGCTGCTGAATGGCAGGATTTCAAAACGGACGATGTCGCGGCAGCGCTCAGGGCAAGGCGCTGGTCGGAGCGGAGTAGCGAGACGTTGTCCGAAATGCATGTGGAGGCGCTGGGAAACGATACCCTGTCCGCGCGTATGCGGCGGCGCAACCTCGGCAATCTCGGCTTCGTGATGATCGATTCCTCGCCGGCTGAAGCAACCAGCAGCGCGGTAAAAGCCGGACCATGGGCGACTACTGGCTCTGACTACCTGATGATGACCGTTGCGGATTACGGATCTTCAACCCTGTCACAAGGCAGCTGGACTGCAGAGCTTTCGCCCGGTGACATAGTGATCCGGGACCTCTCCAAACCTTGGGAAAGCAAGACTGACGAGAACATGGGGTTGGTGCTTATCAAGATCCCGTTCTCCATGGCCGCCAACTATCACGCCGACCCTGAACGGCTTGTGGGCCATCGCTTGCCTGCTTCTGATCCGCGCGTGGCCTTTGCATCCACGGTGATCCGCGCCAGCAAGACCGCGCTGCAATCTACACCCGATGCCGCTTGGGCGGACCATCTCAGTGACGTGCTGGCAGGCGTTTTCCGGCTGATTTGCCATGACGATTATGGCGAGGATGCAGCGGGCCTGGCAAAATCGGGCAAATTGATCCGCCGCTCTGCCACCACCTATATCTCGCGCAATCTGCGGGATCCGGAGTTGACTGTTGCGGGCGTAGCCGAGGCCATGGGGGTTTCACCACGCCACCTTCAGCGGGCCTTCCTCGATTGCGGGGTGACGCCGCGGCAATACATCCTTGATCAGCGGCTGGAAGAGGCTGCGCGCATCCTGCTCCACGGTATGGAGTCTGCGCGTGTCCTCGACATCGCCCTGTCGGTTGGCTTCAACGATGCGAGCCATTTCTCAAAGGCATTCGCAGCCAAGTTCGGCTGTTCGCCCAGCGCCTTTCGCGAGAAGGCGGCGGCTGGCCATGGCTGACCACCAAGAACGATCGACAACTCCAGACAGAGGAATCCTGCCCCATGTATCCCTTCAAAGACGGTGATTTCGCTCCCAAGAACGGCTGGTATGTTGCAGCTTTCTGCGACGATATCGGCGAGGAGCTGCTGTCACGCTGGATCGTGGGTGAGCCGGTCGTTCTCTATCGCAAGGAAGACGGCACTGCGGTGGCCGTGGGTGGTCGCTGCCCGCACCGCTATTATCCGCTAGGCGAAAGCCCGCGTGTGGGCGATTCCATCCAGTGCGGCTATCACGGCATTACCTTCGGACCAGATGGCAAGTGTACCCGTGTTCCCAGCCAAGAGAATGTGCCCAATGTCTACAAGATCCCCAGCTATCCGCTGGTTGAACGCGGGCTTTGGGCTTTCATCTGGATGGGAGAACCGGACAAGGCGGACGAGAGCCTGATCCCCAGCGGTGAAGAGATTGGATACGGACTGGAGGGCTACGTTTACGCGCCGGTCCGCACAATGCATGTCAAGGGGCGCTACCAACTGTTGAACGACAACCTGTTGGACCTGACACACCTCGGGTTCCTGCATGGAAGCTCCATCGGCAATGACGGCAATGCCAACACTCCGGAAGAGCGGGAGGTGATGGGCCGGAAGGTGCGCAGCCGCCGCTGGATCCGCGAAATGCCCGCGCCGCCACTACTCGCCAACGCAAGCAATTTTCATGGCAATATCGACCGTTTGGCAGGCATGGATTTCCACGCGCCTGGTTTCCACGCGGGACTGGACGATACATATGTCAGCAAGAGCGATGCCGAACGCGGCGGTGAAATGCTGCACACGGCCAAGGTGTTCCACGCGGTAACGCCGGCCACGCGAACGACCTGTAACTACTTCTTCGCCTTCGGCGGATCGAGCGAGGAGCACGTGGCAGCGTTCAAGGAGACGCTCTGGCCCGTGCTCGACGAAGACAAGTTCGCCACCGAGGAGATCGAAAAGATACTCCAGACCAGTGAGAGCCTGCCTCCGGAACTGATGCTCAAGAGCGATGGCACGGCCGTGATTGGTCGTCGCATCCTGCAGGAGATGATGGATCAGGAACGAGGTGCAGTGAAGGAACCTGCATAGGCATCAGCGACGCAAACGATGCTTTGATATGTGAGTATGAGATATCTGGGCGAACTACAAAGGGCCTATCAATCAGATTTCCTAGATAACGCCCTGTTCTTGCTCTTTGATGGAATGACGAAAGATTTTTCTCTATTGGGTAGTGCCGAAGTGCTCGGCGTTGGCCTTTGCGAATAAAAAGGCTTGCGCTCGCGTTCGGGCCCGAGGTGGTACTTGCGACGCAGATGGAGGACTTTTTCTTCAATCTCCGGCGGCGCCCGGTTGGTGATCATCCAGCGCGGCAAAGCCGTAGGCATCGTGATAGGGGA
>CAZYAL010000018.1:1382-38286 GCA_964645635.1 uncultured Sphingomonadaceae bacterium | reverse complement strand
ACCCACCGCTGGCAGACGGGGAAGCACTGACGGTGCAGGATATGCCCTCGCCCGGCGAAGGCCTTGTTGCCTATCAGGTACAGGCCGAGCCCGCGCGGCAGCTGCCCAACCTTTCGCGAATGCCCATCGTCGTAGTCACGGCAGAGGCAAGCTGGATGGCGGGTGACAATCACGCCATGGTCCATTTCCTGCGCCAGGCCGGATGCCGCGTCGGCCACATGCGGCTGAAAGAACACGGCGTGCGCGGCAATGGCCATGCGATGCAGCTGGAAAAGAACAGCAATGAAGTGGCCGCCGCCATTGAGGGGTGGCTGCTCGGCGGGGAGCTATATTAGTTACATTATATAATCATTAGCCAGATCAGGAATGCCTCGTTAAAGCTGCGCCAAGGCTGATAGAGAGGGTGAGTATGCGCAAGGGTTTGGGCGCGATTCTGGCAGCAACCATGCTAGTTTCTGCACCGCTTTTCGCACAAGGTAATGGTGCGGCGATGGTGCCTGCGGACGGCGACTGGCCGCTCTATGCGCGCGACCATGGCGGGCAGCGGTTTGCCCCGCTCGCCGATATCAACCGCGACAATGTCGACCAGCTGGAACATGCCTGGACCTATCGCCTGCGCCCCAATGGCGGCGGCGGCATCCTTGCAGGCACGGTTCCTGTGGTGGTCGACGGGGTGATGTACCTGCCGCTGCTCGATGCCGTGGTGGCCTTGGAAGCGCACACGGGCCGCGAGTTGTGGCGCCATCAGGTGCAAGGCGCGACGATCCGCCGCTCGGTGACCTACTGGCCGGGTGATGGCGAACTGGCACCGCGCCTGTTCTATTCAAAGGGCAATTCACTGGTGGCGCTAAACGCCGCGGACGGCTCGCTGGCTGAAGGCTTCGGCGATGGCGGAGAGATGGCTTTTGACGGCACCGCTTATGGCTATCCGCCCAGCATCTTCCGCAATGTGTTGGTAATCGGCGCGTTGACGCCGGAAATTCCCGAAGGCCCGAGCGGGAATTCACGCGGCTTCGATGCCCGTACTGGCGATAAGCTGTGGGAGTTCAACGTCATCCCCCAGCCGGGCGAAGTAGGTCACGAAACATGGCTCAATGATGGCTGGAAGGATCGCCCCGGCGCCAACATGTGGGTGTGGTACACCACGGCTGACATCGAGACCGGGCTGATCTTCATGACGCTGGGCAGCCCGGGCCCCAATTACTGGGGCGGAGACCGGCCGGGAGACAATTTGTTCGGCAATTCCGTGGTCGCGGTGGATGCCGAAACAGGCGAATACCGCTGGCATTTCCAGACCATCCACCATGACCTGTGGGACTGGGACCTGCCCGCCCCTCCGGTGCTGGTGGATGTGGAGGTGAACGGCGAGACCATCCCTGCCCTTGCCGAAACCGGCAAGCCGGGCCTGATGTATATCCTTGACCGCCGCACGGGTGAGCCGGTGCATGGCGTCAACGAGCACAAGGTGGCAACGGCGGACGTGCCGGGCGAATGGTATTCCCCCACCCAGCCGATCCCGGTGAAGCCCGAGCCTCTCAGCCGCATGTGGTGGGATCCGACTGACGTGGTGACAGAGGAAGACACCAACGCTGAACATGTCGCCGCCTGCCATGCTCTGCTTGAAAGCTATGGCGGAACCTTCTTCAATTCCGGCCCCTTCACGCCGTTCTTCCTGCACCAGAAAGGCGATCCCCCGCGCGCATCGATCAACCTGCCCCACAATGGCGGATCGAACTGGGGTGGCAGCGCGGTGGACCCGACCACCGGCTATATCTTCGTAAACACCAGCGAGAGCGGCTCGGTCGGTTGGATCGAAGCGCGTGATCCCGATGGCGATTATGGCCGCGGCACCGCCGGTTCGGTGCAACCTTATGACCGCGGCAGCCTTTCCGGGCCCGGCGCCTATTCCGGCTTCAATGCCAGTTTCGAGACCGAGGACGGCACGCGCGTGAACCTGCCCTGCATTCGCCCGCCATGGGGGCGGCTCGTGGCGGTGGACGGCAATACCGGCGAAGTCGCCTGGGCCAGCAGGCTGGGCACCACGCCCGAACTGGAAGAAGGCAAGCGGGATACCGGCGCTAACAACACCTTCGGCGGCCCGATGGTGACCGCAGGCGGCCTCGTGTTCATCGGCGCAACCAGCGATAGCATATTCCGCGCCTATGATTCCGAAACCGGCGAATTGGTATGGAGCGAAAAGCTCGATTACCCGGCCATGACCATCCCCATGAGTTATCGCGGGGCTGATGGCCGCCAATATATTGCCGTGCTGGCCACCGGCTCTGCCTTCGCCCCCCCGGTGCGCGGAGAGGATGGCAGGCCCGCCAACAATGAATCGCTCATCACATGGGCACTACCCAAGTGAAAATGGGAGAAAGACCAGTGACATTCACCAAGGCCATTACCTTCGGCGCAGCAGCCATCGCGCTCGCCAGCTGTGCTGCCAATGCTCAGGAAAACCGCCTGACCACGCCCGAAGGGGCGCTGATGGATAACGCCGACGATGTGGCTTATGCTCCCGGCGCGCTGAGCACCGAGCAGCTCGAAGCGAGCAATGCGGATATCAACTACAGCCCCGGAATGAATGTGTTCCGCCGCTTCCCGCGCGAGCTGACGGACGAAATCGTCAATTTCTACGTCAACGCGCTGGCGCTGGATTCACTCTCGCCCATCCAGCTGACGCAAAGCCAGCAGATGATCCTGACCGAAGCGGGATCGATGCAGATCAAGCTGTCCGCAGGCCAGCCGGAAGGCCGCGAATATGACCTTTCGGGCGGCTATGAAGGCGGCACAGGTATCCGCTTCTTCCTGCTGCGCTATCCCCACGCCAGCATCGTGACCCAGCGCTTTGTTGATGCCGGTTTCGAAGCGCCGGAATTCACGCAGCGGCAGGACGGTGGACTACAGGCGCTGGTGCAGGACCCAGGTGGGTTCGATATCGTGATCCTGATTGCCAGCAATGCCCAGGACAATGCCGATGACGGGATAGGCGTGGGCCTTGCCGTATCGGATCTTGAAACCAGCCGCGCCTTCTATCGCGAGTTCGTGGGGCTGGAAGAACTGCCCGCAGTGAATGCCCCGCTGATGGGTACCACCTTCTACCCCTATCGCCACGGCGAGACGACCATCATGCTGTTCGAAGCGGGCGGCGATGGCGTGGATAACGGCAGCGCAGGCATTCAATATGTTGTCAGCGATGCCCCGCTGGCTGCCGCGCGCGGCTATCACCGCGAATTGGAAGTGCAGACCCCGCTCAACAAACTGCGCGGGTTTGACCTCACTACGGTGTGGTTCAGCGATCCGGATGGAGTGACCAATTACTTCGCGCAGGTCGGCCCGCGCACGCCAGCGATTACGCGAGAGGAAGACTGACTGCGGGCACAAAAAAGGGGCTCCGCAGTGGGGCCCCTTTTCCGTCCAGCAAGGTTGCTGTAAAACTTACTTCTTCACTTCCATGATATAGGCGGCAACGAGAGCGATCTCCTCATCGCTCATCTGGCCTCCGAAGCCCGGCATCGCGCCCTGGCCGTTGGAAACGCGCGCGATGATGAAGGCTTCGTCGATCGCCTCATTTCCATCAAGAGACGGGCCGATGTGGCCATATCCGCCTGCTTCAGAAAGAGCATGACAGGTGGAGCAGGACCACGAACCAAACAGGCCCTTTGCTTCAGCCATCTGTTCAGCGGTCAGGCCAGCTTCGTCAGGCACTCGCTGCGTGGGATCGACCGGCGTTGCCAGCGCGCCAACCATCGGCACCGACAGCGCTGCTGCGCCAAGCGCCACCAGCCCGCTTTTCATCCACTTGCCTGCAACTTCAGAAATTCCACCCATGTCCTGTTTCTACCTTCGTCCAAATTCGCCTTTGAGCCAATGATTTCGCGGCCCTAGTCAACAAGTGGTCTAGCCGAGTCAACATTTACCTTAGATTTATGCGTGTTTCGCTTCTGCTAAATTTTCGGACATTGTCAATTAATGGCTAGCGATATATCATATTGAAAATGTCAATCACATGTCAGTTGGCGCATGTAAGCGCCAACTGCTAGGACACGTTACATAAACGGTTTTGGGACGAGAAAGGCAATATCCGATGACGAGCACCAAGCGCATATTGGCGATGACCCTTCCTGCTCTGGCACTGGCATCCTGCGGGGATGAGACGGTCGAAATGCCTTACGGCACCGCCCAGCAGTTCATGGCCAACGAAGTACAGCCCACCGCCGAAATCTTTTGGGGCGCGGTCGGCTCGGTCAGCGAGCTTGTCGATGGCGAACCGGTGTTCCGCGAATTTGCTCCGGAGACGGACGAGGACTGGGAACAGGTCCGCCTGTCTGCCGTGAAACTGCGCGAATTCGGCGAAGTACTCGCTTCCCCCGCCTATGCCGATGGCCGCGGCGAAGACTGGCAGGACTTTGCCAGGGGCCTGCAGGACGTGGCAGGCCTTGCCGAACAGGCCGCCGTCGACAAGAGCACCGATGCCGTTTTTGAAGTGGGCGGCACGATCTATGCAGTGTGCAGCGCCTGCCACCAGGTCTATCCACCGGCTGACTTGCCTGAGGGCGCGACGGTGGATGACATGGCTTCAGACAACAACCGCCCATCCAGTGACGAGACGCTGGAAGAATATATGGACGGGAACGGCGAATAATCACCATGCACGCGCTTGAACGATATAACAGCGCGTTTGCCAGCATGGCTTTACTGGCCGCGGCTGTGCTGATCGTCCTGTTGCCAGATATGGCATGGGCGCATGACGTGGCGGAAGGCGACAAGGCCTTCGTCCAATCGATAGAAGGGCCGGCGATCTTCCCCTTCATGTACCTTGGCGCCAAGCACATGGTGACGGGGTATGACCACATCGCCTTCCTTGTCGGCGTGGTATTCTTCCTCAACCGACTGAAGGACGTGGTGCTCTATGTCTCCATGTTCACCCTCGGCCATTCGATCACCTTGCTTGGCGGCGTGCTGCTGGGTGTGGGCGCCAATGCCTATATCATCGACGCGATCATCGGTTTATCCGTGGTCTACAAGGGCGTGGAAAATATCGGCGGCTTTGCGAAGATCGGCCTGCAGATCGATACTCGGCTTGCCGTGCTGGTGTTCGGTCTGTTCCACGGCATGGGCCTTGCCACTAAGGTGATGGACCTCGAAATGTCGTCCAACGGCCTGCTCACCAACCTCATTTCCTTCAACGTCGGCGTCGAACTGGGGCAGGTGATAGTACTCGCCTTTGTCGTCACCCTGTTCACAACCTGGCGCCAGCGGCCGAGCTTCGGCAAATATGCCTATGCCGCCAATATCGCCCTTATCGGTGTGGGCCTGTGGCTCACTGCCATCCAGGCACAAGGATATCTTTCATCATGAACAAGACTCCCCTGATCCTCGCTGGCGGTGCCGCCGTGGCCTTTGCCTTTGCCGTTGTCGCATTTGTCCTGCCCGCCGAAACCGGCTGGGACCCAACTGGTATCGGCGCTGCCACCGGCCTGGTAAAAATCGCCAACCCAGACAAGCCGGAGTTGGAGCGTGGCTTGGTCCGCATGGAAACACAGGACGTGCTGCTGCTGTCCGACACTGCGCCCGAGGCCGAAGAGGGCGTGAGCGATAGCTGGGAATACGAGCTCGGCCCCTATGAAGCGGTCGAATTCAAATACACTATTCCCGTCGGCGCGCGCATGGCGTTCCGCTGGGAGGGTTCGGACACACTCAACTACGACATGCATTCTCACCCCTTCGAAGGCGGCGTAGAAGCGACCGAAAGTTTCAGTGTGGACGAGGCGCAGGTGATGCAGGGAGTTTACATCGCACCCTTCACCGGGATCCACGGCTGGTACTGGCAGAACCGCTCTGTGCAGCCGGTGACACTGAAGCTCGAAACTTCGGGCGGCATGACCAACTCAACGATCTTCGCCTCCAGCGGCGAAATTGACCGTCCGCTGGAAGGGGTACAGAACACCGTGGAAGGCGCAGCGGCAGGCCACGAAATGCAGGATGCCGAAGCTGCCGAGTAATCGGCCTGCCGAATGTTACCATTTGCGACAAAGATTCCGGATTAAGTCAAATTCCCGGGCCTATAGCCCCTTGTTGAAACGCGCTGCTTGCGGCTAGATTGGTCGCAGCTCGACGGCCGGATTCTGGCCGCGTTAGACCTATGGGGAGTTGGGAGTGATCAAGCTGACGATCAACCGTGCCGGCAAGACCGGCTTCACAAGCCGTGCACTGCGCCTGGTTGCCATTTCCACGCTGGCGGTGGCCACCGCCGCCTGCGCTACGGCCGATGGCGGTCAAGGGATGGCCGCCCATGCTGTCGCAGCGCCAGCCGCCGGATATGACTTTGTCGGCTGGGACGGATACCTTGGCGGCGGGGACAGCTCGCAATATTCCTCACTGGACCAGATCAACCAGTCCAACGTAGCCCAACTCGAAGTGGCGTGGACCTATTCCACCGGTGAAGGCGCTCCGCCGACCTTCGGCGCCACCATCGGCGGCGGCCGGATGTATGTGATCAATGGCGAAAGCAAGCTCGTCGCGCTCGATCCTACCACCGGCGAAGAGCTGTGGGTGTCCGACCTTGAAGGGCGCGTCGGTTCGCGCGGGGTGAACTATTGGGAAAGCGAAGACGGTTCCGAAGGGCGCCTGATCGTGCTCAACAACGGCATCCTGCGCGCGGTCGATGCAGCAACCGGCAAGATGATCCCCAGCTTCGGCACGGATGGCGGGGTGGACCTGCGCGATGCCCTGCCCGAAGGTTCGACCATGCCTGCTGGCCCGCTGATGACCAACAACCCGGGCCGCATTTACAAGAACACCGCGATCATGTCGCTGCCCGCTGGCGCTTATGACTATGCTTCTGCCCCGGCCGACATCCAGGCCTATGACGTTATCACGGGCGAACTGAAGTGGGTGTTCCACACCGTCCCGCGCGATGGCGAGTTCGGGCGCGACACCTGGCCAGAGACAGAGGACTACGCCCAGTTCGGCGGCGTCCACAACTGGTCGGAAAGCACGATCGATACCGAAAACGGCATCATGTTCATTCCCACCGGCACGCCGCGTTATGATTTCTACGGCGGCAACCGCGAAGGCGATAATCTGTTCGGCAACTCGCTGATCGCATTGGACGCGGAAACCGGTGAGCGCCTGTGGTACTTCCAGACCGTGCATCATGACCTGTGGGACTTTGACATCCCCGTAGCTCCCAAGCTGATGACCATCACTCGTAATGGCGAGGATATCCCGGTGGTTATTCAGGCGACCAAGCAGGGTTTTGTCTTCACCTTCAACCGCCTGACGGGCGAGCCGATCTGGCCGATCGAGGAAGTGGCTGTTCCGGCATCTGATGTGGAAGGCGAACACACCAGCCCCACCCAGCCGGTGCCGACCTGGCCTGAGCCTTTCATGCGCCAATCCTTCAGCGTGGATGACATCAATCCCTACCTGCCCGAGGCAGACCAGGAAGCGCTGCGCGAAAACCTGACCAATGTATGGCGCAACGATGGCATCTTCACCCCGCCGTCAGAGCGTGGCTCGATCTCCATGCCTGGCCACAATGGCGGCGCGAACTGGGGCAATGTCGCTGTCGATCCGGTGAACCAGCGCCTCTATGTGGTCAGCCGCGAGCTGCCGCTGCTGCTGAAAATCAATAAGGACAACCGCCCCAGCGCGCTGGAAGCCATGCCCAATGCGCAAGAGGACAACGCCCCTTATCGCTGGCCGGTAAACTTCATGCTGCAATCGAACGGCATGGTGGCGATCAAGCCGCCGTTCTCCAACCTTACCGCCTATGACATGAACACCGGCGAGAAGATCTTCGACATTCCCAATGGCGAAATCCTGACGCTGGAGGAACAGGGCATCACCGGTGTGGGTGCACAGGCCCCGCGTTCCGGCCCGATCGTGACTGCTGGCGGGCTGTTGTTCGTCAACACCGCGTCTGACCGCGCAGTGCGCGCTCGCGATGCCGCCACTGGCGAAGTGCTGTGGGAACACCGCTTCGATGCAGCGACCGAGGGCGTTATGGCGACCTATGAAGTGAACGGCCGCCAGTACATCACCGTTCCGGTGGGCGGCATGGGCCACTTCCTCGGCGGCCTTGGCCTGCCTGAACCGGGTGAAAGCCGCTACGTCACTTTCGCGCTTCCTGCGGGGAACTGACGCATGACAGCTCCACGGAAATCGGCCCTTGGCCTGCTGCTTGCAGCAGCGACGCTGGCACTTGGTGGCACGGCGACGGCGCAGGAGGACCTCACCGTCCTCCCCGCCCCGTCTGATGACTACCAGCCTGCTCTCACGCCGTGGGGAGAGCCCGATTTCCGAGGCGGCTGGCCGATTGACCACTTGAACGGCCGCACCCCGCTCCAGCGCGCAGCAGAACATGGCAACCGCCAGCTGCTGACGCAGGAGGAATTTGCCGAGCGTGCCGACATGGTCGAACAGCTCGAACTGCGCTACCAGAACGAGGACAGCACAGACACGATGGGCATCGGCCACTGGGCCGAAGTGGCAGCTGCCAATCGCCGCACCAGCTGGATCACCTCGCCTGCCGATGGCCAGCTTCCCGCCTTTACAGAAGAAGGCCAGCGCCTGTCCGATGCCATGCGCTCGACATGGGCGCAGGGCCAGCCGTTTGACTGGGTGGATGATTTCGACAGCTGGGACCGCTGCATCTCGCGCGGGCTTCCCGCTTCAATGTTCCCGTTCATGTACAACAACGGCATGCGCATCTTCCAGTCGCCGGGCCTTGTCGCCATCCAGATGGAGATGGTCCACGAAACGCGGCTGATCCAGACTAACGGCACCGCTGCCATCCCCGCTGAAATCGAGCATTGGCTGGGCGAAAGCAGGGGTGAATGGGAAGACCACAACACGCTGAAGGTCACCACCACCAACTTCAAGCCGGGCCCCTCTGCCACCAATATCGGCACCACCGGATCCCCGCGCGAAAACAAGACCCCGGTCAGCGCTGACGCCGTGCTGGTTGAACGCTTCCACATGGTCGGCCCGGACGAGATCATCTATGAATTCACCTGGGAAGACCCGGTGGTCTTCACCCAGCCGTGGTCCGCCCGCCTCGAATGGCAGCGCGACGATGACTACCAAATCTTCGAATATGCCTGCCACGAGGGCAATGTGCAGGTCCGCAACTACATCAACGCCAGCCGCGCCGAGCGTGCAGCGGCCAGCGACGGCGCACGATAGGGAGCAGCCGCATGAACCATAAGACCATTCTTTCCTGCACTGCCGCTTCGGCCGCACTGACCCTCGGCCTTTCTGCGTGCGCGCCCGCGAACAGCCGTGTCGAGGCGGCAGCCGCACCCGCCGCGCCTGTTTCCGTCGTGCCGGATGACCTTGCCACAATGCCTGCGGTGTCCGAAGCCTATACCCCGGCCACCACACCGTGGGGTGATCCGGACCTGCGCGGCACCTGGCCGATCAACGATATCGCCGAACTGCCGGTGCAGCGCCCTGCCCAGTACGAAGACCGCTTCTGGAAGACAGAGGCCGAAATCGCTGCCGAACAGGGCCGCGTCGAAGCGCTTGAGGAAGCTTACGCAAACGAGGACGAGGAAGGCACCATCGGCCTAGGCCACTGGATCGAATATCAGGCCGGCAGCCGCCGTACCTCCATGCTGATCGATCCGGTAGACGGGCAGCTGCCCGCGCTGACTGAGCAGGGCATCCACGATGCCTCGCTGATGCGCGCCAGCTGGGTGACCGGCCAGACTTTCGACTGGGTCACCGATTTCGACAGCTGGGACCGCTGCTGGACGCGCGGCTTCCCCGCATCCATGCTGCCCTTCCGCTACAACAACGGCATCCGCATCTACCAGTCGCCCGGCTACGTGGTGATCGCGCTGGAAATGCTCGGCACGCGCATCATCCCTGTATCTGGCGTTAGAGAGCAATGGCCCGCCGCCGTCACCGGCATGTTCGGCCAAAGCCGCGGCCGCTGGGAAGATAACAACACGCTGGTGGTGGAAACAACCAACCTCCAACCCGGGGCCTCGCCGCTTAACACGGCAACACGCGGCGTGCCGCAGAACAACACGATCCCGACCAGCGAGAAGGCGACCACTGTGGAACGCTTCCACATGATCGGCCCGGACACGATCACCTACGAGCTGACCTATTCGGACCCTGTGGTTTGGGAGGCTCCATGGACGCTGCGCGTGGACTGGACGCGCGATGACAGCTATGAATTCTTTGAATACGCCTGCCACGAAGGAAACGTACAGGTCCGCAATTACATCACCGCCAACCGCACGCTGCGCGAACAGGAATATGCTCGCGGGCGCATGCTGGACCCGATTGATCCCGACGCAACGCCTCCGCCTGCGATGGATCCGGCCAGCCGGGGTGTAGGAAAAAACAACTGAATGCTATGATGCGCCCTGCAATGGCGTGCGCATCATCTGGATACGCTTAGGAGAGAGTAGAGATGGCCAAGTTCAATTCCACCTTCGGCAAGGTACTGGCAGCAGCATCGCTGGCCGTACTGGCCGCAACCGGCGTCGGCGCGCAGGAAGTGCCCGATGACCTGACGGTAATGCCGCCGGTCCCCACCGATTTTGACCCGCCGCGCACCGCATGGGGCGATCCTGACATGCGCGGCATGTTCCCGATCGACAACATCGCCAGCCTGCCGATGCAGCGCCCGGCGCAGTATGGCGATCGCTTCTGGCTTACCGAAGAAGAATATGCCCAGCGGGCGGGACAGGCCGGCGCTTTCGACGAGCGTTATAAGGCTGAGGAAGAAAGCGGTACCATGGGCATGGGCCACTGGGTGGAATCCGATGCTTCGGGCCACCGCACCTCGCTGCTGGTCAGCCCGGCCAACGGCCAGCTTCCCGCGATGACCGAGGAAGCGCAGGCGCTTTACCAGGCTGGCCGTTCCAGCTGGACGCCGGGCACCGTGCACCAGTGGATGGACGATTTCGACACCTGGGACCGCTGCATCACCCGCGGCTTCCCCGCATCGATGTTCCCGTTCCGCTACAACAACGGCATCCAGGTGATGCAGGCCCCTGGTTATTTCGTCATAAACCTTGAAATGATCCATGACGCGCGAATCATTCCCATCGTCAGCACCCGCGAGGAAATGGACGCGATGCGCTGGCCGGAGGACGTGCGCACGTGGATGGGCCAGTCTATCGGCATGTGGGAAGGCAATACGCTGGTGGTGGAAACCACCAACATCAAGGCTGGCAACAGCGCCGAAACCGATCCGCTGAAGCGCGGTCCCAGCCCGCTGAACATGGCCACTATGGGCGTGCCCCCGTTCAACACCATCCCCACCAGCGAGGAAGCGGTTGTTGTCGAGCGCCTGACCATGACCGGCCCGGATTCTGTCGTATACGAACTGACCTACAACGACCCGCAGGTCTTCACCGATGCGTGGACCGCACGCCTCGACTGGACACGTAACGATGAATACCAGTTCTTCGAATACGCCTGCCACGAAGGCAATGTGCAGCCGCGCAACTATATCACCGCTGCGCGTGCTGGCCTTGAAGCAGCAGAAGACACCACCGGCGGCGAAACCGGCGGCGAGTAACAACTGACAAGCAAGGGGCGCTTTTCGCAGTCTGGCCACCTTCCGCGCGAAGGATGCCAAGGCAGCGGATGGCGCCCCTTCTCTTTGCGGCGATGCCTTTCACGCTGCCGCACATGCAGGGGAGAGAATGCATATGAAGACCTTCGTCACCAAGGCCGCACTAGCGGTGGCCGTGCTTGCAGGTGTGTCCGCCTGCGCGAACGCCAACGAACAAGTTCAGACCGTCGCCCCCCCAGCCCCCGCCGCCCCAGGCGTGCCTGTTCCCGCACTCAGCCTGAAGCGAGCGCAAACGCAAGGCGGCGAGCTGCTGGGCGTGACGGGCAAGATCGATGGCATCACCGTGTTCAAGGGCATTCCCTTTGCCGCCCCGCCAGTGGGCGATTTGCGCTGGGAACAGCCGCAGCCTGCCGCGAGCTGGAATGGCCTCAAGGTCGCAGATACATGGGGCGACAGCTGCGTGCAAAACCCGGCGCCCACCCGCTTCCCTGTCAATTCCGCAACGGACATGCCCGATAGCCCCGGCTTTTCGGAGGACTGCCTGTACCTCAATGTCTGGACCCCTGCCGAAACCGGCGCGGAAAATCTGCCCGTGATGGTCTGGCTCTATGGCGGAGCATATAACGAAGGCGGCGGATCCTCCCCCTTCAGCCAGGGTGACCAGCTTGCCGCAAAGGGCGTGGTGGTCGTCACCTTCAACTATCGCGTCGGCTCGCTGGGCTTCTTTGCCCACCCAGAACTCACCGCCGCATCACCCCATGGCGCATCGGGCAATCAGGCGCTGGGCGATGCCCTCGCCGCGCTGCAATGGGTGCAGGACAATATCGCCGCTTTCGGCGGTGATCCCAGCCGCGTAACCATTTTTGGCGAAAGCGCTGGTGCTGCCATGAACGGCGGCCTTGCAGGCGCTCCGCCGGCAGAAGGCCTTGTCCAGCGCGTGATCAGCCAGTCCGGCAACTGGATGGGCCTCAACATCGCGCCGATGACGCCGCGCGAAGCGGCCGAGCAACGCACGCTGGCCGCAGCACAAGAGAAACTGGGCACCACCAGCCTTGCCGAACTGCGCGCCCTTCCCGCTACCGAGATCCACGCCAACATCCCCGGTCAGGGCATGATCATCGACGGGCACATCATCCCCGAGGACTTGTCCGTTGCCTTTGCCAATGGCCGCCAGCTGAAGGTGGACGTGCTCAACGGATCGAACGAGGACGAAGGCAGCTTTACCGCCATCTTCGGCCCGCCCGCCACGCTGGAGAGCTGGAACCAGGGCGAAGCCTTCCGCTGGGGCGCGCTGGTCGAACAGGGGCGCGCAGCCTACCCCGTCACCACTGACGCGGAAGCGGTGGCCACCTCAACCCAGCCTTTTGGCGATAATATGAGCTGGCTACACCGCCAGTTTGCGCAATATCAGGCGGAGCTTGGCAAAAATGCCTATCACTACTGGTTCCGCCACGATCCGCCCTATGATGCGAACCGCGGCAACCTCGGCGCGGCGCATACGGGCGAAATCCCCTATGTGTTCGACAACCTCTGCGCCCCGCGCACCTTCCCCGGCGGATCGTCAGTGGAACTGATGTGCGGCAATGGTGAGGAAGAGGCCTTTGCGGACCTCGTGTCGCAATATTGGGTGAACTTCGCCCGCACCGGCAACCCCAATGGAGAAGGCCTGCCGCACTGGCCGCAGGTGAGAGAACTGGGCCGCAACGAGGCGATGATCCTCGATGCAGGCAACACCGGCGTCGGCCCGTGGATAGGGGAGGCGAAGATCTCGCTCTACGACGCGATGTTCAAGGCCAAGGTCGCTGACCCGCTGGGGATCGACGCGGAGTAATCGGGCTTCGAACTGACAAAGAGGGCCGCGCGGGGTATCTCGCGCGGCCCTTTTTTAATGGGTTGAAGAGCCGAGATACGACCCGAACGAGGCAGTGCACTTCAATCAAGTTGGCCAATGTCCTGCAACTTCAAAATTTGGGCAATACCTTGCCCGTCTCCTGCCGGTATTCGCGATAGGCGTCGCCGTGTTCCGCAACCAGGTCACGCTCCTCGAAACAGAGCCCGGTGAAGATATAGGCGGTAAAGCCAAGGCTAAGCACGAGTTGCGTCATAGTCATCGACGGTGGGGCCCAAACTGCGATCAGGACACCTGTCTTGATCGGGTGTCGGATGTGGCCATACATCGCACGTTTGACGAAGGGCAGTGGCGGGGGCGGCAGGTTATTTCCTACAGCGCCTGCATTCATTCATCGTGGGGCACTATGCCCAATCGTGCGTCAATCCGATCTTTCCCTGCAATTTCCGTACCTTAACCTCATCCCCGCCCCACCAGTTTTTCTCCTCCATAACCGTGTTCCATGTGTTCCAAATGTTAACCCGGCGACTCGCTGCCCTGCACACCGACACAGGCAATTGTGCAGTCGTGCAACCGCAGCTAGTCTGCCGCCAAAGCCGGGAGAGGAACCGGCAAGTGCATGAAAAACAGGTCTGGGGAGGGCTTGGGATGAGACTGAAATTCACGAAATCGCTGATGGTAACAACGGGCCTTGCCGCCATGACACTGGGCGCTGCGGCTGTTGCGCAAAGTGTGCCCTCGCCGTTCGAAATGCAGGTGCAGCAGGGCCGCGCGCTCTATGCCACCAATTGTGCCGCCTGCCATGGCGAGACGCTGGCGGGTGGGCAATTTGCCACCATGCTGAAAGGCCCGGCCTTCCTCTCCAAATGGGGGGACATCCCCGTGGGCGAGCTGGAGGCCTATATCCGCACCTCCATGCCTCCGGGCGGCGCGGGTCGCTTGTCCGATGCGGACTATGCCGCGCTCACCGCGCTGATCATTGCCGAAAACGATGCAAGGCTGGACGTGCCGGTATCGCGGGGCCTTGCCACGCTGATGCCCGCTGCCCCTTCGATCGAGGAGCAGAACGCCATCGGCATCGGCGGCATTTCCGCCAACCATCCGCTTCCCGTCAGCGCAGAGCCGCACGATCCCTTTGCGGACTACCAGCTGGTGACCGCAGCCGAACTGGCTGATCCTCCGGCAGAAGACTGGCTGACATGGCGCCGCAGCCAGCGCGGCCACGGCTTCTCGCCGCTGGCAGACATCACCACTCAGAACGTTCGCCAGCTCAACACCGCATGGGCGCAGGCGCTGCCCGCTGGCCCGACGATGCATGAGCCGCTGGTGCATGACGGGGTGATGTACATCTTCGGCTATGGCGACGAGATCTTCGCCTTCGATGCTGCCAATGGCCGCCCGCTGTGGCGCTACCAGCGCCAGCTGCCCGAAAATACCATGCTGCAATCGAAGAAGACCATGGCGCTGTGGGGCGACATGGTGATTGCCGCCACGTCCGACCTCCACATCATCGCGCTTGATGCCAGGACCGGTCGCCCGGTGTGGGATGCGCAGATGATCGACAAGCCCGGCTTCCGCAGCAATGGCGGGCCGATGGTGGCAGATGGCGTGGTGATGGCGGGCCTCGCCTCGCAGGAACCGGGTGGCGGGTTGATCGTGGCTGTCGATGCCGAGACCGGCGAGAAGCTGTGGGATTTTGCCACCGCTGCTGCCGAGGGAACCGAAGGCGGCGACACGTGGAACGGATTGCCTGACAGCGAACGTCGCGGCGGTTCGGTGTGGACTTCGGGCACTTACGATCCCGAGAGTGGCCTTGCCCTGTGGGGCGCGGCGCAAAGCTATGACACCGGCCCGCTGCGCGATCGCAAGCCGGGTGAGAACAATGACGGGCTGTTCACCAACTCCACCCTCGCTTTCGAGCCGCGTTCGGGCAAGCTGGTCTGGTATTTCCAGCATATGAAGAACGACCAGTACGATCTCGACTGGGTGTTCGAACGCGTGATCGGCATGGTCACTGTCGATGGCGAGCCGCGCCGCGTGGTGATGACCGGCGGCAAGGAAGGCCTGTTCGATACGCTCGATGCGGAAACGGGCGAATATCTCTCCACCGTCGACATGGGCTATCAGGATTTCATCATCGCCATCGATCCGGAAACCGGCGACAAGACGCCTGACCCCGCGCTGCTGCCGGGCCGGGACCGCCCGCCTGTCTTCATGTGCCCGCACGCAGGCGGTGGCCGCAACTGGAGCCCGACCGCCTTCAACGAGGCGACGGGCGAGCTCTTCGTCAACGCGCGCGATACCTGCATGGAACTGGTGCCGGTGGCCGAAGGCGGCTTCCTGTCGAGCGGGGTGGACGTCTATTACTCCGCGCCCGCAGACAGCGATGGCAATTACGGCATGCTCCAGTCGCTCGACATGGCGAATGGCACAGTGAAGTGGGAAGTGCGTCGCCGCGCGCCCTATGACGTGGGCATTCTCGCCACGGCGGGCGGGCTGCTGTTCACCGGCGCGATGGACCGCGAAGTGCTCGCCTATGACCAGGAAACCGGCGAGCAACTGTGGCGCACCGCCTTGCCCGGCGTGCCCAATGCCAGCCCGATCACCTATTCGGTGGACGGCAGGCAATATGTCGCCGTGGTCACCGGCATGGGGAATCCGCTCGCTTTCGGCCTGCCCAATTTCACGCCCGAATATCCGCTGCCGCAGGTCAACTCTGCCGCAGTTCACGTCTTCGCGCTTCCTGAAGAGTGACCCGGATTACAGGCACAAAAAAGGCCACCCTGTAACGGGGCGGCCTTCTTTTGTTGTGCTTTCCTACAGCCGGGTGATCAGTAGTAGATACCCAGCGTGAAGCCGATCGCGCGGCCGCAGAACACGATGATCACCCAGAAGATGATCGACAGGATGCCTGCCAGTTTCGCGCCCGTGGGAAGCGTGCTCGAATTGTCCCACTCGTTGACCGACTTGTAGGTCACGAAGTGGAAGATCAGCATGTTGAGACCGGCAGCGGCGAGCAGGCCCAGCTTCGTCAGGAAGTAGGGATTCACCATATAGGTGCTCGCCTTACTGATGAACAGCAGCGTGCCGGTGATCGCCGCGATCACGAAGCCGATCCACGTCCACTTAAGCGTGTCGGAGGACATCTTGCTGGCTGCAACATTGGTGGACGCAAGGCCAAGCAGGCGAAGGTCCATGACGAGGATGGTGCCGAAAACGGTCACCAGTGCCATCACGTGCAGGGATTCGATCATCGGGAAGGCCCAGAGGCTCTCGGCGATGCCGATACCAAGACCGGAATACTCGATCGATTCCCAGATATTGGTCGGTTCAGGATACATCATTGTCTTGTCTTTCCCCTCAAACCGGAATGTAGGCGATCCAGCGCCCGGCCAGCATGATCAGCAGCCACAGGGCAATGATCACCAGCGCAGTAGTGCGCGTGCCCGAAGCAGCCTGAACAGCGCCGCCCGCGCCCTGTGCACGCACGGACTTGAAGAAGCCCAGCGTGATCACGACGACGATCAGCAGCATGATCATCTTGATCCAGAAAACGGCGTTGATCATATTGCGCAGCGGTTCTGCGGTCAGCATCAGCAGGCCGCTCAGCACGATACCCAGCAGGCCATACCAGACCCACGGGACATAGCGCGCAGCAACCGCGTCCATCGGCAGCGTTTCAGCAGCCTTGCCGTGCACGCGCAGCGACAGCATGATCAGCGCGCCGAAAGCGGCACCGATCGAGATGATGTGAACAACCTGTGCCAGCGGCACGTTCCAGAAGTTCTCGACCATGAACAGGCTGATGGGCGTTTCCATCATCCAGAAGGCGAGGTCGAGGAGGAATGTCTCTCTCAGCCAGCCTGTGATTTCGAACAATAGGTCTAACAACATTGTGTGAAATTCCCCTCGTTTTGAGCTCTCCGTGTGACCAGCCATTTGAGCGCAGGCCAGTCCGCAAACCTTGATTTCCCGCAAACAGGCCGCAGCCTGCCAGCGCACTCCCTCTCTCACCAGGTCCGCAGCCGAAGCTGCTGCGACATCAGGACCCTAGGCCCTTCGAACCATCATGCCGAGTAACTTTACCGTAACAGCCAGTTACGGGGCCATTTCCCGCCAGGTTCATGCAGCCTGGTCTTCCCTTTGCCGGCGAATCGCCGCCAGCTACCCTTTGCCGGACGATCCGCCAAGCCCCGGATGCCAAGTGTGACGAATCGCGACAATTTGTCACAAACTCGATCTCGACATTCGACCTGCCATTGGCAACGGAAAACAGACAAGTTCAATCGCGCTGAAGAAACCCGGCCCCTCCGCTGCCTTGAATATGCAGCTAATGCAGGCGGAGGGCCATTGTCAAAGCTTCGCTGCGCCTTTAGGACAGAATCAATTAGGCCGGTGGCGAAAGAGACGCTTTCCGGCCGGATTCGCGAGTGAGGCAGGAGAGGAAATCATGCGTCAGGCCAGGGGCCTTATTCTGGGAGCATTGCTGGCTAGCACATGTGCTGCCTGTGCCACCGCGTCAGAAGCGCAGGTGAGCACTGCCGCAAGCCGTGCCGGCTCGCAGAATGCCATGCCCGATGGCGACTGGCAGACGATCAACCGGGACCTTGCCGCCACCCGTTATTCCCCGCTTGAGCATATCAACCGCAGCAATGTCAGCAATCTGAAGCAGGCCTGGACCTACCCGCTGCGCGCCTTCAACACTGCTGTTCCGTTGGTTGTCGGCGGCACCATGTACGTTACCGCGCAGGCCCGCGTAGTCGCGCTCGATGCAGCCACCGGCGAAGAGGTCTGGGTGCACCAGTCCGAAGGTGGCGGCGGCCCGATGGGCGGCTTCTCCGGTCGCGGCCTTGGCTACTGGCCCGGCGATGCCAGCCATTCCCCGCGCCTGCTGGTCACGCGCGGGTCCGCACTTGTAGCGCTCGATGCAGCCACGGGTGAACTGGTGACAAGCTTCGGCGACGGCGGCTCTGTTGCAATCGACCCCGGTTATGGCGGCACGCCGACCATCACCGGCCATGTCGCGGTGATCGGCGCAGCCACGCTGGAAAGCCCGCGCGGCGCTCCCGGAAATCCGCGCGCATTCAACGTCATCACCGGCGAGAAGATGTGGGAATTCGACACCACCCCGGCTCATGGCGAACTGGGTGGTGACACATGGGGCAACACCGGTGCAGATGGACGCGGCGGCACCAACATGTGGGGCTTCATGGCCACGGTGGATACCGATACCAACACGGTCTTCCTGCCCATCGCCGGCCCGGCACATAATTACTACGGCGGCGACCGCCCCGGCGCGAACCTGTTCGGCAATTCGGTTGTCGCGGTCGACGCCGAGACTGGCGCTTACAAGTGGCACTTCCAGACGGTACACCATGACCTGTGGGACATCGACATGAGCCACGCGGGGCCTTTGGTCCCGCTGGCTGACGGCAGCAAGGCCCTCACCAACGTCGGCAAGTCCAGCCTGTTCTTCGTGCTCGATTCCGAAACGGGTGAGCCGGTGCACGCAGTGGCGGAAGTGCGGGTGCCGCGCGGCGATGTACCGGGTGAATATTACCACCCCACGCAGCCTATTCCGCAGGTCACTCCGCCGCTCAGCCGGGTGAGCATGACTTTCGATGACATCGTCACCGCGGAAGACACCAACCCTGCCCATGCACAGGCCTGCATTGACATGTGGGACAAGGCCGGCGGATACATTAACCAAGGTATCTTCACGCCCTTCATGTATCGCACTGAAGGCTCACCACTTGTTTCGACCATCCAGCTTCCCGGCGGTATCGGCGGGGTGAACTGGGGCGGCCCCACCGCCAATCCGGAAACCGGCATGGTCTATGTCAACGCCATCGACACCTCGCTGGTCGGATGGGTGGAGCGTGTGGAAGGTGATGAGCCTTACAGCTTCGATGCTGCCGTACCGCCCGCCTATGACCGCGCCAGTGTGAACGGCAAGGGGCCGTTCTTCCAGTTCGACGCTCCCTTGAGCGGCGAGTATGACGACAATGGCCGGCCGGTCGGCGTTGCTGCGCCTTGCTACAAGCCGCCGTGGGCCCGTTTGACCGCGATCAACGCCAACACCGGCGAAGTGGTGTGGGCAGTGCCACTGGGAATCTTCGAAGAGCAGCCCGAGGGCAGGCAGTTGCTCGGCAATGCCGGCAGTGCAGGCCCCACCGTTACCGCGGGCGGACTGGTTTTCGTGGGCGCAACCAATGACAAGCGGTTCCGCGCCTTTGACGCAGATACCGGAGAGCAGCTATGGGAGACCACGCTCAACGGAAATGCCAACGCCAACCCGATGACCTATCGGGGCAGTGACGGCAAACAATATGTCGCCATCAACGCCAGCGGCGTTATCATGGCGTATTCTTTGGATCAGTGATTTGCATACAGGAGAGGTTATGCGGGGGATTAAGACTTTTACGACGGCAGTAGCAGCTGCAGCGCTGATGGCGCTGGGCAGTGTCCCTGCAAGCGCCGAACACCATGAAGGTGTGGAGCGGATCGACGGCAAGCCCAACCTCAATGGTGTGTGGCAGGTCATGAACAATGCCAACTGGAACCTGGAACCGCACAGCGCGGCTGCCAACCCGGTTGCTGATCGCCTGCTTGGCGCCATCGGCGCGATTCCCGCCGGTCTCGGCGTGGTCGAAGGCGGCAAAATTCCGTACAACGAAGCTGCTCAGGAACGTCTGGCCCAGCACAAGGCGAACGTGATCTATCACGATCCCGAAGCTGCCTGCTACCTGCCCGGCATTCCGCGCGCGACCTACATGGATCATCCCTTCCAGATCATCCAGGGCAACAATGACGATATCCTGATGGTCTATGAATATGCCTCCGCCAACCGCGTGGTGCATATGCAGGAAGTAGGCATCCCGCCGATCGATACCTGGATGGGTACGTCCTATGGCAAGTGGGATGGCGATACGCTCGTCATCACCACCCTCGCCCTCGGCCCGGGTCTGGTGAAGCTGCCCGCCGGTGAAATGGTGGAAGGCGTGACCTGGCTTGACCGTGCCGGCAACTACCTGACCAACCACGCCACGGTAACCGAACGCTTCACCCTGGCCGAAGGTGGCAAACACATCGAATATTCGGCAACGATTTCCGACCCCACGATCTACACGCGTGACTGGACGATCAGCATGCCGATCTATCGCCGTATGGAAGACAACGCACAGCTGGTTGAGTTCAAGTGCGTGCCATTTTCTGAAAATCTGCTCTACGGTGACTTAATCGAGGAGCAAGGTGCGGACTGATAGAAGGACAAAGTCAACGACAGGGTCCGATCCGATACAGTCCGTCATCGATGACAACACATGAAGTTTTTACCTAAGGAGTTACCTGCCATGCATATGAAGAAGCTCAGCGCTGCCGCGATCGGCGCCGTGCTGGCGGTAACGGGTGTCGGCGCTGCTGCGCACCACTCGTTCGCCACGGAGTTTGACCGCAACAAGCCCGTCCGCCTTGAAGGCAAGGTCGTGATGTTCGAGTGGGTGAACCCCCACTCCTGGATTCACATCGACGTGACCCGTGGCGGCCGCACCGAGCGTTGGCGCGTTGAAGGCGGTGCACCTTCCGCACTGCTGCGTCGTGGCTGGAACAGGAACTCGCTGCCCGCCGGTACTGACATCATCGTGGACGCCTTCCAGGCTCGCGATGGCGACACCCGCGCATCGGCTGCCGAAATCCGCTTCCCGAACGGTCGCGAGCTCTCGCTCGGTAACCCGACCACGGAAGCTGTTGCTGCTGCTGCACGCCGCGCCGGCAACTAAGACATATCCGGCATCACTGCCGGTTACCCGAAGCGGGGGCTCCAGCAGGGGCCCCCGTTTTCATTTGCGCGGCGCAAATTTGCGGACAGGATCAACAAGCTGGGTGGCAATGGCCTTGCCAAGCCGCCCCTCGCCGTCGAATGATAACGCCCGTTACCGTGGGAGAGGACCCGACACATGATTTCACTGCGCCTTGCGGCCTGCACCGCCATCACCCTCGCGCTTACTGCCACAGTTGCCAATGCCCAGCAGGGTGGCGAGCAGGCCGCATCCTGCCTGCCGCAGGGCATGTTCGCCCAGCCGGACTATGTCTCGGTCGAACAGCACGAAGATGGCCGCATCACCTTCCGCATCTGCGCCCCCGAAGCGCGCGAGGTGAAGGTCACCAGCAATGACGTGGACTATGCCATCCCCATGGGCTTCGTGCCCGGCACCGAGCGCGGCCTTGCCATGACGATGGACGCCGCCGGCTTGTGGAGCGTGACCACCGAAGTGCCGGTTGAGCCCGATACCTACCGCTTCAACTTTCAGGTCGATGGCGCGCGCGTGCCTGATCCCATGGCGACTACCTTCAGCCGGGAACGGACCGGCATCAATTCCACTTTCGAGGTGACCGGCCCCGACGGTGAATTCCAGAGCTGGCACGCAGATGTGCCGCACGGGCTCGTCTCGCGCCTCGAATACTGGTCCGACCCCATCGGCGGCAAGCGCGAAGCCTTCGTCTACACCCCGCCGGGATACATGAACGGCACGGACAGCTACCCGGTGCTCTACCTGGTCCATGGTGCGGGCGATTCCGCAGACAGCTGGACCAGCGTGGGCCAGGCGAATGACATCCTCGACAACCTTCTCGCCGCGGGCGAGGCGCGCGAGATGATCATCGTCATGCCCTTCGGCCACACCCCGCCGCGCGCCGATGCCAACATGCTGGCGAACACCGATTTCGGGGATGATCTCCACCAGGCGCTGATCCCCTATGTCGACAGCCAATTCCGCACCATTGCCGATGCGGACCATCGCGCGATGGCCGGCCTTTCCATGGGCGGCGCGCACACGATCCGTTTCGGCCTGCCCCGCCCCGACGTGTTCAGCCACATCGGCATCTTCTCGATGGGCCTCGGCATGGGGCCGGACGATGTGAGCAATTACACCGCCCAGAACGGCGATGCGCTGGCGCAGTCCGCCGAGGAAATGGACCTCGTCTATTACGCAATGGGCACCGATGACTTCCTCTACGGCACCGTCGCCCCAACCCGCGCCATGCTTGAAGAGGCGGGTATCGCACACGTCTATAACGAAAGCGGCGGTGGCCATACCTGGATCAACTGGCGGCGTTACCTGCACGACTTCCTGCCGCGCCTGTTCAAGGCCGACTGATCGCTATTTCACGAAGTAGCGCTGCAGCCGCGGCCTGATCTTCAGGAAGCGGACGTAGAGCTTGTCGAGCAGCCAGAGGAGCGGGCGAAACCGTGCGATCAGGCCGAAAGGCCGCAGCACCGGGATCGCCCGCCACATGGCGGCAAAGGCCGCGGCACCAGACAGCAGCTTGCCATCCTCCATCGCGTGGAAACGCGTCAGCAATGCTTCGGGAGAGATCGGGCAGTCCTGCGACCCAGCCTCGTGAACGTCGATGAAGTCAATAGCCCCGCGCTTGTCCATCCGCCGCATCACCGCTATCTCGCGCTGACACATCGGACAGTTCCCGTCATACCAAACGGTCAAGCGGTTGGATTGCATGTCTATCCCTTGCGAAGCATTGTCCGGGCCAGCTGTCGTCCGGACAGCCATGCATCTTCGACAGTAGCGCCTGCCAGCCAGTCTCCACAAGCGCCCAGGCGCTTTTCCGAATCCCACAGGCAGCCTGCATTGCCCGCAGCCGGGAAGGCAAAGCGCCAGCGATGTGCCGTCGCGAGCAGCTGTTGGGGCAGGTCCATCCGTAAGGCCTTGGCGAATTCTTCCAATAGCAGCGGCACCACAGCTTGCGGTTCAAGTTCAAGGTGCCGGCGTGACCATTCCGGCCCTGCCTGCACCACCCAGCACTCCGCAGCATCGCGATCCGGCTTGGCGCTGTTGCGCGCAGCCCATGCGATCGCGCCGTCACTGCGATAGCTTTCCGGCGCATTTTCGAGCTTGTCAGCAAAGGCGCACATCAGCGTCCAGCACGGGTTCGAGCTTACGCCCACCGCATGGCGCGCCATTCCGAAGTGGATGGTGCCCAGCAGCGTTGTTGCCTGCTCTGCCGGCACAGCCACGGCGATTGTGTCGAATATCTGCGGCAGTGCGCCATCCTCACTGCGCAACATATAGGCCTTGCCTTGCTTCTGCATGCCGACAATGCGCGTGGCGAAGCTGATGTCGAGCCCTTTCGCCATATGCTTGAGCGGGGCGTTCATTCCCGGTGTACCGACCCAGGCATCGGGCTTGTCATGCGGCCAGCGGGCGACGATACCCGCGCTTTCCCACGCCTTCATCTGGCGGGCGAACTCTTCGTCACTGACCGAGAAATACTGCGCCCCGTGATCGAAGCGGAACTCGCGCCCGTCCTGTGCGATGCGGCGGGTGGACATGCGCCCGCCCGGCCCGCGCCCTTTGTCGAACAGCGTTACGTCGCAGCCACGTTCCTGCAGGTAGGTGGCGCAAGCCATGCCTGCTATCCCCGCGCCGACGATGCCGATACGGTGAGGACGGGAAGAAGGGTCCAACATGGTGCCTGAATCAGCCTTGCAACTGCGATGAGTTCAAAAATGGGGCACCGCAGCCGGAGATGGTGGGATGGAGGGAGCGGAACTGGAGGGGGAAGTAATTCCGCTTCAAGACCGGCTACGATGCATCTCCCGTATGAACCCGGGCGCGTTATAGCAAAATATGGACCTTAGGGCATGGGCCCTTGGGGCGGGGGTTCAGATACCGGCTTCCACCGCGATGCGGATCATCTCTGCCGCAGTCTGCACGCCGAGCTTTTCCATCGCGAGGCCGCGGTGCATCTTCACTGTCTTTTCGGACAGTTGCAGCTCCCATGCGATCTGCTTGTTCCTGAAGCCGCTGGCGACCAGCTTGAGGACTTCCAGCTGGCGCGGGGAAAGCGTGCGGATCTTTTCCGCCGCACGAGCGCGCTGGGAAAGGCTCGGGCCGCTCGCTTCATCCTGCAGCTCTACCTGAGAGCCGAAGAAATAAGCGAGCTCCTCGTCATCATCGAAGATTGGCGCCACGACCACCGCATTGCGGAAAGGCGTGCCGTCCTTCTTGTAGTTGAGGATTTCCACCATCACCGGGCGCTTTGCCGCCACGCCATCGGTGATTGTCTCGGTCAGCCATGGCTCGGTTTCCGGGCCAGCGAGGAAACGGCAGTTGCGGCCGAGGATCTCTTCTGCCGAATAGCCGGTAAGGTCGATAAAGGCCTGGTTGCAGGCGACGATCGGATTGTCCGAAAGACGCGGATTGGAGACCACCGCCGCAACCGGCGAGGCCTTGATCATTTCCTCAACCCAGGGGTCTTTCGTCAGTTTTTCTACATTGCCCACGCACGCAATGTAGCGACTGTAAATGCTGCGCGCCAGTGCCCTGCTGACAGGCGCGAAAGTTAGCCTAGGTGCCCCAAAAGGCATTCTACCTTTTCGCTTTGCCTTTCCCTACCTAGCTGCACTTTCAGCGCCCGTCCGGGCAAATTGGATCATAAAAACAGGGTATCGCCACATGTCCGCTTCTTCCCGCCCGCTCCTGCGCGCCATCGCCGCATCCGGCATCGCCCTCGCTGCACTCGCTGCCGTGCCTGCACAGGCCACTGACGGCTATTTCCTCAACGGTATCGGTGCCAAGGCCAAGGGCATGGGCGGTGTTGCCATTGCACTGCCGCAGGATGCGCTCTCCGTCGCTACCAACCCCGCCGCTGCCACCACGATGGACAAGCGCGTGGACTTCGGCGTGGAAATCTTCGTGCCGGATCGCGGCGCAGAGATCACCGGCAATGGCGCGGGCCTCAACGGCAGCCACAACGGCAATGGCGCCAACCCCTTCGTGCTTCCAGAATTCGGCTATGTCCGCAAGGTTGCGGACAATGTCGCCGTGGGCCTGACCATCAACGGCAATGGCGGGATGAACACCGATTACGAAGCAAACCCCTTCGCCAGCTTCGGCGCCACCGGCCCGGCAGGCGTGGACCTGAAGCAGGTCTTCATCGCCCCCACTGTGGCTGTGGAATTTGCAGAAGGCCACTCGATCGGCGTGTCGCCTATCGTGCTGGTGCAGGGTTTCCGCGCGGAAGGCATCCAGCCCTTCACCGTCGCCTCATCTGACCCGGCGAACTTCACCAACCGTGGCACCGACTGGTCCTTCGGTGGCGGCGTGCGCATCGGTTACCTCGGCGAACTCGCTCGCGGCGTGAACATTGGCGCATTCTACCAGTCGCGCATCTGGGACACCAAGTTCGACAAATATGCGGGGCTGTTCGCGCAAGCCGGCGGCTTCGAAGTGCCGGACAGCTACGGCGTCGGTATCGGTCTTGAGCCGGTCGAAGGCGTAAAGCTGGGCGTGGACGTGAAGCGCATCGAATATTCGAATGTCCAGTCCGTCGGCAATCCGCTTTCCCCGCTGTTTTCGGGCGTGCCCTTCGGTTTCGAAGGCGGCCCCGGCTTCGGCTGGCGCGATGTCACCGTGTTCAAGGTGGGCGGCAGCGTGGATGTGAGCGAAAGCCTCACCCTGCGCGCAGGCTATGGCCGCTCGGACAACCCGGTGCCGCAGTCCGAGACCTTCCTCAACATCCTCGCCCCCGGCGTGGTGCAGGACCACTTCACCGTGGGCGCAACGCTGGGCATCGGCGGCGGCAAGGAACTGACCGTTTTCGGCATGCGCGCACCGCACAACACTGTGGAAGGGTCTGGATCGATCCCCGTCAACTATGGCGGTGGTGAAGCCGACGTATTCCTTGCCGAAACCAGCTTCGGGATGTCCTTCGGCTGGGATTTCTAATCCAACCCAACCAACTTGGACTGGCGTCGCCCCGTGCTTGACACGGGGCAAGGCTGATTATGGTGCGGCGTTTTCCGCAAGAAAGCCCTGTTCCGTATCAAGCACGGGCCGACGAAAATGGATCAGAGATTGGCCGGGCAGCAATTCAGCCGCCCGGCCTCCCCTTCCTCAACCGAAATCGACCGGATAGGGCTTTAGCTCGCCGCTGGCGTAGCGCTTCTCGAGGTCCGGCGTGCCATTCTCCATCACCATCAGCATGGAACGCTTGGGCGCAAAGCCCTGATGGCGAATGTCAGCCGGCATGGCGCAGACATCGCCCGCCTTCATCACGATCCGCCCGCGCGGCGCGCCCGAGTTCTTGTCGGCAATGTTCCAGTGGATCTCGTCGGTCAGCTGGATGAACCACTCGTTGCGGTCATTGCCGTGGATCACCGGCAGCATGTGCTCTTCAGAAGTCACGCAGCAGATATTCGCCCGCGTCACCGCGCTGATGGACGGGTTCCACGTCACGTCCGAACGGGCGATGTGATCGAACAGATTGATCGCGTGGAGCTGGCCTTCAAAGCCCTCCTCGCACTCGATCTCGGGTTCATCCATCTCAAGATCGGCAAAGGCGCGGTTGATCTTCTGGCCTGCTTCTTCACTGCGGGTCGGCGTATCGCCTTCGACGCCGAGCATGCGTTCTGCCGCGATGAAGGCGCGCAGCAGCGGATCGGTGCGCTCCTTGCCCTTGGGGCCGATGGGCGTGCCGGTTTCGAGCGGTGCGTTCAGCGGGTCATAACCTTCGCTGATCCAGTCCTTCGAAATCGTCTCGAAAGCTTCGGAAACGGCTTGGGCGTTGAAGGTTTCGAGGAAGTCGATCCCAGCATCCTTGCAGCCCTTG
The DNA here is from genome assembly GCA_964645635.1 of uncultured Sphingomonadaceae bacterium. Lineage (GTDB taxonomy): Bacteria > Pseudomonadota > Alphaproteobacteria > Sphingomonadales > Sphingomonadaceae > Alteraurantiacibacter. Next base: position 11,266 of record CAZYAL010000018.1, on the reverse strand, counting down.
TCATAGGAGCCAGCGAAGATATCGACTGTGCCATAATGGTTGGTGGTGCCGAAGATATCGTCGAAGAAAATCCAGCCGTAGAAGAAGCCCCAGCCGATATCGCGCACCATTGCGCGCAGGAAGCGGTCAATCTCGATGATGTGGCTGCCCTTGGGCCAGGTCACATGCGCGAAATACTCATCACGGCGGAATGTGAAGCTGCCGAGCTGGTAGCTGGAATAGCCGGTGGTCTCGTCTGTGCCGACCTTCTGGACGGTTGCATCAAGAACGCTCATGCCTGTTCTCCCTTCAGAACACAGATTTGATTCCACTTCTTGACCGTTTCCGGCCCATCGACCGTTTGCAGGATCGCGACCGAGGGCTTGTCCGAAACGAGCTGGTAAGCCGCGCCCCTGGGCAGCAGCACCTGATGGCCGCGTCGGGCCTTCACCCGGCCCATGTTCGGGCCGTTGGGCTTGGCACCAAGGCGGATCGCGCCACCTTCGTGGCCGGGCACCTGGTCATCCTCCAGCTTCACGAAGTGGAAGGTCACCTCGCCATCCATCACGATGGCAAATTCGTCATGCGGGGCGGCATACCACGGCGATTCCCCCTCGCTGCGGACGACCTCGGCCACATATTCGAGGTTCTGGACAACGGCCACGCGCTCGAACGGCTGCGACATGCAGGCCACTTCGAAAATGTTCGAAAAGGCATATTTCCTGAGATCGTCGTTGAGCTCGATCAGGCCCTTGTCATAGGAATCGAGCGAACCCGTGCGGGTTGTGTAAGCCATGCATATTCTCCCCGGACCCGGATCTTGGCTGCCGGGTTCCATGCAAGGCAAGCTAACATTGACTTCGGCAAACAGGCAATGGGCAAAGGTGCCTTGACCGCGAAGCCCGCCATCCGCAGTTAGGGGGCACGATTTGAGAGAGAGGATCACGGACCAGTGCAGAAAGACACACGCCTTTTCATCGACGACGAATGGACAGACCGCCCCAATGCGCAACTGATTGACGTCATCAATCCCGCGAACGAGGAAGTCTTTGGCCAGATCGCTGCGGGCACCGCTGACGACGTGGACCTTGCCGTGGCCGCTGCACGCCGCGCATTCTACAGCTTCTCGCAGACATCGCCTGCAGAACGTCTCGCGCTGCTGGAAAAGATCTGCGCCCTGCTGGAGGAACGCAGCGAGGAACTGGCGCAGGCCATCGTGCAGGAGATGGGCGCGACGATCACCTTCGCCCGTGCCGGGCAGGTGGTATTCGGCATCGAGCATGTCCGCGCCGCGATCGACGTGCTGAAGGACTTCCAGTTTCAGGAGGTGATCCACGGCATCACCCACCGCAAGGAAGCCGCTGGCGTGGTGGCGATGATCACGCCGTGGAACTGGCCGCTCTACCAGATCACCGCCAAGGTTGCCCCCGCTCTGGCCGCTGGTTGCACCATGGTTCTCAAGCCCAGCGAAATGTCGCCTTTCACCGCCAATATCTTTGCGCAGGTGATGCAGGATGCAGGCGTGCCCAAAGGCGTGTTCAACCTCGTGCATGGTTCGGGCGAGGTAGTGGGTCAGGCCATGTCCTCGCACCCGCAGGTAGACATGGTGTCCTTCACTGGATCGACCCGCGCGGGCATCCTCGTGGCGCAGGCTGCTGCCCCGACGGTGAAGCGCGTGACGCAGGAACTGGGCGGCAAGTCGCCCAACATCATCCTCGACGATGCCGATTTTGCTGACGTGGTGCCCAAGGGTGTGCTCGGCTCGATGCGCAATTGCGGCCAGTCCTGCGCCGCGCCCACGCGCATGCTGGTGCCGCGCAGCCGCTTGGCCGAAGTGGAAGAGCTGGCGGCCGCCGCCGCAGCCACCGTGCTGGTCAAGGATCCGCTCGATGACAGCGCGGTGCTTGGGCCGCTGGCCAACCCGCCGCAATTCGCCAAGGTGCAGGACCTGATCCAGGCAGGCATTGATGAAGGCGCAAAGCTGATCGCTGGCGGCGTGGGCCGTCCAGAAGGCCTCAATCGCGGCTTCTATGTGCGCCCGACGGTCTTTTCCGAAGTGACTCCCGAAATGCGCATCGCGCAGGAGGAAATCTTCGGCCCCGTGCTCTCGATCCAGCCATATGAGGATGAGGAAGATGCGATCCGCATCGCCAATTCCACGGTCTATGGCCTCTCCAGCCACGTCCAGTCATCGGATATCGAGCGTGCCCGCCGCGTGGCTGGCCGTATCCGTGCAGGCCAGGTGCACATCAACTACCCTGCATGGTCGCGCCACGCGGCCTTCGGCGGTTACAAGATGTCCGGCAATGGCCGCGAATACGGGCAGTATGCGGTTGAGGAATATTGCGAGGTGAAAGCAATCCTGGGCTACTGAGCACTAGCCACGGGATTACGCCCCTTTTTTCGCCGACAATCATCCACGTCCCCCGGCCTTTCCACTGCATAGCGGTGGTCCAATCGCTTGTGGTTGTTGATCGTGCAAGGTAGTGGGCCAGAGGATGAGAGAGGATCAGAGATGAAACGGATTTTGATGGCCTTGGCAGCGGTTGCAGCGCTGGCCGGGCTGGCACTGGGTTTCAAGACACTGTCAGCAGGCATGACTGACGAAGACTGGGCCTTCCACGGAGGCAGCAGCAACGAGCAGTACTACTCCGAACTGACACAGATCGACCGCGAAAATATCTCCGACCTCGCTCCCGCATGGTTCTTCGAATATGACACCCAGCGCGGCCAGGAAGGCGAGCCCATCGTCGTTGACGGCGTGCTCTATATCTCAACCGCATGGTCCAAAGTCTACGCACTCGATGGCGCGACCGGCGAAATGCTGTGGCAGTATGACCCCAAGGTTCCCGGTGAGGCCGGCCCCAAGGGCTGCTGTGACGTCGTAAACCGCGGCGTTGCGGTGGATGATGGCCGCGTGTTCGTCGCCACTTTCGATGGCCGGATGGCCGCACTCGATGCCAAGACCGGCGAGGAGTTGTGGGTCGTCGATACCATCGTCAACCACGACATGGATTATACCAGCACCGGTGCTCCGCGCGTGTTCAAGGGGAAAGTCATCATCGGCCAGGGCGGCGCAGAACGCGGCGTGCGCGGCTATGTCACCGCCTATGATGTGGCCACCGGCGAAAAGGCCTGGCGTTTCTATATCGTGCCTGGCGCACCGGGCGTTCGCGATGGCGAAGTTTCCGACGATATCCTCGAAGAACTCGCCCGGGACACATGGTTCGGCGCGCGCTGGATCCAGAGCGGCGGCGGCGGCGCGCCGTGGGATGCAATCGTCTATGACGAGGAGCTCGACCAGCTCTACATCGGCACTGGCAACGGTTCCCCACACAGCCAGTTCCTGCGTTCCGACGGCAAAGGCGATAACCTTTTCCTCGCCTCGGTTCTGGCGCTTGATCCAGACACTGGCAAATATCTCTGGCATTACCAGCAGACGCCGGGGGACAGCTGGGATTACACCTCAGTCCAGAACATGAACCTCGCTGACCTCACCATCAATGGCGAGAAGCACAAGGTCATCCTGCACGCACCGAAGAACGGCTTCTTCTACGTGATCGACCGCGAGAACGGCCAGCCGCTTGCCGCCCGCGCCTACGCGGAGGATATCCGCTGGGCGACCGGGATCGACCAGGAAACATGGCGCCCGATAGAGGTAGAGGGAAGCCGCTATGTTGACGAACCCTTCCTCAACAGCCCGCACGTTTCCGGCGCGCACAACTGGCAGCCGATGGCCTTCAGCCCGAAGACAGGCCTCGTCTACATCCCGACCACCCGCAACTACTTCCAGTACAGCGCAACCAACGCACCGCATTCGGGCGCTGGCGGCTTGTTCGGTGGCGCCGACCTGCCTGAAACCGATGCATATCTGCAGGCACTTGATCCGGTGACAGGCGAAGAACGCTGGCGGCTTGACGCCAAGGGCTGGATCAACGATTCCGGCGGCGGCGGCGTGCTCGCCACGGCCAGCAACCTGGTTTTCCAGGGGCGCGGCGATATCCTTGGCGAATTGCTCGCCATCGATGCCGAGACCGGCGAAGTACTGTGGCGGCACGACACACCCAATGCCGTGATGGCTGCACCGATCACCTACATGATCGACGGTGAGCAATATGTCGCGGTTTCCACCGGCGGCGGCGGCGGTGGGCAGCCGCTGTTCGGATCGGCCAACCCGGCCCGCGAACAGCAGCCGGGCCGCATGGTGGTGTTCAAGCTGGGCGGTACGGCAACGCTGCCACCGCCACCGCCGCCAGCTGGCCCTGCAACTGACCCGGACGAGGTCTTCGACCCGGCAAAGGTGGCACAGGGATCAGGCCTCTACACCGGCAATTGCAGCTTCTGCCACGGCCTGCCCGGGATGCAGAGCAATATCATCACCGACCTGCGCCGCTCACAGGTGATCCGCAACGCCGACGCCTTCAAGGCGGTGGTGCACGACGGAGCCTTCCTGTCAGCCAAGGGCATGCCCGGATTTGCAGGCAAGCTAGATGAAGCTCAGGTCGAAGCGATCCGGCACTTCATGGGATCGGAATCGCAGAAGCTGGCCGAAGACCAGCGAGCCGGCAGGCCGGAACGCCCCGCTTCCTGAATTGGAAGCCGGGGCCACCATGGCTCAGGCGTTCACCGCGTCTATCGCATCTTTGCTGGATGCGGCGGCCGATCACGGCGTCTTCTTGAGGGCTTCGACATGCGCCTCACTGGCGCCGCCGAATGCGAAGAAGCACTTAACAGACGGCGCGCATGGCAGGGGTTGCCGCGTGGAATACATTGGCAGTATTGAGCCCCCGTGCATTCGCGGTCACTACTCTGGCTGGTATGTAGCATCGTGTGACCGGCAAGGGCGATGGCGCCAGTTCACCAGCGGACAAGTAGTTTCACAGTTGATCACCTATGCAGGATGATTGGAGGCACGCGCCTCCACGAACAGAGAGTTACTGAAGGGAATACCATGTCCGAAGAACTTGCGGCGCTGCGTGCCGAACTCGCCTCGATGCGCGCGGACCTTGATGCGCTCGCCAACCGCTCGCGCAAGGCGGACCACTACGTGGAAGTCTGTAACCTGCAGGCAGCCTATGGCTACTACGTTGACAAGGGCCGCTGGGATGACGCGGCAGATCTTTTCGCCAAGGATGGCACGCTCGAACTTGCCGGTCGCGGTGTCTATGTCGGTCAGGATAGGGTTCGCGCCTATCTCCAGCACCTGCCGCCCTACGGACGCGGCGTGCTCTACAATCACATGCAGCTGCAGCCGGTAATCCACATTGATTGCGATGCGGGAACCGCCAAGGGCCGCTGGCGCAGCTTCATGATGGTCGGCGCTCTGGGCGCGGAAGCCCGCTGGGGCGAAGCAACCTATGAAAACGAATACAAGTTGGAAGACGGCAAGTGGCGGATCGCGCTGCTTCACGGCTACATGAACATCTACACCGAGTACGAGCAGGGCTGGCACAAGGGCGGCGTGAAGCTGCTTCGGTCGATTGACGGGCTGCAGCCAGACCTGCCGCCGACGGTTGAGTACGAAGCCTATCCCGAACCGGTTATTGCACCCTACCATTACGAAAAGGTCTGAGGCCCGGTTTCAACCAGCCCGAAGGCTCCAGGCAAAAAGATAGCCGGTCCGAGCGGAAATGCACGGACCGGCTATCTTTTTGCCGTGAAATGGGCCTCTCAGTCTGCGGTCGAACCTGATCCAAGATCCTCGAAACTGCGCCGGGCGATATAGGCACGAATATCCTCGGCTTGCTGGCGGGACAGCTTGCCTTCGAAACTTGGCATACCGCGCTCAGCAAGGGCGCCATCGAACAGGACGATGAACAAGGCATCGTTCATGATCATCGGCGACATGCGCAAATCAGGCAGGGCGCTGGCGCTCACCGCACTGGTACCATGGCAGCGTAGGCAGAAACGGCCGTAGAGTGCATCGCCGCGAGCAATCGCTGCCGTATCGGTTGGCATGGTGTCCACGATAGGCTTGCCACTGCGTTCAGGTGCCTCGTAGGCAGGCAGTTCCTGCTTGCCGTCCAATGCGAAGACCAGCAGGCGATTGGGGCCGTTGGCATTACCGGCCTTGAGCGCCATGGGGCCACCCAGCAGCGGCCAGCCGCCTCCTGCACCCGCCATCACGGCGACATATTGGACGCCATCGATCTGGTATGTGATCGGAGGGGCGACAATGCCCGTCTGCGCATTGAATTGCCACAAGACCTCGCCTGTCTCATCGTCATAGGCGACCAACTGGCGGTCCGCCGTTCCGGCAAAGACAAGACCCCCGCCGGTTGCCAGGACACCGCCGTTGAACGGAGCGCGCTGGTGCACCCGCCAGCGTTCCTGTTGCGCCACCGGATCCCATGCGATGAGGTAGCCTTTCATGCTGTCATGCACCGCCGCCAGCACTTCGCCCTGCATTTGCCCCCCGCCTGGCAGGGCCACGCCAGAATTATAAGTACCTGAAATATAGGGCTGGGAAAGGTCCTGCGAATAGGGAATGGCAACGTCCTGCGCCGGGATATAGACAAGTCCCGTGTCCTGGCTGAAGGCCATCGGCGGCCAGTTGTGCGCCCCGCCCGAGCTCGGGTTCTGCATGAAGGGCTCGCCCGTGCGATAATAGCGGGCTTCCGGCACTTCGATGGGCCTGCCTGTTTCCGGATCAAGGCCCGTCGCCCAGTTCACGTCAACGAAGGCCGCGCCGGAAATGAACTCGCCCGTCTCGCGGTCGATCACATAGAAGAACCCGTTCTTGGGAGCATGCAGCAGCACCTTGCGCATGGCGCCATCGATCTCGAGATCGGCCATGATGATGTTCTGTGTTGCCGTGTAGTCCCAAGTTTCGGCAGGCGTTTCCTGGAAATGCCAGGCATATTCACCCGTATCGGCATCCAGTGCGACGATCGACGAGAGGTAGAGGTTGTCGCCTTCCCCGTCGGATCGCTGTCCGTGGTTCCACGGTGCGCCATTGCCTGTACCGATATAAACGAGCCCAAGCTGCGGGTCATATTCGATGGCATCCCACACCGTACCCCCGCCGCCCCAGCGCCACCATTCTCCGCTCCAGCTATCAAGCGCCATTTCCATCGCGCCGTCGGAAGCTGCGCCGTCGGCCTCGCCCGGGCGACCAGGCACCGTGTAGAAGCGCCACCGAAGCTCACCCGTCTCGATATCATAGGCACTGACATAGCCACGCGCGCCGAACTCGGCCCCGCCATTGCCGATAAGCACCATGTCCTTCACGATGCGGGCGGCACCGGTAATGGTATAATTCTCTGCCAGTGGCCCTTCCTGGTCCACCGTCTGGGTTTCCCAGACGACTTCGCCCGTTGCGCTGTCCAACGCGATCAAACGCCCGTCCAGCGCGCCCAGGAACACCTTGCCATTGGCCACCGCCACACCGCGCGAAACCGGCCCGCAGCACGACCGTGCCGATGCAGCCCGGACCTGAGGATCGAACGACCACAAGGCTTCACCGGTGCGCGCGTCAATCGCTTCGACCACCTGGTATGCCCCGGCGATGTATAGCGTGCCATCCACCATGATCGGCGTGGCTTCCTGCCCGCGGTCGGTCTGCAGGTCACGCGACCATTCAAGGCCAAGCTGGCTGACAGTGTCGCGATTGATCTGGTCAAGTGGCGAATATCGCTGGGCTTCGTCGGTCCGCCCATGCAGCGGCCAATCCGCATCGGGCGCAGAACACGCTGAAAGTGCAAGAACAAGCAAGGTGAGCAAGGCGTGCTTCATGGTCATCGTTGGATGGGCTCTATCTTCCTGGTGTCTGATGTTCCGCCTTGCAGCAAGCCGAGAGCAAGCGGCAAGCCGGACGCATCTTTTCAGCACAGCTCTTGCCGTGTCACAAATGCACGTGCTTGGATGGCCGATCCGCTGGAATGATAGATGCCCAACAGCACCGGCACGGCAAGAACGATACCGCGCAGCTCGTTGAGCAACAGAAGCACGAACGAGGCCTTCAGCACTGCCGACAACGAGATCCCGAGACGCCTCATAGCGCCAATGGTTTTGCCTGAAATTGCTTAACCCGAAGTAAGTGGGTGTACGATCGGGGCATTTAGCCGGCACTAACTGGCAGAAAGCCTATCGCGAATACAAAGCCACCAACTACAAGAACGACGAAGATCAACATCACTAAAAATAGAAGGCCATGAATGGGCTGGGGATCGAGAAAACTCACCTTTGCGCCACCGCCCACTGATCATTCTTCTCGGAAGGTATTGGCGGCGTAAAAGCTGGTGCCGCCAGCAATACAGCGCTTACAGCTCCTTCAGTGATCGGCTCGTCAAATTCACAACCAAACTCATTGCCAAATGCGCCGGGAACGGCGCGTGCGATTGAAAATGATACTGGCCCAGCCTCTGGGAGAACAAGCTCAAGGCTCCCACCAACCTCCAACATCGCTGAAGCTTGGATCCGCATACCTGTCCTGGAAAGGTCGAGTATAAGCACGCGGTTCTTTCCCTGACGCACGATTGCATCGAATCCAAGCTTGATAGACCGCCGCCTGGCTCGCCTCGTATAAAAGGGTAAGCCGGCATCAGTTAGGGTGGCGATTTTTGGCAGCATGAGGACCTACAAATTTGGTTTTGAGGCTTTGCCAGTCAAAGACTATCGCGCTTTGATCTGGAAGAACCTCCTGATACTGCACCACTGATTGCAATTTCTAAACAAAATTAATTTTAAAAAATTTTTTTAACAATAAATTCTCTATTGCGACATAAAATTAATCACTTCATCATTAAATGATAAGAAATAACCGCGCTTACTTATGGCCGACAAACGATATCCAACCGAGAGGTTTTTTCGAATGTAGCTCGCAATCACTTTAAGATAGCTGCGAGGGACAATAGCAGCACTACTAGGTAACTTCGCACCAAACTCTTCGTAGCGCACAAACCCACTCGGTGATTTGAGAAGCAACGTCAAAAATTGTCTCTGCTGCTCAGTCCAGCTGCCATCGGACGACATGCGGGCAAGTTCCCGTTCAAGGCGGCGGTCATATTCAAAGGCCAATCTATACCGAGAGTAGCCACTCCAAATCGCGCAAATTCTCATCAGGCCTTCGATCGAATCCATTTCGGAAACATCAAAGACGTCGTCAAAGCCACAACGCAGAAGATACCCTCGTTGCTGTGGCGTCGAATTTGCAAGCAGGGCGATACTGGGCCGCCACTCCTGATACTCGCCAGACTTTACCAGCCAACCAACCAGCTCCTGGACACCGCCACCAATTATCAGCCTGATGTCAAATGGCGCAGCCAGGTTTGCCGCTTCAACCGTCATACAAGCGGGAATCTCGGTGAGGTCTGATGCCGAGCAAGCCTCCTCAATCCAGGATCGCACCTGTGCATCAATACCTTCACTCATGCAGACTAAAGCCACATCTCTAGGCGCTGAGACTTGATCAAAGCCTTCGAGCACTGAAGCTCCGCCGTTAATTCGTGCATTCGCCTTACGGGCAAGGGGGTCGCGAGTTTCAGGGCCGCCATTCTGAGAGCTCGCCGCCCTACTCGGCAAATTTACTATTGGAGAGTCACGAAGCAGCACAGCCATCTCCACCCTTGCCTCGAACACCAGCCAATATCGACCGGCCAGAAGCAAAAGCCTCACCTCCAAACGACAAGCGACCGTTCAGCCATCACGCTTCGTTAAGGATCAACGCCCGTTCCGAAGCCGCAGCCCCAGAAAACTACCTTTGCGCCCATCAAGTTTCAGCCGATAAAAGTGCGGAATCGATAGCAAACAGCCCAATTTTCCGGCGTTTTCGGCAATCAACAGCCAAACTCGCAGCTTTCGGAATGCTGGGTTCAAGTGAGGCGCTTAATCACGTCATTTCCGCCAATCGCGCAACGAAGGACCGTTGCGTTACATAGATTCCGGTTCAGGCATTTGCTAAGCCG
>CAZYAL010000018.1:0-1282 GCA_964645635.1 uncultured Sphingomonadaceae bacterium | reverse complement strand
CCTTTAGCAATATTTGCCGATTGTTAGCCCCATTTCGAAGGCAAGTTGACTCGGTCCACGAAAGCGTCGCAGAGGAACCTCGAACGAGACCAAACCCCGGCGTACTTCCTGAAGCCGCTTCGACGCCAACCTCGCCCACGCGAACGCCGCAGAGAGCGCCCGCCATGCCCTACGCGCCACGTACATTTATGTTCCAGAAAACTGGCCCGCGCCACGGTGACCATGGCCGCGCCAGAGTTAAATTGACGAGCGGAATCGGCCTGAGCCTACAATCCATAGGCAGGGTTCAGAAACCGCAAATCACGCCGGCGGGCACCGATCGTATTTGCCAAAAACGAAGCGTGACTTTGTCAATTACCTTATTCAGGCTTAGCAGATCCCGACAAATCCCCATAAAAACTGCGCCAAGTATTTGACAAATATTGCACCATACCTTCGAGCGCCTCGTCCTCAAGAGCAAGAAGCGAACGACGCTTATCCGTAGGGTCATCCCAACGCTTAACCATTCCACTTGAGACAAGCAGCCTAACATAGCGCAACGCAGTGGTAACCGGAACATTAGCCGCAAAGCTTGCACTCAAGACCGGCACACTACGCCCCTCAAGGGCAGCTGACGTCAAATCGAGCATTATATCCCAGGCAGGATCAGCAAAATGCGACGTATCCATGAAGTCACCGCGCTTTTGCCGTGCTCTTTGTATCGTGCGCACCAAATTTTTCAGAGTATCGCCGTCAAGGTTCTCAAGTTCGCCCACACCCCCAGCGCCCAAGCCTGCAGGGCGATTTGCGGTGGGAGCCTTATTCTCCATCAAAGACAGCAAACGGAACTGGGAACACAGAAAGTTCCAACGCGCGGAAGCGCGGCGCATCGCACTTGCCAAACTCTTCGCTGAAACAGGCTTAGGTAGAAAATCGGCGGCATCCGCAAGCATCGCCTCCACCGCATTCTCCAACGTCGCCAACCCGGTTACAACGACTGGCACCAATGGACGGAAAGGGACAAATCGTACCTGCAGCTCCCCCAGCAGCGTCAATCCATCCATGGTTGGCATGTCGACATCAGTCAGCACGATGCCAATGTTGGGGTTATTCGCCAGAAAGTTTAACGCCTCGGAGCCATCAGTAGCAGGGTGAGACTTGTAGCCGAAGACACCAAGCAACTCGCAGTATTCTTCGCGAGCAGCAGCAGCATCCTCAACCACCAGAACTTCAACCTGGCTTACTTCAATTTCCGCCCATGAATCTCTGGGAACCTGATTGGGCATGACGCAATTCCGCCTTC
>CAZYAL010000017.1:0-38983 GCA_964645635.1 uncultured Sphingomonadaceae bacterium | reverse complement strand
CGTGATTGCCCGCCAGGAAGCGGATCGCGAAGCGGCAGAGGCGCTGGCTGAGCGGATGGCGCTGGTGGCGGGCGTGGCGGTTGATGACGTGACGGTGGACCGCGAACGTCACCGCGCTACCGTAGCCGCCAGCCCGCTGCCGGGGGCTACGCTGGCAGCCTATGCGCAGCTGGAAGATCGCGTGAAGGCTGTGGCTGGCAAGGGCTGGGATATCCGTCTCACCCCGCCGCTGCGTGCGTTGCCGCAAATTTCCTTCACCGATGAGGAAATTTCCACCGCCGAGCAGGAATCACTCGACCTTGCTGAATGGGCCATCAAACGGGTCCGCTTGCCGGTGCGGATTTCCGGCCGCGCTGATGGCGTTGAAGCTGTGCGCCTGGCACTTCTCGAACGCGGCATCACCGCAGAGGCCGAGCTGGGCGATGCGGGCTATGACACGGTAACGCTGCAATGGAGCGCGGAGGCGCAGTCGCCACGTTTGCGAATTGCGTGTCTTTGCCTATCCACGCCACCGCTGCCGGTGGTGAGCGGCGCGATCAGCTAACGGCGATCAGGCCGCCAGCTGGATCGGTTCGATTTCGCCTGACAGGTAGAGCTTCTTTGCCTTGGCGCGGCTCAACTTGCCCGAGCTGGTGCGTGGCAGGGTGCGCGGGGGAACCAGTTCGACCACGCAGTTCATGCCGGTGACGGCACGAACCTTGTCAGCAATGTCATTGCGCAGCTTTACCCGCTCATCCGGATCGGTCACGCGGCAATGAACCAGCACGGCGGGGGCTTCCTCGCCGTTCTCGGTCTCGATGGCGAAGGCGGCGATGTCGCCGTGGTTGAAGCCGGGCAGCTGTTCCACTGCCCACTCGATATCCTGCGGCCAGTGGTTCTTGCCGTTGATGATGATCATGTCCTTCGCGCGGCCGACGATGAACAGGTAGTTCTCGGCATCGACATAACCCATGTCGCCGGTATCCAGCCAACCATCGACGAGGCATTCGTCCGTCGCTTCCGGATTACGGAAATAGGAATGCATCACGCTGGGGCCGCGGCACCAGACCTTGCCGATCTGGTGTTCGGACTTCACTTCGCCATTCTCGCCGCGGATTTCCACGTCCATGTCCGGCAGCGGCTTGCCGCAGTTGACGATGGCGCGATAGCGGGCGGGGCGGGTGAGGTCTCGGCGAGTGCCGGATAAGCGCTCTTCTTCCACCAGTTCCACGCGGATGCCTTCACCTGGTGGCATGACGGTGACGGCCAGCGTCGCTTCGGCGAGGCCGTAGGACGGGGTGAAGGCATTGGCCTTGAAGCCTGCCGCGGCAAAGGCGTTGACGAAGTTCTGCATCACATCTGGGCGGATCATGTCCGCGCCATTGCCAGCGAGCCTCCAGCGCGACAGGTCAAAACGTTCGGCGACATTGGTCTGGCTCGAAACGCGGCGCGCGCAGATGTCATAGCCGAAGGTCGGGGAATAGCTGAGTGTGGTGCCCTTGTTGCGACTGATCAGGTCGAGCCATGCCAGCGGGCGGCGGGCGAAGTGCTCTGTCTTTAGGTAATCGACCGAGACCTGATTGGCGATCAGTGACAGGAAGCAGCCCACCAGCCCCATGTCATGATACCACGGAAGCCAGCTGGCCACGCGATCGTTGGTGCCGATTTCCATGCTTGCTGCATGGCCATAGAGGTTGTGCAGCAGTGCCTTGTGGGTCACCGCCACGCCTTGCGGGAAACGGGTTGAGCCGCTGGAATACTGCAGGTAGCAGACGTCTTCCGGATCTGCTTCGGGCAGTTTTACCTCGGGCGCCGGGCGCTGGGCCAGTTCATCCCAGGCAATGCCTTCGCAGCCCTGCCGTTCCGCCGCCGCGCCGGCCATGTCGGCAATCTCGGGCGGATAGATCAGCATCTTCGGGTCGGAGCTCTGCAATTGCACGGAAAGCTGGTCTATATAGCTTTCCTTGCCGCCGAAAGTGGTCGGCAAGGGCAGTGGCACAGGCCATGCACCGACATAGGTGCAGGCGCAGAACAGCGCTGCAAAGTCCGGCCCGGTCTCGGCGATCAGCGCGACGCGATCGGCCTTTGTCACGCCTGCATCGATCAGGCGATAGGCCATCGCAAGCGCATCCTCGCGCATTTGCGAGTACGGGTAGACCAGCTCGAGCTCTCCACGCATGTCGTGGAAATTCAGGCCCTTCTTGCTCCTTGCCGCGTAATCGACCGCATCGTTGAATGTGGTGAAATCGGCACGAATACGGGGCAAATCGCAATCGTTGGGAGTGGGTGTCAGATCGGTCATCGAAGTAAGGGCAACCCTCATTCTATGCGCTTCTTTGGCGCTTCCCAAAGTCAAAAAAGAGTATCGGCTGCACACCGACCCCATGTCAATCTTTCCCATTTGATAGGAAGTGTGGCACGAATAAGGCCAATGGCGCGCTATAGACAAGGCAGTGAACAAGGCAAGAGGGCGAAAAAGCCCCTCAACGCATCGCAATTGCGCGACCTCGCGCTGTCCTATGTCGCGCGTTATGCCACCTCGTCGGCCAAGCTTGAACGCTATCTTGCGCGCAAGCTGCACGAGCGGGGCTGGGATGAAAACGAGGATTTGCAGCCCGATATTCCTGCATTGGTCAGCCGCTATACCGAGCTGGGATATATTGATGATGAAGGCTTCGCGCGGTCGAAAAGCGCCAGCTTGATGCGGCGCGGATATGGAAAGCGGCGGATCGAACAAGTTTTGGGGCAGGACGGGATTTCCGCCAATATCCGCGAGGATGTCGCTGCCAGCGCGGCAGACCTGCGGCATGCCGCGCTGGCGCTGGCTCAGAAACGCCGCTTCGGCCCTTATGGTATTCAGCCGCCAGACACGGTCAGGCGCGAAAAGCAGGTTGCGGCGATGCTGCGTGCTGGCCACAACCTCGACAGCGCGCGCAAATTGGTCGATGCACCTACAGTCAAAGCGGCCGAGAAATGGGCGCATGAACTTGATAAGGATGGTTTTGCGTGAGCTTTGAATTTCCTTCGTTTTCCCGAATGATGCGCTGGAGTGTACCGGCAGTGCTGCTGCTTGCCGGATGCTCCACGCAGGGCTCGGCAGAAACGCCTGCTGCGTTGGTTGAAGAGCAAACCTCCTCTATCCACCCGCAATCCGGCCTTGAGGTCGTGCCGCTCACCGTCACCATGCAGGACGGCAGCACGCATGGGTTTCGTGTGGAAGTGGCCGCAAGTCGCCAGCAGCAGCAGCAAGGGCTGATGTTCCGCACCGCGATGGGCGCGGACGAGGGGATGATCTTCCCGTTCGAGCCGCCGCGCATGGCCAGCTTCTGGATGCGCAACACGGTGATCCCGCTGGACATCATCTTCATTGGTACCGACGGCCGGATCCTCAATATCGCTGCAAACGCGGTACCCTACTCGGAACAGTCGCTCCGCTCGATCGATACTGCGGGCGCGGTGCTGGAACTCAATGGAGGTCGCGCGGCTGAATTGGGGATCGGCGCAGGCGATCTCGTCGAGTGGTGAGTTGAGGCTTTTCCAAGGCTCCAAAATATACTAACCGCGCGAACATGAATTTCCTGATGAAGATCTTTACCTGGTGGGAAGGGGCAACGATCGGCACCCTCCTTTGGTCTGCGCGCAATGGCGAGCATGTCGGCACCGATGCGCAGGGTAACAAGTATTACCGGTCGAAGAGGGTCAAGGACGGCGAGCGTGAGCGGCGCTGGGTCATCTATGATGGCGCCAATGATGCCAGCCGTGTGCCTTCCGAATGGCACGGCTGGCTGCACGGTTCCTATGACGAGCTGCCCGAAAGCCACCTGCCGCCCTCGCGTATCTGGGAAGCTGACTACACGCCCAACGCCACCGGCACGGCCAATGCCTATCGCCCGGCAGGTGCGCTGGAACGCGGCGGAAAGCGTGCCCGCGCAACTGGTGATTACGAAGCCTGGACGCCTGACGCGTGAGGCACCTGCGGTTCGCCGCTACCCCTCTTGCGCTGCTGGCTTTGGCGGCTTGCGGCGGCGATGCTCCCGAGCCTGAAGCGGTCGACACCGAAATTCCGGAAGACCTTGCTGCCGTTCCTCCGCCCGTGCCAGAGGTTGGCGGCAGCATCGGTACCCCGCTGGAAGAGCGGGTGGCCACGCTGGGCCTGATCAACAAGCGCAACAATATCTCGCAGGATATCGAGATTCGCCCCGGCGAACAGCAGCGCGTGGGGGATGTGATCGTGCGCCTGTCCAGCTGCGAGCGTACCGCTCCCTGGGAGGACCCGCCGCTGACCGGTGCCTTCGTGCAGGTGCTGGTGCAAGAGCGTGCGGATGTCGATTCCGATCCGGAATGGAACCGCATCTTCTCTGGCTGGCTGTACAAGGAAGCGCCTGCCGTCAACGTGGTGGAACACCCGATCTATGACGTGTGGGTGAAGGACTGCGCGATGAGCTTCCCGGGCGAGGAAGAAGCCTTGTCGGCGCCCTCCAGCAACTGAGCGTGCGCGGCGGGCAAGTCCGCCACGAAACCGTCTGAACAAGCCAAGGTCAGCAATTCGGCATACTGGTCGCGTTTCACGGTGACTGCGCCCAGCGATTCGAGGTGGTCCGTCATGAACTGGCAATCGAGCAGCGCGTATCCCGCGCTGCGCATCAGCGCGACGAGCCACGCCAGCGCCACCTTGCTGGCATTGTCAGCACGGCTGAACATGCTCTCGCCGCAGAACACCCTGTAAAAACTCACGCCGTAGAGCCCGCCGACCAGCTCGCCGTCGCGCCAGCATTCTATTGAATGGGCGTGGCCGGCCGTGTGCAGCGCGTTGTAGCTCGCCTCGATCCGCGCGTTGATCCAGGTGTCCGGATGGTCGGGACGCGGCGCGGCACAGGCGGCGATCACGCCTGCGAAATCCTTGTTACAGGTGACTTGGTAACGATCTTGCCGCACCACCTTGGCCAGCGAGCGCGACAGGCGGAAGCCATCGAGCGGGATGATTGCCCGCTCTCGCGGCTCGACCCAGAACAGCTCCTCGTCCTCGCGCGAATCGGCCATGGGAAACACGCCGCTGCGATAAGCGAGCAACAGCATCTCGACAGGCAGGATCTGGGGCATGGAGGCGTGCATTTTCGCAATCTAATACTTTGCTTCACTGGCGTGAAGCCAAACCTCCCACCTCGCCTCCTCGCCCGGCCACCATAAGCTATGGGCATCATTGGTGGCCGGGCGAGGAGGCGAGGTGGGAGGTTTGCACCTGCATAAATGCGCTCGTCGCTTGCCAATGCGATCAAGGCGCTATAGAGGGCCGGTCCGCTGCAGGGGTGTAGCTCAGTTGGTAGAGCATCGGTCTCCAAAACCGAGGGCCACGGGTTCGAATCCTGTCACCCCTGCCATTTTGTTGCGCGATGCCCATTCGTGCGCGCGGTATTCTCGCCACTTTCCCTACGTTTCGCTACGCTCCACTGTGGGGTGGCTGCGGGCGCCCGGTCGGGCTTGCGGTCACTTCCGTGACCGGTTCGCGCGCGAGCAGTGAGGCCTGGAATGGTCTCGGCGCGGAACGCGACGCCAGCGCGTGACCACGCGCCGCCCGGGAGGGCGAAAGCCAAGCGAGCCGGATGGCTCGCGCCCGGCGTTTGATGGGCTAAAAGAAAAAGAGCCTCAATACTCTTCAGGCTCTTCCGGCGTATCTGAGTGATGGTCCGGCCCGGCCTTGCGGTCGCCCTTGGCGAGCTTGAACACGACGCCAGACAGCAATGCGAGCGCCAGCAGGTTGGGCAGCGCCATCGCGGCGTTGGAGATATCGCCAAGCCGCCAGACCAGCGTCAGGTCCTGCGAGCTGCCAACGAAAATCACCACGCACCACAGCACGCGCCAGATCATGTGCAGCACCTTCTCCCCGCCGCGGGTTGAACCCGGCACGCGGTCATAGATGAAGGTGATCGCCCGTTCGCCGTAATAAGACCAGGTGAGCAAGGTGGTGAACACGAACAGGATCAGGGCCAGCGAAGCCACCAGCGTGCCCAGCGGAACAGAAGCGATCTCGAACGGGAAGGCCGCAGCAAAGGCGCCACTGGTCATGGCAAAGCCTTCAAGGTCCGAATTCCACGCATGACGCACTGCCTCGCTGCCAGCCGTGAAATTGCCTTCGACAGTAAGCATCACAAGGGCGGTCATCGTGCAGATCACGATAGTATCGATGAAGGTGCCCATCATCGCCATGCGGCCCTGCTGTTCGGGATCGTCAGTCTGCGCCACGGCGTGGGCGATAGGCGTCGAGCCCTGGCCCGCCTCGTTCGAGAACAGCCCGCGCGCTACACCGGCACGGATCGCCAACATGATCGCTGCGCCTACAAAGCCGCCGGTTGCTGCCTGCGGGTTGAAGGCGCCGTTGAAGATCAGGCTGAAGGTTTCCGGCAAGTCTCCCAAGTTCAGGATCAACGCGATGATCGCCATGACGATATAGGCCGCGGCCATGATCGGCACGATTTTTTCGGCCACATTGCCGATCGACTTGATGCCGCCGATAATGACGACGAACACCAGCACGGCGGTGATCAGGCCGCCTAGCCATTCCTCTATGCCGAACAGTTCGTTCATGCCATCTGCCACGGCGTTGGCCTGGATGGTGTTGCCCGTGACGAGTGCCGAAAACAGCGTGCCGATACAGAAGAGGATCGCCAGCCACGTCCATTTCGGACCAAGGCCGATCATGATGTAGCTCATCGGGCCGCCGCGATAGACGCCGTCACTGGTTTTTTCGCGGTAACGGATAGCAAGCGAGCCTTCGGCAAAGGCCAGCGCCATGCCGATCAGTGCGGTGATCCACATCCAGAAGATCGCGCCGGGGCCGCCTAGCGCGATGGCGGTGGCAACACCGGCAAGGTTGCCCGTGCCGACTTGTCCCGAAAGCGCGGTTGAGAGCGCGGCGAAGGGGCTGATCTCGCCCGATCCCGATCCCTTGCGGCCGCTGAACAGCCCGGCAAAGGCGCTGCCCAGCTTGCGCAGCGGATAGAACTTGAGGCCAATCATCACGTAAAGGCCGATACCCAAGAGGATGATCGTCATTGGCGGCAGCGGCTGCCCGCCAACGGAAAGCACTGGGTCGCCATTCCACGTGCCGCCCCAGATAAAGTCCGATACATTCACGACATGATCGATCAATCCGACCGGTTGTTCTATCTGAGCCAAGGCGGCGTTCCCCCCGATTTGCGATCCCATTAAAGGCCGACAGGCTATCGCCAAGCAAAGCCACTGGCCAGCCCCAATGCGGTAATTGCAACCAGCCGCGATTGACGGGGCAAATTTCGCAGTCTTGCCAATGGCCCGCATGCACCCTAAATACGCCAGTGTCTTCCGACATCGGAGAATCACGGCCCCTCCCGATCACTTGATCGGGGCGGCGATGGTCCTATGGCGAAAGATGAAACGAGTTTTACGCTGGCAAGCTGAAGGCAAGAGCTATGGCGAAAGAAGGCAAGACGAGTCCGTCGGAATTTTTCCGTCAGGTGAAATCGGAAACCTCCAAGGTGGTCTGGCCCACCCGTGAAGAGACGGTTCGCACGGCGATCTTCGTTTTCATCATGATGCTGATCCTCTCGCTGTTCTTCCTCGCGGTGGACAGCACTTTCAGCGCCGTTGTCAGCTGGCTGCTCGAACTGGCCTGATCGCCGGTTAAGCCAAGCACACTAATTCAGGAAAGAGGTTCAGATGGCCCGCTGGTACATCATCCACGCTTACTCCGGCTTTGAGAACAAGGTCCGCGATTCGATCCTGGCTGAGGCCGAGCGCCTGGGCTTGTCCGAAGGCGTGGAAGAGGTGGAAGTACCCACCGAAACCGTGACCGAAGTGAAGCGTGGCAAGAAGGTGCAGGTCGAGCGCAAGTTCATGCCCGGCTATGTGCTGGCCAAGCTGAACATGACCGACGATATCTATCACCTGGTTAAGAACACGCCCAAGGTCACCGGCTTCCTCGGCACCAACAATAAGCCGCAGCCGATCTCCGAAAAGGAAGCGGCGCGCTATTTCGGCGGGGTGGAAGACGCCAAGGCCGCCCCCAAGAAGGACATCCACGTCGATTACGAGATTGGCGATTCCGTCAAGGTGCTCGAAGGTCCCTTCGCCAGCTTCAACGGCCTGGTGGAAGAACTCGATTTCGACAAGGCGAAGGTCAAGGTCTCCGTCTCGATCTTCGGTCGCGCCACCCCGGTGGAACTGGAATTCGAACAAGTCGAGCTGGTCAAGTAAGACTGGCGCTCATGCGCTGCGCAACAAAAGGGCATCCGGCTTCGCGCCGGGTGCCCTTTGTGCATTCGGGCCGCCTTCGATCCGTTGCGCAGGTGCGCTGGGGCGTGCCCACAGCGTAAAAGCCTTGCGATTCGTCTCGCATTCGACTAGGCGCGCGTCTTCTTGAGTAGGGATTCTATCGGCCCGAAAGGGAATCCACGCGGGAGGCTTTCTTTAAGAGAGCCGCCAGCACCGCTTACCATGCCCCCGGCAAGTTTCGGGGAACAGTGAGAAAGGAATGGTCTCATGGCCAAGAAAATTGACGGCTATATCAATTTGCAGGTGCCCGCCGGCGCTGCAAACCCGTCCCCGCCGATCGGCCCCGCACTGGGCCAGCGCGGCGTGAACATCATGGAATTCTGTAAGGCGTTCAACGCCGCGACCGACAGCCTTGAAAAGGGCATGCCGATCCCGACGAAGATCACCGTCTATGCGGACCGCAGCTTCACCTTCATCACCAAGACGCCGCCCGCCAGCTTCCTGCTGAAGAAGGCTGCCAAGCTGAAGTCGGGTTCCAAGGAACCGGGCAAGGCAGTGGCCGGCAAGGTGACCCGTGCGCAGGTCAAAGAAATCGCCGAAACCAAGATGGCTGACCTGAACGCGAACGATATCGATCAGGCCATGAAGATCATCGAAGGCTCTGCCCGCTCGATGGGCCTCGAAGTGGTGGAGGGCTAAGCACATGGCGAAGCAGACCAAGAAGCAGAAGACCGTTTTCGCACTCGACGCCGAGAAGCTGTATTCGGTTGATGAAGCCCTCGCCGTCCTGCGCGAGCACAAGGCCAAGTTTGACGAAACCGTCGAAGTGGCGATGAACCTGGGCGTTGACCCGCGTCATGCTGACCAGATGGTTCGCGGCATGATCTCGCTGCCTTCGGGCACCGGCAAGGACGTACGCGTTGCCGTGTTCGCCCGTGGCGACAATGCCGACAAGGCACTGGCCGCTGGTGCAGACAAGGTTGGCGCCGAAGACCTGATGGAAGACATGCAGGCAGGCAACCTCAACTATGACCGCGTGATCGCCACGCCGGACATGATGGGCGTTGTCGGCCGACTCGGCAAGGTGCTGGGCCCCAAGGGCCTGATGCCGAACCCGAAGCTGGGCACCGTTACCCCGAACGTGGAACAGGCCGTGAAGGACGCCAAGGGCGGCCAGGTCGAATTCCGTGTCGAGAAGATGGGCATCATCCACTCCGGCATCGGCAAGCTGTCGTTTGACGACGCTGCCCTGAAGGCAAACTTCAAGGCGCTGACCGAAGCCGTGGTGAAGGCCAAGCCTTCGGGCGCCAAGGGCAAGTATGTCCGCAAGGTTTCGCTGACCTCCTCCATGGGCCCCGGCCTGAAGGTGGATCTCGCGGAAATCGAAGGCGCATAAGCCCAACGGTTCCTGACCGATTTCGAAGCGGGGCTTTCCGGGTTGCCGGAAGGCCCCGTTTCCGTTTGGGCGGCGCGGGGTCAGGACCCTGATCAGATCCCGCCGGGTGTGAAATCGAGGCCAAGTTCGCCCAGGCCTTCGCATAAGCTATCCACGCAGCTGTCCAGGTTATCGCGGCTGGTGGAGCGGATCACGAAGTTTGCGCCGGTCCTGCCTTCGCGAAAGAAGGGGTAGCTGCCGATCTGGCACTCTTCGTGCGCCTTTTCAACCTCGCGCAGCAGGTCTGCCACTTCGCTTTCCTTGATCCAACCACCCACCGTTTCGGTGAGTAGTGGCGCGCCACCTTCGAGCGTGCCGGTGAGCGCATCGAGCATCTGGGCAGTGATGCCGGGCACACCTGCCATGAGGTAGACATTGCCGTGGCGGATGCCGGGCGCACCGGACATGCGGTTGGGTATGAGGTCCGCTCCCGCAGGCACGCGCGCCATGCGCAGCCGTGCCTCGTTAAGGCCGCCTTCCTTGTTCTTGTAATAGTCTTCCAGGATCGCGCGCGCTTCCGGGTGGATCACAACCTCGACACCTAGCGCGTCTGCCACCGCATCAACGGTGATATCGTCATGCGTGGGGCCGATGCCGCCGGTGGTGAAGAGATAGTCATGCTTCACCCGCAGCGCGTTCACTGCTTCGACGATCGCGTCCATGTCATCTGCCACCACGCGCACTTCGGTAAGGCGGATGCCTTGCACCTGCAGCCAGCTGGCGATCTGGGCAATGTTCTTGTCATGCGTGCGGCCAGAGAGGATCTCGTCCCCGATTACCACCAGTGCGGCAGTCCAGATGCGGTTTTGGCTTGTCGTCATGATAAGGGGCTTAAGCCAAATCCGCTTTTTGCTCCACCGGACTTTGTACGGTGCCTTCAAAGCTGAGGTTGCCGTCTGCCACGGGGTTCCTCCTGAAGTCACGGCAATCGGCAAGGTAATCGTGATTCAGGCGCCACGGCAGGCTGTCAGTGCTCTTGGGCAACTGGTGTATCTCGCGCATCAGGTAGCCGGAGGAGAAGGGGAACAGCGGTCCTTCCACCAAACCGTCGGCGGGCGGGCGCGGCACGGCAACGGGCCTGCCCACGGCCCTCAGATGGTCCAGCACCCGGCAGGTATAGGCGCTAGTGTTGTCCGCGCGCAGAGTGAAGCTGTTGTTGAGATAGCCGAACACGAAAGTGAGGTTGGGCACGTTCGAGATCATGCAGCCGCGATAGAAGAATTCCTCCCCCCAGGTGACGGGCTTGCCTTCCAGCGTCACGTCGATCTTGCCGCCAAGGCTCAGTTGCAGGCCGGTGGCGGTGATGATGATATCAGCCTCCAGCAAGCTGCCATCATCCAGGCGGATGCCCTTGGCTTCCACCTTGTCGACATGCGCGGTGCGGACGCTTGCCTTGCCTTGCTTAATTGCTTTGAAGAAGTCGCTGTCCGGCACAAGGCACAGCCGCTGTTCCCACGGATTGTAGGGCGGGGTAAAATCTTTGGCTTTGTAGTGCTCGCCTAACTCCTTGCGGGTCATGCTGGTGAGCTTGTTGGCTGCGGCTTCCGGGTTCTTGCGCGCGGCCTTGTACATAGCTGCAAAGATCAGCGTGTTGACCTTGCGCGATAGCCAGTAAGCGGGTTTGCGTGGCAGCACGCGGCGCAGGAAATTGGAAACCTTGTCACGTGATGGCTTGCTCGCCATCCATGTTGGCGTGCGCTGGAGCATGGTGACGTGGCTTGCCATATCGGCCATGGCAGGTACGATGGTGACCGCGGTCGCGCCGGACCCGATCACGACAACGTGCTTGCCGGAATAGTCGAGGTCCTCGGGCCAGAACTGCGGGTGGACCACCTGCCCCTCGAAATCCTCCAGCCCTGCAATTTTCGCGTCATAGGGCTGTTCGTAATCATAATAGCCGGTGGCCATATAGAGCCAGCGCGCGCGCAGGGTTTCCCAACCCTTCGGTGTCTCGATGGTGACGTGCCACAGGCCTTCATCGCCGTGCCAGTCCGCTGCCGATACTGCGCTGTTGTAGCGGATGCGGCTATCGAGACCGCGTTTCGCTACCACATTGCCCAGATAGTCGAGGATGTCGCCTCCGGCAGCGATGGCATCATCGCTATCCCACGGCTCGAAGGAAAAACCCAGAGTTTGCATGCCGCTGTCGGAGCGCACGCCGGGGTAGTGGAACAGGTCCCAAGTACCGCCAAGGCGGTTGCGCTTTTCAAGCACCACGAATGTGCGGTCAGGGCACTGGTCCTGCAGATGTGCCGCCATCGAGATGCCGGCAATACCGGCCCCCACTATCACTACATCTGTGTCGGGGCCGGTCATATTCCTCTCAGCTTGTCAGTTGCCTGGTGCTGCCTCGGTAAACATGGAACGCGAGGGAGCGTCGGCATAATGGTCTGCCTTGGAAGCCTCACTCTGGAGCGCTTTTGCCGCTTGTACCGTATTGGCCAGCAGGCAGGCAATCGTCATCGGGCCCACACCGCCGGGGACCGGGGTGATGGCCTTGGCGTGCTGACATTCGTCAAAGGCGACATCGCCCACCAGCTTCTCCTTGCCGTCCTCGCCCATGATGCGGGTGATGCCGACATCGATGATCACGGCACCGGGCTTCACCCAGTCACCCTTGACCAGTTCCGGCGCACCGGCAGCGGCGACGATGATATCGGCCTTGCGGGCGATCTCCGGCAGGTTCTTGGTGTAGATATGGGTCACCGAAACGGTGCATTCTGCATCGAGCAGCAGGTTCGCCACCGGCTTGCCGACGATGTTAGACTTGCCGATCACGACCGCGTCTTTGCCCACGAAGTCATCGACCACGCTTTCGAGCAGGATCATGACGCCCAGCGGGGTGCAAGGCACGATGCCGCCGGTGCCGGTTGAAAGGCGGCCCACGTTCACAGGGTGGAAGCCGTCCACGTCCTTGTCCGGGCTGATCGAACGCAGCACCAGGCGCGTATCGATATGTTCGGGCAGCGGAACCTGGCACAGGATGCCGTGGACTTCGGGATCCTTGTTGAGCTCGTCGATCAGGGCCAGCAGGTCTTCCTGGCTGGTGTCCGCCGGCAGGCGGCGTTCGATCGAATTGATGCCGACCTTCTCGCAGCCCTTGATCTTGCGGCGGACGTATACCTGGCTTGCGCCATCCTCGCCAACCAGGATCACCGCCAGTCCGGGACGCGTCATCCCGGCGGCGATCATCTCGTCGACCTGAGCCTTGGTCTTGTCGTCCAGTGCGCGCGCTACGGCGCGGCCATCGATCTTTTCGGCCATGAAGTTTCCCCGGTCCGGCTGCGGCAGCGCGATTGGCGCTGCCTGCGCAAATTCAGTTTCTGGAGCTGGAAGCGGCGGCTCCCCTCTATAAGAAGGGAGCCGCCGGCAATATCAGCTGTGCTTGTCGTTATACTTGTTGATCCATTCGGCAGACGCGGTGAGCGCGCCAAAGGGATAGAAGTGCAGGCGCACGCGGCCGTGCTGTTCGCCCAGCTTGCTGTCGAGCGAATCGACCAGCTTGTCCGGACCGGCGCTGCCGATGAGGTTGGTCAGGCTGATACCGTACTTCTTCATCACGCTGGCAGAAGCGCCAACGCCGCAACGCTTGGCGAAGCCGAGCAGGCGCTTGATGCCAGCCGGGCCGGGAACGCCGAGGCGCACGGGCACGTCAATGTTGCGGTCGCGCATTTCAGCAAGCCATTCGACGATGGCATCATCATCAAAGGCGAACTGGGTGACCACCAGCGGGGTCATGCCATGGGCGCGGACAGCAGCGATCTTGCGTTCCATCCAGTCCCACAGTTCGGCGGCGGTGTTGTTTGGGTGGCCTTCCGGGTGGCCGCCAACGCCGACGATCTCGATACCGTGCTTTTCCAGCAGGCCGGTTTCGATGATCTGCAGCGAATCGGAATAGGGGCCCTCGGCCTCGGGAGGGTCACCGGCGATGATGAAGACGCGCTTCACGCCAGCCTTCTGGGTGATTTCGCCGAGGTACCAGTCGAGCTGTTCTTCGCTCTCGATGCGGCGGGCGGACAGGTGAACGATCGGCTCGAAGCCAAGCTCGCGCACCAGTACGGCAGCTTCGACGCGCTGCGACAGCTCTTCACCAGGCAGGAAGGTGACAGCGACCTGGGTGTTCGGGCGGATCAGCGGGGCAGCTTCCTTCAGGCCCTCGACTTCCTTCGCCGTCATTTCCAGCGAATAGCCATCCACCATGTTTTCCGGATTCTTTTCCCAGTTGGGATGGATCGCGGCGTAGCTCATCGAATGTTCTCCTCTCGGCTCTCGCGTGTGCGTGCGGGTGCCCTTTAGCGTCCAAGCTCGGGTTCACAAAGCCCCTAGCGCAAGCAGTGATATTCGTATAGATGAAATTTTCACAAGAGCGAATAACCGCGAGAGGGAGCTCCTTTCAATGCTGCTTTTCCTGCCAGGCCTGATCTGTGATGCGAGCATGTATGCCCCGCAGACAGCCGGTTTTGCAGGAAGCCATGCGGTCGATTCCTATGGCATGGCCGACTCGCTGCAGGAGATGGCGCGAATCGCCCTCGCCGAAGCAGACAGTCTTGGCGCCGACAAGCTGGAAGTGTTCGGCCATTCGATGGGCGGACGGGTCGCCCTCGAACTTTACCGCATGGCGCCCGAACGGGTCAGCCGCCTGGCGCTCGTTTCCACCGGCATCCACCCGCTCGGCAAGGATGAACCTGCCAAGCGCGAAGCGCTGAAGGCCATTGGCCATGACAACGGTTTCAAGGCGCTGGTCGATGAATGGCTGCCGCCGATGGTGGCCGAGGAAAACCGCAAGGATCCCTCGATCTACCCGCCCATGTGGGACATGTGCTTCAACATGGGGCAGGAGGTGTTCGACGCGCAGATCAACGCGTTGGTCACCCGCCCTGATGTGGAAGGGCTGCTGGGGCAGATCACTTGCCCCACGCTGGTGATGACAGGTGAACTCGATGCCTGGGCGCCCCCTGCCCAGCACGAAGACATCGCCTCGCGCATTGCAAATTCGCAACTCGTTATCGTTCCCGGGGCTGGACATATGATCCAGTTGGAAGCCCCGGTTGCGGTCAACGAAGCAATAAACCGCTGGCTGGAAATGCCGGCATCCTGATAGTGAGTATCTCCAAGAGAGGAGCATTTTCATGAGTAACAATCTTCAGCAGAAGCTGGACGCACAGGCCAACGTTGTTGACTTTCTGCGCAACCAGCAGGTTGGCCCCAACGTCTATCCGGGCGTTCCGGCCGAATATTCCAACTGGCGCAACGAACAGCGCGCTTGGGCGAAGAGCGCCGTGCTCTTCAACCAGAGCTATCACATGGTCGAACTTTATGTTCGCGGCCCGGAAGCCAAGGCGCTGCTCGAATACACTGCCATCAACAGCTTCAAGAACTTCGCCGTCAACAAGGCCAAGCAGTATGTTCCGGTGACTCCGGACGGCTACGTCATCGGCGACGTGATCCTGTTCTACCTCAACGAGGAAGAATTCTCGCTGGTCGGCCGTGCGCCTGCCATCGAATGGGTGGAATTCCACGCCCAGTATCCGAAGGCCGACGGCAGCAAGTGGAACGTTACCGTGGAGCGCGACGAGCGCACCGCCAAGCGTTCGGACGGTGTTCGCAAGAACTACCGTTTCCAGCTGCAGGGCCCCAACGCGATGAAGATCCTGTCGCAGGCCATGGGCACCGACGCGCCTGATCTGAAGTTCTTCAACATGGCTCACGTCGACATCAACGGCAAGGACGTGATCGCACTGCGTCACGGCATGGCTGGCCAGCCGGGTTACGAACTGTTCGGCCCGTGGGCTGACTACGAAGCGGTTCACGCTGCACTGGTTGAAGCCGGCAAGAACGACGGCCTGACGCTGGTCGGCGGCCGTGCTTATTCGTCCAACACGCTGGAATCTGGCTGGCTGCCTTCCCCGCTGCCCGCTTTCTTCACTGGCGACAGCCAGATGATGAAGGACTTCCGCGCATGGGCCGGTGCAGACAGCTATGCTGGCACCTGCTCGATCGGCGGTTCCTATGTTCCGGGCAGCATCGAGGGCTACTACCTCACGCCGTGGGATATCGGTTATGGCCACATCGTGAAGTTCGACCATGACTTTGTTGGTCGCGAAGCCCTCGAAAAGATGGCTGGTGAAACCCACAAGCAGAAGGTTACGCTCGCTCTCGACAACGAAGACATGCTGCGTGTTCTTTCCTCGCTCTACGCCGAAGGCGAGCGTGCGAAGTACTTCGAATTCCCGAGTGCGGTGTATGCTATGCACCCGTTTGACGAAGTGCGTAATGCTGATGGCAAGGCCATCGGTGTGTCGACCTGGGTCGGCTACTCCTCGAACGAAGGCAAGATGCTGACGCTCGCCATGCTTGACCCGGCTGAAGTCGAAATGGGCAAGGAAGTAAAGCTGGTGTGGGGCGAGCCGGCTGGCGGCACCACCAAGCCGACCGTCGAGCCGCACGTGCAGACCGAAATCAAGGCTGTTATCAGCCCGGTTCCGTACTCGAACGTCGCCCGCACGGCCTATGCCGACAGCTGGCGTCAGTCGGGCGTTGGCGCCAACGCCTGATCGCGCGTTACCCGTTTATGGAGAGGGAGGGGCGGTCACTTCGGTGGCTGCCCCTTTTTCTATTGGTCCCTTCATCTGTTGGGCCGGAGTGGGGCGGAACTCCTTGCAAAGCCGCAGCATCGCGCCGACAATCGCGCGCATGCGCGCTGTCCTCCGTACCATTGCTGCCATGCTGCTCTTGCTGCTGGTAGCCACGCCTGCCTCTGCCCAGTCGATCGAGGGGACGTGGGATTTCCGCATCGATGGCACCACCATCTTCCGTTTCGTTATCGCGGAAGGAACCGATGGCGAATGGCTGGGTGAATGGCAGCGACCTGAAGCGTTCAACACCGATGGCAACAATTTTGCCAACATGGAAGGCGGGGTGAAAAGCTCGCCCAGCATGACGGGAATCGAATTCCTCGGGCAAGTGGAATTGAGCTTCGATGACCCGCGTCCCGGCGCGGTGCCGGACATCTTCCGCTTTGACCTGACGGGTGATGATAGTGCCACCATGCTCTATGTCGGGACGGACCTTGCTCCATACCGGCTGGTGCGTGCGGCCGAAGGCGATGTCATCGGGGATTGGGATGCCGTGCGGATCTACCGCCGCATGCCAGCGCGCGTGGAGCCGCAGGAGGAGGGCGAAGAGGAAGACCTGCTGCTGCTGCCTCCGCTTAACGGCAGGGGCGGACCGGTGGTCAATTTCCTCGATCTGACCCCGTCAAGCAAGGCGACTTCGCTTGCCGAGGGCACTCAGGAGGCCGTCGCCGAAGAAGAAGCCGCCGTGGATATGGTTGAGGATGTGCCCGAGGCTGGCGAGACCGAAGCGGAAGAGCCCCTTGCAGAACCGCTTATCGGGGCTGATTTCCTCGACGGATTGTAAGCTCAGCTTTCCTCAAGCAAGCCGGCGGTGCGTTCCAGCAAGTCCGCCACGCGTGCGTGCAGGTCGTCATCGAAGCGCACCTTGGGTACGGCAACGGAGAGGGATCCCACAGGAACGCCGCCGATTGTGGCGAGCTTGCCGATACCCACGATCCCTCGCGAGAACTCCTCGTCTGTCATGGCAAAGCCGGTGTGGCGTGCTTCTTCGAGCTGGGCGCGCAAGCGGCCCTCGTCTGTCACGGTTTCGCTGGTAAAGGTCTCTCGCACGACTTCGGCGAAGTAGCGATCCAGCTCGTCCGGTTCGAGTGCAGTGAGCAGCACCTTGCCCGCTGCCAGCGCGTGCATCGGCAAGCGGCGGCCTTGCGGCACGGAATAGCGCAGGGCCTGTTCGCTGCTCTCGGTCACGATGGCTTCTATTTCCCAGTCGTGCCGCACGAAGAAGCTGGTCGTCTCGTTCAGTTGCACGCGCAAGGTGCGCACCAGCGGCGCGGCGCGCTCTGCCAGGGTGAAGCCTTCGCTGGAGGCTTGCAGACGGGCAAGGCCGGGGCCAGCTGAATAGCGCCGCGCGTCGCGCACCAGGTATTCGCGGTCCACCAGCGTGGAGAGCAGGTAGGACAGGCTGGATACCGGGATGCCCAGCGCGGTGGCGATTTCCTGCGCAACCAGCGGGCGGTTGTGCGCCACGACATACTCGATGATGTCGAGCGTGCGCGTAGCCGATTTGACCTGGCTGCTCTGCGCGCCGCCTGCTGCTTCTGCCATCAGCCGATCCGATCTTCCGCAATGTCTGCGCCGGCGCGCAGGTTGGCGAGCTTCTTCCACGCCACTTCCGGTGCGATCTTGCCGTAGCCGGCGAAGGTTCCGAAGCCGCAATCGCTGCTCGCGATTACCCGGTCCTTGCCGGTGAATTCGGCAAAGCGTTCGATCCGCTGGGCGATCAGCTCGGGCGTTTCGATGTAGTTAGAACAGCTGTCGATGAAACCGGGGGCAAGGATCTTGCCAGTCAGGTCCGCATCGCGCCACGCCTTCCACTCATGCTCGTGCCGCGGGTTGGCATGCTCGAACACGATGGTTGCGGGGCGGGCCGACAGCACCACGTCGAGGATCTTTTCGACCGGGATGTCATAATCATGCGGGCCTTCGTAATTGCCCCAGCACACATGCATGCGCATGCGATCTGCGGGGATGTTTGCCGTCGCCTCGTTCAGCGCGTCGACATTGGCCTGGATGGTAGCGAGGAATTCCTCCTCGCTCATGTCCTGGTAGCCGGTGTGGCGGCTCATCGCGAGGTCCGGGCAATCGAGCTGCACGTCAAAACCGGCTGCGGCGATGGCCTCGTACTCAGGGCGCATCGCGGCAACGAGATCGGCGAGATATGCCTCGTGGCTGGGATAGTACTGGTTCGGCTGGAATGCGGTGATCAGGCCCGGCGAAGCGGTGTTGAGGAATGCCCTGACCCCATCTCCGTGCCGTTCAAGTGCGGTCTTGAAACGACGGATATCGTCATGCAGCGGCTGCAGGTTCACCAGTTCCACCTTGTCGACGGCGGATGCGCGGGTGAATTCCTGGCTGCCCATGATTGCGGCCAGCTTTTTCGCAAGCTCCGGAACGGCGGCAAGGTCCAACGCCGGCTTGCGGGGTGTGTGGCCACCGAAGCCGGAGAGCCGTTCGATGATGTAGGTCGAATAGCCGACCTTGCCCAGCTCGCCATCGCTGACAATGGACACGCCAGCGGCCACCTGCTGCTGCACGGCTTCGTCCACCGCGGCTTGCACCACGCGATCAAATTCTGCGGCATGGTACTCTTCACCCTTGTCGCGCGCGAGCAGCAGGGGAACGAGTTCGGGGCCGCGGGGCAGGCTGCCGACGTGGGTGGTTTCGATCACTGAGAATCGGCTCCTTATTGGAGCGCAAGTTATTTCATATATGCGAAATCAACGCAAGTATGAAAACGACATATTCTTGCTTCAATTGGTGCTTTTTCGCAGATTCCTGCGCGTCAGGGCACTATGGCGCATCTCACGCTGGCGATCTTCCCGCCTTCGAGGTGATAATGGATATACTGCCGCATCTCCTGCACATCGCCCTTCGCGATGGGGAAGAACTGCTCCATGCCATTGGCATCCAACTCCTCGCGGGTCAGATCCTTGAAAGCCTCGATGCGGATCACGCCTTCCACTGCGGCCAGTTCATCCGATCCGGCGAACTTTTCGATAGTGATGGTTTCCCTCACGTATGAATGCAGGAAGCCGTAGAAGTCCTTCAGCTGGTCGCGCGTGCTGATTTCGATTCCGAAGAAGGCCATTCGCGGTGTGTCGGTATAGAAATCGAACACTGCATCATAATCGCGGGCGTTGAAGGCTGCAGCGTAACGTTCGTAATCTTCTCGTGTCATCAGATGATACCTCTCCTTGCGCACCATCGTAACGATCGTTAGCAAGGCGGCAAGAGGAGAGGTTCTGGCAATGAGTGACGGTGCATTCGATTATATCATCGTTGGTGGCGGTAGCGCGGGCTGCGTTATGGCTGCTCGCCTAAGCGAGGATGGCAAGGGCAACGTGTTGCTACTGGAAGCGGGCGGGCAGGACGATCATCCGCTGATCCGCATGCCGCTGGGTTTCCTGCGCGCCATGACGAAGCCGGAATTCAACTGGCCTTACTGGACCGAGGAAGAGCCCGGTCTCAATGGCCGCCGCATGCCGTTGCCGCGTGGGCGCGTGATGGGCGGCTCCGGCTCGATCAACGGGATGTTCGCCATGCGCGGCCACCCGGCGGATTATGATCAGTGGGCGCAGATGGGTGCGCGCGGCTGGTCCTATGCCGATTGTCTGCCCTATTTCCGCAAGATGGAAAGCAGCTGGCGCGGCGAGACTGAATATCACGGCGGCGACGGCCCGCTTCGCGTCCGCCCGATCGACAGCCCGCACCTTGTGCATGAAGAGATGATGGCCACTGCCGCAAACGCCGGCTTTGCCACCACGGATGACCTCAACGGCGCGCAGCCAGAGGGCTTCGCGCGCGGTGAGCAGACGGTGGATGACCGTGGTCGCCGGGCAAGCTCTGCCAGTGCCTATATCAAGCCTGCGCTTGGTCGCCGGAACCTTGATGTGCGCACTGGTGTGCTCGTTCGCCGTGTGGTGCTCGAAGGCAAGCGTGCCGTTGGCGTGGAAGTGGAAGGCAAGGACGGCACGACCAGTATCGTCCGTGCGCGCCGCGAAGTCGTGCTTTCAGGCGGTGCCTACAATTCGCCGCACCTGCTGATGCTGTCCGGCATCGGACCGGCAGAACACTTGAAGGACCACGGCATCGCTGTGATCCATCACAGCCCCGGCGTTGGCCGCAACCTGCAGGAACACCCCACCACCAGCCTTGAATTCGAAGCCAAGAAGAAGGTCACCTTCTTGCGCCAGCTGCGCTGGGACCGGCTGGCCTTCAACGCCATTCGCTGGGCGCTCACCGGCACGGGCACTCTGGCGGGTCAGCTCAACAGCTGCAATGTGGTGGTGCGCACGGCGGATCACCTTGAACGGCCCGACATGCAGATCATGGTCAACCCGATCCGCTTTGACGCGGAGACGTGGTTCCCGCTGATCAAGCCGGAGCAAGAGCACGTGTTCTGGGCGGGCGTGGTGCAGCTGCATCCCGAAAGCCGCGGCTGGGTTGAGCTGAAGAGCAATGACCCCAAGGACATCGCCTCGGTCACGCTCAACATCATGAGCGAAGAGGCTGACCTTGCACAGATGCGGCGCGCGATCCGCACCGCGCGCAAGATCTATCGCACCGATCCGATGGGCCATCTTGTCGGCGCCGAACGCGCACCCAGCGCTGGCGCAGAGACCGATGACGAGCTGAATGATCTCATTCGCAACACCTGTTACGTCGGCATGCACCCGACGAGCACCTGCGCCATGGGTATGGGTGAACGCAGCGTGGTGGACGAGGAATGCCGCGTTATCGGTGTCGAGGGCTTGCGCATCGTCGATGCCAGCGTGATGCCCACCGTTCCGGGCGGCAACACCGCACTGCCTGTCACCATGGTAGCGGAAAAGGCAGCGGACCTCATGCGCGGTTGCAAGCTTCCGCCTGCCGAACTGCCTGCGGACAAGGCGGCATGAGCCGCACACCCGCAGAGCAGGTAAACCTCCAGCTGGTGCTGGACATGTTCCGCGACGTGCTGAACCCGATGGATTCAGGCGCGGTCGATAGGTACATTTCGCCAGGCTACATCCAGCACAACCAGGCCGCACAGCCAGGCCGCGAGGGGCTTAAGGCCTTCCTCGACATGATCCGCGGTCAGACGCCTGATGCAGTACACGATGTAAAGCGCGCCTTCGTGGATGGTGACCATGTGACCGTCCACTACCACGTTCGCCGCTGGCCGGATGACCTTGGCTGGGCGGTGATCGATATCTTCCGCATCGAGGACGGCATGATCGTCGAGCACTGGGACGTGATGCAGGACGTGGTCGAAGGCGGCCCCAATCCCATCGGGCCTTTCTGAATCATCCAACACGCGAGGGGAGAGAGCGTGGCAAATCGTTTTGAAAACAAGATCGTGCTGGTGCTGGGCGGCAATTCGGGCATGGGCCTTGCCGCGGCGCAGGCCTTCGCTGCCGAAGGCGCCAAGGTCCACCTTACGGGCCGCAACCAGCAGACCATTGATAAGGCCGTGACAAGCGTGCCCGGTTCTGCCGGCTACCAGTCCGACATTGCCGATATTTCGTCCACTGAGGACGTGGTGGCCAAGGTCGAGGCAGCAGATGGCCGTATCGACGTGCTATACATCAATGCCGGTGTCGGCGGGTTTGCCCCGCTTGAAGGCATCACCGAGGATGACTGGGACTTCGTTCATTCGATCAACCTCAAGGGTTGTGTCTTCGCGCTGCAAAAGGCGGTGCGGATCATGGGTGAGGGCGGATCCATCGTCGTGACCGGTTCCATCGGCGCGCACGGGCCGCTGGATGGCAACGGCACCTACGCAGCCGCCAAGGCGGGTCTGGCGATGGCGATGAAGGTGTTTGCTCGCGAACTTCTGCCGCGCAAGATCCGCCTCAACATGGTGAGCCCCGGCCCCATCGATACGCCGCTGCTCCACCGCAATCCCGGAATGGGGCCAGAGGATGTGGCCAAGCTGAAGGACATGATGATCGCCAATATTCCCATGCACCGCATGGGCGAGAGCGAGGAAGTGGCGCGCACTGTGCTGTTCCTTGCCAGCGACGACGCCAGCTTCATCACCGGCGAGGACATCCTCGTCGATGGTGGACTGATCAAATTGAGTTGAGACGAGATATGACCCAACCTTTCGACACCACGCCCTTCACCGACTTTTCGACCATCGTTAATCCGCGCCTCGAAATGGTGATGGAGGTCCGGCTCGATTTTCCCGAAACCTATACCATGGCCCCGCTGCCCGGTGGCGGCATGCGTACCGCGGTGATGGTGCAGGGCGGCACCTTCGAAGGCCCGCTGCTGAAAGGCAAGGCCGTGGTCGGCTCCGGCGGCGATTATGCCTATTGGCGCGGGGACGGCGTAGCCTGCCTTGATGCGCGATACCTGCTGCAGGAAGACGACGGTACCACCATCATGCTGCAGAACCGTGGTTTCCTGTGGGGCCGCAAGCCTGACACGATGGATCGTATCCGCGACTGGGCCTTCAACGGCGGCCCACCTGTGGCGCATGAGGAATATTACCTGCGCAGTCAGACCACTTTCGAATGCGTCGCTGGCAAGCATGACTGGCTGACCAAGCACGTGTTCATCGGCGTGGGTGAACGCCGCACCGAGGGCAACCGCCTGCGCTATTTCGCGCTAACCTGACGGAAAGCGAACCTTCGCCACGCGCCATTTCGCCAAAGCTGGTGTCGATCAGTTTGCGCCTATGGCGCCGCAGCCGATATCGATGCTGTGCGTGGCCCGAACCAATGCTGGCGCTGGTGTGGGCACTCGCGGCAAGCATTGGTTTGGGAATTTATTTTAAAAATTACATTTATCAACAATAGTTTACCGCAGAAAAGGCCTGCAGCAATAGTTATCCACGCATGCTATTTACCTTGTTTACTGCTTGGATTAGCTTTCCTCACGCATCCGGCAGAAGACCGGGGCGGAATAGAAAGAAAGAACATAAATCCGTTCGGAGGGGAGTTTTCAATGTCTGCATATCTTGCGCTTGCAGTTTCGGTTGGCCTGCTGGCCGTGCTCGATACCTGGCTGTTTGTTGGCCCGCTGGCCAGCACTGCACTGGCCGGCCTGGTGTGGGTCTCGTTCGTTGCCTGGGGTTGCCATTTCCATTCGGGTGCCGGGGTTAAAGGCATGACCACGACAATGATCGGTATGACCTTTGGTGCCATCGTCGGCATGGCGGCTGTGATGGCTGCATCCGGCCCACTTGCCGGAATGGGCGTGATGGCTGCGCCGATCGCGGTTGGGCTTGGCGCTTTTGTGATCTGTCTTGCCAGCGCGTTGAACCTGCTCAGCACGATCCCCGCCAGCGTCTATGGCTTTGCCTCGATCGCCGGTCCGATCCTGCTGCAGGACAAGGCGCCGATGGATGCAGTGGTGCCTGTGGCGCTGGCTGCGATCATCGGTGCGGCATTCGGTTATGGTTCCGAACTGCTTGCCAATGCATTGACCAAGAAGGGCGGCGCTGCCTGACCTCCTGAATATTAAAGAACCCACACAAAGGGGCCGGGAAGCACTGGGCTTCCCGGCCCCTTTTTTGAGTTTATGAAAGTTCCATATTCTCAGGCTTGCATCCAGCTTCAGCTGGATGGCCGCCCGGCCAAATTGCCGCGACTAGTCCTGTATTCCTGGCGCGGTCGAGAAATCGGGCCGTCCGCACCACTTCAGCAGCGGCCAGTAATAGCGGCGCCACGGCCAGATCAGGATGGCGTTAAAGAAGATCGTCAGCGCGCCGAACGTGTATTCCACCGCCCCCTCGTCCAGCACGAAGTTCCAGTAGATGATCACGAAATTGATCGGCACCACCGCGATGGCTGCAAGTGGCATCATACGGTTGGCGAGGATCAGGAGGCCGAATGCGATTTCGGCAATCTTTACATAAACCATCAGCCCGCTGTTGATCATGGCGAGCGAGAAATCGATTGCGGCCTCCTCTTGCCCTAACGGCTGCCACGCCGGATCGATGAAGGGCATGGTTCCCGAATAGAGCCACCAGCCGCCGAAGATGATCCGGCTAAGGTGGTAGATCCACTTGATTACGGGGCCGGGCAGTTCCTCTGGCAGCTGGTCTGCTGCTTGCGTATTCGCGCTCATCTTACGGGCACTCCTGATTCCGGCTCCTCGCCGCGCGCGCGCCATGTGGCGGCGCGTTCTTCAGCGAAACGTGGTGAAGTGGCAGTGATATAGCCACGGATCTGCACATTGCCTTCATGGCAGGCGTATTCGAAAATCTCGTAATCGGAATCCCGCTCCCACGGGAAATCGACTTTGTAGGCGCCCTCCATCACCAGCGGATCCTCGATCCATGCCTCGTAATGGACCTGGTCTTGGTTCATCATGGTGAGGCGCTCGGTGATCTTCATCTGGTCCGAATTTGGAGCTGGTCCGGCAGAGCGGCCGGGGCGGAAGTTGGTGGTTTCGATCACCAGCGTATCGCCTTCCCAATGACCGAGTGAATAGCCAAGGTCGAACTGCACGTCCGCAGGGGGAGCCTCGCGCCCATCGAGATAGACGAGGCGGGTTTCATGGATCATTTCGATCGTGATGGCGACCAGGCCGGGAGACTGCGCCACGCGGATGCCCATGTTGTAGACAGCTGGCAGCATGGCGCCCGGCAGGCCGCGCGTCAGGCAGCGGTCCATGATGCCGAAATCGTCCATGTCCTCGAACACATAGGTGTTCCAGCTGGTCTTCTCATTGGCGGCGTTCTGGCGGCCGAGCTCGGTCAGCGGCGGGTACTGCCCATTGGCGGGCTCGACGATCAGCGATGTCTGGCGCAGCGGCAATTGCCGCTCGTTCCAGTGGCCCATCGCCATCATGTTGGCCTGCTCTTCTTCCGCATAGCGCTCCATGTCCGCCTCGGCACTCGCGAAGGCACGCTCATATTCCTCATCAGTCATGAAGGCGCGGGTGCCGAAATTTCCGGGCCGCACGCGCGGCGTGGCGGACAGGTAATCGAGCGGCCACATGCCGCGCAGGTCCGGATCGCCCCATTGGGTGCGCGGCACTTGCCAGCCTTCGGGCGGCGCATCGAAGCGCGCTTCCATCTGTTCTGCAGTGTTTTCGCCGTCCTGCGCTAAGGCCGGCGTGGCGGCGGACATGGCGCATAGAACCAGCCCCATTGCTGCTGTCAGCAGTCCTCTTTTCATCAGCCCTCTCCCTCTGATCCAAAGAGTATGCCGCAGCCCCGCCAAGTAGCAAGGGCTGCGGCGTAATTGTAGGTGCGGTTATTTCACCTTGCTGGCATCCAGCCTGGCGCGGCTGACCCAGGTGCCGTGGACCTGGCTGCGCAGCGGCAGGCCGGTCTTCACCTTGGCGACAGGGCCGTTTTCCACTGCGTCTGCTTCCACCACCCACAGCTCGGACGAATAATCCGCCGGATTGCCGCCGGGCGGGCCGTTGGGAACATCAATCACCGTGAGCAGCCAGCCGCCATGGTCAGGATCGGACGAGGGCACATGCGCCGGTTCGCTGATCGCGGCACCCGGCGGGGTTTCCATCGCGGTGATGCGGCCATTGCCCGGCGCGATCCGCAGCAGGCAGTTGAAGTTCGCACCCACCGGGCCACCGAGCATGGGCGGACCCTTGGCTTCGGGGTTCATCGAGAGATACCAGGCGCGGTTGTAGGGGCGGCCCTGGTCTGCATCGGCAAGGCGGCACAAGTCTCCCGGAGGGCCGAGCGGGCGCTCCACGATCTCGGGCGCATCCTTGCTCATGTCGAGCGTCCAGCGGGTGAGCGCACCTTGCAGGTCCTGCTGCTCGATATGCACACCGCCTGCCTCGCGCATGAAGGCAAAGGCGTTGGTGTTGGTCAGGCACAGGTCGATATGGACAAGGTCGCCATCGTCATAGGCGTTCACTTCGTGGAAGCAGGAGACGCCCTTGGGCCCCTCAATCCACTGGATTTCGGAGACATCGCCATAACGCGGCATGATGCCGATATAGCTCGGGAGCGACTGGTCATGCGCCCAGTGCGCGCCGCCGGCCTTCAGTCGGTCCATGTCGGCCAGCGTCGGGAAGATCGGCCAGATGGCATATTTCTCGGTGATCACGAAGTCATGGATCGTCGAGCAATAGGGCTGGTCGAACCATTGTTCCTTGACGAGGTTGCCGTCCTTGTCCGCGATGCAATAGGCAACGTCGAGCGTGCACAGTCCGCCCGCTTCATAGCCGAAGAAGAACAGCTCGCCCGTTTCGGCATCGATGCGCGGGTGAGCGGTGAAGGTCTGGCTCTTGAGCTTGCCTTCGTAATCCCAGCGGCCGACCGTCTCCAGCGTGTGCGGGTTCACTTCGTAACCGCGCCCGTCTTCCTTGGTCATGAACAGGCGGCCGCCGTGCCACACCGGGGTTGTGTTGGCGACGGTGCGATCCTTGCCTTCGACGCTGGGATCATCGGTAAAGGGGTTGCGGTAGCGGCCGAACAATGCGCGGCGCGCTTCCTTTTCGGCGAGGTAGCGTTCGGTTTCGACATATTTGATGTCGAAATCCACCGCACCATTGGTGATGTTGAAGCGCGCGATCATGCCATCATGGTTGAGCGCGATATCGTCATCGAACATCGGCGCATGGGCATTGTCCGGCACGGCGCGGAAGAAAGCGCCTTCGACCTCTGCGGGGATTTCGCCCTCGACTTCGAGATTGCGCAAGGACATCTCCACGCGACGGGGCGTGTTGGTGCCGATAAAGTGAATTGTCTGCGGAAAGGCGGTCATGCCTTCTTGTCCTCCCATGTGATTCCTCGACATAACGCTAACAGGTGTTACGGTTGACGCAAACAGCCATTGCGGCATTACGGGGGTTGAGGTGCAGGAAAGCGCAGCAAAACGGAAAATGGAGCAGCCGGCAGATGAAATGACCTTCAGGGGTCAGCTGCTGCACGATCTGCTCAAGCTGCAGAACCGGCTTCTGGCCCCGTTCAGTACGCACCTTGCGCATCGCTATCGAATCTCGCTTAATGAGTTTCGGCTGCTGATGAGCATCGGCACGTTGGGGCGCACCGCCAGCCACGAAGTGGCGGAGCTGACCGGGGTGAACGTGATGAGCGTCAGCCGTGCAGTCGCCACCCTCCAGCGTGATGGCCGGGTGCATGTTGAACGCGATGCTGGCAACCGCCGCCGCAAATGGCTGACACTGACCGAGGAGGGTGAGCGGCTTTACAAGGTGATGCGTCCGCAGAGTGAGAAGGTGGCCGATTACCTTTTTTCCGAACTGGGCGACCAAGAACTGGTGGCACTGGGAGACATGGTCAGCCGCCTGATCGCCAAGCTCGAAGATACTGACGAGCACGGGCGCTCCGCCTTCCTTGAGGCGACCAAGCCGGACGGCGATTAAAGGCTCAAGAGCCGGTGTTTCCGAAGCCGGCGATCAATGCGTCGAGTCCTTCCTCGAAGCACTGCCCGTGCGGCAGGTGGCGTGCAAACATCTCCCTTCGTGGAGAGGTTTCGAAAACCATCCAGCCGGTAACATAGGACTGGATGGCAAATTGCGCGATGACCGCCCGGTCGCCTTCCAGCCCCGCATCTGCCATCGTTTCCAGTACGCGTTGCATTGTGCGACCGCTGGTTTCCGGGTTCGGCGGGTTCGATGCAACCAGGGCGGTGATGTCGCGGGTGGACCTCTGCTTGTCGCGCAGCGCCATGCCGAAAGCCCTCAGCCAGCTGTGGCCAGCAAGCCCCGCGGGTATGGAATCGAGCGCTTGCATGAAGATCGCTTCCGCCATCAGCGATGTCAGGCTGCCCTTGTCCCCCACATGGCGGGCAAGGCTCGGCGCGCTGACGCCCAGCCGTTCCGCCAGCTTGCGCAGGGTCAGCGCGGCCAGCCCGCCTTCCTGCAGCAGGGTGATCGCTTCGAGCACGATGGCATTGCGTTCTAGCTTGCGTGGGTGAACCATGCGCGGTGACATCCATTGCATCTGGACAGATTGCAAGTTTACACTGTAAGTTTTTTCAAATCATGCCATCATCGCGTGGATAAGCAAGAATGAGAGAGGTCCCCATGTATCCCTTCAAGCCGGGCAGCTTTGCGCCGAAGAATGCCTGGTATGTCGCTGCCAATCGCGAAGACGTTGGCCGGGAATTGCTGGGCCGAACCATCGTGAACACGCCGCTGGTGATTTACCGCACCGAGGCGGGCGAGGCGGTGGTGCTCGACGGGCGCTGCCCGCACAGGCACTTTCCGCTCGCTCATTCCGAGCTAGAGGGGGATACCATCCGTTGCGGTTATCACGGCTTCGTGTTCGGGGCAGACGGGCAATGCCTCGAAATTCCCAGCCAGGCCCACGCGCCCAAAGCTTGCCGGGTGAAGAAATATCCCAGTGTTGAGCATGGGCTGTGGCTGTGGGTGTGGGTCGGTGATGAGGAAAAGGCTGATCCGGCATTGTTGCCAACGCTGCGGGAGATTGGGCTGGAGGGCGAAGGCCTGACTGGCCACCCGCTGGTCTATAACGAGGTTGCCTGCCGCTACCAGCTCCTGAACGACAACCTGTTTGACCTTTCGCATCTTGCCTATCTGCACGGAACCAGCATCGGCACGCGTGAAAACGCCTCAACGCCGGAAGAGCTAACCCGCCGGCCCGGCTATGTCGCTTCGCTGCGGCGGATCAAGAATGCGCCGTGCCCGCCGCTGATGCAGCGAGAGGCTGTCTATCCGACTGATACTCTTGACCGGGCGATGGGGATGGCAAGCTATCTCCCCTCCTTCCACACCGGCACAACCGAGGTGCGCTATCCCGAAGACCATCCCGATGCGCCGGGCGAACTGATCAGCTGGAACCGGGTGTATCATTGCATCACCCCCTCCACGCCGCGCACTTGCTATTATCACTTCGCC
Organism: uncultured Sphingomonadaceae bacterium; assembly: GCA_964645635.1. Lineage (GTDB taxonomy): Bacteria > Pseudomonadota > Alphaproteobacteria > Sphingomonadales > Sphingomonadaceae > Alteraurantiacibacter. The sequence goes on along the minus strand of CAZYAL010000017.1, from coordinate 9,895 downwards.
GTCGCGGTCGATGACGGAATTGACGTGAAGCGGATGCAGGAAACGCTTGCGCCAGTGATCGATGAGGACATCTTCGCCTCGGTCGAGATCGAGAAGATCATCGACCTCTACGATGGTAATCCGCCGCCCGAGCTGATGGTGAAGAGCGACACCAACGCCGTTGAAGGCCGCCGCATGATCCAGGCGATGATGGACGCGGAGGCAGCTGGCGATTAAGGCTGGCCCCATGAGTCACACACCATATGGAATGGGCGAAGATGATCGCCGTGCTGTCGAGGCCGATGTCGCCCGGTTGATCCACGAATATACCTGGGCGAACGATTCGCAGGACTGGCATAAATGCGCCTCGCTCTACATCGAGGATGCGATCTTCCGCCGTCCCAGCGGCGGCGATGCGATTGTTGGCCGGCAGGCGATCCTTGATGGCTTCCTTGCCCGCCCGGCTCGTGCCCAGCGGCACACCATCGCTAATATCCTCGTCGACGTAGAAGGGCCCGCGACCGCGCGCGCCAAGAGTGTGATCGTGCTTTATATGGGCGATGTGCCCGAAGAAGGCGGTCTGCCAGTGCAGGATGCGAAGAGCCCGCTGATCGGCACTTTCACCGATCTTTGTGTGCTGACCCCACAGGGCTGGCGCTTCAAGGAACGCGTCGGCGCGTTGGACTTCCGGCCTTAAGCCGAAACAGCCGCTTCCGCCGCTTCCCTCACCTCTTCGCGCGGGCGGACCAGCAAGGCGCGCCCCACTAGCAACGCCATCAGCACACAAGCCGTGGCCGGGATGGCTGCGATGCCAAGGAAGACTTGCGGCGGCACTTTGGCAGCCAGCATGGCAGCACCCAGCGGCGGGCCGGCAAAGGCGCCGATGCGCGCCACCAGCACGCCCATGCCGACGGCCGACGATAGCAGTCTCGCCGGGAAAAGGTGAGCAGCAAGACCCGGCAACACCATGCCGCCGGCATTCGCCCCGCCCACGCCGATCATCAGCAGCATGGTCCAGCGGGCCTGGTCAGGGGCAGTGAGCCAGATCGCGATGAAGCTCAGCGCCATGGCGCCGAACAGCAGCATCAGCGCCGGGCCCTTTTTCCAGTTGTCGACTAGGAAGCTCGCGCCAATACCGATGGCAAGGCCCGCAAGGTTGGCCACGCCTGTCACCTGCGCGGCAACGTCCAGCGTCAGCCCGGCTTGCGGCAGCACTGTGGGAAGCCATGAATTGAGCAGATAGAGGTTCAAGGCGTTGAGCCCCAGAATCACCGCAAACACGCCAAAAGGCAGCGCCCAAGGTGATTTGAGCAGCGTCAGCTGCGGCAGTTTTGCGCCATCTGTCTTCTTCTTCTCGGTGGGCTTGCTGCCCTTGGGCGCCCCCCCTTCGAGCACGCCAAACATCAGGAGGGCCAGCACCACGGCAAAGCCTCCGCAAACATAGAATAGCCCGTGCCACTGCCACTGATCGATGATCGCCGGCGCAAGCATGCCCGCGATGAACAGGCCAAGCGGAATGCCGGAGGAGACAACCGCCATCACCGTTGCCCGCAGGTGCGCGGGCGCGATCTCACTCGACAGCGCGCTGACATTGGGCAAGCAGGCGCCCAGCGCGAAACCGGTCATGAAACGCCAGATGAGGAATTCCGTCGTGGTCGTCGCCGTGGAAGTGGCGAGGGTGAACAGGCCGGTAGCAAGGCAGCCCAGAACGATCAGCGCGCGCCTGCCAAAGCGGTCACCCAGCGGGGCGAGCGTTGCCCCGCCGGCACCAATGCCAACAAGGATGCCGGTCAGCACCCAGCCAAACCTCGCGGCTTCAAGGCCCAGTGCTGCTTCCAGCCGCGGCACTGCGATGCCCATGGCGGCGATGTCGAAGCCTTCCATGATGAAAACACCTGCCAGCAAGGCAAGCGCCAAAATGTTGCGCGGGCTGATCATGCGAATTCTCTCTCCTCCAGCTTGCGGGAGAGACCAAGCCTGGGCCTGACCCGCAACTGGTTTCTTGGTATCTTGCTCACCCCCGGCACCTGCCGCAAGCGGGTGAGGGAATGCTTGTACTCAGTTCTTCCCGTCCCAAGGGCTCGGCATGCGATAGGGTACTGTCAGGAAGTCTGCTTCAACTTGTGTGATAGCGCCATCGGCGATCTTAAAGGCTTCTGCCAGGTAATAGCTGTGCGGGCGGCGCACCGGGCTGCGCGCCGGGGTGCCGTCAGTCAATTGGTAATCACCCAGCGCGCCGGAATGGTCAATGAAGCCATAAGCCAGCACGATGCCCTGTTCCACATCGACCAGCGGGAAACGGCGCGCGCGCAGATCGTCATCATAGCGATACCAGCCGAGCGCGAACTGCTCTTCACAGCCCAGCTTCGCGATGGGTAGCGGGAAATCGGCGTTGTTGGTGGTCTGCACCCCGTTTTCCACGCGGTTGCAATCAGGCGAGAACACTGTGTTGATGCTGCCGTCATTGCGCTCGATCGTCTCGAAATAGCCATTGGCGATCCGCACAAGTTCGTTCCGGCTCATACGCTTTTCTTTCGGCACGGGTGCGAGCATTGCGGGTTTGTCGACATAGAATTGCGGGCCGAAGGGAAAGCCCTCGTCCTTGTTGCGCGCAACCACGGTTTCCACCCCGTTGGCGAGGCCATCTGCACCTACCTGCAGCCGGATGCAGCACGGGTTCACTGCGTCGGTTTCCTCGATCGCGGTGAACACCGCCACCTGCCCGGTTTCGGGATCAGCCATGTAAAGTCGATAGTTGTGGAGCGAAGTCACCGTGTTCCAGCAGCCATCGCCTGCATCCAGCACCACGTTGTTTTCGGTGTTGAACACCTCGGCGGCCAAGGGTGCAGCACCGATGGCGCGCGCCGCAAGGGCAGACAGATAGGCGTCCATGATGCCGTATAGTTGTTCGCGACTGGTCACGCTTTCAATTCCCCCTTCACTTGACTTGCGTGCCTGCTACCTCAAAAGTAACGTTCGTTAAAGTCGCTTGGGAATCGCGACTGGGGAGAGGAAATGGATCCGCGCGGGAAACTCGCCGTTGTAACTGGTGGCAATTCTGGGCTTGGTGCAGGGGCGGCAAAGGGCTTGCTCGCTGCCGGAGCACAGGTCGTGTGCCTTGACGTGGCTGGCGAAGCGCCTGACGGGGCACAGTTCACCCACTGCGATGTTTCTGATCCGGCTTCGGTCAAGTCTGCCGTGCAGCAAGTGGTCGATACTCACGGTACGATCCACATCCTGCTCAACAACGCTGGGATCGGCGGCACTGGCCCCATCGCCACGGCAGACGGGCCGGGTGACATGGAGAATTTCCGCCGCATTATCGGAGTAAACCTCTTGGGTGCAGCGCAAGTTGTTGCCGAAGTGGCGCACCGCATGATCGGCAATAATCCGCTCGGGCCGGATGGCGAGCGTGGTGTGATCGTCAATACATGTTCCATCGCCAGCTTCGAAGGGCAGGAAGGCATGGGGGCCTACACCGCCGCCAAGTCCGCCTTGAAGGAGCTGACGCTGGTGTGGGCGCGGGACCTGTCGCGCCATGCGATCCGCGTGAACGGCGTTGCGCCCGGTTTCATGGCCACGCCCATGGTCGCCATGCTGTCGCCTGATTTCGTGGAAGAGCTGCTTTCTGAAGTTGAATTCCCCAAGCGCGCCGGCACGGGCGAGGACTTTGCTGCCGCAGTTGATTTTCTGATCCGCACCCCGCTGGTAAATGGTGAGGTGCTGCGCCTTGACGGTGGGGCTCGTCCGCCTGCCCGCACCAAATGGGCCGCAACGCAACAAGGATGATGCAAGATGGCTGAACTACGCCTTCCACCTGATTTCACCCTACAGAAGCTGACGCAGGCACGACGCGCCTTTGAAAGCGTGCTGGGTGCGAACAAGGCCTTCTTCGAGGATCTGGATCGCAGCACTTATACCGACAAGTTCGCGGTGAATGACGACGTGCACCATGCTTCGGGTGCAGTCGCTTGCGAGAGCGTGGAGGAAGTGCAGGCGGTTGTTCGCATTGCCAACCAGTATCGCCTGCCGCTGTACCCGATCGCACGCGGCAAGAACCTTGGCTATGGGGGCAATGCCCCTATGCTCGATGGTTCGGTGGTCGTTGACCTGTCGCGCATGAAGAAGATCGAGTTCGACGCGGAGCTTGGCACCGTGATCCTTGAGCCGGGCGTCGGCTTCTACGATCTCTATGACTATGTGCAAAGCAACAACCTGCCCTACTGGCTCTCCACCCCCGGCAACAGCTGGGGGTCGGTCATGGGCAATGCGCTGGATCGCGGCGTGGGCTATACGCCTTATGGCGAGCACACCAAGAACATCTGCGGCCTCGAAGTAGTGCTGCCTGACGGCGACCTTGTCCGCACCGGCATGGGCGCTTTCACCAATGCCCCGACATGGACTGCCTATCCCTTCGGCTTCGGCCCGGGATGGGACCAGATGTTCGTCCAGTCCAACTTCGGCATCGTCACCAAGATGGGCATGTGGATGATGCCCGAACCGGAAAGCCTGATGGGTATGGATGTCGAATTCGACAAGCCGGAAGACCTGAAGGTGATGATCGACACCATCGCTCCGCTGCGCCGCGAACGCGTGCTGACGCAAAGCCCGTCGATCGGCAACTGGATGCGCGCTGCTTCCGTGCTTACCCGGCGCACCGACTGGACTGATGAGCCGGGCGCAGTGTCAGACAGCGTTATCGATGCCATTCGCAAGCAGTTCAATATCGGCTGGTGGGGCGTGAGCTTGCGCCTTTACGGCCGCGAGGATGTGAACAAGGCGGCCTACAAGATCCTTGAAGAGGCGATGGGTAATGCCGGGCCGATGGCGATCAAACCCACCAGCTGGGTCAAGGGCCAGCCGCTGGAATATACCGGCTGGACCGGCACCCCGCTGACCTTCCCAATGCAGAACGTGAACTGGTATGGCGGCCGCGGTGGCCACATCGGTTTTTCGCCTATCATCGAACAGAATGGCGACAAGGCACTGGCGCAATTCCAGCGCACCTATGCCCGTTACCAAGAATATGGCGTGGACTATCAGGGCAGCTTCGCTTTCGGTGAAAGGCACCTCACCAATGTCAACGCCATGGTCTTCAACAAGGACGATCCGGCGATGATGGCGAAGATCGATCCTTTCTTCCGCACGCTGGTGGCAGATGCCAAGGAACAGGGTTACGGCGAATATCGCACGCACCTTGATTACATGGATCTGGTTGCGGGTAGTTATGACTTTAATAACAACGCTTTGCTGCGCCTGAACGAGAAAGTGAAGAATGCCCTTGATCCCAATGGCATCATCGCTCCGGGCAAGAGCGGCATTTGGCCAAGGAACTTCGCTGGGGAGCGCGGACAATGAGGAATTTTGCTGCACCTTTTGCTGCGCTGCTTGCTGCAGCATTTTCGCTCAGTGCCTGTGCTGGCGGCGACGGTTCCGGTGGCGACGATGCGGCAGCTGGCGGCCCGCCGCCGATGCCGCAGCCGATCACCATGGCGCAGCGCCCGGAAGCCACCGGCGGCGAAGCCAAATACGTCGAATATTGCATCATGTGCCATGGCCCCAACGGCATGGGCACCGGCTTGCTTGGTCGCCGGATGGAAGTCTCGCTGCTCGAAGCGCGCGACAACCTCACGGCTGACTATGTGATCACGGCCGCGCGCATGGGCATCGGCAACATGCCGGCCATCCCGCGCGGCGAAGTGTCGGACGAGGACATGCAGGCCATCGCTGATTATCTCGCGGCTGGCCCGCACATTGAAGCGCCGGCAGGAGGTCCGCGATGAATCTCTCTCGTCGTGGAATGATGGCAGGGAGCCTGTTTGGCGCGCTGGCTGTGCCCACCGTGGCCGGCCTTGCCAGCTGGCAATGGAAGACTGGCGGCAATTCGCTGCTGCTTCATGATGACAGCTTGATCGCAGGGCGGCGTTTCGCCGATGCAGGACGCGCGGCTGGTGCCACGACGCGCGCGATCCATGGCGATCCGGTGCGCTTCGGGCGCGAAGTGCTGGCGTCGAAGCCTGCGCTGGTCGCTGGCGTCAGCCGCCATGCAGAAGCGCTGCTGCTGGGCGAAGTCGCCATGGAAGAAGGCTACGTCCTCGCCACCGAACTTCGTGGCTGCAAGGGCGCGTGCGAAGGCTTCACTCTGTCGCCAGGCTGGAACGCGTTGAATCGCGTGGCTGCCAGTGCAGGCGGGAACTGGGTCGAACTGCTCGCTGCCTGGGCAGCGAACCCGCAAGTCAGCGAACTGCCGCAAGTTAGCCGCTTCGCCGCCGCGAGCGATCGGGGCACGGTGCTCGGCTGGGTACTGGTGCCGCGCGCCTGATCTAGCTTAGCGGAAACGCGCGGGCCAGATTCCTTGCTTGCCCGGTGCGATAATGCCTGCCGGATCGAGCGCGTCCTTGAGCTTTTCGTTTAGGCGCATCAGCGCGCCGCCGCCGAAATCGAAAGTGTCGGCCACCGCGTCCATGTAATCGATATGGGTGCGGTATTCGCCGAAGCCTGCCGCATGGGTATCTCGGATCAGCGCTTCGAACAGCGCGTTCACGCGGCGCTGTTGGTCAGGGTCGTCACGGTTGTAGAGGATTTCGTTTACCGCAACCGTCTGCCTGCCGCCCACGCCGAATGCGCCGTAATAATCAACGCCGTGCTCTTCATACAGGCGGCGCGTGCGGCGGAACTGGTCTGCAGCCAGCTTCGGATCAGACGGCATGATCGGCGAAAAGCCGAGGTGCCCGCCGCGCCCGCCGTACCAATTGATCATCATCATATCGCGGGTGGAGGGAACGCCGGCCTTGCTCGCCATGATATCGCCGCCCTTCTTCCAACGCGCCCATTCGCCGGACTGGATGCCCGCCTTGGTTACAGCTTCGGAGATGGCGCGCGCCTTGGCTTCCACCACTTCTTCGGTTCCGTAGAGGTTGACCTCTGCGTTCCACCAACCGATGCTGAGCTGCTCGCGAATGTCAGCGCCCACCTCTTCAGGCAGCAAGCCTTCGCCTTCCCAGAACATTGATCGCGGGCCGACGTAGCTGGCGATCCCGACATAGGAGACCCACGCCGCATCATGGTCGATCAGCCCGCGCAGGCGCAGCGGCTGGAACAGGGCGATGCCGCGCTCGATATCGTCCGCCTCAGGCAATTGCAGCGATAGCGACATGGTCGCGTCTGGTGCAGGCATGAGCCACAGGCCAAGCTTGGTGACCACGCCGAAATTGGACTGGCAGAAGATCTGGTCCCAGCCGGGGCCGTAGCTGTTTTTGGTGACATTCCACGCCGGATTGCCGCCCATCGCGCCTGCGCCGGTTCGCACCACCTCACCATTGGGCAGCACCACCTCCAGCCCGCAGATCTGACCGGCATGATCGCCATAGGGCTGTGGGCCGACGCCGCGCTCCAGCGCATTGCCAGCAACGCTGCCCCAGCTGTTGCCCGGCACGCTCATCCACAGCTTGTGGCCGCGCCGGGCCAGCTCGTCATAAAGGTCATAGAAACCCACGCCCGGTTCGACGAGGCAATAGCCAAGCTCTTCGTTGATCTCGAGAATGCGCTTCATACGCGAGAGGTCAAGCATCAGAGCGCCAGCCTGCACCGGAGCGGAGCCGCCATAGCCGAAGTTCTTGCCCCGGCTGATCGGCCACAGTGGCACGCCGGTATCGGCCGCAGCGCGCAGCAGGCGAGAGATTTCCTCCGGCGTTTCGGCGGCTACCGCGCCAGCGGGCTGGTGGCTCTGCGGGTCGAAGGCCATCTGGTCAGCATAGGTTGCGCCGTCATCATCGCCTGCGTATACGCGGCCATCGCCCACGATCCTGCGTGCGGCATCGAAGAAGCGGGCGCGTGCGGCGCTGTCGGTAAAAGCCGGGCTGGTCATCGCAGGGCTGCCTTATTTCTTGATGATCAAGGATGCAGGCCGCTTGCGCGGCACCCATTGCCCGCGACCGGGGAAGTTCTTGAGTACCTCGCCATCCCACAGCCGCACGATGCGGGTCTGGAAGCGCCACTTGCCGTCTGTGCCCTTCACAGCGTGATCATCATACCAGCCGCAGAAGCGCAGCTCGTAAGGCGGCTCGTCATGGCATTCGGTAACAAAGGCAAAGCTCTTCAATTTCACGCTGCCATCTTCTTGTGGGAAGTACTTTATCTGCGTGACATGGTGTTGCCTGCCAGGGAAGCCGGGGGCGTTCGAATAGTGCTTTACCAGCCCGCGGATGCCATCGTGGCCGTTCCAGATATCCGGTTCGGCGAACACTTCCTCGCTCATCAGGCAGTCTTCGGTGAAACATTCCACCAGCGCCTCGGCATCGCCGGTATCAAGCGCCCAGCTGTAGTCAGCGATCAGGTCCTGCAGGCCAAGACGGTCTTCGACGGATAGCTTTGTCACGAATTCTCTCTCCTTCATGCGTCCTCTTGTGTTGAAACAACCGTAACACTCGTTAATATCACCTGCCAAGAAGGAGAGGACTTTCGATGGGCAAGATTATCGTTTCCGGCGCGTCCGGCCAGTTCGGCCATGCCGCCGCATCGCAGCTGCTTGATATGGGCAAGGACGTGATCGCCCTGTCGCGCTCGGTGGATAAGGTGGCTGACCTTGCGGCGCGCGGTGCCGAAGTGCGCGCGGCCGATTTCGATTCGCCGGAAGGGCTGGAAGAAGCGATGGCTGGCGGCGAAAAGCTGCTGCTGATCTCCACCACCATGGTCGGCCAGCGCCCGCGCCAGCATGGCAATGCGATCAACGCGGCCAAGGCTACCGGGGTGAAGCATGTGGTCTACACTTCGCTGCTGGGTGTGCGCAAACCGGGCAACCCTTCGGTGGAAGGCTTTGATCACATCGCGACAGAGGAACTGCTTGAAAAATCGGGCCTCGCCTACACCTTCCTGCGCAACAGCCTTTATGCTGAAGCTGTCGCCACGGCGATGGCGGTCCCGGCGCTGATGGCTGGCTCCAAGATGGAGAACGCTGGCGAAGGCCGCGTGCCGATCATCAGCCGCGACGATTGCGTGGCGATGGCGGTGGCCGTGCTGACGCAGGACGCGCACGAGAATAAGGCTTACGAGGTTGGCGGCCCGGACTTGTGGACGCTGCCTGATGCGATGGCGCTGGTCTCCGAGATGGCAGGCAAGCCGATCGCGATCCAGAAGGTGGATGAGGAAGGCATGTACCAGTATTTCGATTCCATCGGCGCGGTACGCAAATCTGAGGACCTGACCCCTGATACGCCGATCCCGTGGGCGAGCGAGGGCATGGTGACCTTCGGACAGTCCATTCGCGAAGGCTTCATGGACATCGATTCAGGCGATGTGGAACGCATCACCGGCAAGAAGCCGCGCAGCTTGCGCAGCGTATTCGAACAGTACCAGGACCAGTGGCCGAAATAATGAAGAAGCTTACCGTTGCTGCAATCGCTGCAGTTTTCGCTCCCTTGGCTCTTGCAGGTTGCGGCGATTCGTTCGATCCAGCCAGCATCGACACCAGCATTTATGGTGCAGGTGAGAACTGGGACAATCCCGGCGGCGATTGGGCCGAGAGCCATTTCTCGCGGCTGGAGGATATCAATCCTTCCAACGTCGCCGAACTGGGCCTTGCCTGGGAATATGACCTTGGCAGCGCCCGCGTGCAGGAAGCCACGCCTGTGGTGATTGACGGGGTGATGTACACCTCCGGCGTGCTTGGCCGCGTCTATGCGCTGAATGCTGCCACGGGTGAGGAGCTGTGGACCTTCACGCCCGAGATGGACATGCAGATTGCGCGGGCAATCTGTTGTGACTGGGCCAATCGCGGCGTTGCCGTGTCTCAGGGCAAGGTCATTGTCGGCGCAGCTGACGGTGTGCTCTATGCGCTGAATGCTGAAACCGGCGCGGTCGAATGGTCTGCTGATACGATCGTTGACAAGACCCGCGGCTATACTTCCACTGGCGCGCC
>CAZYAL010000016.1:35656-39654 GCA_964645635.1 uncultured Sphingomonadaceae bacterium | reverse complement strand
GCGCCGGATTGCCATTGGGGGCACCGCCGGACCACATTGCGAGTTGCGTTGTCATCGCATGACAAATTTTACCCACCCTTTCCTTGACCTCGACGGTGACAAGCTGCGCGAGGAATGCGGCGTTTTTGGCGTCATTGGGGGAGCTGAAGCCGCCGTCACCTGTGCGCTGGGGCTGCATGCTTTGCAGCATCGCGGCCAGGAAGCCGTTGGCATCACCAGCTATGACGGGGCTGAGTTCTATACTCGCCGCGGCCTTGGCCATGTGGCTGAGAATTTCTCCACTGAGGAGTCACTGGCCGAACTGCCGGGACACATGGCTGCTGGTCATGTGCGCTATTCTACCACCGGCGGCGCAGGCATGCGCAATGTGCAGCCGCTCTATGCCGATCTTGCCAGCGGCGGCTTCGCCGTAGCGCATAACGGGAATATCTCGAACGCCCGCCATTTGCGGCAGGGCCTTGTTGAAAAGGGCGCGATCTTCCAGTCGACTTCCGACACGGAGGTGATCATCCATCTCGTAGCGACCAGTCGCTATCCCACCATGCTGGACAAGCTGGTGGATGCGTTGCGCCTCGTCGAAGGTGCCTATGCGTTGATCGTCGAAACCCCGCGCGGGATGATCGCTTGCCGCGATCCGATGGGCATCCGTCCGCTCGTGATGGGCAAGCTGGGCGACGCGACAATCTTCGCCAGCGAAACCGTGGCGCTCGACGTGGTTGGCGCGGAGTTCGTGCGCCAGATAGATCCGGGCGAATTCGTCGAAGTGGATTTTGACGGCGCGATCCGCTCGCATCGGCCGTTCGGCGACATCGGCTCGCGCCCCTGCATCTTCGAGCACGTCTATTTCAGCCGCCCCGATTCGATCTTCAATGATCGTTCGGTTTACGAATCGCGCAAGAACATCGGCATGGAACTGGCCAAGGAAATCCCGTGCGAGGCCGACCTCGTGGTTCCCGTGCCAGACAGCGGTGTGCCCGCTGCGATTGGCTATTCGCAGCAGTCGGGCATTCCCTTCGAACTGGGCATCATCCGCAGCCATTATGTCGGCCGCACTTTCATCCAGCCTTCTGACGGCGCGCGCCATGCCAGCGTGAAGCGCAAGCACAACGCCAACCGCCTGCTGGTGGAAGGCAAGCGTATCGTCCTGATCGACGATTCCATCGTCCGCGGCACCACCAGTCTCAAGATCGTGCAGATGATGCGCGATGCAGGCGCGAAGGAAGTACACTTCCGCGTCGCGAGCCCGCCCACCAGCCATGGCTGCTATTACGGCGTCGATACGCCCGAAAGCTCAAAGCTGCTTGCGGGCCGGATGGATCTTGCCGCCATGCGCGAGTTCATACAGGCAGACAGTCTTGCCTTCGTGTCGATCGACGGCCTCTATCGCGCCGTGGGTCTCAAGGGCCGCAACAACGCCTGCCCGCAATATTGCGACGCTTGCTTTACCGGCGACTACCCCACTTCGCTGACCGATCTGGCAACAAAGAAGGCGGATGACGCTCAGTTGGACTTGCCTGTCGGCAAGGTCGCCTGACAAAGACATGGTAAGGATGTGATGGCCAACAAACCGCTCGACGGACAGATCGCCCTTGTCACCGGCGCAAGCAGGGGCATCGGTGCAGCCACAGCAAAAGCACTGGCGGCGGCGGGCGCGCATGTCGTGATCACCGGCCGCAAGGTGAAGGACCTTGAGGCGGTAGAGGATGCGATCCACGACGCTGGCGGCACCTCCACCATCGCCCCGCTCGACTTGACCGATGGCGACTCGATCGGCCGCCTCTCACAGGCCATTGCAGAGCGGTGGGACCGGCTCGATATCCTCGTAATCTCGGCAGCCATGCTCCCCACCCTGACCCCCGTCACGCAGATCGACGGCAAGCAGTTCAACCAGGCGATGACGTTGAACGTACTAGCCACACAAGCGCTGCTTGCCGTGTTTGACCCGCTGTTGAAGCGCAGTGAGCACGGCCGCATCATCGGCCTCACCAGCTCTGTAGGCACCCAACCGCGTGCCTTCTGGGGTGCTTACGGTGCAACCAAGGCAGCGTTTGACAACCTCCTGCTCAGCCACGGGCAGGAAATCGGCCGTATTTCCGAAACCCGCGTCGCCATCATCGATCCGGGCGCGACCCGCACCACCATGCGCGAGCGTGCCTATCCCGGTGAAGACCCGCAAACGGTGAAGCCGCCAGAGGTTGTGGGCGACCGGATCGTTGAAATGCTGGTGCAAGATTTCCCCAATTTGCACCGCGAAAGAGTCGAAAGTTCCAGTTAACCAGAACTGGCAAGGTCTCGGGAAGCACTATCCTGCATTCTGCGCAAAGACGGGCGCTGCGGCGCGCATAAAAGCCAATGCAACACACCGGGATATTGCCATGAACACGCTGATCAACGCTGGAGGTCGATACGATATTGCCGCGCAGGAAGACCGTTCTGCGCCGCGTACAAAGATCGTCATTCCTGCGCAGCTTCGTGCGTCTGGTATGCGTGCTTTCCAGACTGTGGTGAACGATCTTTCCATGTCCGGTTTTTCCGCCATCGCCGTTACCCGCATGCATCCTGGTTCGATCTGTTGGCTGTCGCTGCCGGGCCTTGAAACGCTGGAGGCCGAAGTGGTCTGGTAGGAAAACGGCAATTGCGGTTGCGCGTTCTCCAACCTTCTGAGCCCGATTGTGCACGACAAGATTCTCGCCCGCTATCGCGGCGATGGCGTCTATCGCCGCTGATAACTCTCCGCCGCGTCTCTCACATCGATGGCGCGGCGCACGGCCTGATAAAATTCGTAGCGCTCCAGCCCCTTGCCCATGTCGTCTGTCGCCGTGGGCCAGTTGGCATTGGTGGCAATCACAAGATTGCGTTGGGGGTCGATAAAAATCCCCTGCCCGAAAATCCCGCCGGCTGCGAAACTGCCATCCTCATAAGTCCACCACTGGAAGCCATAGCTGCGCCGCCGCCTGTCGGTTACGAACTGGGCTGAGGTCGCCTCGGCAAACCAGCCTTCGGGCACAATCCGCACGCCGCCCGCAACGCCATCCGCCAGCACGAACATGCCAAACCGCGCCATATCCCGCGTAGTCGCCTGGATGCAGCAACCGGAAATCTCGTGGCCAGAGGAATTGAGCAGCCACGTGGCGTCAGCTTCCATGCCGAAAGGCCGCCACACCTTCTCTGAAAGGTAGTCAGCCAGCGGCTTGCCCGTCGCCTCGCTCACCAACACGCCGATGAGGTTGGTCTCGCCAGTCTTGTAGACCCACTTCGTCCCCGCAGGCGCTTCCCGCTCAAGGCTGCGCATGTAGGATACGGTGACGTCGATCCCCTCTTCCGGTTCATGCGCGTTGAAAAGCGCCACATCGGATTGCGGATCGGTGTAATCCTCGTTCCAGCGCACGCCCGAGCTCATCGTCAGTAACTGGCGGATGGTGACATCATCATAAACCGAACCAGCAAGGTCCGGGATGTAGCGGCTGACCGGGTCTTCTAGCGACTGGATCGCGCCATCCTGTATCGCTGCACCAACAAGCGTCGACGTGAGGCTCTTGGCCACGGAGAAACTCGTCCAGCGCCCTTCCGGCCCGAAGCCCAGGCCATAGCGCTCCAACACCACTTCGCCGTCCTGCACCACCACCACGGCGGCAGAGCCCTGACTGTCCATGAAGGCATCGATATCCATGTCGATATAGGGCACGAGATCGCCACCCTGCGGTAGCGGCAACGGCTCTTCACTTGCCTCAATCACCCGAGAACCAACCACCCAACCGAGCCTGTCGAGCATGCGGAAGCCTGCCGCGCGCTGCTCGTCGTCCCAGAACAGGATATCGGTGTCGGTTGGTGCCGACAGGACGAGCGCGCGCTGGTCATCATCCAGCGCCAGCCATCCCACCATGGCGAGGCCAAGCGGCACCGCCACGGCAATGGCACCACGGCGCAGCCATTTGCGCGCGGCCATTGCCCTAACCGCCTTTCACCAGCGTCACCTGGCTCACGGTAATGCTGCCACC
>CAZYAL010000016.1:0-35556 GCA_964645635.1 uncultured Sphingomonadaceae bacterium | reverse complement strand
CATTGCCCTAACCGCCTTTCACCAGCGTCACCTGGCTCACGGTAATGCTGCCACCACGAAAGCCGCCTTCGCAATATTGCAGGTAATAGCGCCACAAGCGGCAGAAGCGCTCGTCAAAGCCTGCTGGCAAGCGGCCTTCGCGCTCCGCCGCATCGAAGCTTTCCCGCCAGATCTTCAGCGTTTCGGCATAGTCGAGCCCGAAGTCTTCCTGATCGGTCCATGCCAGCCCGCGCGCCTCGGCAAGCTCGCGGAATTCGCTCGCCTTAATCAGCAAGCCGCCGGGGAAGATGTAAGCCTGGATGAAATCGGCATTGCGGGCATAAGCTTCGAACAGGTCGTCCGCCATGGCAATATACTGGATTGCCGCCTTGCAGCCCGGTTTGAGGTTGCGGGCGATGCAGTCCATGAACGTGGGCCAGTATTCACGGCCCAGCGCCTCGACCATCTCCACGCTGACGATGGCATCGAACTGGCCTGATGTATCGCGGTAATCCTGCTTCAGGAAATTGACCCCAGGGAAATGCGCGCGCGCCCAGTCCAGTTGCTCCTCGGAAAGGCTGATCGCGGTGACATTGCTGCCACCCTTTGCGAAGTGGGCTGACAAGGCTCCCCATCCGCAACCGATCTCGAGCAGGCTTCCGGGCTTGCCCAGGCGCTCGGACAAGCGCTGCCACTTGCGCTGTTGCGACGCTTCAAGCGGATCGCGCGACAAGTCATAGCCGCTCGAATAGCTCATCGTCGGGTCAAGCCATGCGCCGTAGAAATCATTGCCGAGGTCGTAATGCACATGGATGTTGCGCTCGGCCTGCACGCGGGTGTTGCGGTTGAACCAATGCAGCGCGCGCGACGCCCAGCGCCATGGGCCCTTGGCGCGACCGGTTTCCCCAAGCTCCTGAGCATTGGCAGAAAACAGCGCAAACAGAGGCACCGGATCTGGCGATTGCCATTCGCCTGCTTCCCACGCCTGATACCAGCCTGCAGAACCGCCAGTTGCAAGGCGCAGCAGGCCACGCCAGTCCTTGAGGTCGATATACCCTTCGAAACCGGGATTGCGCCCGCCTAGCTTGCGCGAGCTGCCATCAGGCAAGATGGCGTGCATGGTGCCACGCACCAGCCCGGCATCTATCCGGTCCACCAGCCTGCCAAGGCTTGGCGCCAACAGCCGCGCCACCAGGCCTGGCGCGCGCCAAACCTGTGGCCCGATCGCAGCAGCCTGCGCCTCTTCTCTCTGCTCCCTGCGTCGCCATGCGGACTTTATGCGCACCGGCTCTTGCGTAGGCAAGGCGCAGTTCCGCACTGTCGTCAGCCCTTCATTCTGCGGTATGCCGCCAGCGCCCGTTCGCGCCCTTCCTTGTGGCCGATAATCTTCTTCGGATAGGCCGACGGGCGGCAAACATGCGCCTGCGGATCGTGGACATAGGGATCGTCCATGTCCGCCAGCTCAGGCACATATTTGCGGATGTAGTTGCCTCCATTGAATTTCTCGCTCTGGCTCAGCGGGGCCATGATCCGCACGAACATGTTGGAATCGACGCCGGTGCCGGAGACCCACTGCCAGTTGGTGGCGTTGGAAGCATAGTCCGCATCCACCAGCGTATCCCAGAACCATTTTTCACCATGCCGCCAGTCAATCAGCAGGTGTTTGACCAGGAAGCTTGCGGCGATCATCCGCACGCGGTTGTGCATCCAGCCGGTCCTCCACAACTGGCGCATACCGGCATCGACAACGGGATAACCGGTTTCACCCTTCTGCCACGCGGTGAGGTCTGCTGCTGCCTTTTGGTCCGTATCCGGATCGCGCCACAGGCCTTCATCATAGCCATCGCGATAGGATGCCTTGCCGTAGTTGGGGAACTGCAGCGCCAGCGTTTGCGCATAATCGCGCCAGACCAGCTCCGCCTTGAAGAAGCGCGCGCCATCGCTGCGATGACGGGCGATGGTCTGCCAAAGCTGGCGCGGACTGACTTCGCCGAAATGCAAATGTGGGCTCATCTTTGAAGACCCATCGATCGAGGGGCATTCGCGATCAATCTTGTAGTCGTCGATGACCTCCACGAAATCATCGAAGCGTTCGAGCGCTGCGGCAGTGCCTGCGCTCCAGAATTCACCCATGCCGCCTGCCCAGTCCGGCTCTGTTGGCAGCAGGTTCCAGTCTGCCAGTTCGTCCGAAGCGGGCCACCTTTCGGGTAAAATCAGCGAAGGTTCGGGCAAGATGTCGAAGCCACTTATCGCATCAAAGGTGGCATTCTTGAACGGCGTGAAAATCTTGTATGGCGTGCCTGATCCGGTGGTGACGGCACCGGGCGGCAGCAAGTAATTGCCGTGGTGCAGGCACAGGTCGAGCTTGCCGACAAGCTCTGCCTCTGCCTTTCGCCACCACGGTTCGAAATGGCGGATCGCGTGAACGGTCTTCGCACCCGTTTCGGCGGCAATATCGCACAGCACGTCCACTGCCCTGCCCTTGCGCAGGACCAGCTTCGAATTGTGCCGGCCGAGGTCCTTTGCCAGCGCCTCCAGCGCATGATGCAGGTACCAGCGTGATGCGCCGCCATAGGCATGGCAGCCGGGCGTCTCGTCATCGAGGACATAGACAGCAATCACTGGCCCGGCTTCCGCCGCGCAATGGAAAGCAGCCTGGTCAACCAGCCTCAGGTCGCGCCTTAGCCAGACGATTTGCGGTTCGCTCAATGCCAGATTTCCTTGATCTACGGTGTCCAACCGTGGGGATTGGGCAATGGTTTTGGTAGCTGGACCTTTGGCACCCGGGACCTTTCAACCAACTCCCGGATTTGGCTTTTACGGCTTCCATCGCTTCACCATCGCCCCGGCCCGCGGGATCATCGGGCGAGACATGCAGCGCGAAATGGCCAGCGATCCGCACCTCGCACAGCTTATACCGGGATAGCACCCTCCCTGCTGCTCAGGCGGCAGATTGCTCGACTTGCAGGCCTGCGCCCGAAGTACGACCGTAAAGCCGGCCTCGCGGCCGAGCAGCGCGCCGACGAGCGAATGGGTGAAGATTAACCATCAGCCACAGCCTTCCCCACGTTAACATTTGGAACACATGGAACGCAGTTATGAAGGGAAATTCACCCCTTCGGCAAAACAGGTCTGACTTGTGGTAAGAACGCAAGGTAACAGCAGGATTTCATGTCCCGCTTGTGCTGACCGGCCAATGTGTAGGAAAGCTCACCCGATCTCTCTCAGCAGCGGGGCGACATAACCAATCGCCTTTCTGCAAAGCACCAAGCAGCTTTACCTTCGGTTCCCATCCTGGCAGCAGTGCCGCAGCCCTCAAGGCCATGAAGGCAGGGCCTTGAGACGGGATCTTGCGCGGTTTAGCTTACCGTCCAGCTCTGCCCCTTACCGAGCAGCTTGGCGAGGCTGGTATCCTTGCCTTCGATGGCGCGACGACGCTCGTCGATCACTGCGCTCTCGTAAGTCGGGCGCGGATCGTCATAGATCACTCCAAGCGGCATCGGGAATTCGCCAAAAGGAAGTTCCACCAGCATGTGAGCTAGCGCGCGGTTCTTCGCATCATGCACACAGACACCGGCAGCTTCCCAGTCTCCGTCAACCACGTCGACCACTTCGAAGGTGAACTTATCAGGCACGAGCTTCAGGCCCTTGACCGGGCCCTTCTTGGAATTGCCGAACAGCATGGGTTCGCCATCCTGCAACCACAGCTGCTGAAGCTCCGCTCCCTTGGGAGCAGCGAAATCGTCAAACACGTCCTTGTTGTAGACGATGCAGTTCTGGAAGATTTCCACGAAGGCTGCACCTTGGTGGGCATGGGCAGCCATCAGCACGTCGGGCAGGTTCTTCGACACGTCAATCCCGCGGCCAACAAAGCGCGCACCAGCCCCCAGCGCGAAGGCGCAAGGGTTCGCAGGCCGGTCCACGGAACCGAGCGGCGAAGTGGGCGTGCGCGTGTTCTGGCGACTGGTAGGGGAGTATTGCCCCTTGGTGAGGCCGTAGATCTCGTTGTTGAACAGCATGATCTGCATGTTCACGTTGCGCCGCAGCACATGCATCAAGTGGTTGCCGCCGATAGACAGACCGTCTCCGTCACCCGTCACCAGCCACACGTCAAGGTCCGGATTGGCCAGCTTAACGCCGGTTGCGAACGCAGGCGCGCGCCCGTGGATCGTGTGGAAGCCGTAAGTCTCCATATAATAGGGGAAACGGCTGGAGCAGCCAATGCCACTGATGAAGCAAGTCTTGGCTGGATCGGCGCCGAGCTGCGGCAGCGTGCGCTGCACGGCCTTGAGGATGGCATAGTCACCGCAACCCGGGCACCAGCGCACCTCCTGGTCGGTCTCCCAGTCCTTGAGGGTAGTTTCGACTTTAGTCACTTCGGTCATTGCGCTTACTCCGCCAGTGCCAGTTCGATCGCGGCTTCAAGCTCGGCGATCTTGAACGGCTGGCCGCTCGTCTTGGTATAGGGCTTGGCGTCCACCAGCAGCTGGTCACGCAGCACGGTCTTGAACTGGCCGGTGTTCATTTCCGGCACCAGGATGCGCTCG
This sequence comes from uncultured Sphingomonadaceae bacterium, assembly GCA_964645635.1. GTDB lineage: Bacteria > Pseudomonadota > Alphaproteobacteria > Sphingomonadales > Sphingomonadaceae > Alteraurantiacibacter. The sequence goes on along the minus strand of CAZYAL010000016.1, from coordinate 31,030 downwards.
TACTTGCGCAGCAGCTCACCCGAATTGGCGGGCAGCGGCCAGATGTGCCGGAAGTGGATATGGCTGACGTCCAGCCCGCGCTGGCGGCAATTGTCCACCGCGCGGCGGATCGGGCCGAAGGTCGAGCCCCAACCGACGACGGCCAGCTTGCCGCCTTCATCGCCCAAGGTAACGCCCTGGTCCGAAACCGTGATATTGTCGATCTTGGCCTTGCGGATATCTGTCATTTCCTGGTGGTTTTCAGGTGAATAGTCGATGTTTCCGGTATCGACCTTCTTCTCGATGCCGCCAATGCGGTGCATCAGGCCGGGCGTGCCGGCCTTGATCCAGGGGCGCTTGCCCTTGGCATCGCGCTTGTAGGGCAGCACCTTGCCATCGGGGTTGTTGTTTTCGGTCAGGAACTCGACCTTGAACGGCTCGAAAGTTTCCGGGTCCGGCACCTTCCACGGCTCTGCAGCATTGGCGATATAGCCATCGGTGAGCAACATGACGGGCGTCATGTATTCCACCGCGATGCGGCACGCCTCGATGGCGCAGTCGAACACGTCGCCGGGCGAGGAAGCCGCGATCACGGGGATCGGCGCATCGCCATTGCGGCCATAAACGGCCTGGTAAAGGTCGCTCTGCTCAGTCTTGGTTGGGAGGCCGGTGGACGGTCCGCCACGCTGCGAGTTGACGATAACCAGCGGCATCTCGGTCATCACGGCAAGGCCCATCGCTTCGCCCTTCAGGGCAATGCCGGGGCCGGACGAGCTGGTAACACCCAGTTGGCCGGCATAGCTTGCGCCGATGGCCGAACAGATCGCGGCAATCTCGTCTTCCGCCTGGAATGTGGTGACGCCGAATTCCTTGAGCCGTGCGAGGTGGTGCAGGATCGAGCTGGCTGGAGTGATGGGGTAACCGCCAAAGAACATCGGTAGGCCCGCCAGTTGCGCGCCAGCCACAAGGCCGAGCGAAACGGCTTCCGCACCAGTGATCGTGCGATAAAGGCCTGGTTCTGCCGGCGCCGGATCAACGTGCACCTTACGCAGCGGGCCTGAAAGCTCCGCCGTTTCGCCATAGGCATGGCCAGCGTTGAGCGCGGCAATATTCGCGTCAGCAACCTCGGGCTTGGATTTGAACTTCGCCTTCAACCAGTCGATGATGGGCTGGCGGTCACGGTCGAACATCCAAAGCGCCAGGCCCAGCGTCCACATGTTCTTGCAACGCAGAGCATCCTTGTTGCCGAGCCCGAAATCCTTCACCGCCTCAATCGTCAAAGCGGAGATGTCGAAGGCAAGCACGTCCCATTTGGCAAGGCTGCCGTCTTCCAACGGATTTATATCGTACTTTGCCTTGTCGAGGTTGCGCTTGGTAAACTCACCGGTATCAGCGATGATCAGCCCGCCAAGCTTCAACGCATTGAGGTTGGTCTTGAGTGCCGCCGGGTTCATCGCCACCAGCACATCGGGCGCGTCACCAGCGGTGCTGATCTCGCGGCTGCCGAAGTTGATCTGGAAGGCAGAAACACCGAACAGCGTGCCTTGCGGCGCGCGGATTTCGGCGGGAAAGTCTGGGAAAGTGGCAAGGTCGTTACCTGCAAGCGCGGTAGAGAGGGTAAACTGCCCGCCAGTCAGCTGCATACCATCGCCGCTATCGCCGGCAAAGCGCACCACCACCGCATCGGGGTGGCCATCCTGGGTCTTGAGAGCGGGGTTGTCAGCCACCTGGGTTGCCATTGTCGAATCCTGTATCTGCGCCAATATCAGCGCCATATTCCAAACTAGGCGTGCCACCTAGGCGGCGCCTAGCTGTGCCGCAATCAAGTTTTTCTGTCTGGCGAGCAATGCCAGCATGGAAATGGTCCACCATTTTGACTATTTGGCAAGCGCATGAGCAAGCCTGATCTCTCCCTCTATCGCCCCTGCGTTGGTGCCATGATGCTGAACGCAGCCGGTCAAGCCTTTGTCGGCAAGCGTATTGACGGCATGGACACAGACTTCTGGCAAATGCCGCAAGGCGGCGTCGATCCAGGCGAGGACATGGACGAGGCGATGCTGCGCGAAATGCACGAGGAAACGGGCGTGAAGCCCAAACACCTCGATATCGTGGGCACGCTGGGCAGCGAGCTGCTCTATGACCTTCCGCCCGAACTCATGGGCAAGATGTGGGGCGGCAAGTTCATCGGCCAGCGGCAGACATGGTATCTCGTCCGCTTTATCGGCGAAGATCATCACATTGACCTCGAAGCTCACAAGCACCCCGAATTCTGCGAATGGAAATGGGTTGAACCCAAGCTGCTTCCGGACCTGATCGTGCCGTTCAAGCGCGATGTATATCAGGCCGTTGTCGACGGATTTCGTGAACTGATCTGATCAGTTCGTGGCAACCGCCGCATCAGGCGCAGTGGCCTCTGCCGTCATCACGCGTTCAATCGGCCCCGCTGCGATAGCAACGGCAAGTTCCACCGTTTCCCGGCAATCGGGCCCGCATATTTTCTCAAGCCGGGCAAGGTTGCGGCGAGCATTGTCGAGCGCGCCCTTTTCGGCCAGCGCAGCGCCCTCACCCGAAATGGCAGAGAGATTGTCCGGATCGCGCTCCAGCGCCTCGCGATAATAGTGGATCGCCTTGCCTTGCAGGCCATCCGCGCGCGCAGCATCAGCCAGATCGACATAGACATTGCTGTATGCCGGATCGACCACCAGAGCGGCCTCAAACGCGTCAATCGCGCCTTGCGTATCGCCAGAAGCCAGCGCCGCACGACCTTCCATCACCAGCGCTTCAGCACGCGGGTCAGGCGTGCCAGTGGCCCCCAGCAAGGCACTGGAACTCACCGCGGCGAAGAGCGAAAGGGCGATTGCTGCGGGCGAATGACGCATCACGAACTCCTTGAGAGCAAGCTGGTTGTTCAGGCGTAGGCTAGCCATAGTGAACACAAGATTATCATGCCCCAGATAGGCTGGCGATGAAAAATCCGTCTGTCCCGTCATGGCGCGGCGTCAGGCGAACACCGGGGCCGTGCGCGCGGCCCAGCGGCAGGTCGAGAGCTTGCACCGTGAATTGTGGCCGCACGGCGAGGAACCGCTCGACCTGATCCTTGCCCTCTTCGTCGAGCAGTGAACAGGTGATGTAGGTGATCCGCCCACCGGGCTTCACAAGTTCAGCAGCCACGGCAAGCAGGCGCTGCTGAAGATCGGTGAGCCTTGCCAGTTCCGCAGGGGTCAGTCGCCAACGGCTTTCCGGATTGCGCCGCCACGTGCCAGTGCCCGAACACGGCGCATCGACAAGCACGGCATCAGCCTTGCCGTGCCAGTCTGCCAGCGCTTTCAGTTCCTGTCCGGGGTTCATCAGCACTTCGCGGATGATCGAAACCCCGGCACGCTCTGCACGCGGTGCGAGGCGCGAAAGGCGGCCGCGGTCGGTATCAGCGGCAATCAGCACGCCGCGATTTTCCATGGCTGCACCAAGCGACAGCGTCTTGCCCCCAGCGCCTGCGCACAGGTCGATCACGGTCTCACCCGGCTGTGCAGCAAGCGACAAGCAAGCCACCTGGCTGCCAGCGTCCTGCACCTCAACCAAGCCGTCGCGATAAGCAGGCCATTGCTCAACCTGCGTACCGGAAGGCAGGCGCAAGGCATTGGGAACAGGAAGATTCTCGACTTCCTCAGGAAGATCGAGCGCATCACGATCGGCCTTGAGCGTGTTCACCCGCAAGTCCAGCGGAGCACGGCCCAACAGCGCTTCGGCTTCTTCCTCAGCTAGCCCGGACGCGATCAGGCGGTCTTCCAACCATTCGGGCGCGATCGAGCCAAATGCAGGCAATTCACTCTCGCCAATTGCTGGCGGGCCATATTGCGATCCGTCGAACAGCGCGGTGAGTTCAGCATCCCCTTCGGCAAGGTGCAGCATCGCCGCCCGTCCGGTGCGCGGAACCTCACCACATGCACGGATGGCACTATAGACCAGCTCACGAATGGCACGGCGGTCCTTCGATCCGGCATAGCGGTTGCCCCGCACCCAATCGCCAACAATCCGGTCAGCAGGCGCGCCTTGCATCCGTGCTGCCTCGATCACCTTGTCGAGAATCTCAATGGCCGCCTGTACGCGGGCCGAAGGGGTCATTTACCGCGTCGGATAGTTCGGAGCTTCGCGCGTGATCGAAACATCATGCACGTGGCTTTCCGAAAGACCAGCATTGGTGATGCGGACAAAGGTCGCCTTGGTAAGGTCTTTCAAGGTGGCCGAACCGGTGTAGCCCATGGCTGCCTTTACGCCGCCGACCAGCTGGTGAACCACGTCGCGGGCCTGGCCCTTGTAGGGGACCTGACCTTCGATGCCTTCAGGGACCAGCTTCATCTGGTCCTTGATATCGGCCTGGAAATAACGGTCAGCCGAGCCGCGCGCCATCGCGCCAACACTGCCCATACCGCGATAGGCCTTGTAGGCGCGGCCCTGGTAGAGGAAGGTTTCGCCCGGAGCTTCTTCGGTGCCTGCCAGCAGCGAACCGATCATGACGGTGGACGCACCAGCCGCCAGCGCCTTGGCCGCATCGCCAGAGGTGCGCAGGCCGCCGTCAGCGATTACAGGCACATCGCCCGCCGCGCGTGCGGCATCCATGATCGCAGTCAGCTGCGGTACGCCCACACCGGCAACGATGCGCGTGGTGCAGATCGAACCGGGGCCGATGCCGACCTTGATGGCATCCGCGCCGGCATCGACCAGCGCCCTTGCAGCTTCTGCCGTGGCGATGTTGCCGGCGACTACCTGCACCTTGTTGCTCAACTTCTTGGCGCGGGTCACTGCCTCACCCACGGCCTTGTTGTGGCCGTGCGCCGTATCGATGATGATGACGTCACACTCGGCATCGACCAGCGCCTGCGTGCGCTCGAAACCCTTGTCGCCCACAGTGCTGGCCGCAGCCACGCGCAAGCGGCCGCCAGCATCCTTGGTGGCATCGGGGTTGAGCACGGCCTTTTCAATATCCTTGACCGTGATCAGGCCGACGCAATGATAGTCATTATCGACCACCAGTAGTTTTTCGATGCGGCGGGCATGGAGCAGGCGGCGCGCCTCATCCTGGCTCACCCCTTCGCTGACGGTGGCGAGGTTCTCGCTCGTCATGAGTTCCTTCACCGGCTGCAGCGGATTGTCTGCGAAACGCACGTCGCGGTTGGTGAGGATGCCGACCAGCTTACCGCCATCAGTGACGGGGATGCCGCTGATCCTGTTCTGCGTCATGATCGCCTGCGCTTCGCCCAGCGTGGCATTGGGGGCGATGGTGATGGGGTTCACAACCATGCCGCTTTCGAAGCGCTTCACGCGGGTGACAGCAGCGCACTGCTCTTCAATGGTCAGGTTACGGTGAAGCACGCCGATACCGCCCATCTGCGCCATGACGATGGCCATCTCAGCCTCAGTCACAGTATCCATCGCGGCAGACAGTACCGGGATGTTGAGCGCAATCGACTTTGTCAGCTGCGTCTTGGTGGAAGCCTGCGAGGGTAGGATGTCGCTCTCTGCCGGCTTCAGCAGGACGTCATCAAAAGTAAGGCCGGTTTCGATTTCCATGTGGTGCCACCAATGTGAGAGCTTCGTTGATTCGTGGCGGCCCATGTAACCGCACTATGTGGCATTCGCTAGGGGGGGCGGCGCAAGATGTTGCGGTGGTGCACATTTGCCGCGCCCTCTGCTGCATTTTACCAAACGGTACGCCTTGGTTTTGCCACATTTCACCGTAAGGGGCGCGGAGGCGGCGGCTTGGTGTCAGGCACAGTCTGGAAGATTCAGTCGATCACGAGGTTTACGAGAACAGGCAGAGGGCGCATTTCGCACTAACAAGGACATTTCGCAAACATGGCTTATGGTTGCCGGGTATGGGCCAGGCCAGCATGCGGCGCATTGAACCGCGACATATCGAAGGAGTACCAAAGTGAACGCAATTATCGTCAGGGCAGCCGCCCTTCCCATGCTTGCCATGGCCACGGCAGCAGGCCCCGCCGCTATCGCCCAGGAACCGGAGCCGGTGACCACACAGGCACAAGCCAGCGCCCAGGCTGACAGCCAGATCACCGTCTTTGGCGAAGTGCCATCCGATCTCTCTGGCTTGCCTGCCGGCCCGGAAATCGAAGGCTTCATTGCATCGCGCACCGGCAACCGCATCCAGATTACTGACGCCACCGGCGTAACGCGGGACATCCGCGTTGGCCCGGCAACCGAAGTTCGCGCCAAGGGCGGCTTCCTCGGCCTTGACCGTGACAAGCTCGACATAACCGCCCTGCTCAACGGCCTGCCCGTAACCGTTGACACGGTACAATGGGACGAAGGCCTGCTGGCGAGCCGCATCCGATTCTCGCGCGGAGACTTGGAAACCGCGCAGATGATCCAGAGCGGCACTGCCCAGCGCTTTGCCCGTAACGAGGAAATGATTGAGGAAAACGCCGCTGCCACTGAAGCGCTGCGCGGCCGCGTTGCCAATATCGACCAGTACAACATCCGCGGCACCACCAACGTCTATTTCGACACCGGCAAGTGGGACCTTTCCCCGCGGGCCGAATACCAGCTGTGCACTGCCGCGCAGCAAGCTTCCGACTTGGACAATGCCCTGCTGCTGGTGGTCGGCTATACTGACGATGTCGGCGATGAAGACTACAATCAGGTGCTGAGCGAACGCCGCGCAGGCCGTGTGGTGAACTTCCTGCAGCAGAAATGCAGCTGGCAGCCGTGGCGCATGTTGACGCCTACCGGAATGGCCGAAAGCGATCCGCTGGCTGATAACACTACAGCCGCCGGTCGCGCGCAGAACCGCCGCGTTTCGGTGAACATCCTGGTCAGCAAGGCGCTTGACGAAGGCTGAGGTACCAGGGGGTGGGCCAGCCGGTCCGCCCCCTCCCTCCCGCGGACGCGCTATTCCGCCGTCCAGCCTCCATCGACGGACCAGTTGGCACCGTTGATGTTCTGTGCCTCGTCGCGGCACAGGAACACGGCCATCGCGCCCACCTCTTCCACCTGCACGAACTTCTTCGTCGGCTGCTTGGCCAGGAGGATATCGTTCATTACCTGCTCGCGCGTCATGCCGCGGGCCTTCATCGTGTCCGGAATCTGGTTTTCGACCAGCGGCGTCCAGACATAGCCGGGGCTGATGCAATTGGCGGTGATGTTGTGCGTTGCCAGTTCCAACGCCAGCGTCTTGGTGAGGCCGGCAATCCCGTGTTTTGCAGCGACATAAGCGCTCTTGAAGGGGCTTGCCGTAAGCGAATGCGCGCTGGCGGTGTTGATGATGCGGCCCCAGCCAGCCTTCTTCATATGCGGCACTGCAAGGCGCGCGGTGTGGAAGGCTGCCGACAGGTTGAGCGCAATGATCGTCTCCCACTTCTGAGCCGGAAACTCTTCAACCGGTGCGACGTGTTGCATGCCGGCATTGTTTACCAGGATATCCACCCGTCCAGCCCCGGCCATCAAAACCTCGACCCCGGCCACGCCGGTAAGGTCGGCACTGATGTGATCAGCATCAAGTTCCTCACACAACTTCTCAATCTCGTCCGGATCGCCGAAGCCATTAAGGATGATCTCTGCCCCTTCAGTCCTTAGTGCACGAGCGATTGCCAGCCCAATGCCCGAGGTCGATCCGGTTACAAGGGCGCGCTTACCGGAAAGGAACATGTTCGACTCCTTCGAAGATTCTGGCCAATGTTTCCCATGATCGGGCCCTTGCGGTCCAGCCCCTTTTCGCAACCGCACAATTGTTCAAGGGAGTAATCATGCGCCTCAAACAATTCCGCCCCGGTTCAATTCGCGTACGTCGCGGGGGAAGTGGCGTTGCAGGAAATCGCCTGGGCGGTGCTGGTGGCATCGGTTGCGGCGGCCTGGTGATCGTGTTGGTCGGCATCTTCGTGTTCGGGGCAGACCCAGGCCAGATGATCGGCAGGGTCGAAGGAGCGCAGCAAGGCGCTCCCACCCAGCAGCGGGCTCCGTCCGCCTCGAACGAGAGCGATTTCGAGATCTGTGACGACAACGCCTATTCGATGGAAGCCTGCAACGCACTCGCCTCACTAGACGAAACCTGGGCACCGCTGTTCAACGAAGCGGGGATGCCGTTCGAGCAACCACTGCTGCAGTTCATCGAAGGCGGTACAATCATGACCGGCTGCGGCCAGGCGTCGAGCTCGGTGGGCCCGTTCTATTGCCCGGCTGACCACACCATCAACATTGATGTCGGTTTCTATGACCAGATGGCACAGCAGATGGGAGCCGGAGGGGATTTCGCGCGTTACTATGTTATGGCGCATGAATACGGCCACCATATCCAGAACCTTGTGGGCCTGGCAGGCCAGGTCCGCAGCGCGCAGGGGCAGAACCCCTCTGCCACCAACCAGTTGCAAGTGCGCATGGAATTGCAGGCCGATTGCTATGCCGGGGTGTGGGCGGGCCGCAACCGCAACCTGATCGAGGCGGGTGATTTCGAGGAAGGCATGCGCGCGGCCAATGCCATTGGCGATGACACGCTGATGCGCAACGCCGGGCGCGCGGTGAACCAGGAAAGCTTCACCCACGGGTCAAGTGCGCAGCGTATGGAATGGCTCAGGAGAGGGATGCAGACCGCCGATGAAGACCAGTGTGACACTTTCGCGGACATGCGCAATTAAGGCTGCTTTGCCAGCGATCGCGGCAGTGCTTGGTGCCGCTGTCGCAGCGCCTGTGATGGCGCAGGATGTGGTGACGGACCGCGACCCTGACGTGCGCGATGTCGCGCTGACACCTCTATCGGATCTCAACCTTGAGAAGGACCCGATCCCGCCGGCCCTGCTTGCCGCGCGCGAGGCGCCTTATGCAAGCGAAGGAATCAACAGCTGCAGCGCAATCCGCATCGAGGTGGGCAACCTCGATGCCGTGCTGGGCGACGACTATGACACCACCTCGCCGGAAGAACGCGATATCACCTCTCCCACGCGCATGGCGCAGCGCGTGGTCGGCATGCTGATCCCCTTTCGTGGGCTGATCCGTGAGGTGTCCGGCGCCAACAGCCGCGAGTTTCAATTCCGCGAGGCAATTGCCGCCGGGCTGATGCGGCGTGCCTATCTCAAGGGCAAAGGGTAGGAAATGGGCTGCCCCTACCCTGCCAGCCCTGCTCCACCCGAACTCGTGGCTCGTCTGCGTGCGCAGGCAGAAAGCCCGGGTGAAGCGCCTGACGAGGCCGTGGCGGATTCCGATGATGGCACGCAGTTCGTTTCAAGCCCTGTCGTTCAGCAGACCGACCGATAAGCCAGCGAACAGGGAAGCAAGACCACCACAGCGCTTCCCGCATCTGCCCCGGCGAAGGCCCAACTTTAGTTCATGACCTTCCACCTCACGCCAGCCATGTGCATCTCTGGCATCGGCTTGCTGACAGGGCCGGCATTGCTGCGCTGGTAGAATGTGCATGCCCGCGCTAACAGGCGCGTAATGGGCAAGAGATTCAACTACAGCGTGCGCAAGCTCTCGCAGTGCGAGAACATCGCCGATTTCCGCGAGCTGGCGAAGCGCAAACTACCCTTCCCGGTGTTCCATTACATCGATGGCGCGGCGGATGACGAGGTAACGAAGGACCGCAACACGGCCGCTTTTGACGATGTCGACCTGATCCCAAACGTGCTTGCCGGGGTAGAGGAAGTGGACACCTCGGTCACCGTGATGGGCCGTCAGAGCAAGCTTCCGCTGATGCTCTCGCCCACTGCTTTGCAACGCCTGTTTCATTGGCAAGGCGAGCGCGCTGTTGCTGCCGTGGCCGAGAAATTCGGCGTGTGGTTCGGCATATCCAGCCTCGGCAGCGTGAGTATCGAGGAGATCGGGGAGCGGTTCAAAGGCCCCAAGATGCTCCAGTATTATTACCACAAGGACAAGGGCCTGAACGCCGCACTGCTAGAAAAAGCGAGGCTCGCCAACTTCGATGCGGTGACACTGACGGTGGACACAATCGTTTCAGGCAATCGCGAACGCTGCAAGCGGACCGGCTTCACTTCGCCTCCGAAAATCACGCCTGCAAGCTTTCTATCTTACGCAACCAAGCCGCGCTGGGCGCTGGACTATATGTTCCGCGACAAGTTCGATCTGCCCAACCTCTCCAGCCATGTTGATGCAGGCAGCAATTTCGCGCTGTCGGTGCAGGATTATTTCAACTCCATGCTCGATCCGTCGATGGATTGGAGCGATGCCGAAAAGCTACGCAATGACTGGGGCGGCACCTTCTGCCTGAAGGGCATCATGTCCGTAGAGGACGCTAAACGCGCCGCAGACATGGGCTGCGATGCGATCATGGTTTCGAACCACGGCGGCCGCCAGCTCGATGGATCGCGCAGCCCCTTCGACCAGCTTGATGCCATTGTGCAGGCAGTGGGCGGCCGCTGCGAAGTGATCCTCGATGGCGGCGTGCGGCGCGGCAGCCATGTGCTGAAAGCGCTCGCCACGGGTGCCACGGCGGTCAGCGGCGGCAGGCTCTACCTCTATGCCCTCGCCGCAGCGGGTGAGGCAGGCGTGGAGCGCGCTGCAAGCCTGCTCGAAGCCGAGATAGTGCGCGGTATGAAGCTGATGGGGGTGACCCGGATAGACCAGCTCACCCCCGCCATGCTTGAGAGGCGCTAGGCCACCAGCTCCTCAGGAGCGCTGCGTCCTACCGAGGACCAGTTCACTTGCCGCGTCATGTACATGATCCCGGCCAGCCCTGCGAAAAGCAGCAGCGATCCGATGAGAAGCGAGTAGGTTTCCATGTTGAGCAGCACGAAGAGCAGCGCGTAAAGCGCGCCCAGCATAATGCCGATGAAGCTCGCTCGCTTCCACGTTCCCAGCACCGCCGCGCTGTAAGCTGTCAGCAAGCCGATCACCGCGACGGCCGCCACAAGGTAAGCAAGGCCGAAGCCAATCACCTCGGCAAAGGCGAGGAGCATCACGAAGAACAGGATCAACCCCGCGCCGGTCAGCAAATATTCCGCTGCCGCTACACGCGCTCCGCCGACGATGTCGAACATCAGGAAGGTGACAAAGGTAAAGCCGATGAACAGGAAGCCGTATTTCACCGCCCTGTCCACCTGGCTGTAAAGGTCGACCGGGTCGACAAGGCCGATGGACGCAGCCACCGTTGCAGCGTCATCCTCTGTCGCAACCAGCGCCTCGCCCAACGCCAGGTTCGTGATCCCTTCAAATGTCGCGGTAAAGCCTTCCGCCCCCACTTCCTTCGTGTCCGGCAGGAAGCCGGAGAAGCTGGGGTGCTGCCAACTTGAATTTACGGTCCATTCGGTCTCACCACCGCGCGGGATCAGGTCCAGCGAGTGGCTGCCGCGCAAGCCATATTGCCATTCCACCCGCAGCGGCGCGGTGCCATCCCAGCTGGCGAGTGCGGAAAAGCCAGAACCGCCAGTGGCGGCAGGGCCATTGCCCGGTTGCAATTGCAGCACCTCGCCATCAACGGAAACACGCGCATTATCATCCAGCCCGCGCGGATCAGAGATGCCGAAGCGCAGCTCCACCTGGTCGAGCATCAGCGTTTCAGAATCCACACCCAGTCGCCTCATATCTTCCGGCATTTCGAACTGTGCGGTTCCGGAAAGTGTGCTCTCATAGACTACGCTATCGTAAATCGCGTAGCTCTTGCGATCAGGATCGATTTTGGTTTCCACGCTTTGCAGCACAGGCGACACCAACAATTCGCGGCGCACCTGCGTAGTGCGGCTGGTTTGGGTGCCGTTCACCGTCTCGGTGCTGGTCACCTCCTGCATCCAGGGAATCACCAGAACAGGGCCGGTCACCAGCTGCCGGCCACCCCAGCCTTCGGTAATGCTCTGCTGTGCTGTCTGGGACTGGATTTCGCGGTCGTAAACCAGCGCATAAACCATCAGCAGCGGCACGATAAGCACCAGCGCAACAAGGCCTACAAGGGCGAGTTTCACGCCCGGACTTCTTTCTCGATTCACCGTCACGCCCCCTTTAATCGTACGACAAACGGTTTTCTGGGAGCGACGAACTGAATGACAAGTGAACCCGAGCCCGCATAAGTGAGGGGTGGTTTGCGTGAGACCGAAATAGCGGCATGATCGCGCCCATCATGCTGAAACGATTCGCCATTGCTGCGCCGCTCGCCCTCGCCTTCACCTCGCCTGCAATCGCGCAGGATGCTGAAACCCCGGCAAAACCTGCTGCCGAAGAAGAGGTGATGGAGGAAACCGTGCCGGAGTTCGAGACCACGCTTGTGGTGATCGAAACTACGCTGGGTGACATCACAGTGGCGCTGGAAACCGAGCGCGCGCCGATCACCGCTGCCAATTTCCTGCGCTATGTCGATGAGGACAGGTTCGATGGAACGGTTTTCTATCGTACTCTGTCAGTCGACTGGGGGGAGCAGCCCAACGGCTTCATCCAGGGTGGAACGCAAAACAACCCTGACCGCATCCTTGCACCCATTCCCCATGAACCGACGAATATAACCGGCGTGCTGCACCTCGAAGGCGCCTTGTCGATGGCACGCTTCGATCCCGGCACCGCGACAGGCGACTTCTCGATCATGCTCAGGGAACAGCGCGGGCAGGATGCTGATCCCGATAATGAGGACCCTAACCGCCAGCTTGGCTACGCCGCTTTCGGCTATGTCGTTGGCGGGATGGATGTGGTCCACGCGATCCACGCCTCCGTCACTGATCCCGACAAGGGCGAAGGCTGGCTGAAAGGCCAGATGCTGGCAGATCCGGTAGAGATTGTGGACGTGCGGCGGGTTGAGGCTCCATCCAGCTGAAGCTGCGCCTTATCTGCCACTTATCAGCAAAAAGGCCGGGGTAATGCACCCCGGCCTTTCGCTATCAAATTATCTGAAACAACTGTTCAATATACGCGTGCCTTGGGCTTGATGTATTCGATATCGTCGGTCAGCGTGTATTCGTGGACCGGGCGGTAATCGATCTTCACCGCGCCGCCATTGCCACCCCAGCCTTCGAACCAGGCAGCAGTGTGCTTCATCCAGTTTGAATCATCGCGGTTGGGGAAGTCCTCATGCGCATGCGCGCCGCGGCTTTCCTTGCGGTTTTCCGCGCTGTTCATCGTCACCACGGCCTGCGCCATGAGGTTATCGAGTTCCAGCGTTTCGATGAGGTCGGAGTTCCAAATCAGCGAACGGTCGGTGACGTGGATGTCCTGCATCTGCTTGTTGGTTTCGGCGAGCAGCTTCACACCTTCTTCCATCAGCGCGCTGTCGCGGAACACGGCGGCATGTTTCTGCATCGTCTTCTGCATATTGGCGCGCACTTCTGCAGTGGGCGAGCCACCCTTGGCGTTGCGGAAGTGATCGACACGGCCAAGTGCGAAATCGGCACTGTCGGCGGGAAGCTCTTCCTGCTTGGCGTTGGGCTGGACAAGTTCCTTCAGGCGGTGGCCGGTTGCGCGGCCAAACACCACGAGGTCGATCAGCGAGTTGGAGCCAAGTCGGTTCGCGCCATGGACAGAGACGCAGGCAGCCTCACCAACGGCGAACAAACCCGGCACCACGTGGTCCGGATTTCCGTCCGGCCCAATGGTCACGACTTCGCCGTGATAGTTACAGGGAATGCCGCCCATGTTGTAATGCACGGTCGGTGTCACCGGCAGCGGCTGGCGGGTGAGGTCTACACCCGCAAAGATCTTTCCGCTCTCGGTGATGCCCGGCAGGCGCTGGGCCAGCGTTTCGGCAGGGATATGGTCAAGGTGCAGGTAGATGTGGTCCTTTTCGGGGCCAACACCGCGTCCCTCGCGCATTTCCATCGCCATCGAACGACTTACCACGTCGCGCGAGGCAAGGTCCTTGGCCGAAGGCGCATAACGTTCCATAAAACGCTCGCCTTCGGAGTTGGTGAGGTAACCGCCCTCGCCACGCGCACCTTCGGTGATCAGCACGCCTGCGCCGTAAATGCCGGTGGGGTGAAACTGCACGAATTCCATGTCCTGCAGCGGCAAGCCGGCACGCAGTACCATGCCGCCGCCATCGCCGGTGCAGGTGTGGGCAGAAGTCGCTGTATAATAGCAACGTCCATAGCCGCCCGTTGCCAGCACGACCGACTGAGAACGGAAACGGTGGATCGAGCCATCATCCATGCACATGGCGATCACGCCGACGCACTTCTTGCCGTCGGGCGTGTCCTTCATAATCAGGTCGATAGCGAAATATTCAATATAGAAATCAGCCGAATACTTCAGGCTCTGCTGGTAGAGCGCATGCAGCATGGCATGACCGGTACGGTCTGCCGCGGCGCAGGTGCGCTGCACGGGCGGGCCGTCACCCATATTCTGCATGTGGCCGCCGAAGGGGCGCTGGTAGATCGTGCCGTCATCGTTGCGGCTGAAGGGCACGCCGGCATGCTCCAGTTCGTACACCGCAGCGGGCGCTTCACGCGCGAGATATTCGATGGCGTCCTGGTCACCCAGCCAGTCAGACCCCTTCACGGTGTCGTACATGTGCCAGGTCCAGTGGTCGGGCGAATTGTTGCCAAGGCTGGCAGCAATGCCGCCCTGCGCCGCAACGGTGTGCGAACGGGTAGGAAAGACCTTCGTGATATTCGCGGTCTTCAGGCCAGCTTCGGCAGCGCCCATCGTGGCGCGCAGGCCGGAACCGCCAGCCCCCACGACGACCACGTCATAAGTATGGTCAATGATCTTGTAGGCAGGCTGAGTGGAATTTGCGGTAGCCATCAGGCGGCACCTCCAAGTGCGAGGCGGACAATGGCGAACAGGCCGAATGCCACACCGGCAAAGGTGAACAGGTTAAGGGCGGTCATCGCCGCAAACTTGTTGCCTGCTTCATGGATGTAATCCTCGATCACAACCTGCAGGCCGAGGCGCGCGTGCCAGAAGCTGCTGATAACGAACAGCGCCACGGCAGTTGCCTGCACGGGGCCGGAGATCCACAAGCTGACGGTCTCGTAATCGAAGTTCGGCTGCAGGATGAAGCTGACGGCGAGGAAGATGCCGAGCACGAGATTGCCCGCAGCAGTGAAGCGCTGCAGCAACCAGTGATGCGTGCCTTCTTTCGCGGCGCCAAGCCCGCGAACGCGGCCGATGGAAGTTCCGTTACCCATTATTCGTCCCTTCCCTCAGCCTGCAAAAATCGCGACCCAGAAGGCCACGGTGAGTGCGGCAGCCGCGGCGATCGAGCCGACTGACCAATTGCGGTTGGTGTTGAGTTCAAAGCCTGCTCCCATATCGAGGATGAAGTGGCGGATGCCCGAACACATGTGGTTGAAAAAGGCCCAGCTCAGGCCGATCAGAACGACCAGACCATAGGGGCTCATCGCGTGGTCCTGAAAGCTCTGGTAAGCAGCAGGGCCGCTTGCCAATGAACCGAGCCACCACAGCATGACTGGCAAGCCGACCAGCGCCATTCCATCTCCGGAAACGCGGTGGAGGATGGAAACCAGCATATGCGGCCCCCATTTCCAGATGCTGAGGTGCGGCGATAAGGGTCTTTCGGCCATGGTGAGTCCCGTAAATCTGGTTGTTGGCTCCCACTTAACGATTGTGACGGTGGTGACAAGCGGACCTTGGGCCGGGAATCCCCTCTATTTGATACAATCTGAGAGAATCATGGCCTTTCCCCTCGTGTCGCCCGCGTCTATCAGGTGGCTTGGGCCGTAAGGAACTGACGTTGAAGACAAGCAGGACTATCGCGACTGGTTGGCGAAACTATCCGCCCTCGATCGCGTCACCCTTGTCAGCCCGCCCCGTTTCGATCTCCCGGCCGGGCCGACCTGCGCAGAATACGCAGAGAGCATTACCCGCCGCCTGGGTGCGCGACTTGCCGAGAAGGCAGAAGGAAACACATGAGCTGGAAACTCTCCGCTACCGCCACCAAGGAAAAGGTCGAAGCCGCGCTTGAAAAGCGCGAGATGACGATTGGCTGGGACGAGAATATCGTTCTCACAGGCTTCGAAACCGATCCTGAAACGCCGGATATCTGGCGGCTCGATGCCTATACCGAGAGCAAGCCCACCAATGCAGAGCGCAAAGCGGTAAAGGCTCTGTTCGCTGGTTCCGCACCGCGCCTTACGGCAGAGGAATTGCCCGAAACGGACTGGGTGGCGGAAAGCCAGAAAGGCGTCGATCCGATACGCGCGGGCCGGTTCCATGTCCACACGCCGGACCATCCCGCCACAGGCACGCCGGGGCTCGTCAATTTCTGTATCCCGGCCGCGCAGGCCTTCGGCACCGGCCAGCACGAAACAACTGCCGGATGCCTTGCCATGCTAGATGCGATGAAACGGCGCGGCGTTGTCTCTCGGGACATTGCCGATATCGGCACCGGCACCGGCCTACTCGCCTTTGCTGCCAAGCATCTGTGGCCCAATGCCTATGCCACGGCGAGCGACATTGACGAGGTTTGCCTGCCAGCGGTGATCGAGAACGCCGAGCTGAATGATATCAAACTGGGTGACAGACGCGGTGAGCTTGCCATGCTGATCGCAGACGGAATGGAAGACGAATTCCTCCAGCAGCGCGCCCCGTTCGACTTGCTGATCGCCAATATCCTGGCCGGCCCGCTGATTGCGATGGCACCTGAATTCGCCGCTGCAGTGGCGCCGCGCGGACATATCGTGCTCGCAGGCCTTCTGGCGACGCAGGAGGAAGGCGTTCGAGCAGCATACCATCACGCCGGGTTCCGCTTGCAATACCGCATCATCAACGGCGATTGGTCGATCCTGTGGCTGAGGCACCGCTTCGCCGGCTAATCCCATTCAGCAAGGCAAGCAGCGCGATTCTCGTCAGGCTCGCGCTGGTAGCGTCACCAGCTTGGTGGAAACCCAGGGTGTGATGAAGTGGCCCCTCATTCCCGCTCCTGACTGATCGCGAGCCGGCGGACTGCCCGGAGGCAGCCCGTCGCTCCGATTTCGGTCAGAAGGCGATCTGGGTGCGAATCCACACCCCGCGACCTGGCCCGGGCAAGCGTTCACCCAGCGCCACATCCGACGCACCTACAAGGTTCACGCCTGACAGGTGAGGCTGGTAATAGCCGTCAAACAGGTTCTCGACGCCCGCATCCAGAGTGATCCCATCACTGACGGCGAAACTGCCGAACAGGCCGACAACCACGTATCCCTCACTCGTCGTCTCGTCATTCGACAATGAGACGCGATCCTGATCGGCAGCCGCAGTGGCTTCCGCACCCAGAGACCAGCGATCCTGCTGCCAGATCGCCGCCAGCCGGGCATTGGCGGGCGGCACACGATAAAGGCTGTCGGCAATATCGCGACGCTTGGTGCGGACATAGCTGGCAGAACCTTCAAACAGCAGGTGATCGGTTGCTTCCACACTGAAATCCATGTCCACGCCGTAAAGCTCGGCATCGACGTTGCGAAACAACAGCGGGGTGGCATCGCCATTCATGTTGGCGACCATTTCGACGGGTGTATCGATCACCCCCGCCGTGGCATCAAAGGGCGTGCCCTGGATATAATCATCCACCCTGCGATAGAACGCAGTTGGGCGAAAGCTGACTGGGCCAGCGTCCACATCGAAGCCAGCCTCGGCAATCCACGCCACTTCTGGATCGAGTGCCTGGTTGCCGACATAGATATTGCCGTCAGCAAGGCCGAAGCTGGCCGAAGTCGGCAGCCAGCCGAAGCGTTCGAGCAAGCTCGGCACGCGGGTCTTGCGAGCGAGCGTGATGCGCGGGGTTACTTCTTCTCTCGGAAGCCATATGCGCAGCACGGCGTCGAAAGTTGTATCATTTGCGGCACGCGCTGAAGCGGCAAAGGCGTTGGCAAGGCCGACTGGCCCTGTCGGCACAGCACTACCCAGTGCCGGAACGCCGCCCGCCTGCTTGGTGCGGTCAAGGCGCGCACCAAGCTCGAACTCCGCCGAACCAAGCGCGTTGCGCAGCTGCACGAATGCCCCGTAGCGATCCGAGGTCAGGTCTGGCTGGGCTTCAACGAAGAAATTCGCGTTGAACGGGTTGGTGATGCGGACATATTTTTCCACCAGCTCCACATCGCCGCCGACGATGACATTGCGCGAAGTCGAACCAAAACGCAGGCTGGCTTCTGCCGTGCTGGTATCAGCATCAGCGAAGGTGGCACGGGTGGACATCGCTGCGGGATCAGGATCGCGCAGCGAGTAATTGTCCATCAGGTGGCGCACCGAGACATGGCCGAGCATCAAGCTGAAGCCGATATTCCCGGTCAACTGGCCAGAGTAGCCACCACGCAGGAAATCCGTGTTAAAATATTCAATGTCCATCGGGAATGCGGGATTGCCGGTAGGATCAGTCTCATTGCGACGGTATTCGGCAAAGAGCTCGCCCTCACCGAATTTCACGCCGGCGTGGACACCGTAATTGGTCCGCTCGAAGGACGAACTGCCGACGGTGCCGCCGTCGAATGCGTAGTCGTCCCCCTCTTCGCGTGAAACGATCACTCCGATGCGCCAGCTGCTGGTTGAGAGACCCGCCGCGCCGCCGACGGCATAGCTGTCATCCACGCTGCGATATTGCGCGCCAAATCGGCCGTGGACTTCTGGTGTAGAGCCCTTGGCAAATGGCACCTGCACCAGTTCCGCATTCACCGCGCCTGCAAGGCTGGGGCCTTGCGAAACGGGTGCGACACCGCGTGCGACTTCGATCAGGTCAACAAGGATTGAGGGCGCATAGTGCAGCGGCGGGTCCATCGCATTGGGGCCGCCAGTAGCAAAGCGCTGGCCGTTGACCCTGCCTAGCACGCGCTCGCCGAACAGGCCGCGATAGGATAGCTGGCCAGAAAGAGCACCATTGCCGATGGCGGCAGCCCCCGCCATGCGCGCAGCAATCGCCACGGCATCAGCAGGCAGCGCGATCTGATGCGGCGGCTCAGTGGCATCGACCATCTTGTGCTGCATTTCAGCAGTCACGAGGATCACGTCTGTCAGTATGGCACTGTCCGCCTCGCCCTGGGCAACTGCGTGGACGGGAACCAGTGCGAAGGGCGCAACTGCGGCTGCCCCCAGCAATATTCGTTTAAATAACATCGGGATTTCTTTCGTCTGGACTCTGGTTGGCGCGCGCAAAATCAGCGCGCCGTCTTCAGTTGTCAGGCGAAAGCGGGTGGCCCCCGGGCAGGCGGAAGGAAACGCGGGCTATCTGGCGAGAGCGCCTGTTCGCGCGTGGCGTCGAAGGCTGCCAGCGCAAGGCTCGGCAGCGGCAGGCTGAGATTGGGATCATTGTCGATCCCGGCGTGCTGGAGGCCCGCAAAGGCGCAGACCTTGTTCGCGCCATCCTCATCCTGATGGGAGGGCGCCTTGCCCTTCAACGGGATCACCAGCTGCTGGTCAGAATTGCAAACCTCGATTGCGATGGTACCCGAAGCATCCTCGCTCATCATCCAGCCCTGCGGAGTAACCGCCTGCAGCAGCAGCGCAACAGCTACCAGCAGCATGGCGGCAGCGTTGTACAGGGATGGAAAACGGGCAGTCATTGCGCGGCCGCGCTTAGGCACCGCAATCACGTGACACAAGCCAGAACATTCGCGGCCCCAGCGCTATCCCGCAGCAGCGACAATTGCAGCCCAACCCGCTTCATCGACAACCTCGATACCAAGCTCTGCCGCTTTTTTGAGCTTCGAACCAGCCCCCGGCCCTGCCACTAGCAGGTCAGTCTTGGCGGAAACCGAGCCGCTGGCCTTGGCCCCCAACCGTTCCGCCTGTGCCTTCGCTTCATCCCGGCTCATCGTCTCCAGCTTGCCGGTAAAAACCACCGTCTTGCCGGAAACCGCGCTCTGGGTGGTTTCGACAATATACTCAGGCGGGCTGACTTCAGTGAGGATATCCTCCCACACGGTGACATTGTGCGGTTCATGGAAGAAATCGCCGAGCGCCTCCACAACCGCCGGGCCAATGCCGTCGATCGATGTCAGTGCAGCAACGGCTTCTTCATCGCCATTACGGGTTTGTTGCGCAACATCGCGCAGCGCGGGCAAACTGTAGAAGTTCTTCAGCAGGTCTCGTGCGGTCACGGCACCCACATGCCGGATGCCAAGACCAAACAGCAACCGGGCGGCATCAGGCTCGCGCTTGGCCTCGATACTGGCGAACAGGTTCTCGACCGACTTTTCCTGCCAGCCTTCCAGCGCAAGGATTTCTGCCTCGCGCTGTTTCAGGCGGAAGATGTCACCCGGCCCTCTGTCCAGCCAGCCACGTTCGAGGAAATCTGCGATGGTCCTTTCGCCCAGCCCCTCGATATCCAGCGCAACGCGCGAAACGAAATGCTTGAGCCGCTCCAATTGCTGCGCCTTGCAAATGAGGCCGCCGGTGCAACGCACATCGACCTCGCCCTCCTCGCTCACCGCTTCGCTGCCGCATTCCGGACAATGGTCAGGGAAGAAAAAGGCTGGCCGATCCACGTCTCGGGTGATGTTATCGACCACCTGCGGGATCACGTCGCCTGCGCGCTGCACAACTACCCGATCCCCTGGACGAACGCCGAGCCGTTCGATCTCATCGCGATTGTGCAGGGTGACATTGGTGACGGTCACTCCGCCAACCAGAACCGGCATGAGGCGGCCAACCGGAGTCAGCTTGCCTGTGCGGCCAACCTGGATATCGATGCTCTCAAGCGTGGTCTCCGCGCGTTCGGCAGGGAACTTGTGCGCCATCGCCCAACGCGGAGCCTTGGCGACAAAGCCCAGCCGCGTCTGCCAGTCGAGCCGGTCGACCTTGTAAACCACGCCGTCAATCTCATAGGGAAGCTGCGGGCGGCGTTCTGAAATGCTGCGGTAATGCTGCAGCATTTCTTCCGTCGAGCTGCACAATTTGAGGTCTGGTGAGATCGGCAGCCCCCAGCTGGCGATGGCCTGCATCACCTCCATCTGCGTCTCACCCGGAACAGCCGACGCTGCGCCCCAGCCATGTGCCCAGAAGCGCAGTTTGCGCTTCGCAGTCACGCTGTCGTCCTTTTGCCGAAGCGATCCTGCCGCAGCATTTCGCGGGTTGGCAAACAGCTTTGCGCCGGCATCCTCCTGCGCAGCATTAAGCGCGGCAAAGTCCTCCTTCGCCATGTAAACTTCGCCGCGAACCTCGAACAGATCAGGCACGTTCCCGGCAAGTTCCTGCGGAATGTCTGCGATGTGGGGCACGTTAGCGGTGACGTTTTCTCCAACCTGCCCGTCGCCGCGCGTGGCCGCCATAACCAGCCTGCCATTTTCGTAGCGAAGCGAGCAGGACAAGCCATCGATCTTGTCTTCCGCCGTCATCGCCACCGGCTCGCCTTCAGAAAGCGACAAGAAGCGACGGACGCGGGCGATAAAGTCCTCCACTTCCTCATCCGAGAAGGCATTGTCGAGGCTCATCATGCGAACCTCATGCGTCACCTTTGACAGCGGCGAAGCAGCGATTTCATGCCCGACGGCCTTGCTCGGCGAATCCTCGCGCACCAGATGCGGAAAAGCTTCTTCCAACTCTGCATTGCGGCGCACCAGCGCATCATATTCCGCGTCCGAAACCTCCGGATCGTCTTCGGCATGGTAGAGGCGATTATGACGAGCAATCGCCTTTGCCAGCCGCATCAGTTCATTGGCGGCTTCTGCTTCGGTGATATCGACGCTCACTGTTCGCTCGTCGGCCGGTCATCGCGGGTAAAAACCCAGCGCTTGCCACCCCAGTCAAGCTGGTAACGGCTGGCTGGAGAGGTTTCCTGCCCGAACTTGTAGTGGGCAAATCCGCTGCAACTGTTTGCCGTGATGCAGGTGAAGCTGTGCAAAGAAAACACCATCGCCGGATCGCCAGTCTCGGCATCCCGCCAGCTGCCATCCTGCAAAGCGCAGCGCGAGAACGGGGCAAGCGCAGGATAACGCGTCATCAATTCGCGTTCGAAGCCCTGTTCCAACGCTACCTCCTCGCGCCCGTCGGTTGTGGCGATGCAGACGGTGGGGCCCATGGCCAGATCGCTTGTAAAATAGCTGCCGATGACGTGGTCTGCCAAGGCAAGCTGCGGCTTCTCGATATCGTTATCGAGCGGCGGCAAGGCAGGCCCGCTGTCACCACCTGCCCCATTGGTCTGCGTGCAAGCCGCCACCAGCAAGATTGTTACCAAGCCCGTTGCCAGTCTTCCTGGTGCACTCATGTCATACCCCTTCCAGCAACCTGTCCGCCTGCGCGCGCGCTTCTGCGGTTATTTCCGCGCCCGAAAGCATGCGGGCGATTTCTTCCTGCCTTCCCACATCATCGAGCAAGGCGACAGAGGTGCGCGTCACTGTGCCTTCGGAGGACTTGGCAATCATGTAGTGGCGATTGCCACGCGCTGCGACTTGCGGGCTGTGAGTGACGGCGAGCAATTGCCCTTCTGCCGCCAGCCGTGCCAGCCGCTCGCCAATGGCAGAGGCCACTGCCCCGCCCACGCCACGATCGATCTCGTCAAAGATCACCGTTGCCGCCCTGCCCTTCTCCGCCAGCGCCACCTTCAGCGCGAGAATAAAGCGCGAAAGTTCGCCGCCTGAGGCGATCTTGGCCAGCGGCGCAAAATCGACACCGGGGTTGGTGGCGATGAGGAACTCCACCGCATCCATGCCGGAAGCATTCCACTTGTCTTCATCAAGCTGCGTCACCGCCGTGCGGAAGCGGGCAGCATCCAGCTTCAACGGCGCAAGTTCCGCTGTCACTGCCTCATCCAGCGCCATGCCGGCAGAAACGCGAGTGGCGTGCAGGGCTTCGGCCCTTGCGACATAGGCTTGTTTGGCAGCACCTGCCGCTTTCTCAAGCGCGGCAATATCCGCTTCGCCATGTTCAATGGCGTCCAGCTGTTCGCGCAGGTGGCGCATCGTCGCAAGCAATTCATCGACCGAACAATCATGCTTGCGGGCAAGCGCGCGCAATTCGAACAGCCGCGTTTCGATGCGGTCGAGTTCGAGCGGGTCGAACTGCATCGCTTCTGCCGCAGCGATGAGCCTTTCCTCGGCCTCGCTCGCTTCGATCACCGCCCGATCCACTGCGGACAGCGCTTCGCCGAGCAGCGCGTGCTGGTCAGCGATCCTATCGAGCTTACGGGCAGCGCTGCGGAGCTGGGCAAGCGCGCTGTCTGACCCGTCCCAGAAAGCGCGCAGGTCATCAAGATCGCCGGAAAGCTTTTCACCCTTTTGCATGTCGGCACGAGAAAGTGCGAGTTGCTGCTCCTCGCCTTCCTCGGGCGCGATGGTTGTGAGTTCCGAGAGATGCGCGAGCAACAGGTCCTGGTCAGCCTTGGCTTGCGTGATGGCATCCCGCGCTGCCACGAGCTTGCGATCAGCCTCCTGCCACACGGCATAGGCCGATGCGACACCGGCAATGTCACCCTCCCCATAACGATCCAGCAGCGCGCGATGGCCGCGCGGGTTCACCAGACCGCGATCATCGTGCTGGCCGTGCAACTCCACCAGCGCTGGAGCAAGCGATCGCAGAAGCGCCACACCCACCGGTTGGTCATTCACGAAAGCCTTGGATCCGCCATCGGCCTTTAGCGAGCGACGGATGATCAACGGCTCGCCCGGTTCAAGGTCGACCTCGGCTTCTTCCAGCGCCTCGATGATCGCTTCTGGCAGTTTGCCGAACTCGAAGGTCCCGGTAACGCTCGCCTTGTCCTCACCCGCCCGCACAAGCGCGGTCTCGGCACGGTTGCCCAGCACCAAACCCAGCGCATCAAGCAGGATCGACTTGCCCGCCCCCGTCTCGCCAGTCAGCACGCCCAGCCCTTGCGTGAAGGACAGGTCCAGCGCGTCGATCAGTACGATGTTACGGATGGCGAGAGAAGTCAGCATGGCAGGCGCGAATATCTACGGCGCAGGGCCGCAAATCGCAATTGCCGGTGATGCTGCTTCCTGTGGATCAGCCGCCAAGTGCTTCGGGGTGGTGGTCTTCGATCAGCTCGTAAGCTTTCTCGTACCAGTCGCTGCCCGGATAGTTCGCCCCCAACACGGCGGCGTAGCGGCGCGCTTCTTCCGGAATACCCAGAGCAAGGCTGGTTTCCGTGAGGCGGAACAGCGCTTCTGCAGCATGACTGGTGGTCTCGTAATCCTCGACCACCTTCTTGAAGCGAAGCTGCGCTGCGAGCCACAGGCCCGTGCGCTCATAATGGCGGCCGATTTCCATCTCCTTGCCCGCGAGGTGATCGTTGACGAGGTCAAGCTTGAGGCGCGCGTCAGCGGCATACTCGCTGCTCGGATAGCGGCGGATCACCTCCTGCAACGCACGGCGCGCTTGCAAGGTGATCGCCTGATCACGCTCGACATCGCGGATCTGCTCATAGAAGCACATGGCGATCAGGTAATAGGCATAGGGTGCATCGCGGTTGCCGGGGTGGATCGACAGGAAGCGCGTGGCTGATTGGACTGACTGGTTATACTCCCCTCGCGCGTAATAGGCGAAAGCGCTCATCAACTGGGCGCGGCGTGCCCATGGCGAATAGGGGTGCTGGCGTTCGACTTCGTCAAACAACGCGGCTGCAACCGTCAGGTCTCCGCGATCAAGGCGCGCCTTTGCTGCGGTGTAGAGCGATTCCACGTCGCGTGCGACATAGGCGGTCTCACTGGGACCGCCACGACCACCACCAACGGAAGAACAGCCGGCAACAGCAATTGCCAATACGGCAATCACGCCAAGCGAGAAGAATTTCGAAGTCCTCATGGAGACAGGCCTATAACCAGCACTTGCGTGAACGCCAAGTGAAGTCACGCCATTCAGGCGCGGATAAATGAGAGCGCGATTGACAGGAATTGCAGCCCAGCTTGACCTTGGACTGCACACGCCTTCTCGCGGAACCTTAATCACATGGCAACACACCCATCAAAAGGTCCTGAGCCTGGGCGCAAGCTATTCCCAGAAGGCGACGCTGCGGCATTCGATGCTTTCACGAATATTCGGGTTGATCGCGCTCGCATCCACAAAAGCCGAATGCGGGCAGCGCCAGGTGCGCGAATGGTCACTATCGTGGAACTTGAACAGCAGGGCGTCGTCTGCCTGCATCCCCGCAAAGTACCACCAGCGATGGTCCGGATGATATGAGAAGATGGTTGCAGCCAGCAACTTGTCTTCTCCCTCGAACGGTGCGGTCAGCGCATCGCCGGTGGGAAACTCGTCGCAGATGATTAGCGTGTTGTCCTTCTCCTCGCCCGCGTAGGCGCTTCGCCCGTCACACAAGGCGAGCGGGATATCTTGCGGCGGCGGCGAGAATGTGCGCCAGAAGCTGCTGACGAGGAAGCGCTTGAAGCCCGGGCCATCCGGAAAGGCCTCGCGGTAGGTCGCTTCCGCCATTCTGCGCGAAGTTGCGGTATTGGAATCGACATGCGCCTCGCCAGCCGTCGGCTGAATGCCACCGCGATGCTGGTAGTTGCCCTTCTTGCTGGCCGCATGTGCAGAGAGGTCCGCGCTGGTTCGCAGCATCCAGCCGCGCGCGACACATTTGTCCGCCCCGGTCAGGCGTAGGACCTCGCGCTCCACTTCCCGCTCGTACAAGCGCTCGACCTCCGCCTTGTCATGGAAGTCTCTAACCGCGCTCTTGCTCTTGGCGATCATGAAACCGTGCGTATCAAGGGCAAAGTGATCGCGGATCGGCATGCCGTCGCGGATGGTCACCTCGTGGTCCGAATAAGTGCCGGTGTTAAGTTCCTCGCCTTGGCTGACGTAGCGCCGCGTTACGAAGTCCCCTTCGTCGACATAGCGCATCATGGCCTGCACCTTACGGGCACAAGTTTCGAGATCGTCCAAAATTGCGGTGGCCATCTTGCCTCTCCCGGCGGGCTTTGTAACTATCGTTAGGTTACTGGCACGGGGCACTGCCGCGAAGCAAGCGTCGCGGACAGGCTGAGATCGAACTTTTGGGAGAGAATATATGGGGCCTTTACCGCCAAGCGCAGATGATCGCCTGATCTGGGATATGTGGGAATCGCAGTTCCGGCTGCCCGTTGCCACCGTGGCGGACGAGGTCGGCACCTTCCGCGCCCTTGGCAACAGCCCCATGACCACCGCCGAGCTTGCCAGCGAGATCAAGGTGGATGAACGAGCACTCGGCATTCACCTGGCCGCCCTCGCCTCCAGTGGCTTGGTGGAGAAACGCGACGGACGCTGGGCATCCACTCCACAAGCCCGCACGTGGCTTCATCCTGACGCGGAAGGCTATTGGGGTGGCTTTCTGTTCCGCTTCCGCGAGACCATTCCCATGCATGCGCAACTGCTGGAAACGCTCAAGACCGGCAAGCGCCCCGCCAATGCCGTTTCAGGTGGGCCCGAATGGGAGCGCGGGCACATGTCGCAAGAAGCCGCGGAAGGTATCGCCAGATTCATGCACTCCCACTCCATGGCACCAGCAAAGGGCGCAGCAGCACAGGCGCTGTTCCGCGATATCGGCAAACTGATGGACGTCGGCTGCGGGTCGGGTGTCTATGGCATCGAAATCGCGAAGGCGAACCCGCGGATGGAGGTTACCCTGATGGACCTCAAAGAGATGTGCCGGGAAGCCACCAAGTTCGTGGAGGGTGCCGGGCTGGCCGGGCGGGTGAAGACGGCGCCGGTCAACATGTTCGAAGAGGCATGGCCGGAAGGGCAAGACGCGCATTTCTTTGCAAACGTGTTCCATGACTGGTCCGAGGAAACCAACAAGCTGATCGCGAAGAAGAGCTTCGATGCGCTACCGTCAGGCGGAAAAATCTTTCTTTCCGAGATACTTATGGATGATTCGCTGGATGGGCCGTGGTGTGCTGCAAGCTTCAGCCTGCTGATGCTGGTCGGCACGCTGGGCAAGCAGTACTCGCTGCCCGAATTCCGCGGTATCCTGGAAAGCGCCGGCTTCGCGGACGTGCACGCAACCCGCACCGGCGGCGGGTACTACTCGCTCGTCAGCGCCACCAAACCATAGCCATCCCGCGCGGCTGGCATTTCGACCGATAGCGCTATCCGCGACTATCGGGCTTAACTACTCTTCCCCCATCCGCAGTGCGGCAATAAATGCCTCCTGCGGAATGCTCACGTTCCCATACTCGCGCATTCGCGCCTTGCCCTTTTTCTGCTTTTCCAGCAGCTTCTTCTTGCGGGTGATGTCGCCGCCGTAGCATTTCGCGGTCACGTCCTTGCGCAGGGCAGCGATGGTTTCGCGGGCGATGATCTTGCCGCCGATGGCGGCCTGGATCGGGATCTTGAACAGGTGGCGGGGGATGAGGTCTTTCAGGCGCTCGCACATGCCGCGACCGCGTTCTTCAGCCACACTGCGGTGGACGATCAGGCTAAGGGCGTCCACCGGCTCGTTATTGACGAGGATGTTCATCTTCACGAGGTCGCCTTCGCGAAGGCCGATCTGCTCGTAATCGAAGCTGGCATAGCCGCGGCTGATGGACTTCAGCCGGTCGTAGAAATCGAACACCACTTCGTTTAGCGGCAGCTCGTAGGTCACCTGAGCGCGGCCGCCCACGTATGTGAGGTCTGTCTGGATGCCGCGCCGGTCCTGGCACAGCTTGAGGATGGCGCCGAGATATTCGTCCGGCGTGTAGATCACCGCCTTGATCCACGGCTCCTCGATCATCTCGATGCGGTTCACATCGGGCCAGTCTGCCGGGTTGTGGATGTCGATAACCGTGGCATCCTCATTCTTCGTGTGACCGAGGTGGACGCGGTACACCACGGAGGGCGCGGTGGTGATGAGGTCGAGGTCATATTCGCGGCTGAGGCGTTCCTGGATGATCTCAAGGTGCAGAAGGCCGAGGAAGCCAGCGCGGAAACCGAAGCCCAGCGCGGCAGAGCTCTCCATCTCGTAGGAGAAGGAGGCATCGTTCAAACGCAGCTTACCAATGGATTCGCGCAGCTTCTCGAAATCCGCAGCGTCCACCGGGAAGAGGCCGCAAAACACCACCGGCTGCACTTCCTTGTAGCCCTTCAGCGGCGTGGGCGCGCCGTTCTTCACCGTGGTGATCGTGTCACCCACGCGGGCCTGTTCCACTTCCTTGATCTGCGCGGTAATGAAGCCGATCTCGCCCGGGCCGATTTCGGGCAGGTCGGTGCGCTTGGGGGAAAAGCAGCCGACACGGTCAACCAGATGCTGCGTGCCGCCCTGCATGAACTTGACGTCCAGCCCCTTTTTTATGACGCCGTCCATCACGCGCACGAGGATGACCACGCCCAGGTAGGGGTCATACCAACTATCGACCAACATGGCCTTCAGCGGCGCGTCCCGATCGCCGGAGGGCGGCGGGATCTTGGCGACCACGGCTTCGAGCACTTCCTCGATCCCGATGCCGGACTTGGCGCTGGCGAGCACGGCTTCGGATGCATCGAGGCCGATGATGTCCTCGATCTCGGCCTTGACCTTCTCCGGCTCTGCGGCGGGCAGGTCGATCTTGTTGATGACGGGCACGATCTCGTGATCATGCTCGATAGACTGGTAGACGTTCGCCAGCGTCTGCGCTTCCACGCCCTGCGCCGCGTCCACCACCAGCAGCGCGCCCTCGCAGGCAGCCAGGCTGCGGCTCACCTCGTAAGCGAAGTCGACATGGCCGGGCGTGTCCATGAGGTTGAGCTCATAGGTCCTGCCGTCCTTGGCGGTGTAGTTGAGGCGCACTGTCTGTGCCTTGATGGTAATGCCGCGCTCGCGCTCGATATCCATGTTGTCGAGCACCTGCTCGGTCATCTCGCGCGTCGTCAGGCCCCCGCACTTCTGGATCAGGCGGTCAGCGAGCGTGGACTTGCCATGGTCGATATGGGCGATGATGCTGAAATTGCGGATCAGCGACAAATCTGTAGACATTCGCCGCCTCTAGCCGGGTTCGCGAGCCCTGTCAGCAGGGATAAACGCGCCTGGCTAGGGCGCGCCGTATCAGGCAGCTTGCCCCCGTTTGGCGATCGGGACCGGCGGATGGCCCTGCACGGCGATGAAGTGGCCCTCGTCATCACGCTGAAGGGGATTGGCAAACTCCACGCCAATCCGGTCCTTATGGCTCCAGCGCGCGGTGCAGCTGACGGTGAACTGGCGCGAAATCTTCATCTGGAAGATCGTGCCCATCGGCACGTTCCATAGCCCTTCGATCAACGCCCCGGTGGAGGAGATATTGCGCATCGTGCCGTCATAGAGGTTGCCCCCGTGGTCGAGCACCACCTTGCGCAGCATCGTCTGGCGCGTCGCGCGTGAGGAACGCGGCCCGCGAGCGACCGCGATCAAACCTTCTTTCAAGCGCAGCTTGGCTGCCTCTGCTGCAAGCGGCTTTTCGTAGATATAGCCTTGCACCTGGCTGCAGCCGTGCATGCGCACCAGTTCCAGCTCGTCCAGCGTCTCCACGCCTTCCGCAGTCGTTTCCATTCCCAGCGCCTGCGCGAGGCCGGTGATCGAAGCGATGATCGCACCATTGCGACTACCCTTTTCGGTAGCCCCACGCACGAAGCTCTGGTCGATCTTGATCTTGTCGAATGGCGCCTTCTTCAAATAGCCGAGCGAAGAATAACCCGTGCCGAAGTCATCCAGCGCAAGGCGCACGCCGATGCGCTTGAGCGCCTTGAACATGTCATCGGTGCCCTTGTCGTCATTCAGGAAGACGCTTTCGGTGATTTCCAGCTCCAGCTGGCGCGGCAAGATTCCTGCCTGGGCAATCGCCTGTGTCACCACGACCGGCAGGTTGGGATTGGCGAACTGCAGCGGAGAGACATTCACCGCCATGCGGACGTCCTCAGCCATTTCGGCAAGGTCCTGACAAGCGGTGCGCAGCGCCCATTCGCCAAGTTGCGCGATCAGTCCGGTATCTTCTGCCACACCGACAAAGCGTTCGGGCGATATCCAGCCCTTTACCGGATGCTGCCGGCGTAGCAGCGCTTCGAAACCGCTGATCTTCTCCGTCTCTGAAGAAACCACCGGCTGATAGTACAGCTGGATTTCACCCTTTGTGATGGCATCACGCAGGTCTTCTTCCAACTGCGCGCGCGCCTCTGCCTCGGCGTGCAGATCCTCCGCATAGAAGTGATAGCGACCGCGCCCGTCATCCTTTGCGGCATAAAGCGCAAGGTCGGCATTGCGGATCAGGTCTTCGGAATTGTCGCCGTTCTCAGGAGCAACAGCGATACCCACCGATGCGCCGATGATCACGCGCTGGCCATCGATGGAATATGGTTGCGAGAGCGAATGGATGATCTCCCGGGCAAGGTCCGCCAGCGTCTGGCGATGATGGCGACCTGGAAGGACAACCTTGAACTCGTCCCCCCCAAGGCGACCCACCTGCCCCAGCTTGCCCACTGCGCGCTGCAGGCGCTGCGCCACGATCTGCAAGAGTGCGTCCCCTGCCGGGTGGCCCAGCGTATCGTTGACATGCTTGAAGCGGTCGAGATCGAGCAGGAATACCGAACAGGCGCGGTTGTCGATCTGCTGCGAGCCAAGGATCTTGCCGAGCACCTGCGATATCTGGAAGCGGTTGGCGAGGCCTGTAAGCGAATCAAAATTGGCGAGGCGGGACACCTCCTCCTCGCTCTTCTTGCGTTCGGCAAGGTCCGTTCCAGAACCACGGAACCCGATGAAATTATTGTATTCATCATAGATTGGCCGTCCGCTGACCGACCACCACCGGTCTTCTTTGCTGGTGGCTGCGCGCACCGGCAGGTCGTGGAACGCCGATCGGGTCGACAGGTGAAACATCAGCGTGCGTTCGCCGGTGCCGTCCTTATCCATCAGGTCAAACAGATTGACCAGCGGCTTGCCTATCAGTTCATCCGCATTGCTGCTAAGGGACGCGGCAACGGGAGCAGAGACATAGGTCAGCTGCGATCGGCGGTCGGTTTCCCAGAACCAGCCCTGCTTGGTTTCCTCGTAATCGGATAGAATATCACGGGCGCGGGTCTGTGCGCGTTCGCGGGCATCGTTTTCGCGATCCTCTTCCTGCTGCTGCAACAATTGCTCGCTGCTCAGCAGCGAGGCGAACAGGCCCGCAACAAGCATGCCCGAAAGCCCGAGCATGGAGCTCGACGCAAGCAATGTGGCAGACCAGATGGCCGCTTGCGAGGCGAGGATCATGCCCGGCAGGCGCGGCAGGTTGGTCGCAGCCATGGCCTCAACGCCGACGAGGATCGAGAATGCAGCATCCCACGGCAAGCCGTCCTTCGCAGCCCAGCGCGCAAT
>CAZYAL010000015.1:13361-41902 GCA_964645635.1 uncultured Sphingomonadaceae bacterium | reverse complement strand
GCAGCGCGGCGAGCGCATTCATGAAATCGAAATTCAGCGGGTTGGGGCCTTCCACAACCTTGGCGTTGATGGGGCCGCCGCTGCCGTGGAACACGCTTTCGGGATGGTCTTCGTTATTTTCGGTGCGGGTGAAGTAAGGCAGCACCTCGCGGTATGACCAGCCGGTGGCCCCGCCGTCTGACCAATCATCATAATCGGTGGGGTGGCCGCGAAAATAGACCATGCCGTTGATCGAACCGGAACCGCCCAGCACGCGCCCGCGCGGCACGGGGATTGCGCGGCCTGCCATGCCTGCCTGCGGCACGGTGGCAAAGCGCCAGTTCGTCTCCTCCCGCCCAATGGCGGCGGCCACGAAACTGGGTACTTGTATAAAGGGATGGCGATCATCCCCGCCTGCTTCGAGCACGCATGTGGTCTTGCTGGCATCTTCCCCCAACCGCGCCGCAACGCACGCGCCGGACGAGCCCGCGCCAATCACCACGTAATCAAATTCGCCTGCAATCATTTTTGCCTCTCTCCCGCCGGCTACTGTGCTTGGCGGGCGGGAGGATGGCAAGGGGTGATTGTAACGGGGGTTAAGGTTTGAGCTGGTGTGCTCAGAATTCCGAGGCGGCGTTGCCACTCTCATCGTTGCGAGCCGGCAAAGCGATTGAACCGCGATGTGCTCGACTGATGGCACCGATCCCGCGACAAACGATGCCACTGACGAACACGCCAATGCCAATTGGCACAATCATTTTCTGGGTTGCGTGGCATTGCAGATTGACCATCTGCTCGGTTCCAAAGGAAAACTCGGCAGCTGGGATTTCTACAGTGAGATCCTAGAGGAACACCCCTCCCGCACGTCCGAAAAGTGCTGAGCCGATGCTGGCCCAATGCGTCCTTTAGTCGCTCATCGCCAACATGAATGAAGCCTTGTCCATCGCCATTCACTCCCCATCATACTCAATCACCTGCGCCGCCGCACCGCTCATCACGAAGCCGATAGGCCGCTGTGCTTCTTCAGTGAGGTGGCCGATCAGGCCGCCGGTGCGGCAGAGTAAGCCGATGCCTTTGAGCGCCGCCACGGGCCAGCCCAGATCGAGCATGATGGCGGGGATAGGGCCGTTGACGTTGACGGGCAGTTCGCGGCCGATGGTTTCTGGCAGCGCTGCCTGCAATGCGCGCATCATGGCAACGTGTTCGCCGCTCACCCCGCGTTCGTCTGCCATTTTCAGGAGCAGGTTCGCGCGCGGGTCGCCTTCGGAATGTTGCGGGTGGCCGAAGCCGGGCACGGCCTTGGTGGTCTGCCTGAGTTCGGTGATCTGGCGGACGGCGACGATGTTTAGGTCATCGCCCGTTTCGCGCTGGTCCTCCACGCATTTGGCGTAGAAGCAGCCTGCTACTTCGGCGCTGCCCAGCACCACTGATCCGCAACCAAGCAAGCCTGCCGCCACCGCGCCCTGCACCGCTTCGGGCGCGGCGGCCAGCGTCATGCGGGCGGCGACAACGCTAGGCACCAGACCATGTTCAGCCAGTGCGCACAGCACGGCGTTGAGGAAGAAAGATTGGTCCTCATTCGGCTCCTCGCCAGTCACCAGGAACCAGAAGTAGGAGCTGAAATCCATCTTGCCGATGATGTCTGAGCACAGGTCCTTGCCGCGCACGGTTATGCTTTCCGCATCCGATGTGCATATGACGCTGAAGGGCTGGTCCTGTTTGCCGATACGCATTCTTTCGTCTCCCATGGAATTCTGGCGGTTGCCGTTAGCGCGCCTGTTCTATAGCCATTCGCGCAAAGGGAAACAGGAGAGGCAAATTGGCCAAGCCATTGCAAGGCGTACGTGTGCTCGACATGGGCACTTTCATCACCGGGCCAGCATGCGGAATGTTGCTGGCAGACCTTGGTGCAGAGGTGATCAAGGTAGAGATGCCGGAAACCGGCGATCCCTTCCGCGCTTTCAAGGGCGATCTCTATTCGCCGCATTTCCAGACATATAACCGCAATAAGAAGTCCATCACACTCAATACCAAGAAAAGCCCGGAAGACCTGGCGGCGCTGGATGAGCTGGTTAAAGGAGCGGATGTGTTCATCCAGAACTTCCGACCCGGCGTGGCAGAGCGGCTGGGCGTTGGTTTCGAAAGGTTGCAGGCTATCAACCCGCGGCTGATCTATGCCGATATTTCCGGCTTCGGCAACGATGGTCCATGGAAGGATCGCCCGGCTTTCGACACAGTTTCGCAAGCCTCCAGCGGTTTCCTGCGCTTGCTGGTGAACCCTCAAAACCCGCGCGTGGTCGGCCCCGCGATAGGTGACGCGGTGACCGGATTCTACTCCGCTTATGGCGTGCTTGCCGCGCTTTATGAGCGGGAAAAGACGGACAAGGGCCGCAAGGTTGAAACCTCGATGTTCGAGGCGATGAGCCACTTCAACCTCGACGATTTCACCCATTACCTGTCCGTGGATGAGGTAATGGGGCCGTGGTCGCGCCCGCATGTCAGCCAGTCATACGTCTTCCAGTGCGCCGATGGCGGGTGGATCGCGCTGCACATGTCATCGCCGCCCAAGTTCTGGGAAAATCTCGCTATCGCTGTCGGCCAGCCTGATATGCTGGAGCGGCCCGAATTCGAAAGCCGCCCGGCGCGCATTGCGAATTACGAGAAGGTGATCGATTTCCTCGCCCCGATTTTCGGCACAATGCCGCGCACGCATTGGGAGGCCGAGCTCACGCGCCTCGAAGTGCCTCATTCGGCGGTCTACACTTCGAAGGAAGTAGTCGAGGGCGAGCTTGCCAAGCATCACCAACTGGTGATCGAAGGTGAGGGCGCGCGCGGCACATTCCGCACCATCCGCAACCCCATCCGCTTTGATGGCGAGGTTGAAACTGGCGTTACTCCTCCGCCCGAACTGGGTGCCGACAACGAGGAAATCCTCGGGCGAAAGGGATGAATTGCGCACACGCGCAGCTTTGATAAACTGAGTGTATGAGGTGCCGGACCAGTGTCGGCCCAAGGGAGAGATAAAATGAGCAAATTGCCTAGCCGCCTTCACCACACCGCCTATGTCACCAAGGACATGGAGGCGACGCGCCATTTCTACGAGGACATTCTCGGCCTGCCGCTGGTTGCCACCTGGTGCGAAACTGACGAGCTGTTCGGCAAGCTGCGCACCTATTGCCACTGCTTCTTCGGCATCGGCGATGGCGGCGCGCTGGCCTTCTTCCAGTTCGCCAACAAGGAAGACGAGGAACTGTTCGTTCCCGATATTCCTTCCACCCCCTTCGTGCACCTTGCGCTGAACGTGGATGACGAGTTCCAGAAGGGCGTTGAAAAGCGCATCAAGGATGCCGGTCTCGAAGCGACCTATGTGCTCGAACATGGCTATTGCCACTCGGTCTATGTCGTCGATCCCAACGGCATGACGGTAGAATTCACCAATGACGATCCGCGCGCCGAAGCTGGCGCAGCTGACCGTCAGGCCAATGCCCATGCCGAACTCAAGCGCTGGCTGGCGGGTGACTACACATCGAACAACACCTTCCGCAGCGAAGAAGCTGCGTAATGGCGTCTGCCCGCAAGCTACCTTTGTTGCCGACCTCGCTGGTCGGCTCGTACTCGCAGCCTGACTGGCTGATCGACCGCGCCAAGCTGGCTGGCCGCTTCCCGCCACGCACGAGGGCGATGGAGTTGTGGCGGGTGGATCCGGAATATCTCGACCAGGCGTGGGACGATGCCACCGTGCTCGCCCTGAAGGAGCAGGAAGAGGCCGGGATCGATATCGTGACCGATGGCGAGATGCGGCGCGAAAGCTATTCCAACCGCTTCGCGACCGCACTCAATGGCATCGACATGGAGAACCACGGCACCGCGCTCGACCGTTCGGGCGAGCCGGTGCTGGTGCCGCGCGTGATGGGCGAGATTTCGCGCAGGCACCCCGTGCAGGTGCGCGATGTCGAGTTCATGAAGGCCCATACGGACCGGATGACCAAGATCACCGTGCCCGGCCCCTTCACCATGGGGCAGCAGGCGCAGGATGATTATTATGGCGACGAGGAAGCGCTCGCGATGGCCTATGCCGCTGCCGTGAACGAGGAAATCAAGGACCTGTTCGCCGCTGGTTGCGACGTGGTGCAGCTTGATGAACCCTACATGCAGGCCCGCCCGGAAAAAGCGCGCCAGTGGGGCCTCAAGGCCCTCGCCCGGGCGCTGGAAGGCGTGGAAGGCACCACCGCGCTGCACATCTGCTTTGGCTATGCCGCGCTGATCCATGAACGGCCCGAAGGCTATTCCTTCCTGCCCGAACTGGCCGGTGCCGCGGTTAACCAGATCAGCATCGAGACCGCGCAGCAGAACCTCGATTGCAAGATCCTCGAAAGCCTGCCGGACAAGACCATCATCCTCGGCGTGCTCGATCTGGCGACGCAGGAAGTGGAAAGCCCCGAAGTGGTGGCCCAGCGCATCCGCAAGGCGCTGCCGCATATCGATGTGGACCGCGTAATCATCGCGCCTGACTGCGGCCTCAAGTACATGCCGCGCGATGTGGCGCTGGCGAAGATGAAAGCCATGGCCGACGGCGCGCGCATCGTGCGCGAGGAATTGTCCTGACAGGAGAATAGAGGCGTGAGCTTCAAGACAACGCACACGGGCAGCCTGCCGCGCCCGGACTATCTGCTCGAACTCGTGTTCGCGCGCGAAAGCGGCGAGGACGTGGATGCCGCGGCGATGGAAAGCTCGATCGACGAGGCGACTGCCGAAGTGGTCGGGCGTCAGGTGAAGGCGGGCCTTTCGATCATCAACGATGGCGAGATGTCGAAGCCCAGCTACGCCACCTATATCAAGCATCGCCTGTCAGGCTTTGGCGGCGAGGCCGGGCGTTACGAGTTCCAGGACCTTGAAGATTTCCCCGGCGCGAAAGAGCAGGTCTTCTCCAACAAGGGCCGCGCCAAGCGCTCTGCTCCGGCGTGTATAGGTCCGGTCGAGGTGATCGATATAGAAGCCCCGCGCATTGATGCCGAGCGCCTGAAGCGGCTGGCTGGCGGGCACGAGACATTCATGTCGGCAGCGTCGCCGGGTGTGACTGCGCTGTTCTTCCCCAACCAGTATTATGCGAGTGACGAGGAATACGTCTTCGCCCTCGCCGAAGGGCTGCGTCACGAATACGAGACGATCGCAGCGGCAGGGATCACCCTGCAGGTCGATTGTCCGGACCTCGCGATGGGGCGCCACGTGCAGTTCAGCGCGCTTTCCGATGTCGATTTCCGCAAGCATGTCCAGATGAATGTCGAAGCGCTCAATCACGCGCTGGCGAATATCCCGGCAGAGCAGCTGCGGATGCACCTGTGCTGGGGCAACTATCCCGGCCCGCACCATT
The DNA here is from genome assembly GCA_964645635.1 of uncultured Sphingomonadaceae bacterium. Classification (GTDB taxonomy): domain Bacteria; phylum Pseudomonadota; class Alphaproteobacteria; order Sphingomonadales; family Sphingomonadaceae; genus Alteraurantiacibacter. Next base: position 36,552 of record CAZYAL010000015.1, on the reverse strand, counting down.
GCGACGTGCCACTGGCCAACATTGCCGACATTGTGTGGCAGGCCAAGCCGCAGACGGTGCTGGTTGAAGGCGCCAATCCTCGCCACGCACATGAATTCGCCTTCTTCGAGGAAAACCCGCTGCCTGATGGCAAAATCCTTTGTCCCGGCATGATCGAACCGCAGAGCACCTATATCGAGCACCCGGAACTGATCGCGCAGCGAATCGGCCGCTATGCCGATTTGCTCGGCCGAGAACGGGTGATGGCTGGTGTCGATTGTGGCTTCTCGGTCCATGCCGGCAGCAACAGTGTGGATGCCGAAGTGGTGTGGGCAAAGCTTGCTGCGCTGGCCGAAGGTGCCGCGATTGCGAGCAAGCGCTACTGGTAAGCTGTCGCATGCTGCGCTAGGCGCTTGTCTGCACTGGCGGGCGTGGCGGAATTGGTAGACGCCGGGGACTTAAAATCCCCTGATCCTTGATCGTGCGGGTTCGAGTCCCGCCGCCCGCACCAAGCTCCATAGCGGATGAAATGAACGCCCCGCTCATTGAAGCTGAATGACGGAAGCTATTGGCGTCGATGTCATTCCGCCGGATTGTTTGGCGCGGTTTGAAGGGTCCGCTATCGGCCCCGCGCGAGGTTATCGCCCGCGTTCAGCCGCCTTCGATCAAGCTGGGCGAAAATCCATCGCTACGCCGTTTATGCAATGGCGCTTACCGGTTGGCGGCGGTCCGTCATCGAAAACATGGCCAAGGTGCCCACCGCAATCGGCGCAATGCACCTCGCGGCGTGGATATCCCAGCTTGTCGTCGGTGGAATACCCCACGGCATTCGCGTCGATAGCCCGGTAAAAACTGGGCCACCCGGTTCCGCTATCATATTTGGTGCTAGATGAGTAGAGCTCGTTGCCGCAGCCTGCGCACACGAAGGTGCCGCTGCGTTTCTCTTTATTCAGGGGCGAGGTGAAGGCGCGCTCTGTTGCTTCCTCGCGCAGTACGCTGAACTCGACCGCGGTCAGGCGACGACGCCATTCATCCTTGCTGTAGTGCACTCGATAGCCGTCTTGCGCGCTTGCTGGCGAGCCATGTGCTGAACCTACAGGTATGGTCACACCGATGGCGAGCCAGGCCAGGGCCTTGCGACGGTTGATTTGCTTGCCAGTCATAAAAGCTCCCTTACTGAGCGTTCTTCCTCGAAAAGCTTAACAGCCTTCTCGATTTCTTGTTCTCACCTTGCGGCCCGGACTCTATTACCCTCGTGCGGATCCCGTTCGATCCGACGCGGACAAACATAGCCATGCACAGACCTACCGGGCTACGGTCAGGGTTTCGTCAAAACGATCCACCAGCCTGCGGGCAATAATCCAAGGTTTGCCAAGTTCGCTTGTCGCAATGTCTATCTTCACGAGTTACACTCTAAGCATGAATGCGAGCAAGATCGTTTATGTTTAAGACGCAAGTCATTTTATCGCTTCAGCAAGGGCTGCGCGAAAAGGCCGCAGAGGTGGGCTTTGCGGCCATAGGATTTGCGCCCGCGACAGACGATCCGGTGCGTGCGGGCCGCTTGCATGATTGGTTGGGCGAAGGCTTCCACGGAACCATGCAGTGGATGAAGGACCGCGCTGAGGTTCGGCAAGGTCCGCAAAGCATGTGGCCCGACGCGCGCAGCGTGATTTCGCTCGCCATGTCCTATGCGCCCGATATCGATCCGCTGGCGCTGGAGGGCGATCCGGAGAAAGCGCGCATATCGGTCTACGCGCAAGGACGTGACTATCATGACGTAGTGAAGAAGGCGGAGAAGGCGCTTGCCCGCTGGCTGGTGGCCGAGGCTGAAAAGCACGGCATAGAGGTTGCTCTCAAGGTTTTCGTCGATACCGCACCGGTCATGGAAAAGCCGCTTGCGGCGGCGGCTGGGATCGGCTGGCAAGGCAAACACACCAATTTGCTCAACCGCGAGCACGGCAACTGGCTGTTCCTCGGCGCGATCTACTGCACGCTGCCGTTCGAGCCAGACGCGCCGCACGAGGACCGCTGCGGCAGTTGCAGCGCCTGCCAGGTCGCCTGCCCAACCAATGCGTTTTTAGAACCATATCGGTTAGATGCGAGAAAATGCATATCTTATTTGACCATTGAGCATAAGGGGCCAATCCCGCACGAATTCCGCGAGGCGATGGGAAACCGCATTTATGGGTGCGATGATTGCCTTGCTGCATGCCCGTGGAACAAGTTTGCCGAGACCGCATCGCGCCATAAGGCGCTTACCCCGCGCGAGGAACTGGCCGAACCCTTGCTCAGTGAATTGCTGGTGCTCGATGATGCCGCATTCCGCGAAAAATTCTCAGGATCACCGATCAAGCGCACCGGGCGTGATCGCTTCGTGCGAAATTGCCTGATCGCTGCAGGCAACAGCGGGAATGCCGCGCTTTTGGCGCAAGTTGAATCGCTGTGCGGCGATGCTGATCCGGTCGTTGCCGAAGCGGCTGATTGGGCAGCAGCGCGGCTGCGCGAAGCCTAGCGCATTTCCTTCAGCGGCGTTTCGGTGTCTGCCAGCAGTTCGGGATCGATTTCGCGCCGTTCTTTCACCAGCTTCTGGCCTTGCGCATAATCCCGCGTGCAGTTGACCGCGTCCACCGCAATCACCTTGCCTTCCTTAAGGTATATGACCGAGAAGTTGCGCAAAACCGGATCGCCGCGCAGCACCGCCTGATCATACCCCATGCTGAGGCCTGCTGTCTGCATGCGGATGTCATACTGGTCAGACCAGAACCACGGCATGGCATTGTAGGCTTCGCCTTCCCCGCAAATCGTCTTGGCTGCGGCAATCGCCATGTCGTTGGCGTTCTGCACGCTTTCCAGCCGGATCACCGCGCCATCAGCATAGGGATTGGCATGGGCGGCGCAGTCACCCACGGCGTAAACGTCATCAAGGCTGGTGCGGCAGAATTCGTCCACGTCGATGCCATCAGCACCGGCAGCGCCCGCAGAGATCAGCGGGCCCACCGCAGGCACGATGCCGATCCCTACAATCACCAGTTCGCATGGCAATTCTTCGCCAGAGGCGAGCCTAACGCCGCTCACCTTGTCGCCATTACCCAAGACCGCTTCGACTTGCGAACCAAAGCGGAAGTCCACGCCGCGGCTCTGGTGCTCCGCTTCGAAGAAGCGTGACAATTCCTCGCTCGCCCTGTCAGCCAACACACGGCCCAACTTTTCAACCAGCGTGACCTTGCAGCCCTTTTCTGTGAGCAAGGCTGCGGCCTCAAGGCCGACGTAACCACCCCCCACCACCACGACCCGCGGCATGCCTTCAAGCGGCGACGCGAGCGCTTTGACATCCGACTTGGTACGCACCGCGTGGACGCCATCGAGATAGGCGCCGGGGCAGTCGAGACGCCGGGCATCGCCGCCAGCTGCCCATATAAGCGTGCCATAACGCACCGCCTCATTGCCGGTGAGCAAGACTTCCTTGGCCAGAGGGTCAATGCGAGTGACAACCGTTGCCAGCAGCAGCTGAATCCCCTTGTCCGACCAGAAACTCTCTGGCCGGTCGAGCATGCGATCGCTCGTGTCTTCGCCTGTGAGATAGTCCTTCGACAAGGGCGGGCGTTCATGTGGCGCAGAGCTGTCGCGTCCCACCAGAAGGACCGAGCCTTCAAACCCGTGCTGGCGCAAGGCAATGGCGGCTTGCGTGCCGCCGTGCCCGGTGCCGACGATAACGACGTCTCCACTCTCCATGGCGAAGGGGTTTGCCTTTATATCGCCCAAGGTCAAGCGGCGAGCGGCCAGTTATCCTTGCAGCAGGTTGCGTGCCTGGCTGGCGATCTGTGCCAGCGCGGCAGCGCCTACGGGGCTGCTCGCCTGCGCGCGCGAGACCTATCCTGTGACCTGCACTTACAGGTTCAACCTTTGACGGCGCCGGGTGTTCCGGTATCTCCCAGAGATGATCTCTAGACTTTCAAATCGAGAAGGTGCTCCAAAACTGGTAGTAGGTGAAACTATTTTCATCAATTGAGCGCCCTGATCGTCAACCGCAGCGATTCCTGCCGGGCCAGCGGGTCATAGGTCGCGCCGGAGACGATGATTTCATCGGCCTTCGTGCGCTCCATAAAACGGCCAATCCTGTCAGCCACCGTTTGTGCCGAACCGACCGCTCGGGCGACACCGAGTCGTTCAAGCATCGCTCGCCCACCCATGTCCAGGCTCTCGCGGAAGCCAGGCAATGGCGGCGGCAATTTGCCCGGATCGCCCCTGCGCAAGCGGACAAAGGACTGGTCTTGCGAGGTTGCGAGCAGCTCCGCCTGCTCGTCAGTGTCTGCGCAGATCACCGTCATCGCCGCCATGGCATGCGGCTTGTCGAGATAGGCTGAAGGGCGGAATTGTTCGCGGTAAGTCGAGAGCGCGGCATCGAGATGGTCAGGCGCGAAGTGGCTGGCGAAGGCATAAGGCATGCCCAGCTGGGCGGCCAGTTGCGCGCCGAACAGACTGGAACCTAGCATCCACATTTCAACCTTGGCCCCACGGCCGGGCGTTGCAGTGATCGGCAGATCGATATCTCCCGTCAGCAGGGCGCTCAGTTCGACCACGTCTTGCGGGAAATACTCGGATGCGCGCGACAAATCCTTGCGCAAGGCCTGCCCAAGGATCGGCGCTGCGCCCGGCGCGCGGCCAAGGCCCAGATCGACGCGGCCCGGGAACAGCCCATCCAGCGCGCCGAACTGTTCGGCGATCACGAAGGGGTTGTGGTTGGGCAGCATGATGCCGCCAGCGCCTATACGGATGGTGGAAGTGCAATGGCCGATATGGCTGATCACCACCGATGTTGCACCGCCAGCGATGCCGGGGCTGGCGTGATGCTCTGCCACCCAGAAGCGCTTGTAGCCTGCATCCTCCGCCGCTTTCGCCAGCGCGCCAGCCTCTACGAAGGCATCGGAGACACCGAACCCTTCGCGTATGGGGACGAGATCGAGGACGCTAAGCGGGATCATCTTCCGGTAACTTCCACTCCAATCTGTTCGAGATAAGCGCGCGCAGTATCGGCCGGCGGCGAACCTCCAGCAACCGCGATTACCGAAAGCCAGCTGTCCCGCGCGGCTTCCATGTTTCCGCCCAGCGCAGCGATAACGCCTGCTTCCAGCCCCACTGCGGGATGGGCCGGGTCAAGCCGGGCTGCGGTTTCGATCCAGACTTGCGCGGATGGCAGGTCATCCATCCGCCGCGCAAGGGTCGCAGAAAGCACCCAGATTTCGGCATCCTGCGGGCTGAGTCCGCGCGCCTCTTCTAGTGCCGATGCCGCTCGCTCATCACGCCCCTCGCTCACTTCGACACGCGCAATGTCGGCAAGGATGGTGGCCGCAAGCGCATTGTCGTTCGCGGCAATGGCATCGCTGCGCGCGGTTTGCAGCAGGGGCAGGGCAAGAAAATTGTCCTCTGCCGCTATTGCCGCATTGCCTGCCATCGCGCCAAGCCGGGCACGTGCCAGCCGGTCGTCGATGCCGCGGGTGTCCCGCGCGCGAGAAAAGGAATCGCGCGCTGCTTCCCAGCGCAGCAAGCCCATATAGGCAAAGCCAAGGCACTGGAGCGGATTGCTGGCAGACGGGCCGGACAGCCCTTCCATCCACTCGTTCGCGGTTATGATCGCCTGTGCAGGATCGCTGCGCGCTTCGGCCATGCAGGCGGCCAGCCGGTCATCCTCCACCGTGGGAGGGGCAAGCGGCGCAGCGGCTTGTGCGAAGATCATTGTTGCGGCGAGGAAGGCTGGCATGTGTCAGTCAAATCCGTTCAGTGAAGCGAAGCGACCGTTCGCAGCAACAAGGCAATATCGCCTTCGCGCGACAAGCGGTGGTCCCCGCCCTTGACCAGTGTGACCTGCACATCTTCTGAACGCAGCGCATCTGACAGGCGCAGCGACGTTTCCGGTGGCACGTCAGCGTCCTCTTCTCCGTGCAGCAAGCGCGCGGGGCACGTCAGGTCGATTTCGCTTTCCAGCTGCAACTGCGCTTGCCCATCTTTCCAGAAACCGGGATGAGTCGGCATCGGGTCATAACCATAGTCGCTCTCCTCATAGATTGTCTCGCCGGCGGCAAGCGCGGTCTTCTGTTTCTTGGAGTATCCCCAATTGGTGAAATCCGGCGCGGCGGCAATTCCGACAAGGCCGCTCACCCGTTCACCCAGCGCCCAGGCAGCCAGCAACATCAGCCAGCCGCCCATGGAAGAGCCGGTAATGACAATGCGGTTGCTGCCGATCACCTGCTCGGCCAGACCGACCACCTCCTCGCACCAGCGCGACAGCGTGCCATCGGCAAAGTCGCCGGGGCTTTGCCCGCACCCGGAATAGTCGAGCAGCAGGCATTCACGCCCTGATGCTACGCACCAGTTGAATATGGCAGTCGCCTTGCCGCCTTCCATGTCAGACATGTAGCCGGGGAGGAAGATGATTGCGGGGCCAGTGCCGGGCGTATGACGAAAGGCGATGCGGCGGCCCGCGATCTCTGCGAACTGGATGTTGGTCTCACTCATCTCGCCCTCAACATGGCCCTTCAATCGCGCAGCGCCAAGGGCCGTATTGTTGCCCCTATCGCTCGCTTAGTGACTTTGCTGGATTCGCGCTCTATAGAATCTCGCATCATGACGCAGCAGCGCACTACCACCACAACCACTACCACCCCGCTTTGCCGGGGGCGGTCGGTCGTGGCCTGATACGCGACTGCCGCCACCCGGTTTCGGGTGGTCCGGCGTCAACCACCTGAAACACACAAACACTGACGCCGCCCCTTTGCGTGCGCGCCGCTCTATGCCATGGCGCGTGCGATTGAATTTGAGAGCGAGTTTCGATGAGCGAGTTGTTGAAGATCAGCCTTCCCGATGGGTCCGTGCGTGAAATGCCCGAAGGCTCCACTCCGGCAGACGTTGCCGCGGCCATCGGCCCCGGCCTTGCCAAGGCCGCGATTGCCGCGCGGGTGGATGGCGAGCTGCGCGATCTCAACCGCCCCTTCGATGGCGATGCCGAGTTGGCACTGGTCACCTCGCGCGACGAGGAAGACGCGCTGGAACTTGCACGGCATGACTATGCCCATGTGCTGGCAGAGGCAGTGCAGGCCTTGTGGCCGGGCACGCAGATTACCTTTGGCCCGGCGACGGACGATGGTTTTTATTATGACGTGATGGCCCCGGCCAGCCGCGAACCTTTCGGCATGGATGACCTGCCCGCCATCGAGAACAAGATGCGCGAGATCATCAAGGCCGACAAGCCGCTCAAGCGTGAGGCTTGGAGCCGGACTGACCTCATCGCCAAGTGGGAAGCCGATGGCGAGAGCTTCAAGGCCGAATGGGCTAGGGAACTGCCCGATGGCGAGGAACTGACGGTTTATTGGTCAGGCGATGACTGGCTTGATATGTGCCGCGGCCCGCATTTGCCCTCCACCGGCAAGCTCGATCCCGATGCTTTCAAGCTGATGCGCGTTGCCGGAGCTTACTGGCGCGGTGACCAGAAGAATGCGCAGCTGACACGTATCTATGGCACCGGCTGGCTCAACAAGAAGCAGCTTGCCGCGCACCTCACCCGGCTGGAGGAAGCCGCAAAGCGTGACCATCGCAAGCTGGGCCGCGAGATGGACCTGTTCCATTTGCAGGAAGAAGCGCATGGCTCTGTCTTCTGGCATCCCAATGGCTACAAGATCTGGCGCGAGCTGGAGGCCTACATGCGCCGCGCAATTGATGGTGCGGGCTATCAGGAAATCAAGACGCCGCAGGTGATGGATGCCCGCCAGTGGGAGAAATCCGGCCATTGGGGCAAGTATCGCGAAAACATGTTCGTGATCCCTGATGAGGTGCCCAACACCGAAGATGAAGGCCCGATCGTGTCCAACGATGCGGACTGGATGGCGCTGAAGCCGATGAACTGCCCTGCGCATGTGCAGGTGTTCAAGCAAGGCATCACTTCCTATCGCGAGCTCCCAATCCGCCTGTATGAAAACGGCTGCTGTCACCGTAACGAGCCGCATGGTGCGCTGCACGGCCTGATGCGGGTGCGCCAGTTCACGCAGGATGATGCGCACATTTTCTGCCGCGAGGACCAGATCGTGTCCGAAGTGCGCGCCTTCTGCGAACTGGCGGACCGCATCTACAAGGATTTCGGATTCACCTACGAGATCAAGCTGGCCTTGCGACCGGAGCAACGCTTCGGTTCCGATGCGCACTGGGACAAGGCTGAAGAAGAGCTGCGCCAGGCCGTGCGCGATGCCGGCATGGCGACCGAGGAGTTCGGCTGGGAAGAACTACCCGGCGAAGGGGCGTTCTATGCACCCAAGCTGGAATGGCACCTCACCGATGCCATCGGCCGCACCTGGCAGGTAGGCACGATCCAGTCTGACCGCGTCCTTCCCGAACGTCTTGATGCGACCTACATCGGCGAGGATGGAGAGAAGCATCGCCCGGTGATGCTGCACCGCGCGATCTTCGGCTCCTACGAGCGCTTTATCGGCATATTGATTGAGCACTTCGCTGGCCGCGTTCCCGCATGGCTCGCCCCGGTGCAGGCAGTGGTGGCGACGATCGTTTCCGATGCCGATGCCTATGGTACGCAGGTGGCAGACCAGCTGGCGGAGCTAGGTATTCGGGCGGAGACGGACTTCCGCAACGAATCTATCAATTACAAGGTGCGCGAACACAGCCACGCCAAGGTCCCTTACATCCTCGTCCTCGGCAAGCGAGAGGCGGAGGAAGGCACTGTTGCATTGCGCACGCTGGGCGAAAAGCAACAACAGTTCCTCAAGCTGGATGAAGCCATGGCGCTGCTGAAGGGTGCAGCAACTGCGCCGGATCAGAAGGGCTGACGATCAGGCGATCAATGCAGGCGCTGTGTACTGGCTGATATCAGAAAGGCAGGGCAGCGCCGGCAGCGATCAGGCTGCAACCGCACAGGCTGACGATGGCGAAGCGCACAGCTTCGACCGAATCGGAAGAAATCTGGCGTGAAAGGGTGATAGCCTTGCTCATAAGGCCCGTTTTGCGCCTAAAAGTCCTAACGAAGTGATAAAACTCCGCCTCGCGGAGCTGGTTCAGCCAGCCTTGGGAACGTGCTGGCTGCAACAGTGGAAGCTGCCACCACCCGTTAACACGGCATCGGCCATCAGGCCAACAGCCTTGCGCGTGGGAAACAGCTTGCCAATGGCTTCCACGGCGGCCTCGTCCATCTCCGAGCCATAGACCGGCACTACCACCACATCATTAGCGATCACGAAGTTCATGTAGCTTGCCGGCTCCACATCACCGCCTTCGCCCATCGGGCCAGGCGAAGGAATACGGGCGACTTCCAGCCCGAATGCTTCGGCACGTGCGGCAGCATCGTCATAGGTCTGCGAGTTAGGATCGCCGGGCAGGATCGCTTCGGGAATGGCGATCTTTCCCGGAGCGACGAAGCGGGCGAGGTTGTCCACATGGCCATCCGTGTGATCGCCCAGCAAGCCGTTGCCCAGCCACAGGATTCGCGCAAAGCCGAGGTCTCGCCCAAGCCGCATGGCGATATCATCCCGCGACAATTGCGGGTTGCGGTTGGGGTTGAGCAGGCATTGCGCGGTGGTCACCACCAGCCCGGTGCCATCACTGTCCACCGCGCCGCCTTCGAGCACCCAGTCCGCCTTACCGCGATCTGCAAGCTCGCCTGCAGCAACCATCGATGCACCGGTTTCCTGATCGCCATCGAGCAGGTACTTCCCGCCCCAGCCGTTGAAACCGAAACGCTGCGCAGCACGCTTGCCACTCTTGTCGAGGAGGACCAGCGGGCCGGTATCGCGCAGCCAGATATCGCCATAGGGGTGACGCTCGAAAATGATCGAGGAATGCGCCAATGCGCGCGCCTGCGCCTCGCTTACCTCGTCACGGACTACGAGCCGCACTTCCTGCCCCGTCTCGGCAATCGCATTGGCGAAGGCCGCGACCTGCTCCTGTGCGGGATCCAGGTCATCCTCCCACAAATCCGCAGCGGCGGGAAAGCCGATCCATATCCACTGCTGTTCGGCCCATTCGGCGGGCATCCGGTAGGTCATGGTTAAGGCATTCCTTTTCGCGCAAGCCGGGATGTGACTCGACAATTCCTGCCATCTGGCAAAGCCGGGGAGCTTGGGCAAGCGTAGCCCTTGCCCGGCAGGCATTTGCAATGCAGTGCTGCGAGTATGACAGCCAACTGGACATATGCCCTTCAGCGCGCGCGCAACCATTCGCCATTCCTTGCTCTGGCCATGCAGCGCTTTCCGGAACTGACGGAATTGCTGACACAGGGAAAGGTGGACGAGGCACTGGCGGCAGTCCTTGCCACTGACCACGAGGACCTTGGCGTGGCGCTGCGGCGTGAGCGTGTGGGGTTGGCGCTGGTGCTGGGAATCGGTGATCTGGCAGGACATTATCCGCTGCTGAAGGTAACGGGCGAGCTTTCTGCATGCGCAGACCGGGCGCTCGACAAGGCCATTTCTCACGTCATCACCAAACGTGTGCCTGATGCCAAGCCTGCAGGCCTTGCGGCAATTGCGCTCGGCAAGCAGGGTGCGGGCGAGCTTAACTACAGCTCCGATATTGATCCGATCCTGCTGTTCGACCCCGCAACGCTGCCACGGCGCGAGCGGGACGAACCCGGTGAAGCGGCGCAACGCTATGCTCGTCAGTTGGTCGAACTGCTCTCGCACCAGACAGGCGACGGCTATGTGTTTCGAGTGGATCTGCGCTTGCGCCCCGCATCCGAAGTCAGCCCACTGGCGATCAGCTTTTCGGCAGCGATGAGCCATTACGAATCCTCGGCACTCGCGTGGGAGCGTGCGGCCTATATCCGCGCGCGCGCTGCCGGAGGTGACATTGCTGCGGGCGAGAATTTCCTTGCGCAATTGCGGCCCTTTATCTGGCGCAAGAACCTGGACTTCACGGCGATCGAGGAGATCCGGCGGCTGACATCGCGTATCCGGCAGGCTTTCTCCGGCCCGCGTGTGCCTGCGCCGGGCTTCGACGTGAAGAAGGGACGCGGCGGCATTCGCGAAGTCGAATTCTTCGCCCAGACGCACCAGCTGATCTATGGTGGCCGCCTGCCCAGCCTGCGCAAGAAGGGCACACGTGCTGCACTTGATGCGCTGGCTGCCGAAGGGATTGTCGCTGCCGAGGATGCCCGCGTTTTGGGTGATGCCTATGACCGATTGCGGCAGGTTGAGCACCGATTGCAGATGGTGAATGACCAGCAGACCCACGTACTGCCTATAAAGGCCGAGGCGCTGGACAATGTCGCGCGGCTGGATGGTTTGCCTGACGGGGCAGCGTTGCTGGATGAATTACAGCAAGTCTGCGGCGCGGTGGCCGATCGGTATGATGGTCTGCTCGGCGATGATGCGGAAAACGCTGGTGCGTCGGCAGACGGGCCAGTGCCACTGCCAGAGGACTTCGTGCAGAAAGCGCAGCGCTGGAAAGAGACCATCCGAGCACTCAAGAGCCACGAGGCGCAGCTGGCTTTCGATGCTATCGCGCCAGACCTGTGCGGGGCCTTGTCCACCGCCACGGACCCTGATCGCGCCACCGCAAGATGGGAAACCCTTCTGGCACGTTTGCCTACTGTAATTAACCTATTCCGCCTTTTTGAGCAGCGTCCCGGCCTGCTGGGGCAGGTCTTGCGCATCCTCACTATCGCTCCGCCGCTGGCGGATGCGCTTGCGCGCCGTGCGGACCTGCTCGATGCGCTGATCGATTCGACGGCATTCGACTTGCCGGAAGATATCGCCACCCTCGCCGCGCGCATGGCTGCTTGCGAGAATGACATGTACGAAACCCGGCTTGACCATATCCGTCAGGTCGTTGGTGAGGAGCGCTTCGCGCTGGGTGTGCAGCTGGTTGAAGGCAAGCAGGACCCGCTCGATATCGCCGAAGGTTCCTGCCGCGTGGCGGAAGCTGCGCTGGAAACCGCCGCCAATGCGGCTTGCGCCGAATTCGAGACCAAGCATGGCAAGATCGCTGGCGCGGAACTGCTGGTGCTTGGCCTCGGACGGCTGGGTGGCGGGGCGTTGACTCACGCCTCGGACCTCGACGTAGTCTATCTTTTCGATGGCGAGACCGGGTCTGAGTCCGATGGCGATCGCCCGCTCACCACCTCCCTCTATTTCAATCGCCTTGCCACACGCGTGACTGCGGCGATGAGTGCGCCCACGGCGGAAGGCGCGCTCTACGAAATCGACACACGGCTGCGCCCGCAGGGCAATCAGGGGCCGCTGGCGGTAAGCGTGGACAGCTTCGCGCAATATCAGCGCGAGGACGCCTGGACGTGGGAGCACATGGCCTTGTGCCGAGCCCGCCCGATCTATGGCTCGCCTGAAGCGCGCGAGAAGTTGCAACGCATCATCCGCGAAGTTCTGGAAGCCCGGCGTGATCCGGACGCGCTCAAGGCTGATGTGCTCAAAATGCGCGGCGAGATGGCGAGGCACAAACCGCCCAAGGGGCCGCTCGATGTGAAGCTGATGCGCGGCGGTCTGGTCGATTGCGAGTTCCTCGTCCACTTTCTGCAGTTGCGCGAAAACATCGCGCTCACCCCCCAGATCGAGCAGGCGATTGGCCAACTGGCAGTGGCAGGCCATTTGCCAGGAGATTTTGCGGAGCACTTCTTCGAACTTGCGCGTTTGCTGATCGCGGCTCGCCTGTTGGCTCCCGAAAGCGAGCTGCCACCGCCTGCCGCCCGTATTGCGCTCGCTCGCGCATGTGGCCAAAGCGATATTGCCGCGCTGCTCGCCCGGCTGGCTGAGGCACGAAAAGCGGTGGCCGGGCAGTGGCAGCGCCACTTTGGCGAACAACTGGAGATTGACCGATGAGCAACCGCCCCGATGTTGGAGACAGCGTTCCCGATGTAGCCATGGAAACGCCCGAAGGCGGCAGCGTCAGGCCGTCAGACTTCAAGGGCGGCAAGCTGGTGCTATTCTTCTACCCAAAGGACAACACGCCGGGATGCACCACCGAGAACATCGATTTCTCGGCGCTTGCGGACGAATTCAAGGCGGCGGGCACCAGCTTGCTCGGCATCAGCAAGGATTCGGCTAAGAAACACCAGAACTTCATTGCCAAGCATGACCTCAAGGCCCCGCTGGCCACCGATCCGGAAGAGAGCGGGCTGGCAGATGCGCTGGGCATCTGGGTGGAAAAATCAATGTACGGCCGCAGCTTCATGGGCATGGAACGCTCCACCTTCCTCATTGATACCGATGGCAGGGTCGCGCAGGTCTGGCGCAAGGTAAAGGTTAAGGGGCACGCTGCCGAGGTGCTGGAAGCCGCCAAGGCGCTGTAAGGACAATGCTGCGCCATCATGGCTAACCTTTCAACTGCGCTTCGCGATGTGTTGTTGACGGCAGAGCCGCGCGACAAGGTGATGGCCACGCGGCGATTGGTGCGCGAATGGCGCAAGGGGCACCTGCCTGCACAGTTCACGGTCACCATGCCTGACAGGCCCGCGTGGCCTGACCGGCTGGAACTGCTTCACCCAGCACAGATGCCCAAGCGCGGGCGTGGCGGATCGGAGAAGAACCGCATCGCCTTGTGGCATTCGCTTGCCCACATTGAGTTCGTTGCCATTGACCTTGCTCTCGATATCGTCGGGAGATTCGGATGTGAGATGGGCGAGAACTTCGTGGCGGATTTTCTTGCCGTAGCCGCTGACGAGGCGATGCACTTCGCCCTGATCGAGCGGAAACTGAATGCTATGGGCGCGGGCTATACCGATCTTCCCGCGCATGACGGGCTGTGGAGTGCAGCGCAGGATACCGCAGGCGATGTGGCTGCCAGGCTTGCCATCGTGCCCATGGTGCTTGAGGCCAGGGGGCTGGATGTGACGCCTGCGACGCTTGAGCGGGTGCGAGCGCAAGGTGATGAAAATGGCGCGCGAATCCTCAAACGAATCCTTGACGACGAAATCCGCCACGTGCGTGCGGGATCAATCCATTTTAACGAAGTTTGCCGTCGGCGGGACGAATCTGTCGAGAATCATTGGAAAATGCTGGTGAAACGGCACTTCAAGGGAGGCTTGAAGCCACCATTCAACGACTCAGCGCGTCTTGCAGCCGGTCTGTCGCGCCCTGCCTATGAGGCGCTTGCTTAATTAACCTTTGTCCACGTAGCTCTGTAATCGACCAGTCGGGCCACCGCGCCCGGCAAAGTCAGATTTCGGAGAGGGGCTCTCTGGGCGGAGAGCCTTAGGGGTCCGGCGAAAGAACCAAAGCCAGGCGTTTTTGCGTCGTAAAACAACAAAGGGATCGCATGATCTTGAAGTCTGTAATCGGTGCCGTCGCCGCACTTGCCTTCGGGGCAACCCCTGCGCTCGCCAAGGAAGGCGCCAACGCTGCGTCCGCCCAGATCACCAGCGCTGTCGACACGCTCGATATCACAGACGATATGGCTGACGAGGAATTCGGCGAACTGTTTGCCAGCTGGGAAGCGCTTGACGATGGCGGCCGGATAACCGCCGCCGGCGAAATCGCCGCTGCCCCCCGCAACGCCGTTTCAGTCCCGTCTCGTATGCCGGTTGAGGGCGTGCAGCTGACAAGCCGTTATGGCATGCGCAATCATCCGATCCTGCGCCAGCGCCGCCAGCACAACGGCGTTGACCTGGCAGGAGCCAGTGGCACACCGGTTTACGCCACCGCGGATGGCCGTGTAGGCCGCGCCCAATACTTCGGTTCCTATGGCAATTACGTTCAGATCGAACACGGCGCCGCCATGCAAACCCGTTATGCGCACCTGTCTTCATATACGGTTGCTGCCGGTGATAATGTGCGCAAGGGTGAGCTGATCGGTTATATCGGCTCCACCGGCCGCTCCACCGGACCGCACCTGCACTATGAAGTGCGCGTGGACGGCGAAGCGGTTGACCCGATCCCCTATATGACCACTGCCTATGCCGCTCTTGATGAAGGCGTTGGTGCACAGGGTGGTCCCGAAGAATAAGCCCGCACCACCAGCGAGGATGAAAAAGGTGGCAGGGTGACTGCCGCCTTTTCGTATCTGGCTTCCTGATCAGGCGCGCAGCAGCCGCTCGGCAATAGCGCGGACCTCGGCTCCCATATCCTCTCGTTCCAATGCCAGTGCCAGCGTTGCTTCGACAAAACCGGTTTTGCTGCCGCAATCGAAACGGCGCCCATCGAATGTTACGGCGTGGAACGGCTGTTTGCCGATCATGCGGGCCATGGCATCGGTCAACTGGATCTCGCCGCCCGCACCCTTGCCCAGCGTTTCCAGCGTGCGCATAACTTCGGGCTGCAGAATGTAACGGCCGGAGATGATCTTGTTGGACGGCGCTTCGGCCATTGGCGGCTTCTCAACGAGCCCCTTCACTTCTGTCAGCGCGCCGTCTGCCGCACCCGGATCGATCACGCCGTAACTGGAGACCTCTTCCTCTGGCACTTCGAGCACAGAGATGAGGTTGCCGCCTACATCGTTATAGGCATCGACCATCTGCTTCATGCAACCATGGCCGGGTGCGCCCACCATCAGCTCATCCGGCAGCATGATCGCGAAGGGCTCGTCACCCACGATGGCGCGGGCGCACCAGATCGCGTGGCCAAGCCCCATCGGCACCTGCTGGCGCACGGTGATGATATCACCCGGCGTGGCTCGGGTCGGTTCGAGAACAGTGAGTGACTTGCCTCGTTCGCTCATCGTTGTTTCGAGTTCGTATGCGACGTCGAAATGCTCGACGATGGCAGTCTTCCCGCGCCCGGTGACGAAGATCATCTGCTCAATCCCCGCCTCACGCGCCTCGTCCACCGCGTACTGGATCAGCGGGCGGTCGACGATCGGCAACAATTCCTTGGGAATGGCCTTGGTCGCGGGAAGGAAGCGGGTTCCAAGCCCGGCAACGGGGAACACGGCCTTGCGGATCGGTTTCTTGTCACTCATTCGCAAAGACTAGGGCGAACGAGCGGGAGCAGCAATGCCCATTGTCACGCTTCTGTCTCATTCCATTCAATAATTTGCGCCACAAGCCACACACGGATCGCACTGGCGAGGCCGGGAGGATTCTCGGCCTGTATGCGCTCCGCATCAATGCGCGCAATCAGGGCGTTGATCGGCACCTTCACTTTCTGCGCCTGTGCATTGAGCATGTCCCAGAACAGTGGCTCGAGGCTGATCGAAGTCTTGTGACCAGCAATTTCGACAGAGTGTTTGCGGGGCGGGTGATAGATCTCGCTCATGCGCGCAGCCCTAACGAATGCGTCGCACGGGATACATGATTTTCTTGCGTGGATGGCAAGGCGGGCGCCGCCGTGGAGACACTGGCTCATAAATCCCGCCGGTGTGCTGATGACAATTTTTCACCATCACATACTGGGACTAAACAACTAGAGCATGTAGCGCATGCGGATGGTCTGGTTCACCGGGCCGGCACCCACTTCGAAGGCGGCATCCTCGAAATCGGGTGGGCCCATGCGCACGGCCGCATCGCGCGAAAAGCCGAAGCCTTCCTTGGGAATCATCGACAAGGCGCGGTCAGCCTTGCCGTTCTCGTTCTCGTCATGAAGCAGCGCGATGGCATAGGTGCCCGGCAGGACATTGT
Source organism: uncultured Sphingomonadaceae bacterium (assembly GCA_964645635.1). Taxonomy (GTDB): domain Bacteria; phylum Pseudomonadota; class Alphaproteobacteria; order Sphingomonadales; family Sphingomonadaceae; genus Alteraurantiacibacter. Next base: position 20,018 of record CAZYAL010000015.1, on the reverse strand, counting down.
CGAAGCGCAGCACCACCTGCCCATTTGCGGAAACAGTCGCACGATGGGAATTGGCGTCATTGCGGCACCGCGGGAAGTGCTCTTCATCGGCCGTCATGCAAGCCATCACCACGCCTTCCTGGTTGCGCAGGTTAGTTACGGTAACGCGTACGGATGCACCGCCTTCCACCGAATTGGCTGGTGCCGATGGTAGGGCAAGCGCCAGTGTGCCCGCTGTCAGGCCCAGCGTTGCGAGAGCCCTTTGTCGGTGCCGCACAGGCGATCCCAGAAACGAAAATACAGTCCGAAATTGCATAGATACTCGTCATGATGGCGCTGGTGATGGCTGGCCGTTATCAGCCAGTTCCCCAACGGGGAATGAACAATCCAGCGCGGGAACATCTCCCACCCCATGTGGTTGGTGACGCCCATGACCGTCATGATCAACAGCACCAGCCCCAGCATCCCCACATGGATCGGGATAAGGAACACGAGCGCCGGGATCACAACCGCGCCCGTTATCGCCTCGATCGGGTGGAAGCTCATGGCCGCCCATGCCGTGGGCGGGCGGCTGGCATGGTGCACGGCGTGGGCGATGCGGAACCACTTGGGGAAATGCATCCAGCGATGCGTCCAGTAGAACCATGTGTCATGCGCGAAGAGGTAAACAAACAGCGAGAGCGGCAAATACCATAGCGGATAAGCCGTCACGTCAGTGTATATGCGGGTCCAGCCCAGCTCCTGCCATCCCCAGGCCACCACGCCTGCTGGCACGCCGTAAATCGCAGCTGACGCGAGCGACCACCAGATTTCGGTTCGGATCTGCGGCTCCAGCCCGTTGTAGAGCCCGGGGCGCACTTTGCTTGTGGCCCACGCAAAGAAGCCGCTAGTGAGCATGTAGCGCCCAGCGACGATTGCCGTCATTGCCAGGGCCGAAATGATGATCGCAAGGGTCACGGATGAGCGATTAGCAAAGCAATCCGGGCGGGGACAGGCTTTCGGCCCGAAATCAAGCTTCAGCCAGTTGGCAAGGCATCGATGATGCGGCCGACGCTCTGCGGATCGCTGAGATAGGCGTGGCGGCGCAGGGCTGCCCGCGCGAGCCGTTCCACCTCCACCTTGCGCCGGGCAGCGGCGAGCGGGTGGCTGGGGGCAGGACGGATGATCTCCGCATCATATTCATCCGCCACGATCACTCCGCACAGGTCCGGCCGGAAATCCTCGCCTTCAAGGCAGGTGCGGTCGAGCTCTGGCGGGACACCCCAGAAGAAACGGTCGCAAAAGTCGAGATAGTCAGGCCACTTGCCGTCACCCATCAAGTCCCCCCGTGCGGTCTTGATCTCCACAATCACGATGCGACCCTTGCCGTCGATACCCATCAGATCCGCCCGCCGATTGTTGCGCAGGGGCATTTCGGGGATCACCCAGATATCATTGCGGGCAAACAGGCGGCAGATACCGCGCACCACAGCGGCAGAGCGCAATCCGCTCACGCCAGCATTAATCTCTTCAGGGGACGAATCGCTCATATCTTGAGATTGGAACGAAATAGGAACATCGTCAAGCGCCGTGGAGTGCCCGCTCGGATTAGCGGTCTCAGGCGCTGCGGCGAGGGCCCATCTCGCTGCCTTTGGGCAACATGTCGAGGATCGCGCCGCGGGCGGAGGTGAACTCTTGCCATAGCGCGCGGGCAGCGGGGCGCGGATCTACACCGCGGGCGTTGATCGCCAGCAGCGCGGCAATGCCCGGCTCCATCACCGCGGCAAAGTCTGCCGCGCTGTTCTCGGCAAGCTCGCGTTGCCACTTGGGGCAATCGCGCACCAGCACCGGAAATGATCGTACCTGCTTGCTCGGCTGCTCGGCGGCCCATCCGGCCAGGGCGCAAACGACCTTGCCTGCCTCAAGCAAGGCTGCCCAGCGCAAGCTGGTAGAATTTGCCCCCACAACGGGGCGCATGGGAAAGCCAGTAGGCGCGTTCATACCAAGCGCTTGTAGCGCTGTTCTGCTTGCCATTTAGTTAGCGCAGGGCAAATCCCCTTGCCGGAACCGCTTTTACGGCTAATCCAGCGCCTCGAAGCCATGCTCGAAGTCGAGGTCGATATTCGCGCCGTCACCACTCGAATCGAGGCGATTGTTTTCCTGGCAGACATATTCGCGGATAGGGAAGTCGTTGTCCGGGCGATAGGATACCTTGGCGATGTAAGGCACTTCCAGAACGTCCGGGTTGGTGATTGTCATGGTGATCACCAACTCTTCTGCGGATACGCGTTCGATTTGGCCGTGGATGCGGCTCTTTTCAGTATGCGGGATGCCTACGGTGATATTGGTGGAAGGGTGCAGGCCAACCACGTCAAACACCAGGATGTCCCCTTCCCAGAAGCCGGTGATGTTGCCCTTGAAGAAGGGATCGGGGTCAGCCGGCAGTTCGCGGCCATCGGTGTATATGCGGAACACCTGCTCGTATGCTTCGGTGATGATGGTTGTGCGGCCCGGCGAGAACAGAATTTCCAGCGGATAGGGCTGCTGCAGCGTGCCAGGCAGGCCGGGTGGCAGGCACTGGGCTTGCGCTTCCTGGTTCGGGCCGTTCTCACTCACCGAGGAAAGATAGGCGTCATAGGCTTCCTGCGCGGCAGGCGTCAGTTGCGGCGGGCGGGCGCGATTGGCGAAAAGGCGCGACCAGTCAGGATACCAGTTACCGGTGAAGTCAGGCAGGTCCAGCACCTCTTCGTAAGCGGTGGCGCGATCGGGCACATAGGCCTCGTCTTGCGCCTGCGTGGCACCTGAAAACGCCAATAGCGTGCTGCAAACAGAAAGCTGAACCAAGGTCTTGCGCAATGTCATGCTGATTGTCTCTCCCCGGGGCTTGGTGCCCATCTCCCGATGAAGGCTGATCCTCTGCCTCGCACTGCCATTTCATGGCCAAGCAGGCTGCCTTTGCCCATGCAAATGATGTCGCAATTCGTATCAAGTCAAGCAGGCCGCTTGATTTCGTCAAGAAAGTTTAGATGATCGGCTACCAAGCGATCAGCAAACGTTCAGACGTGCTGTTGCAGGAGAGAGAGCATGAACAGCAAGATACTTCGCCGCGGCCTCATGGGCTGCGCCATCGCCATGGCCGGTGTCGCCACCATGACTGTGCCGGGCTCCGCCCACCACTCCACCGCCATGTTCGCATGGGGCGATGAAAAGGCGCTGGCGGAAATGACGGTGGTGCGCTGGGAATGGACCAATCCGCACACCTTCCTTTACGCCACAGACAAGCAGGGCAACCGCTGGGCGTTCGAGGGTATGAGCCCGAACCATCTGGTGCGCTATGGCTGGTCGCGCCGTTCGCTGGCGCCAGGCCAGGTGATCGACCTCACTTACTACCCACTGCGCGATGATCGCAACGGAGGCTTCAACGTCACCGTAACCCGGCCCGATGGATCGAAGCTCAACCAGTTCGGCGAAGCTGGCTCACGCCAGTAATCACACCGGCCGCCAGCACCCCCAACAGATTACGCTTGGCGCGCCGCCAAGCTGTTGCTAGGCGCAGCTGCCGTTGCACCCGTAGCTCAGCTGGATAGAGCGCTGCCCTCCGAAGGCAGAGGTCACAGGTTCGAATCCTGTCGGGTGCGCCATCTTTTCAATGGCTTAGATGGCAAATCAGCCTTTTTCCTGTAAAAATCCTGCGATAGGAAGCCGCTATTCACCCAACGGGGGACGCAATGTCCCCCATCAGGCAGCGACGTGTACACGGTGTACATGGTGTACTCGGTTTTATAACTCTTCTTCATCACAGTCATCGTTAAGGGAGAGAGGGGTTCCAAAGAAGGAGTCTAGATCATGTACACCGTGTACACCGTGTACGGTGGAAGCATCATCCTTGGGTTTTGCCGTAGATAGCGCCCGAGCTGCCTCCACCCGTTCCTGCTCTGGCAGCTTTTGTGGGCCATATATTTTCGTTGGCGACCCATCGATTTTCCAACGTCCGTCCTTGCGATCTGGGTTGCGAGCTTCCTGATATCCGCAGTCATTCAGTCGGTGCGCGAGGCGCTTGCAACACCGTCCGGCCACACAGCTCGCTGGGCTATCGTCCGTCGCCCTCCGGTTCCGCTACGCCCCACCTGCGGCCAGCCATGGCGCCGGAGGCAATCTTGCAATAACAAATCACACGGACCACTCGGCGGGGCCGGTCTATTTTTTGCTGACTAATTTGGATAGCTAAACTAAGGGGCCGAGATCAACATACCGCCAACAGCGACAACGTCATGGGTTCACTTCGCCACCTACTCCAATTTGTGCTTTTTGCTCTTTTGTCCGCCTTGCTGCTGAGCGCCCCCGCGGTTGCTCAGACGACAGTAAGCGTCGGCTTTGAAAGCGGCGTAATAGGCGAATACAACAACAGCGCCCACCAACCCACAAGATTAAGCACTTTCGCGACGCTCGGCATCATTGGCGCGGTAGTGTCTGACACGACTGATAACGGCCAATTTGGCGGAAGCCAAGGAAACGACTACTCGGTCACAGTCACATTCCAATTCAGCAACGGCTCGACCTCTACTTTCAATGCAGCCGTAAATTGGCGCGATACTCAAGGATCAACTGTCCACGGTGTTGGCCTCACAGTATTAGACGGAGTTGATGACGGAACCTCATACGTCGTTACAAGCGGGCTTCGAAAGACCTATCTTTTGCAATTCGTGAACAGCTCTAGGGTTTATGCTGACACAGCATCTGGAGATCAAGGCACCGTAATTTCAGGAAATGCCGCTACTACTGGACTGTTCAGTGCATTGAACGATTATGCCACATCAAAGCCAGCATCAATAAACCCGGCCGGCCTAACTTCCATAATAACCGCTTCGCCAGGCGGCATTTTAGCAAACGGAACTTCCACATCTACGGTCACCGTCCAGCTCAAAGACGTCAATGGAAATAATCTATCTGCTGGAGGAAATACCGTCACTTTGTCTACCGATGCCGGCTCGCTTTCGAGTGTAATTGACAATGGGGATGGGACGTACACTGCTACGTTGACCTCTTCGACGTCAGTTGAGACGGCCACGATCACCGGTACAGTAGACGGCTACCCAATAAGCAACACGGCAGCCGTAGACTTTGTCAGCAACAGCTCCATTTCCGGGACTGTACGAAACGGCGGCGGCAATGGATTGAGTGGCCGTACAGTCAGGCTGCTTAGCAATGCAGATCAGCTTTTGCAGACGACTACAAGTGGATCAGGCGGGACATACACGTTCAGCAACGTGGCTCCCGGAACTTATAAAGTCGAATTTGAGTCGACAGGCAACTACAAGGCGAAAGCCCGATCATCAGTCGGGAATAACAGCGGTTACTTGGTGTCATCGATTTCCGTTGCCGACACCAGCACCAATGTGACTGGCGTCGATGCTGTCGTAATCGACCCTGCAGGGGTCGTGTACGATGCGGCCACGCGCCAGCCTGTGGCAGGGGCCGTTGTGACCTTCAACTACAACGGTTCGCTCGTGCCGAATGGTTGGTTGGACCAAGCCCTAGGGGGTCCCAACACCCAAACTACGTCAGCAGACGGGCAGTATAGCTTTGTGCTTAACAGCAGCGCCTCTGACGGTGTCTACACACTCGATGTAACAGAACCTTCAGGCTACACCTTCCAGAGCCTCGCAATCCCCTCATCATCAGGGCCCTTTGACCCTGGCCTCGGCGGCGGCATCGTTGCGATCCAGCCTCAAGCGACTGCGCCAACTGGTTCCGATGACACCACTTACTACCTAGACTTCTCCTTCGTAGTTGGAGCATCACCCGCAACAACGTCCAATGGCGTGATTAATAACCATATCCCGCTGGACCCAACGCCCACCGTGAGTGTTGCGAACACGACGGATGCGTCTGAGCCATCGACCAGTGGCGTATTTACGGTCAGCCTGAGCACTGCCTCTACGACGGACACGGTAGTCGGATACTCAGTGACCGGTACGGCAGTTGCTAACACGGACTACACTGCACTGTCTGGCACGGTGACGATTTCAGCGAATGCGACGAGCGCGACGATTAGCGTGCCTATGATCGACGACAGCCTGGTGGAAGGCGATGAGACGGTCATCGTTACGCTGACGGGTGTGACGAGTGGGACAGCATCGCTCAGCGCTACGGCGTCTGACCTGACAGCGACCAATACCATTGGCGATGATGATGCGGGACTGAATGCAGCCCCTGTGTTCACCAATCAGAATGCCGGCAGCGGGACGAGCTACAGCTTTGACTATGCGGAAGGCTCGAGCACGAGTGACGTGCTTGGCCAGGTGTCTGCGACGGACGCTGAGGGTGACACGCTGACGTTCAGCATCACGGGCGGCGATCCCAACGGGTGGTACACGATCAACAGCTCGACCGGCGAGATCACGCTGACAGCTGACGGTGTTGCCTCGCTGGCGAATGACTTCGAGCAGACGCCGAACACACAGACGCTGACCGTGACGGTGAGCGATGGGAGCAACAGCACGACCGTGCAGGTTGCGCTGAACGAGACCGATGTGGACGACGTACCTCCGGCAATTACTGGTCCGAGCGGTGGTCCGGGTGCGATTGCGTCGGAACTTTCGGTGAACGAAGGTCAGACCGGCGTGACGCGGTTGCTTGCCGATAAGGAAGTCACTTGGTTGATTGTTGGCGGTAACGATCAGGGCAAGTTCGAGATCG
>CAZYAL010000015.1:0-13261 GCA_964645635.1 uncultured Sphingomonadaceae bacterium | reverse complement strand
AAGGAAGTCACTTGGTTGATTGTTGGCGGTAACGATCAGGGCAAGTTCGAGATCGCAGAAGATGGGACGATCACCTTTGTGGCCGCGCCCGACTTCGAAGCGCCGACCGATAGCGACACGAACAATACCTATATCCTGACCGTGACTGCGACGGATGCTGCTGGCAATATCAGCACGCAAACGATAACGGTAACAGTGCTCGACCTCGACGATACAGGGCCGCTAATCACTGGCCCGAGTGGTGGTGAGGGGGCTGCAGAGTCAGCGATCACTATCAATGAAGGGCTTACGGCAGTAACCACCTTCACGGCTAATGAGGAAGTAACCTGGTCGATTGATGGCGGCTCGGATGCAGCCAAGTTCCAGGTAGACCCTGAAACAGGTGCAATTGTGTTCTTGGTTGCACCTGACTACGAAAATCCGACCGATGTAGACAGTAACAACACTTATGTGGTGCGCGTTAAGGCTGTCGATGCTGCGGGTAACGTAAGCTACCAGACTTTGACCGTGACGATCGTAAATGTTGATGAGATAGGGCAAAAGCTGGACGAAATTGGTGCGCAGCTGCGGACCAGCCTGCGGACTTATGCCATTCATGGTCTAAGCGACATGCTGAGCTTCAATGAGGCACTCATGCGCGGGGCCAACGATGATGCCTGTTCTGATCCCAGGGATCTGTCCGGTTCGGCTCGAGCCAACCAGAGTAGCGGTAACGTCGATCTCCAGTATTCCCAGCGGTTGTCGGAATGTGGTCGTCGCCATCAGGTATACGCTGATGCGGGCCTGACCTATTCAAATGTAGGTGGGAACTGGAATTCGCGGATCTTCGCGTCGCTTCGCTTCGAGACGCGGCTGGATCAAGACGTCACTGTTGGCCTTAGTGCTTTGGCCTCGCGATCGAGCGATGAGTTGATTGGCTTTGACCATAGCTCGATCTCGGACACGAGCCTCCAGGTTACAGCATATGGCCGCTACCAGCTCACCGACGATCTGCGCGCCGGTGTCTTTGCTGGCTTGGGCCGAACCTGGTATGATTTTGGTCTTGCCGAAAGTGACGGCTTTGTTCTTGATGGGACCATGCGCGGCCGGCGTCATCTGTTTGGCTGGATGCTGAGTGGGGATCTAGCTGTTGGCGACACGGTCATCACCACCGACGCGATATTGTCTCGCGCTGTGGAAAGGCTAGGCTCGGCCAGCCTTTCCGCTCAATATCTCGGCGAAAACCGTTCGGGTATCGCCTTCGATGTTGGAACGGTCGATGTCACTCGTTTGAGTGTGCCGGTAACAGCGCCTATCACCTTGGCAGGTTCGTCAGAAGAATACGGTGCTCTGACGCGCTTGTTGGTCAGCCCTGGCCTGCTTTGCGAAGACAATGCCGTGGATAGCTCTGCCATGCGGTGCGGTTATCAGCTGGGAGCAAAGCTGACTGCTAACGATGATAGTGGACGTAACCGCTTCTATGCCAACTACCGTTGGGAACGAGTCTCTGGCATACGCCGTGTTCTCGCCGGGGTCGGATACAGCTACCGCTTCGGAAACCGAGAAGGACTTGAACTGGCCCTCGAAGCCAACAGGAACATGGCGGAAATCTCCGGCCAGGATAATAGAGTTATGGTTGCTTTGAGATCGGCACAATAAGAAGATAATCCAAAATGCCCGAACACCTCGAGGGTCCTGATTTTACAGGCGATCAAGGTTTTCGGATCCCTATGCTCGCTCCAATTTTCCCTATACCTATTATCAAACTTGCGCTTGAGAGCGTCTTGCGAACTCTGCTTGCGTCTAAGTCTCAGAAGCCTCGGACTGATGGCGAGTGAAACCTCGGTGGCGAACCTTATAGCTACCGGAACCATCGCGTCATCCGACCACCCTCTTCTCGATGCCCCGACGCGATGAAGCACTGCGTGTGGCAGCGCTGGCCGGCGGGCCGGATGCCCTTATGGCGCATGCCCGGCAAGCACTTCACGAAGGCGGTGCACAATTGGCGGACCACTTGATCGCTATCGATGCCGAAGCCACAGAGCCGCTACTGCTCAAGGCTGATGCGCTCACGATGCTGGCCGAGGAGTTGCTGACCGCCACGGGAAGGAACTACATGCTGACCGTCGCACAGGAGCTGCGCACATCGGCACCATAGCTGCAGCCGTTCAATCCTCCAGCGTATTCGCGCCCCATGCGGAGACTTCCGCGACCCATTCCTCAGGCGTGGGCATTACCGTGTGATCGACGCGTTCGGCGATCTTCCAGCCGTCTGGTGTGCGCACCAGCCAGTCATGATACTGGCCCGAAAGCTCGTTGGTCGGCGCCCCGCCCTCTCCCCGCATCACGAAGATGAAGCGCGACTTGGCGAAGGCTGTGTCGCCATCCAGGTCGATCTCGAAATTGCTGATCTGGTGGAAGCTGGAGAGGTTGACGTAATCCTCCGGCACCTCGCCAAACAGGCTGGTGAGCATCTCGCGGATCTCGTCCTGCCCCTCGCGCCGTGTATTGCCATTGGCCCAGACGCCGTCCTCGGTAAAGAGGCCGACATAGCCGTCGTAATCGCGCGCATCGAGATATGCCGCATAGTCAGTGATCACCCGCTCGATTGCTTGCTGGTCCTCCAGCAACTGCACCCGTTCCTCAAGCGCGGACGTGTCATTGCAGCCCGCCAACCCTAATGCTGCGGCTGCTATCGCAATACGGATTTTCATGTGGCCCCTCCCAAGGTCTATGCGCGGGAGGATAGCGCAAGATTGACGAATTTCGTCAACGTAAATCACTCTTCACCCCGGACTTGATCCGGGGTCAGGCGTCCTTACCAACATATTTGAGCGTGCCCTGCCGCAAACCAGACAGTCAGGGCCATGCAGGCGCAATTACGCGGCCTTGCGCACCTTTTCCAGCTTCTTCAAAGCCATGTTGTGCTTTAGGCGGCTGAGGTGATCGATAGAAGAGGCAATCGCAAATACCTCAGCCAAACCACTGCTGCATATAGTCTACCATTGCCAGGCCTTCGTAAGGCACTGTCGGCAAGCCAACGTAGAGGTCCGGGCGGATTAGGACGAAGCGACCTTCATCGCCCACTTTGTAACGCTCGCGCACCTCACCTGTCTCGTCTGGCACGCGGTGGTCGAAGTCGAAGCCGCTTTCGTCGAGCTTGTCGGTGACGAGGAACACTCGCACGCGGCCGGGGTAAGTCATTTCCAGCCTGTCGCGCAGTTCGCGCGCCCTCGCTTCGTCGCCTTCCACATATTTGCCGGGGATCGCCAGCACGGTAAAATCGGGGTGGCGGGTGAGGTCATAGACGCGCTTTTGCGGCTCCTTCATCAGCAGGGCATCGGGCGCGCGGTCGCCTGCGCGCGGCCCGGCAACGGGGGACAGGCCGGCGGGCACGACGACGTTCTCGGCATAGGTGTGCGAGAGGCCGGAGACGAGGCGGATAGTATGCGGTTCCCAGCCTTCAACCTGTGTAAGGTGATAGCGCTCTTCGGGTTCTTCGCCGAAACCCATCACGATGTGATGGGTGGCCATGGCGCCTTCGCTGATCTGCTCGCCAATGGGCTTGCGCTCCTTCTCATAGCTGTCGAGGATCGCTTGGTTCGCCTCGCCGCGGACGACGGCGGCGAGCTTCCAACCTAGGTTGAAGGCATCTTGCATGCAGCCGTTCATGCCTTGCCCGCCCGATGGCGAGTGGATGTGGCTGGCATCGCCGCAGATCAGCAGGCGGCCGTTGCGATAGCTTTCGGCGATATTGTTGCGGATTTCCCATGCGGTAGCCCATTCGGGTTCACCGATCTGTATGCCGATGCCGATCTTGTCTGCCACTTCCTGGAACGAGGCGCGCTTGTCCTCGGCATGGACATATTCGCCAGTCGGCTCGCTCATGTAGAGGCGCCAGTTCTTGCCCGGAAGCTTGGTGCAGTTCATGAAGAGGTCGCGGTTGAAGAAATAGTTCATCCAGCGATCATCGAAATTCACGTTGTCGAGCACGACGTCCATCATCGCCATTTCGGCGACGATGTCGCCGGTGAAGGCGATGCCCGCCGTCTCGCGCACGAAGCTGTTTTTGCCGTCGCAACCGACGACCCAGCCGAAGTTCTGCGTCTCGATAGTTCCATCGGGCAGGCGGATCTGTGCCTCGACACCGCCCTCGCCCGCTTCCAGCCCGACGCATTCGGTGCGATATTCGGGCCGCATGTCATATTGCGCCAGCAGGTGTTCGCGCAGCACTTGCTCGAAATCGTTCTGGTTGATCTTGTAGTAGAAGGGGAAGCGCGTGGGCAGCACGCGGTAATCGGTGCGCGGCTGGCTCTCATATGTGCGCCCAGGGAAATTGTAAATATTGCCCGGGCATTTGAGGCAGACCTCCTCCAGACGGTGGGCCATGCCGATGTGCTCGAACATCTCCATGCTGCGGGCATGGACCGTCATTGCGCGGGTGGTGTGCGAGGGGCCCCGGCGCTTTTCCAGCAGGCGCACCGGCACCCGGCGGCGCAGCAGTTCATGCGCCATGATCAGGCCTGAAGGCCCTGCGCCAACGATAAGGACTTCCGGCTGGACTAACTGTGGCATTATAAGGAAACCTCGCTCGAACCTGATGATTTAGCTTCCGCCTCGTTATTCGCTACAAGGCTCCAACCGAAGGCTGCTAGGAAAACTAGGAGGCCTATCGCAGGTAAAATAACCAGAAACTTACTCATCCTCAGACTTGTTAGCTAGCATGCACACTATGTCTAGTGTCTTCGCTTTGAGCACAAACTATACGCCCTTCTCCGAGGAACTAGCACCCTATTGTGTCGCCCGCACATTATGCTGAACCTTGGTGCGACCAGAGCGCAAAGGGCATAGGACAACTACCCTTGCCCCTGGACACTTAAAGAGTAATCCGAAGGCAGAGGCCACAGGTTCGAGTCCTATCGGGTGCGTCAGTTTTTCAATGGCTTAAGAATTTCCATAAAATAGTTTATGGCAAAATATGGAAAACGTAGGTTTGGCTGCGCTATCGAAAAACGGCGCCTCAGTTCGTCTAAACTCCCCTCTTCCCCTTCGCTTCGCCAACGACCCAATAGCGGACGTGGGATCGGACGACTGTGTCTGTCGGATTTTGGCCAGTGCTCGCTGGCATTTTGGTTTCGCAGCTTTTAGAACTCGGCTCATGAAAGACATGACACCAGCCTCGTTTGCCGGACTTGGCACCGTCGCTGCCTTGGCAGCAATTGCGGCCGCCTCTTCGGCCTACGCTGGCGATGTTACTGGAATAGTAACTGCCCCTGACGGATCGCCCGTATCTAGTGTCCCCGTCGAATTAGGCGACTTGTTTGTCGGCGCCACAACCGATGCCGATGGCAGCTTCACCATCTCCGATGTTCCTGCAGGCGAGTAACGCATCGATTTCTCCCCGCGTTTCATCCAGATGCTCGGGCGTTCGTCCCGCACGGTGATGGTTCCTGAGGAGGGGCAGCCGCTGACAGCAGCGATCATCAAGCTAGCTGAGCAGTACGGCCGTTATGGCTACCGGCGGATCACGGCCCTGCTGCGTAATGACGGCTGGGTCGTGAACGCCAAACGGGTCGAACGCATCTGGCGTTGCGAAGGGCTCAAAGTGCCACAGAAGCAGCCGAAGCGAGGGCGACTGTGGTTCTATGATGGATCGCGCGTGCGGCTACGTCCGCAATGTCGTGGCCATGTCTGGAGCTATGACTTCGTAGCTGACCGCACCCATGACGGAAAAGCCTTCCGCATGCTCACTGTCATCGACGAGCACAGCCGGGGGTGCCTGACAATCCATGTCCAGCGCAAGCTCAGGAGCGACGATGTGCTGGCCGTTCTAACGGAGCTGTTCCAGCGTCACGGTCCGCCCGATCATATCCGGTCCGACAACGGGCGGTGTTTCCCGCCCATGCCGTTCGCGACTGGTTGGGCAGGATCGGCGTGAAGACGCTCTACATCGAGCCCGGATCGCCATGATGGGGCAGGTCAGCAGTTTTCGCTGAATCTCGCGTTGATCCTCCTTCGTCATTCGAAACATCTCCTGCCCAGTCAGGGCAATCATAAAGATGTCTCGCGAGCCACGGCATGGCTACGATCAATGCATCCCCAGCCAAAGTTAGCCGAAAGAAAAATCACTTGCGCGCCCACATGCAAGCTATTATCGAACGCGGGAGCAAAAAATTTGGGTAAGGTTCATAGGAGTTAAGTTAATGAGCAAATCTAAGTATCAGAAGGGTCTTCTGGCCACCTGCGTTACGTCGGTTCTGGTCACAGCAATTGCTGGCTCGCAGGCTCAGGCTGCAGTCGGTTCGCTTGATGGCACTTACAGTGAAGCAAGCACCACAACCGCTTTGTCCACTGCAACTTCGACCGTGGCGTCACTTACAACCGACCTTTCGACTGCGGTCTCTTCGGAAACCTCCGCTCTAGCAGTTCAGTCTGCGTTGCAGGCAACTTTGACTGCGACGGAAAGTTCGTTGATTTCCTCGCTCAGCTCACTGGCCTCGACCTCAACCAGCCTGTCTACTTCGCTCTCAACTCAGACGAGCACTCTGGTCGTTGAAACGGCTACGCTTTCGACTTTGACCTCAACAGCGACGTCCACGCAGACGGTTCTCTCGACGGCCACTTCGACGGCCGCTTCGACGGCGGCTGATCTTTCGACTGCTACGTCCACTTACAATTCCGCGCTCTTGACTGGTAACGCGACAACGATTGCTTCGACGTCGACTGTTCTTTCGTCTGCAACGGTATCCAACACCTCGGCAGCGGCTGTTCTTTCGACCGCGACTGCTGATGATAGTGCGGCTGATGCCGCTGTGGCCACCCAGCAGGGTGTGGTTAACGCTACTGCCATTACCATTGCGTCCACCTCGACCGTGGCGTCCACGAATGCTTCCACTATCGCGTCGACTTCGACTGTGTTGGCAACCTCGTTGGCGGCAAACACAACTTACGCCGCTGCCCTGACCTCGACCGGTGCCGCTTCGCTTGCGGCTGCAGATGCGAGCGTGGCGACTACGACTTCGACTACGGCTTCTACAACCGCAGTTCTTGCTGCGGCTAACACTTCTGTTAGCAATATCAACGCCACCGATGCGCTTCTGACTAGCGGCGCTAGTAGCGCTAACGCGTTCATTTCGGCTGCTGCTTTGGAGCTTGATGCTGCGACGGCAACTCCTGAGTTGACATACGAAACGCAGGTGCTCGGTGCCTTGGTGGATATCGATGGTCGGGTTATTTCTAACGCTGCTAACATTGCTACGAATGCAGCGAACATCGCCACGAACACTTCGAGCATTGCGGTGAATGCAGCGAACATCGCCACGAACACTTCGAGCATTGCGGTGAATGCAGCGAACATCGCCACGAACACTTCGAGCATTGCGGTGAATGCAGCGCACATCGCCGCGAACACTTCGAGCATCAATACCCTGCGTTCTGATCTCGCTTCGGAAACTGCGGCTCGTATAGCCGGTGATCAGGCTCTTGAGCGTCAGATCAACAATGGCGTCGCGACTGCGATTGCGATGGGCGGCGCAACAATCCTTCCGGATTATGGCTTCACCTTGTCCGGCAATGTGGGCATTTATAACGGTTCATCCGCTGTGGCGCTCAATGCCGCTGCTCGGCTCTCTGAAAATGCCTATGTAACTGGTGCTCTTGGCGCGGGAATGAATTCCGACAGTGAAGTCGGAGCTCGAGTTGGCTTTGTTCTAGGTTTCTAAGTCTAAGCTCAGGTATAAAAGGAAGCGCCCGGGGCCAGCTGGTCTCGGGCGCTTTTTTATATCAGCCAGAGACCGTGTAAGACTGTAGCAAACGCATCAAGCGTTGTCGCAACGCCCGTACACAGTTCCGGTGTGGTACGCGCCATTTATCCCAACGTCAGGGCACAACGCCCGCTGCTACCGCCCGAACTTAGTCGCTGGGCTCTCCCTGCTGGCAACAACTGGTGCTTCCTCAATGGCATGCTTCATGTGCTGCGGGTCGGGTGTCCCTGGCACGACATGCATGAAAGATACGGAAAGTGGAACTCGGACTATGTCCGGCTCAAGTGCTGGGCCAAACAAGGCGTCTGGTATGCCCTCCTGCAGACGCTGGTCAACCTGGGACCGGCGGGCGACTGCCTACACATTATCGACAGCACCAGCGTTCGCGGCCACGCCTTGGCGGCGGCCGGAAAAAAGGGGGCGTGTGCGAACGCTCTTGCTCGATCAAGCGGCGGCTTTGCGAAAAAATCCATGGCCACTGTTACAATCAGGGACTGCCTCTCGGCTTCACCCTGACCGGCGGCGCAACATCCGACTACACCACACCGCAGCCGTGCCGCTCCTGGAGATCCCCATCGCCGCACCCAAGGCGCTGGTGACGGGCGAGGGATTCGATAGTGACCGCTTCCGCGAGAGCCTGCTGATCCGGGGCATTCTGCCCTTCATACCGCCACGCTCGAAGCGAAAGCTTCCAGAGCATCCCAACTATCGCCGCTACTAGGCTACAATCGTGTGCCAACCCATTAAGATCGTTGTCCTATGGCCCTCCTCGCTGCCATCGCGCTAACAGCGATTGGTATTCTTCCGGCTCTAATCGATGTGTCGTGAGCAGAGTTCTCGTCGGGAGCTGCAGTAACAACATCGCTGCCAAACCATTTCACCTCACCAAATACGCGCAAGCCCTATCATCGGAAGCCGTGCGCCTTCGGCACCTTCTTTGGGTGCCTTGACCGGGAGCAATTCGATGCTATCGAATAGCTGTTACGAGGAGCATCCTGCTGATATTTGCGCAATATAAAGCGAAAAATCAAAATACATATTCTCCGGAGGAATTCACCGTGCGCATTGGTATATCAATACTAACACAAGAAGGACAAAATATTTGGAACAATGGAATCGGTCAAAACGTGTTCCATTTAGCATGTACTTTAGAAAAAATACCATTCGTGCGAGATGTTATATTAGTAAATACTGGAGATCAAAATTTTGTACCGTCTGGGGCATCGTTTTTAAGCGACAAATTTAGATTAGTACCCCTTTCTGAAGCTGCCGACCAAATAGATGTAATTTTTGAGGTGTCCGGTGGAATTAACGTTGAGTGGCTAGGAAGATTTAGGGCGCGCGGAGGGAGTGTGGTATCCTACGTCTGTGGGCAGCCTTATCACGCGCTAGTCGAGCCAACAATCTTCAACAAGCCTGCTTATTTTGGCGACCCGACGCGTTGCGATGAAATATGGGTTCTTCCGAAGGATCGCCCATTTATCCCAATGCTGCGCTCTCTGCATGGGCGGCCAGTTTATGAAGTGCCGTACCTCTGGTCGCCTCTGTTCCTTAATCAATCGTCGATAGACCTAAAGCGGGATCATGGCTTTGATTTTGGCTACAAGCCCGGTGCGCTCAAAAGCGCCGCTCCCGCGATTTTTGAACCCAACATTTCTCCGATAAAAATGGGAACCATCCCCTTTATGATCTGCGAGGCATTTTTCGCGCAAAATCCTGCGCAATTCGATAAACTTACATATTTAAATGGCAACCACATGGCAGCGCAGCGCACATTTATAAACTTAGTTGAACAATTCAGCTTATATAAATCTGGTAAAATGACTATTATGGCACGCGACTTTTTTGCACATGTTATGTCGATAACAAGTAATATAGTAGTAAGTCATCAATTGGAATGTCCACAGAACTATTTATATTTGGACACGCTATTCGGTAATTATCCGCTTGTGCATAATTCGCATCTTTTTTCTGATGTAGGATATTATTATCCGAACAATGATATTGAATCTGGAGTAAGTCAATTTGCGCTCGCAATGCGTGAGCATGATTTAAATCTAGCCTACAACAAGGAGCGTAACGCCAAAAAAATCGAAGAATTTAACCCGCTGAGCAGATTAAATTTAAATGCCTATGCAAATCGCCTTGTTAATCTAGTCAATGAATAATGAAATAGGGGATCTTGCTTTTATGAAAAATCGTAATTCAAACACAAACAGAAAAGATAAAAATAAAACAAAATCCAGCGGAATCAAAAAGGTGAACAAGCTAAACGTTGGAGTTACGCTTTTCATAAGTGGGGGTTCGCAAACGATTTGGGATAATGGAATCTATCAAAATGTAGGATTCCTTATTATGCTTCTCAACAGATCGAAAATCGTTGAGAAAGTTTTTCTCGTAAATGGGGGCCCTGGGGACGCCCGTGATAAGCCCGATATTGTACAAAATGCGCCTGCTCCAATAATAAATATGGCCGAGGCGATGGATGAACTTGATGTAATAATTGAGCTAAGTGCACAGATTGATCCCGAGTGGGCGACAGATTTTAAGCATAGAGGCGGTACTGTCATCGGAATGCGCGTCGCAAACGATTATATATTAGATGCAGAGCGTATGGCTTATGGCCTAGAGCCGGGAATGCTTTTTTCAAAAGTTCCATATGACGTGATTTGGACGCTCCCAGCCTTTGCCAAGACCTGTGAAAGTTACTATCGGGTCGGATTTGGGGCGCCGGTTAGGGTTTTGCAGCATCTTTGGAGCTCAGCCCTGCTTGATCGCTCGGCTGAAGAGAATAAAAGGCCGTTTCATTATAAAGGCGGATCCGCACGTTGGCGGATAGCTATTTTGGAGCCCAATATTTGTACAGTAAAAACCTGCCACCTTCCTCTTATGATTGCAGATGCTGCTTATAAGAGGAATTGTAGAGCAATAGAGCACGTTTATACATTTAACGCCTTAGATCTTAAAAATCATGAAACTTTTATAAACTTCGCAAAGAGTTTAAAAATAGTACAGCACGGTATCGGAACGTTTGAAGGAAGGCTGCCAATATACCAGGTAATGAATGAATTGGCAGATGCTTGCGTCTCGCATCATTGGGAAAATGGTCAGAATTACTTGTACTATGAGTTGTTGTATGGAGGATTCCCTCTAATTCACAATTCTGATTTCCTTGGTGGCTGCGGTTACCGCTACGAGCAATTTAACCCTGAGGACGGCGCAACAGCTCTCTTGCGCGCCAAGGCTGAGCATGATTTGAATATTTCTTCTTACAAAAATGAAGCGAAAGAATTTCTTAATAAACTCGATCCGTTATACGATCTTAATATCAAAAACTATGAAGATGAAATATTATACGCTATAACGAAAGGAAATAAAAGTGATCTTAAATAAATGCAGCATTTTTGGCTACATTTGTATAGTTATTTCTTTAGTTAGCATTGATGTTAACGCGCAAGGAACTTCTTATCCTAGCTCTAATTCTGAAGCGATTAATAGATCAGGCGATGTTGCTCGATCCACTTTTATCCAGTTAATGGACGTCGAATTTCGGCAGAAGGACGCAGACGGAGACGGTAGCATTGCTCGCATTGAACTCGAACAATTTGAGCGCAACAAGGCGTTTCTGAGGGCTCAAGAGGAAGCGCGGGCATCGTTCGTATCTCTCGATCTAGATGGCAATAGCCAGCTCTCCCTTTTGGAATTTTTGGAACTGACAAAAAATCCCCAGATACCCGACCTGACTTCTCAAATGGAAAGGTTCGATATCAATCGCGATCAGAACATCAGCTTGGTTGAATACCGCACCGCAATGCTAGTCAATTTCGATCGACTTGATGCTGATAAGGACGGCATTGTGACTGAGCGAGAGATGTCGATCCCATCGACGCCAGTAGGCCGTTAAAAATTTTCTTCATTGGCGCGCATTGCATTTCTGATAGATGAATCAGACCTGATCGGCAGTGTCATCGCCGTACTAAATTCGGTTTTCGGGTGTATCCGCGACGGTCCCGCCTAGTTTGCAAAAGGTTCACCTGCCTCATGCTCCTGACGATGCGGGCAGTGTGGAACGCCTTGCCGCGATTCCAGGGCAGTTGGCCACCGCAATGCAGCGGGAAGGGAGTGGAGCTGTTATGGGGTTTAACCAACTAGGCCGTGTTGACAAAAGACTTCAGCCATATGCGAGTGGCGGCGAGGTTTAGGAAGCTCTCGAAGGAGAGGACGGTCTTGTCGTAGCGGGTGGCGATACGGCGCTGTTGCTTGAGCTTACCGAACATGCGCTCGACGCGGTTGAGGTCCCAGTAGCGACGATAGTCGGGATACTCGGGCACCTTGCTGTTCGAGCGGGGCGGGATGCTCGGCAGGATGCCCCAGATCAGCAGGCTTTCTCGGAAGCGGTCGCCATAATATCCCTTGTCTGCCAGCAGTGCCTTGGGTGCGGCGACCGGGATCTCCATCAGCGGTTCAGCAGCGGTGTAATCGGAGGCCTCGCCGCCAGTCAGGATGAAGCCGAGAGGTAGTCCCTAATTGTCGCAGCGGGCGTTGATTTTGCTCGTAAAGCCGCCGCGTGATCGACCAAGAGCGTTCGCACAAGCCCCCCTTTTCCGCCCGCTGCCGAGACGTGGCCGCGAACGCTGGTGCTGTCGATCATGTGCTGCCAGTCGTGGGTCAGCCCCAGATCTACCAGCGTTTGAAGCAGGGCATCCCACACGCCTTGTTCGGCCCAGCGCCGGAACCGGACATAGAGCGAGTTCCACTTGCCGTAGCGCTCGTGCATGTCGCGCCAGGGGCAGCCAACCCGTAGCACGTGGAGCATGCCGTTGAGGAAGCGTCGGTTATCACCCGCCGGCGTGCCCAGCGACCACGCTCAGGCGGCAGCAACGGCCCGATCAGTTCCCATTCCGCATCCGACAAGTCTTCGCGAACCATGACTGCCCCTCAAAATGCAGTCTTGAATCAGAAGTCGGAGTGATTGGGAAACCCTTTTGTCAACACGACCTAGCAACCGTGCATGCTGGGCAAATGCGAACTAGTTAGCCTAACACGGTTGGGTTGCCCTTGGCACACTTCCTAATTTGACGGCTTCACCCAGAATGCCCGTCGCGCCAAAAACCAGCCAATTCGGTTGGTAAAGCCATGGCAAACCTTTTCGACAGCGTTACCCTCTCCGCACGAGCTATAAATTGCGATCAACTCGCCGAAATTATAACATCGTTTGACCAGCGGATTCTATATGTCGATCATGATCGAGAGGTCACGCGGGATACAAAAATCTGGTTTGCAGAGGTTATATCTGTACACCTAACGGGAAATCCGGCGGAGCCCAATTTATTTTCGACTTTCACCTCTCAT
Source organism: uncultured Sphingomonadaceae bacterium (assembly GCA_964645635.1). Lineage (GTDB taxonomy): Bacteria > Pseudomonadota > Alphaproteobacteria > Sphingomonadales > Sphingomonadaceae > Alteraurantiacibacter. The sequence continues at coordinate 167 of CAZYAL010000015.1, read as the reverse complement.
GCAACTCGACCCAGCTCAATTCCAGGGAAGCTACGCGCCCAGACAAGTCTTCAGTTCCCGTTCAGGGGCAGAGGCGCTAGCAGGCAGGACGCATGCGTATCCTGACTCACATCATCGCCGCCACGGTGCTGCTTGTTGCCAGCGCCCAGCCTGCAGCCGCGCAGAGT
>CAZYAL010000014.1:18882-43256 GCA_964645635.1 uncultured Sphingomonadaceae bacterium | reverse complement strand
AATAGAATGCCCAGGGCGAACGGACATTCGGACTTGTCGCCCCCTCATTGTGAACCTTTGGAACTGGGCCGGTTTCGGAATGTCAGGTCTCAGACAAAGAATCGTCGATAGCTGCCCTTCGGGCGAGTCAAGGGCCGGGTCCGCAGCCGCTCCCCAGACCTGCCGCTACCTTAATCGACAAGTGGCGCTGAAGGCGTACTTACATTCACACCTCTGCCATGCGTTTCACAAGGCGATTGAACATGGTGACGCCGCGATCGTGCCCTGTCGGCATAACCGTCGGCGCATCGGTCTGGTCGAGAATGCGCTGCTGTGCTTCGATCATCACCTTGTCTTCGGCAAAAGCCATCCCGGCGAGCTTCATCATCTTGTCTCGCTCCGCCTCGCTTCCATCCTTCACGTGCGGGCCCCAGGAGAAGAAGTAGCGAGCGGTCTTGTCAGTCATCGGGGTTACGGCCTGGCTGGTGAAGCTCAAGTGCTGCCCGCTCGCCGGATCGGGAGGCCCGTAGTCGCAGGCTTTCGCCGTCCCCAGTGGATATACACCAGTCTGCATCAGCAAGATTCCCGGGATCAGGAACTGGTAACCCATGAAGTTGTCCATTGGCTGGGTGGTGCGCCGCGCGGCAGTCTGGCCCAACGTGTTTTCTGTCCATCGTTCGTATGAAATTCCACGTTCCAGCGGCTTGATCCTGGCCGGAGTGTCGGCGAATTCCGCGTCAGATTCAAAACTCTCGGCGTGGACGTAGGAGAGATGGCTGAAGTCGAGCAGATTGTCGTTGATCAGGCGGGCTTCGGCTTCGTAATCAAGCTGGCCGTGGCCGAGGATGTAGTCGGCACTGTCAAGGCCAACCGCATCCGGAATCAATGACTCGTCAGCCTTGTCAGGGTCGCCCATCCAGACCCAGATCCAACTGTGTCGATCCACCGCTGGATAGGTGCGGACCCTTGCCTGTTCTGGAATTTTGTCCTGACCAGGAATTTCCGCAACGGTGCCGTCAGGATTGAACAACAGTCCGTGATACATGCATCGTAACCGGTCGCCCTCGCAGCGACCAAGCGAAAGCGGGGCAAGCCGATGGACGCAGCGATCTTCCATCACGACGATGGTTCCGTCGTCGGTTCTATACAGCACCAACGGATCGTTCAGGATTGTCATGGCGAAGGGTTTGCCGGTTGCCAGGTCGTGCGACCAACTCGCGACATACCAGGCATTGCGGGCGTAATTCATTAGACAGTTTCTCCCTAGAACAACCTTGGTCTAGGGAATCGCTGTTGCTATGTCAACAGAATGCGGGGTCAGTCGGGTTGCTCGGCTTCCAGCAATGGTTGCAGCTCGCTCTCGAGCAAGGCATCGGCAGCCTCAAGAATGCGCGACAGCAAGCTGACCAGCAAATCCTGATCCTTTTTCGAGATGCTGTGCAGCAGGATTTTCTCGCGCTTGAGGACGCGGGATTCGATTTCTCGATAGCTGTCCCACCCTGCATCGGTGAGCCTGAGCAACTGCTTGCGATTGTGGCTGGGCACCGATTTCGCTGACACGAGGCCCTTCTCGACCAGCGCGCGGATGCTGCGGCTTATCACGGCCTTGTCATACCCGCTCACCTCGCAAATCCGGGTCGCGGAGATATCATCCTCCCGCGCCAGGAGCGCCAGGCAAACCCATTCATTCAGGCCGATGTCCAAGGGCCGGACGTAAAGCCGCGAATCGATCACGTTCAGGCGGTTCGCAATCGAACGCAGGTAAAAAGGCAGGTAGCCGTAAAGATCGAGTTCGGTCTGGTCTGACATGAGCAAGCGCTCTCCAAAAATGCCCAATCTCAGGGCCTAGTCAGCCGAGCAGGCATTGCCAAGGAAAGCCTCGCAATTTTCCTGTTGCATCATCAACAGGGCTGATGCTAAGTCAACAGGAGCCGGACCCCAGCAGGCAAGGTTTTGATAGATTCTCGCGCTGCAGCCCCACCAGCCGGCAAGAAAGAAAAAAGACCAGGGAGGTATTCGTGATCCAGTTGAAATCTGGCCGGCTGGCCAGTGCGAGTTTTGCCGCACTTGCTGCAGGGCTGTCTATGTCACCGCAAGTCGTGCACGCTCAGGAAGATGCCGAGCAGTCCGACGTAATCCTGGTCACCGCCGAATTCCGCGAGACCAACCTGCAGGAGACGCCTCTTGCGATCACCGCTGCAACCGCGGAAATGATCGAAGCCAAGGGCCAAACCGGGATTTCAGAGGTCGCCGCTTCAGCTCCGAGCGTGACCTTCAACTCCGGCGGCGGCGCTGGTGGTGCACAGACGACGCAGATCAACATTCGCGGCATCGGGCAGACTGACTTCAACATCGCCCTCGAGCCCGGCGTCGGCATCTATATCGATGATGTCTACCAGGGCATCATGTATGCCTCGACACCCGAGCTGCTCGATCTCGAGCGGATCGAAATCCTGCGCGGACCGCAGGGTACGCTTTCAGGACGAAACTCGATTGGTGGTGCAATTCGCCTGATTTCGAAACAGCCTGAAGACACGAACGAGGGCTACCTCGAGGCATCGTATGGCTCGTTCAATGCGATGATGCTGCGTGGCGGGTTCAATACGCCGCTGACCGAAAACCTGTTCCTGAGGGTCAACGGCCTGGCGAAGGAGAGCGATGGTTATGTGACCCGCCTCGACTACGAATGCGCCACCAGCAACCTTCCGGCGCCGAATTTCAGCGCGGGTTCGCTGGTTACCACCAGCAACAACTGCAAGATCGGCGAAGAAGGCGGACAGAGTGTCCTCGCATTGCGCGCGAGCCTGCGCGCCCTGCTGGGCGACAATATCGAAAATACCATTTCCGTCGATTACATGGATGACGATTCGCAGCCCAGCGCCCTCGTCCTGATCGACCAGACGGCCTGGCGCGGAGAAGGGTACAATCTGGTCAGCGATCCTGCGATCCCGAACCCGGCGCAGAACTTTGTCCTGCCCGCCGGATCCTTCACCAACTATTCCAATTATACGGGGCTGATTTCCACTGACGCTCAATACACCTTGCCGGCTGTCAGCCGGGCGAAGATGTGGAGCATCACCAATAACCTGGAAATCGACCTCTCCGACACGATCTTGCTCCGTTCGATCTCTGCCTACAAGAAGATCGACACGCTATCGACGGTTGACCTCGACGGTTCGCCCACCAACCGGCTGTTGCAGACCTGGACGGTCGATCACGAACAGTTCACGCAGGAATTGCGCCTGAGCGGTATCGTCGGCGACCTCGTCGACTGGACAATCGGTGGCTATTACTATGCAGGCGACAGCGAACAGGGTGGCCGTATCGGTATCGACGGGGCAGGATCAGCAATCCCGTTCTGGGTTCCTTTCGATTTTACCTTCAACGATCCAATCAAGGTCCGCTCGAAGGCAGCCTTCGCCCATGTTGTGCTCCACCCGACACCGGAGCTGAGCGTGACGGGCGGGCTGCGCTACACCAAGGACAATAAGGACTACCTCTTCGGTCGTTCGCTTGCTCCGGGTGCTCCTGCGAGTTTCCTCTCGGCTTCCGTACTGCCGCTTGACGGCGAGTTTGCATCCTTCTCCGGCGATCGCCTCGATTGGCGCCTGGCGGTGGACTATGAAGTCACGCCAGACGTGTTGCTCTATGCTCAGGCGGCCACCGGCTTCAAGGGCGGCGGTGTGAATCCGCGTCCCTACTACGCTGAGCAGATCACCCTGTTCGATCCGGAAACCGTCACGGCCTATGAGTTCGGTGTGAAGAGTGACTTGCTCGATGGCAGGCTTCGCCTCAACCTTGCTGCGTATCAGAACGACTATTCGAACCTGCAGCTGACGCTCAATTCGTGCCCGCAGTTCGTTCCCGCAGGTGCTGTCCAGAACTGTTCGATGACGGCGAATGTCGGCGAGGCCCGCATCCGCGGCGTAGAGCTTGAAGGCGATCTGGAGCCCGTTGACGACCTGTCGATGGACTTTGCAATCAGCTACATGGACTTCAACTACACCTCGGCCGATCCGACCACCGGGGTGACACTCGGCATGCGGGCGCCTTACACGCCCGAATGGCAGCTTTCGAGCGGTGTCCAGTATGCGTTCGACCTCGGCGACAGCGGCTCGCTCACTCCGCGTTTCGATATTCGCTACCAGTCTCAGGTCGAGAGCTTCACCGTGAACAACGCCTTCAACAAGATCGACGGACATGCTCTCGCGAATGCCGGCCTGCGCTGGCAGAATTCCGACGAGGATTTCTCGATCACGCTCAGGGTCAAGAACGTCTTCGACAAGTACTACTTCGTGAACCTCTATGAACGCCTCCAGACCAGCTACGGCGTGTTTTCCGGCCAGCCCGGACGGCCGCGCGAATGGTCGGTTACGGCAAGGAAGACCTTCTAAATCCTCCCGAGGGGCGGCTCGTGCGCAGGTGCGGGCCGCCCTTCAATTGACCTCTCGTCCCGCGAGTTGTGTCCCGGGAATTTGAAGCGAGGGTTTCATGGCATCGCACGCTCACTTGGACGATCGCACAGGGCGCGCAATGCCGCGTTTTCTGGCGTTGGGTTTCCTACTGGTCGTCTATTGTTTCAACTTCATCGACCGCCAGATATTTGCAGTCCTCTCGCCCTTGATCAAGGCTGGCCTCGGCTTCAACGATTTCGAGCTGGGACTGCTCAAGGGCGTCGCCTTCGCCCTGTTTTACGCGATAATGGGCATTCCGATTGCGCAGTTGAGCGACAGGACCAACCGCGTTCGGCTGGTGTCGGCCTGCCTCGTCCTTTGGAGCGCGATGACCGCTGTGTCGGGCCTTGTCTCCAATTTCTGGCAGATGGGCCTTGCGCGCATCGGCGTGGGTATTGGCGAGGCCGGGGGAACACCGCCATCGCATTCGCTCATCGCGGACTATTTTCCTCCCGAGCAGCGCTCCTTCGCGTTCGGGCTGTATTCGCTTGGCGTTCCGATAGGATCTGTCTTTGGTTTCCTGATGGGGGGCAGCCTTGCCGAAGCGATCGGATGGCGCGGCACATTCCTGGCCCTCGGAGTGTCGGGCGTTGTCCTGTCGCTCGTCTTCTTTTTCGTAATGCGAGAGCCCGCACGCGGACGTTATGATTCCCCGCCCTCCCATGCCGAAGTTGCTGCCGATACCCTTGCGGCAAAACTGTCCAACCTTTGGCGCATACCGCTGTTTCGGGCGCTCGTATTCTCTGGCTCGTTCAACGCCTTTACCGGCTATGCCCTGAACATGTGGCTGATGGACCTCTACGTCCGCAGTTACGGGATCAGCATTTGGGAAGGATCCGTCATCCTCGCCGCGCTTATCGGCATCGGCGGAGGTCTGGGATCTGTGCTCGGCGGCAAGGTAGCCGATCACGCAGCTGTTACAGATAGCCAGGGGCGCATCAAGGTGATCTACCGATCGCTGCTGTTATCGGTGCCGCTGATTTTCCTTGGCCTCTGGTCACGTTCGCTGACGCTGCACATTGTTTTTTTGGGCGTAGCCTTCTTCTTCATCTACGTATCGCTCGGTCCTACCTACAGCATCATCCAGACAATCTCGCCAACACGTTCGCGCGCCTTGTCGGCCGCGTTCTACTTCCTGATCCAGGCCATCATCGGAGCTGGCCTGGGGCCGTTCGTAATTGGCGCCGTGAGCGAATTTCTGATGCCCACATTCGGCGATGCGGAAGCCTTGCGCTATGCCCTGTTCATCTCCGTGGTTACCTCGGTCATGAGTGGACTGGTCGTATGGCGCGCAGCCTTGCGAGGTCACCGCGAGCCAGCAAGCGATAAAGGGAGTGCATGATGCTGAAGCAAGGCCAGGTCTATGAAGGCGGATGCCTTTGCGGTGCAATCCGATACGCGGTTGAGGGGCCAAGCCTGTTCGAAACGCAATGCTGCTGCCGCGATTGCCAGCTTGCGACGGGCACCGGCCACACGACGATCGTCGGTGTTCACCAGAGCCAGCTGACTGTTAAGGGTGCGCCGAAGACCTATACCAATTCCGGAGAAAGCGGCGGCACCGTAACCCGGCACTTTTGCGGCGATTGCGGCGGCCGGCTCTACACTTCCGGCTCGCTGCCCGGCGAGGTGGTCATGATCCAGGCCGGATCGCTGGACGAGCCGGGCGCGGTAACGCCCCAGAACGTCATCTACGGCAAGGATGCAGTGGCATGGGATCATTTTGATCCTGCCCTCGAACGCTTCGAACTCTACGCTCCGTTTGACCAGAAGACGATCGCGGCAATGAACCGCGACGGCACGTACCTGGCCGAAAGATCCGGCAAGAAACTGTAGCGCTGGTTGCTGCTTTCAAAGCCTGAGAGGCGATCACTTGCGTGGCGCGAGCTCCAACACAGCCGCAACCATGGCCTCGCTGCCGAGAGTCACAGTCTCGCGCGGGGCGATCCGGAAGAATGGTGAATGGTGTCCCGCAGCTGACTGTCCACCATCTTCTGCTGCTGCAAGGTCTTCAGGTCGCGCGCCGCCCACGAAGAAGTAATAACCCGGCACGCCAGTCTCATCGTTGGCAAAATAGGTAAAATCCTCTGCGGCCATCGACATCTGTTCGAAAGGTAACAGGTTTTCCGTACCGAATGTCTCCGCCATCACTGCGTTGAGCCGCGCCGCCAATGCCGGGTCATTATTGGCAACTGGTGTGCCTTCACTGACGGTGACGACGGGTAACCGGTCTTCCGGCATGCCATGCGCAAGCGCGGTGTTGACTGCGATCCGTTCGATCGCGGCGAGAATCTGCGCACGCGTCGTTTCATCGTTCGCGCGCACCGTAAGCTGAAGTTCAGCGGCATCCGGGATGATGTTGTGCTTCGTGCCGGCATGGAACGAGCCGACGGTGATCACTCCGGGCGCCAAGGGCGAGATCTCGCGCGAGATTACCGATTGCAGTGCTGTCACGATTTGCGCGCCGATATAGATCGGATCACGGCCAAGATGCGGCGATCCGCCATGGGTGCCGATGCCCGGAACCGATATCTCGACGGAATCGGCACTGGCATAGGCGATCGCCTCCGGCCCGACGATCGTGCCCGTCGGCAGGAGTGAGCTGACATGGTAGGCGAGCGCGTAGTCGGGCGTGCCGAAGCGTTCATAAAGTCCATCCTCCAGCATCGCCCGCGCCCCTCCCAGCCGCTCTTCCGCGGGCTGTGCGACAAACATCAGTGTGCCGCTCCAATCGTCGCGCATGGCGGCCAGCTGCCGGGCCGTGCCCACCAACGACGTGATATGCGCGTCATGCCCACAGGCATGCATCACAGGCTTCTCCAACCCGTCAATATCGACCTGCAGGGCGTGCGAGGAGTAGGTCAGGCCGGAGTTTTCCCAAATCGGCAAACCGTCCATGTCCGCGCGCAACAATATCAGCGGCCCCTCACCATTGTGCAGGATCCCGACAACGCCGGTTCCGCCGACATGTTCGGTAACTTCCAGCCCGGTCGCCCGCAGTTCGTCGGCGATCCGCGCGGCAGTGTTGGTCTCCAGGAATGAAAGTTCCGGGTTCTCGTGAAAATGGACGAACAGTTGTTCGAGATGAACGTCATAATCGCGATCCACAGCTGTCGCGACATCAACCGGGTTGCCTTGCGCTAATACCGGCACCGTTGTCGATGCCATAAGGACGCCGAGTGCAAATGCACGGCGAATGCACCGCTCAGGTACAACCATCTTATCCAGTCTCCCAGTGTGGCGGTCGCTGTCATCGAAGTCAGGGCATTCTTGCCGGGCGACGAACGAGCGAACCCGCCCGATTGCTGCCAGCTTGCATGGGTCATTCCTGTTGGTGAGTCAACAGAGAGGCTATGCTCCCTGATGATCGAGGCAGAAGCTTCAACTGGAACAGGGTTATATCGCATTTTCCACCCTTCGGACACGTAAGGCAACGTTCCGGAATGTCCCCCAATGCTGCCGTTAGGCAGTGTTCGATCCGATGTCCGCTTTCGGTAAATCGCTGAGGGGGAACCAATGACCGTGATTAGGGCGCAAAGCGGACGCTATCGATCACTTTCGGACCGATTCGGAAATTTCCGACCTGCAAACTCGATTCCCAGTTTCGGAATCTGATCTGTTTTACTTTGTTCCTGGTGGTATTGCTGCTGGATGGAGGTCTGACGGCTTCAGATATACCAATAATATCAATTCCTTGTAGGCCCTATTCGATTCCCGCTACCCGCTCCAGATTTTCCCCAATAGTTTGCGCCACAAGATGCGCACAAGGCTTGCCCGCAAGGCCAAGACCAGCGAAGCTGTGCGGCGCGTTCAGGGGGAGAATACTATGTTGCTGGTGACCGGCGCCAATGGCCAGTTTGCAGGCTGGGTAATTGCCAATCTGCTGGAGATGGTCGGGCCGTCCAATCTCGCGGTCTGCTCGCGAGACACATCGTCGGATAGGGCGAAAGAACTGACGGCAAAGGGCGTTTCGGTCCGTGTGGGCGATTTCGACCGGCCCGAGACTCTGCCGGACGCAATGGCGGGCATCGACAAGGTGCTCGTGATCCCGACCTATTCGCCCAATTCGGTGCGCTTGCAGCAGAACCTAAACGCGCTGGAAGCGGCCAAGGCAGCGGGCGTGAAGCACATCGTCTACCCCAGCTTCCTCGGTGCCGGGCCGGATGCGATGGCCGAACACAGCCAACTGGTGCACTATCCCACCGAACAGGCGATCCAGGCATCGGGCCTCACCTACACCATCCTGCGCCATGCGCTTTATGCAGATATCATGGTTGATGACCTTGACCAGACGCTGGAACGCGGCGCCCTGATGCGTCCGGGAGACAAGGGTGCCAGCACTTATGTTGCGCGCGAGGACCTTGGCCGATCAGCCGCAACGGTGATGGCAGAGGATGGCCACGAAAACCGCATTTACAACGAAACGATGGAGCGCAGCTACACCGGAGCGGACATCGCCGCGCTGATCAGCGAGGTGTTTGAAAAGCCCGTCCGTTTCGATTCGCTTTCACCTGAAGACTGGGTCGAATTCATCCATGACAGCTGGGGCGTGCCTTACGAGATCGGCAAGAGCACGCTGGGCACCATGCGCGGGCTGGAAAATGGCGAATTCGATATCGTGACCCATGACTATGCCGCGATCACCGGCACGCCGCCGCGCGATTTCCGGCAGTTCCTGCTGGACCTCAAGGCAAAGCGCGACGCCGCCTGAGCCGGACACAAGAACACGGGATTGGAGAGACGGGATGGATCTGGGAATTCGCGGGCGCAAGGCCATCGTCAATGGCGGCAGCGCGGGCATGGGTCGCAGCGCGGTGCTCTCGCTCGCGCGTGAGGGGGTATCGGTCGTGGTCTCGGCGCGCCGCGAGGACCGGCTGGTCAAGGCTTGCAGCGAGATTGCCGAGGAAACCGGCAGCGAGATCATTCCCGTTTGTGCAGACCACAGCACGAAGGAAGGGCGAGAGGCGATCCTTGCCGCTTGCCCGGAGCCGGACATCCTTGTCGGCACCTGCTCACCCCCGGCAATGACGCCCGATTATCGCGCGATCACGGAGGAACAATGGCGCGAGGCGATCGATATCTCGCTGCTCTCGCCGGTGGCCTTCATGCGCGAGGTGATTGACGGGATGGTCGATCGCAAGTGGGGGCGCATCGTCAATATCGCCACGGTGGCTGCCAAATATCCGGGCGAAATCCGCGCGCTTTCAGGCAGCACCCGCGCCGCGCTCGCCAATTACTCGGTAGCGGTGTCCAAGGTCGTGGCGAAGCACAATGTGCTGATCAACACACTGCTGCCCGGAATGCACCACAGCGCCTTCGTGGAAGACCAGTTCAACGAACGCGCTGCCGCCAAGGGCATCACCTATGACGAGGAGGTGGCGCAGTTCTGCCGCGACTGGCGCATCGCCACCGAGAAGTTCGGCGATTGCGACGACGTTGGCGATTGGGTGGCGATGTTCTGCAGCCACCAGGCCAATTACATCACCGGGCAGAGCCTGGTGATCGATGGCGGGGCGACCAATTCGATCTTCTAACCCTTCGGCGGGAGAAGCCCGGCCAGCGGCGGTGGCAGGGGGCGCGATTCGCGTTCGCCTGTCTGCCCGGCGATATTGGCCAGCACTGGGCCGGACCAGTCGCGGATCACGCGCCTTGCCAGCTTCCAGCTTCCGTCCTCACGGGCATAGCTGTCCTCGTACCAGCCCATGACGTTGAGGATATGCGGCCCTCCGCCTTGCCTTATGGCGACGGCGACGAAGGCCTTGCCCTTGGCTCCTTCAGCAGTCGGTTCCACCAGCAGGTTGGTGACGTGGTGCTGGCGTCCGGCCGTGGTCGGCTGGTCAGCGAGGAATTGCGCGAAGTGGCGCAATTCTTGGCTCCCATGCCATTCCATCGGCTCGTCGAACGCGTCCCACACCAGCGTGCCATCGCTGCAATAGCAAGCGACGAAGCCATCGACGTCGCCCGTGTCGAGCGCCCAGCAATAGCGCGAAACGAGGTCAGCGATTTCCTGCCGGTCAGCGGGGGTGAGGGCTTGGGTCATGGTCAGGTCACCGTTTGATGGGGTTGGCGCGGCCTGCGCGGTCGAACACGATCACGAACAGCACGAGGACGAGCAGCAAGGCGAGCACCCCGATGGCGGCGGAGAAATCGCCGGTGGCTTGCAGCAGCACGCCCATCAGCCACGGGCCGACAACGCCGCCTGCCGTGCCGAACATGCTGATCAGCGCGATCGCGCCCACCGGCACCTTGTCACCGCCGAGCCTGACCTTGGAGGGTATCGCCCAGAACACGCCTTGCGCGGCGCCCACGCCGAGACCTGCCAGAGTGAGCAATCCCAGCACGGCCCAGCCGGGCGGCAGGAGGGCAGCGATCACCATGGCGAGGCCTGCCAGCGCGCTGGGGATGCCGACATGCCATAGCCGCTCCCCGCTGCGGTCCGAATGGCGGCCATTGGCAATCAGCCCCACGGCAAGGCCGAGCATCGGCAGCGCGCTGAGCGTGCCGATCATGAATTCGCTGCCGCCGATATCCAGCTCTCGCACCAGTTGCGGCAACCAGAAGACGAGCGCGTAGGAACCTGTCATCACCAGCAGCCATGCAAGGCAGCAGCGCCACAGCCATGGATCGCTCGCGATCTCGCGGAAGGATGCCTCGGGCCGGGTGGTCTGCTCTTGGCTCGCGAACTGACGAGCCAGCCAGCCGCGCTCCTCATCATTGAGCCAGCGCGCCTTGTCTGGCGTATCGACAAAATAGAAGCCCGCAGCGATGGCGAGCAGCACGTTGGGAATGGCGATCACGAGGAACATGTAGCGCCAGCTTGCCATGTCGAGCGTGTTGTCGATCCCCAGCAGCCAGCCGCACAAGGGGCCACCCAGCACCATCGACAGCGGCACGGCCACCAGCGCGCCAGCCAGCGCCCGCGCGCGCAAGCTCGGCGGCACCCATTGCGAGATGAGCCATGTCATTCCCGGTGCGAAGCCTGCCTCTGCCATGCCGAGCAAAAAGCGTGCGGCATAGAACTCCGCCGCACTCTGGACATGCGCCATCCAGAAGCCGGAAATCGCCCACACGGCCATGGAGGCAGGTAGCCAGCGCCTGATGCCCCACAACTTGAGCAGCTTCACATGCGGATACTGGAACAGCAAATAGGCGAGGAAGAACATGCTCACGCCTTGCCCGAACTGCTCCTGCGTGAGAGCAAGCTCGGCGGACATCGCGCTGCCAGCATAGCTAACATTCACCCGGTCAATCGAATTGACGAAGGTGATCCCGGCGATGGGCACGATCAGCCACAGCGACAGCTTTGCCCAGACGCGCTTTTCAAGGCTGCTGTCAGCAACTGTGTCCACGCGTTTCCCTCCCGATCCCGGCATGCGATTTCACGCGCCGGTGTTCCATCCGGAGGTTTAGTCGGTCACAACCGCGGTATTGTCAAAGTACGTTTCACACCGCGACGGGGATCACGTCAGTCCGCCAGCCACAATTCGTGGGAATCGATCCTTAGCTTAGTGATCGCGCGTTGCGCTGCCGTGCGCAATTCGCCTTCGGTGCGGAACGCATCATGCGCCATGCGTTCACCCAGCAGAAGCTCTGAAAGATCGATCTCACCCAGCTCGTGTCCGCGTCGGAGCCTGGCGAGTACGTCCATCTGCGCGCGCAGGCTGTCGCGTGCGCTTTGCCAGGAGCGGATACGGAAACGCGACTCAGAAAGATCTGCGTCAGCGGTTTCTTCCACGTCCTGCAACACCATGCGCTCCTCCGCCACGGCAGCAGAAGCTTGTGCCCCAGCCTGGCTTGCTTGCGCCGCGCGGCTTCTGCCTCCCAGCGGTATGGAGAACGTCAGGCCAGCGCCTTGCTCCGCGCCGCTGCGTTCGGAAAACAGGCGCACTCCGAAGGATGGGTCTGCCAGGCGGTCCGCCTCGACCCGTTCGGCCAGCGTGCTGGCGCGGCGGGTCAGGGCTTTTGCCGCAGCAATCTCGTGGCTGTTGGTGAGCACCTGGTCGCGCAATTGCGAGAGGCGGGCATCGGCAATCTCGGGAACAGGAATTTGCGGAGCCTCGGCAGGCAGCGCCAGCGTGGGGAACTGCGCTTCAAGCCGCGCGCGGGCAAGGCCTGCTTCGCCAGAAGACTGCTCTGCCAGCAAGCGGGCAGTACCAAGGGCAGCGCGCGCCTGGTCTGCTTCCAGCTCGGCCGCATCGCCCAGTTCCACCCGGCGTTCGACAGCGCCCAGTGCGGATTCGTAATTCGCCACGGCCTGGGCATCGACACGCGCTTGCCCTGAGGCGCCGACCCAATCCCACCAGTAATCTGACAGAACGAGCGCGGTCTGGTGACGCACGTCTTCAGCGAGGTTTTCTGCCGCATCGACTTCGTATGTGCCGATGGCGCGGTCCAGCCTTGCCTTGCCGGGCAAGCGGAAGGCGCGCGAGATCTGCGCGTCGAATTCGTTGAATTCGCCTTCAAGGTCGATCCGGCGGCGAGTGTAGCTGCCCGACAGTGTGACTTCGTGCGGACCCACGGCGCGGGCATCGGCGCCAGCTTCGGCTGCGGCTACCTGCTGGCGCGCGGCTTCGACCGCCGGATGCTGGGTCAGTGCGCCCTGCACGCTCGCTTCATCAGGCAAGCCGGGTTCGGCAGCCAGCGGCGCGGCAAGGGCGAGCAGCGGCAGAAGGATATAGTGTTGTCGCATCATGCGGCCTTCCCCGCAGGGTGAAGGCGGTCCCCCGCCTCGCGTTCTGCCTGGCTTTCGCCGAAGCGTTCGTAGAGGATCGGCAACAACACCAGCGTGAGCATGGTGGCCGAGACGAGGCCGCCGATCACTACGATGGCGAGCGGTTTCTGGATTTCCGAACCCGGACCCGTGGCGAACAGCAGCGGGACAAGGCCGAATGCTGCGATGCTGGCGGTCATCAGCACTGGCCGGAGGCGGCGTTCCGCGCCTTGCCGCACCGCATCGGCCAGCGGCATGCCGCCTGCGCGCAGCTGGCGGAAATATGTCACCATGACCAGCCCGTTGAGTACCGCGATGCCGAGCAGGGCGATAAAACCGACCGAAGCAGGGACAGAGAGATATTCACCAGATGTGGCCAGTGCAATCATCCCGCCAACCATGGCGAAGGGAATGTTGAGCAGGATCAGTACCGAGGCGCGCACGCTCTGCAAGGTAAAGTAGAGCACGCCGAAGATCATCAGGATGGCGATGGGCAACACCACCATAAGCCGCGCGCTGGCGCGTTGCTGGTTTTCGAACTGGCCACCCCAGATAAGGCGGTATCCGGCTGGAAGCTCGACATTGTTGGCGATATCCGCGCGGGCTTCCTCGACATATCCGACAAGGTCGCGACCAGTGACGAAAGCCTGCACCATGGCGTAGCGAGACCCGTTCTCGTGTTCGAGCTTCACCGGGCCTTCTATGCGGCTGACTTGCGCCACATCGCTGGCGCGGACGAGCTGGCCCGAGGGCGCGCGATAGAGCTGGTCTGCAAAGGCCTGCGCGCCAGAGTGGTCCACACTGTCAGAACGAAGCACGATGGGGATACGGCGGTTGCCGTCTGCTACTACGCCGGCCTGTGCGCCTTCCAGCTGCGCCCGCATCTCATCCTGCAAGGCGGTGACCGGCATGCCAAGGCGGCCTGCGGCCACGCGGTCGATATCGAATTGCAGGTAATCCACCTGGTCATTGGCGACGGTCATGGCTTCGCTGGTGCCTTCGATGGTTTCGAGCCGCGCCTGGATTTCACCTGCCAACCGAGACAGCTCGTCGAGGTCAGGGCCGAACAGCTTGATCGCAAGGTCACCGCGTGCGCCGGTGAGCATTTCGGATGTGCGCATGTTGATCGGCTGGGTGAAGCTCGGCTCGATGCCGGGGAAGTTCGCCACCACGCCGCGCAGCTGGCCTACCAGCCATTCCTTGTCCGCCTCGCGCCATTCCTCGCGCGGTTTCAGTTGCAGGAAACCATCGGTTTCATTGAGGCCCATGGGATCGAGGCCGATCTCGTCCGAGCCGACGCGGGCAATGATCGCCTCGACTTCGGGCACTTGTTCGATGATTGCCTTCTCGATGGCGAGATCGCCCTCCAGCGAATGTTCGAGCGAGACCGAGGGCAGCTTGGTGAGCTGCATCACTACCGAGCCTTCATCCATCACTGGCAGAAAGGTCTTGCCGGTCACGGTGTAAGCGCCAACGGTCGCGGCCAGCGCGACACCGGCGATGCCAAATACCAGCTTCTTGCGCTCGAACGCGCTAGCAAGCAGCCTCTCGTAGCGCGGGCCAAGCTGTTGCATCAGCCACGGCTCATGCGCACCTGTGTTCACCTTCAGGAGATAGTAGGCGAGCACCGGGATGAGCGTGAGCGAGAGCACCAGTGCCGATGCCAGTGCCAGTACGATGGTGAGGGCGACGGGGCTGAACAGCTTGCCTTCCAGCCCTTCCAGCGTGAGCAGCGGCAGGAACACGATGGCAATGATCGCAAGGCCGGAGCAGACAGGCTTGGCCACGTCTACCGTGGCGATGAAGACGTTGTGCAGCTTCGAACTCTTGCTGTGCTTTTCATCAGCCAGGCGTTCGACCACGTTTTCGACCACCACCACGGCCCCGTCCACCAATATACCCACGGCAATGGCAAGGCCGCCAAGGCTCATCAAATTGGCGGTAAGGCCGATGGCGCGCATGAAGATGAAGGTGAGCAGCGCGGCCATCGGCAGCGCCAGCGCCACGATCACCGATGCGCGCACGTCTGCCAGGAACAGCACCAGCAGGATCACCACCAAGACGGTGGCTTCCAGCAGCGCGCTTTGCACCGTGCCCACGGCGCGTTCGATAAGGTTGGAACGGTCATAGAAAACCGCCACATTCATGCCTTCGGGCAGCGTATCCGCGATTTCGGCGAGGCGCGCCTTCACACCGTCCACTACCTGCGCCGCGTCTGCCCCGCGCAAGCCGATGACGAGGCCTTGCACGGCTTCGCCTGTCCCGTTCTTAGTTACGGCGCCGTAACGGGTGAGGCTGCCGGTGCGCACTTGCGCAAGGTCGCCCACGCGGATCGCAGCGCCCATCGGCGTGGTGACGACGGTGTTGGACAAGTCCTCCAGCGTTTGAATCGCTCCGGTTGAGCGCACGATCAGCGCTTCCTCACCCGTGGTCAGCCGGCCCGCGCCATCATTGCGGTTGTCTGCCTCGATGGCTGCGGCAAGGTCTGCCGTGGAAAGGCCCGCTGCAGCCAGCGCGGCATTGTCCGGTGCGACTTCGAAGGTTTCGGCAAAGCCACCGAGCGAGTTTACGTCTGCCACGCCGGGCACGGTGCGCAAGGCGGGACGGATGATCCAGTCGAGCACGCGGCGCTTCTCGGTCAGGCTTTGCGGGCCTTCGAGTGTGAACATATACATGTCTGACAGCGGCGTGGAGATTGGCGCCATGCCGCCTTCCACGGTGCCGGGCAGATCAGCCATGACGGCGCTCAGCCGTTCGGACACCTGCTGGCGCGCCCAGTAGATATCGGTCCCGTCCTCAAAATCGATGGTGATGTCGGCAATTGCGTATTTGGCGACGGAGCGCAGCACCGACTGGTCCGGGATGCCGAGCATTTCCATCTCGATCGGGGTGATGACGCGGGTCTCCACCTCTTCCGGCGTCATGCCGGGGGCCTTGAGGATGATCTTCACCTGTGTGGTGCTGATATCAGGGAAAGCGTCGATCGGCAGGTTGACGTAAGACCAGCCGCCAATCCCGGCTAGCAATGCTGCAAGTCCGAGGACGGCAAGGCGCAGGTTCAGCGCCTTTTCGATGAGTGCGCGCAACATAATCGCTTACTCCGCCGAAGCGGCTTTGAGTTCGGCAATATTGCTGGCGGCAACAGTTTCTCCGCTCGCAAGTCCGCCGGACAGGATCGTTCGGTCGCCCGCTTCGGTGGCAACCTTTACTGCCCGCGGCACGAATGCGTCGCCATCACGCACGAAGACATGCGGCTCCCCGCCAATTAGCGTGACCGAGCGGCTGGGAACGGCAACGCCATTCTCGCTGCTGGTCCCGGCAATGCGCACGCTAACGTTCTGGCCGGGAACAAGACCAGGCGCAGTGCCGATGCTTGCCTTCGCCATTACAGAGCGGGTTTCCGGATCAATCGACGGCGCGACGGATAATACTTGCCCGCCAACAGTCATGCTCTCGCCAGTGCCGGTTGGCAGGTCCACTTCAACGGCCATTCCCGGCCGAACCTGTCGGCCGAGCCTCTCGGGCAGAGCCAAGTCCAGCCGGTAAGCGCTGGTCGCCTCAACCACGAAGGGTGCGGTCATGCCATCCACCGGCCCGCCGGTCTCGACGCCGACATGTGAGATGCGGCCTGAGATAGGGGAGCGCAAGGTCATCGACCCGTCTGGGCCGGAGCCGGCGTAGCTTGCCAGCCTGCGGTTTTCCGCGAGCGTGGCGCGGGCTTGCGCGAGCTGGGCGTTGGCTTCATCCGCGCGGGCTTGGGCGATGATGCCTTCCTCAGCCAGCTGGGCAAGGCGGGCTGCGCGGGCTTCTGCCAGCTGCAACTCGCTGGCAGCGCGTGACAAATCGCCGCCGATGCGCATGGATTCCGCCGCGCGGACCACGGCGAGCGGTTGGCCGCGCGAAACGCCTTGCCCCTCGATCACCAGTACTCGGACAGCAGCGCCGGGGAAGGGTGAGGTCACCGCAACCCGGGCTTCTGGCGGCAAGGTCACCACGCCGGGCACTGCTCCAAGCGGCATGGAGTCTGTCGCCTCAGCTTGCACGGTCTCGATGGCGGCCAGCGCAGCGGCAGCGGTTGCGCCTTCGTTAGCCGCTTGGTCTGCTTCAGGAGCGTCGCTACCGCCAGAACAGGCGGTGACGGTGAATGCAGCAGCAATAGCCGCGTGACGGATGAGTGATCGCAGGGTCATGGCAGCGGCAATGCTCCGCCAAGCTGACAACAACTTGTCAGATCGGCAGCTTCTTGTCAGCTTTGTCAGGCAAACGGTGAGCAAGCCGCATAAGCTGGTCGGAGGAGTGAAGCATGCGTCTGTTGCTAGTAGAGGACGATCCCCAACTGGGCCGCAGGCTGGGAGACCGGCTGCGCAAGGTGGATTATGCGGTGGATCTTGTCACTAACGCGACTGACGCGGCTTGCTGGCCAGACCTCGACAAGATAGCGGCGATCATCCTTGACCTCGGCTTGCCTGATGGGGACGGGGTGGAACTGCTCAAGAAATGGCGGGCAGAGCGGCTGGACAAGCCGGTGCTAATCTTGACGGCTCGTGGCAGCTGGCAGGACAAGGTCGAGGGCCTCAATGCAGGGGCAGACGATTTCGTGGTAAAGCCTGTGCGTTTCGAGGAACTGCAAGCCCGGCTCAACGCCATCACCCGCCGTCACCTGGGCAAGCGCGACGGGATATTGGAAGTAGGTGGATTGCAGCTCGATCCTGTCAGTCGCACAGCGCAGGACGAAGGCCAGCCGCTGGGCCTCAGTCGCCGCGAATTCGGATTGCTGCACCTGTTTATGCGCAGGCCGGGACAAGTGCTCTCGCAATCCGACATCCTAGAAGACCTATATGACCTTGAAGCAGAGCGTGAATTGAACACCGTGGAAGTGTTGGTCGGCCGCTTGCGCCGCAAGATCGGCAAGGAACGAATCACCACCGTCCGCGGCATGGGATACAGGTTGGGCTGATGGCGAAGAACAGCATCACCTCGGGCAGCTTGCGGCTGCGCGTCATCATGGCCATTCTGGTCTGGGTGGCGCTGGGCGTAGGCGGCATCTGGTTGACCTCCAACCGCGTGTTCGAGCGCCATATCGAGGCAATGTATCACGAGGAACTGGAGGTCCATGTTCGTGAGCTGGCGCGGTTGACAGAGCTGGATGAACAGGGGCGGCCATTTCTGACGCGGCCGCTATCCGATCCGCGCTACGAGGAACCCTTGTCTGGCTTCTATTGGCAGGTGACCGTGCCGCGCCAGCCAGCGCTCCGTTCGCAAAGCATGACGCGCGGTATCCTGGATGAAAGTATCGCCCACTCGCCGGATATCGCGCATACGGTAGAGGGCGGCCCGACTGGCCCCGCAATCACCTATGGCTTGCTCGAATACGGCCCTTCTGGGGAACCAGTCCATGTTGTGATTGCTACGGACAAGAGCGAGCTGGATGAGGATATCGCCTCCTTCACAAGCGAACTCGTCACGTGGCTGATCGCGCTCGCCGCCTTGCTGTTGGCAACCGGCCTTGCTGTCATCAGCTTTGGTTTGCAGCCCTTGCAGCGGCTTGCTGGCGCGATCACCCGTTTGCGCAGCGGAGAGGCCGAGGAGCTGGAAGGCAGTTACCCGTCCGAAATCGCGCCTTTGGTGATGGACCTCAACGAATATGTCCGCCAGAACACAGCCATTGTCAGTCGCGCACGGGTGCAGGCAGGCAATCTCGCCCATTCACTGCGTACGCCGCTTGCAATCCTGACGGACGAGGCAGAGCAGCTGGCGCAGACAGACCATTCGGCAGGGGCCGGCAAGGTGCTGCTCGAACAGGCCGAGGCGATGCAGCAGCAGATCGATTACCAACTGGCCCGCGCGCGCTCTGCTGCGGGTGCAAGAGTCCCCGGCAGCCGCGCCATGCTGCCGGAACTGGCGGTGCCAATCCTCAACGCCATGCGCCGCCTGCACCCAAGCAAGCAGTTCACGCTTGATCAGCAGGGGGAGCCACTGGTTCTGGGGGTGGATCCTGTTAACCTCTCCGAATTGGTCTCTATCCTGCTCGACAATGCGGGAAAATGGGCCAGCGAGTATGTGCGGCTGGCCATTCGCCCAGGCAATGATGGCGCTGTTACTATCCTTGTCGAAGACGATGGGCCGGGCATGAGCGACGCCCAGATCGCCAGCGCATGCGAGGTTGGCACGCGCTTCGACGAGGTCAGGTCCGGCTCCGGTCTCGGCCTCGCCATGGCACGGGACATATGCGAGGATCTCGGCGCAGGCCTCAGCATCGACAACGGCCGAAAAGGCTTGCGGGTCGAGCTGCGTTTCCAATCTGCGAAAGGTAAGGCGAAGGAAAGCCCCTAGGGCTTGAAGCGTGCGCCCCTTATATGGGTGAAGCAGTCACGCTCTGCGTCAACTTCGTAAAGCGCGATAGTTTCCACTGTGCGGCTGTCACCCGCCTTGGTTGGCCAAATCTCGAAATCTGGCCAGTCTTTGAAGGTTTCGAACGTGGTGCGGCAATGCATGGCGATGCGCGTTGGCGTAACCACAACGTCAAGCGGGGTCACGACTTCGGTGATATGCGCCTTTACTTGCCTGTAGAAGGCAAGGATGCTCTCCCTTCCGTCAATCCGCTTCGATCCGCCCAGCTCGAAGATCACATCCTCAGCATAGAAATGGCCAAAGCCGTCAAAGTCATTGGCATTGAACGCAGCAACATACTGGCGAAAACCCTCTTCGGTCACGCGGCTTTCCCTTCCACATGCATATTGTCGATCAGGCGGGTTGTGCCAATCCGCGCGGCGACCAGCAAGCGCGCAGGTGCTGTTGGCGATTGAGCAAGCGCGCGCAGGCTGGCAGCATCAGCCAGCGTTACATAGTCAATGGGGCCGAAACCTGCGCCAGCGAGTTCACCTTCCAGCCAGCCAAGCGTGGCGGGCACATTCGCGCCGCTTTCGATCCGGCTGATCGCTTCTCGCATCGCCTGGTTCAACCGCGCTGCAGAAACGCGTTCATCGGTTGAGAGATAGGCATTGCGGCTGCTCATCGCGAGGCCGTCTTCCTCGCGCACCGTGGGCACGCCGACAATGTTCTCCACGCATGGCAAGGTAAGGTCGAGGTCTGCCGCCATGCGCCGGATCACCGCCAGTTGCTGCCAGTCCTTCTCGCCAAACAGCGCCACGTCTGGGCGCAGCTGGTTGAACAGCTTGCAGACCACGGTTGCGACGCCATCGAAATGGCCGGGGCGAGAGGCGCCGCACAAGCCCTCGCTTATACCGGAAACAGAGATGCTGGTTGCGAAACCGTCCGGATACATCGCCGCAACATTCGGCGCCCAAAGAAGCGCCACGCCTTCTGCTTTCAGCTTCGCCTGGTCTGCCGCCAGTTGGCGAGGGTAGGCATCAAGGTCCTCATTCGGGCCGAACTGCGTAGGATTGACGAAGATCGATGCGGCCACATGGGTCGCATGGCGCTTTGCTTCACGCACCAGCGTTAGATGCCCTTCATGCAGCGCGCCCATGGTTGGGACCACGGCAATCGTGCCGCTTTTACGAAGTTCATCCACAGCTTCGCGCAAGGATTTCAGGTCACTGACGGTTTGCACGCGGCCTCCCCTCGGATACATAACTTGGCAGGAACCTAGCCGCACCGGCCAGCCAGAGAAAGCCTGTCAGAACGTGACTGCCCAATCGCCCCATCGCATCGTCTTCGCCAATGAAAAAGGCGGGACGGGCAAATCCACCACCGCCGTGCATGTCGCCGTGGCGCTGGCATATCAGGGGGCCAAAGTCGCTGCGATTGACCTTGATACGCGGCAAGCGACTATGTTCCGTTATTGCGAGAACCGCGAGGAAACGCGTGAGCGCCGCAGCGTGGACCTGCCCGGGCCGGTTTGCGAAGTCTTCCGCGGGGGGAATATAGAGGATCTGGAAGCGCAGGCTGCCCGGCTGGGCCGCGGCATGGACTTCATCCTCTTTGATACTCCCGGGCGCGACGATCCATTTGCGCGCCATGTCGCGACCGAAGCCGATACACTGGTCACGCCGATGAACGACAGTTTCGTCGATTTCGACTTGATCGGACAGGTCGATGCGGAAAGCTTCAAGGTTCGCCGCCTCTCCTTTTATGCCGAACTGATCTGGGAAGCGCGCCTGAAGCGCAGCCGCGCCACCATCGAACAGCAGCGCCGCGAGATGGACTGGGTCGTGGTCAGGAACCGCACCGGCCATACCGATGCCCGCAACCAGCGCCGCATTGATCAGGCGCTGACCGAACTTTCCAAGCGCGTGGGCTTCCGCGTTTCGCACGGGCTTTCTGAACGCGTGATCTACCGCGAGCTGTTCCCATCGGGGCTTACTCTGCTCGACAAGGGGCACCTTGGTGAGCTCGGCACCAGCCACCTTGTCGCACGGCAGGAGTTGCGCAGTCTCGTAGCCAACCTCAACCTGCCCAAGCCCATGCGCCATGCCGAGCCAGCGCTGGTGGATGGCGAGCCGGCGTAAGGCGATGTTTGTCCGCCTTATCATCCTCGCTGCGATCGGGTGCTTCTTTTACAAAATGATCGCCGGTCGCTGGCCGTGGGAAAAGAGGCTCTCCACGCGCCAGCAGGCGGTGTTTCGCGCGCGCCGCCTGCTCGGAATTGAAGCGGGCGCTAACCGGTCTGACATAATTGCCGCTCATAAGCGGCTCGTTGCCATGGTCCACCCGGACAAGGGCGGCACCAACGAGCAGGTGCACGAGGCCAATGCCGCGCGGGACCTGCTGTTCGATGAATTGCCGGGGGACGACCAGTAATATCTGGCCGTTCCAACGCCAGAGGAGGCCAGATGAGCCACATATTCCACCCCACCATCCTGCGCGAATACGATATCCGCGGCATCATCGGTGAAACGCTCGGTGCCGATGACGCACGAGCCATCGGCCGCGGTTTCGGCACATTGATCAAGCGCGCCAAGGATACAGATGGGGGCGGATCAAAGGTGGTGGTCGGCTATGACGGGCGCGTGTCCTCGCCGATGCTGGAGCATGCGCTGGTTGAAGGCCTTGCCTGCAGCGGGGTGGATGTGCGCCGCATTGGCCTCAGCGCCACGCCCATGCTCTATTACGCGGAAGCGTCAGCCGAAGACGCGGATGGCGGCATTCAGATAACCGGCAGCCACAATCCCGCCAACTATAACGGCTTCAAGATGGTATTTCGCGGGCGTCCGTTCTTCGGTGCGGACATCCTGCGGCTGGGCGAGATGGCGGCGTCGGACGACTGGGATGACGGCGTCGGGGTGGTCGAGAACGTAGATGTCCTCGATGCGTATATCGACCGGCTCCTCGCAGGGCTCGACAGTATCGACGGCGATGTCCTGTCCGGTCTCAAGGTGGGGTGGGACGCCGGGAACGGCGCTGCCGGTCCCGCACTGGAGAAACTGGCTGCGCGCCTGCCCGGTGAGCATCACCTTCTCTTTACCGAAGTCGATGGCGAATTTCCCAATCATCATCCTGATCCTACTGTCCCGGAAAATCTTGAGGATTTGCGGAGGCTTGTCTCCGCAAAGTCTCTCGATTTCGGAGTGGCTTTTGATGGTGACGGGGATCGAATCGGCGCGATCGACGGCGAAGGCCGGGTAATCTGGGGTGACCAGCTGCTGATGATCTATGCCGAGGACTTGCTGAAAAGTCGGCCGGGAGCCACGATTATTGCCGATGTGAAAGCCAGCCGCGCGCTTTTTGATCACGTGGCGGCGTGCGGCGGCGAGCCCCTGATGTGGAAGACCGGCCACTCGCTGATTAAGTCCAAAATGAAGGAAGTTTCTTCGCCTCTGGCTGGAGAAATGAGTGGTCACGTGTTTTTCGCGGATGAATATTACGGCTTCGACGATGCGCTCTATGCCGGGATCAGGCTGATTGCTGCTGCGGCAAGGCTGGGCAAATCGGTCACGCAGCTGCGCGGCGCGATGCCGAACATGCTCAACACGCCCGAACTGCGCTTTCAGGTGGACGAAGCGCGCAAGTTCGCTGCCATCGATGAAGTGAAGGCCCGCCTTGCCGATAGCCCGGATGAAGTGAACGTTACCGATGGCGTGCGCGTGACCAATGATGATGGCTGGTGGCTGCTGCGCGCCTCCAACACGCAGGATGTGCTCGTTGCCCGTGCGGAAAGCGATAGCGAGGAAGGCTTGCAGCGCCTGCTCGCCCAGGTCGATGAACAGCTTGCGGCATCGGGCCTAGAGCGTGGTGAAAGTGTGGGGCATTGAGGATAATGACGATGAAGAAGAACCGGTTTGGCATGGCGCTTGGCGCGCCCATTGCTTTCGCGGCGGCTTCGATGGCCCCGGTGGCGGTGCAGGCTCAGGAGAGCGCACCGGTTGCCGAGCAGATGGCCGAGCTGGGTGCGAAGTTCGCCACCATGTTCATCGCCGAACCGCTTACGCCAGAGCAGCAGGCGCGTTTGCCTCTCGCCAGCGAAGTGGTGGCCAAGGTTATGCCTGAAGGCTTCTATGCCGAAATGATGGACCAGACGCTCGGCTCGATGGTGGAGCCGATGCGCGCGGTCATGCCGCGCACCATGCTCCCAGCCGAACTGGCCATCTATCTTGGCCAGCCCCGGGAGAGCCTCGAAACACTCGATGAAGATGAGCTCGTCGCCCTCAGCGTGGCACTCGATCCTGCTTATGCCGAACGAATGGATGCGGGGATGGCGTTCATGATGCGCGAACTGGTGGACAGGATGGCTGCGCTTGAGCCCTATATGCGCGATGGTGTGTCACGCGGCTATGCCGTCCGCTTCACCCGGGCACAGCTGGAGGATATCGCTGCCTTCTTCGCAACCGAAACCGGTGCGGCCTATGCCAGCGAGAGCATGATGGTCTTTACCGATCCGCAAGTCATGTCGGCATCGATGCAGGCCATGCCATTGTTGCTGGAAGACATGCCGCAGATCATGGGTGAAGTGCAGCAAATAATCGATGCCAGCGGGCAACGCCGCAGCTTCGCCCAGCTTTCTGCCGAACAGCGCAACATGATCGCGGGCGCGCTTGGCATCGGGGTGGGTGATCTGCAACAGGGCATGAAGGAAGCAGACATGCTGCGTGAAGGGCCGGCAGAGGAATGATCGCAAGGCATTTGCGCGCAAGGCTGCGGTTGATTGCATGACGCAAAACCTTGATGCCTATCTCGCGCGGGTGGGGTTGCGTGCTGCGCCGCCTGCCACGCCGGAAGGGCTGGCGCAGTTGCAGGCCGCTCACCGCCAATCGATCACGTTCGAGAACCTCGAC
>CAZYAL010000014.1:7574-18782 GCA_964645635.1 uncultured Sphingomonadaceae bacterium | reverse complement strand
GGCGCAGTACACCTTTGACCTTGCCCCGGTAATGCAAGCAGATCTCGACATGGCGAACCACTGGAAAGCGGCACACCCGCAATCCCGTTTCGTTCTAGGGCCGATCATCAGCAGGGTGCTGCCCGCTGGCTTTGTGGCGTTGAGCGGAACGCAACTTTCGGTTGCGGATGGAGGGGATGCGTACACGCGGCAGCTGGAAAGCGCTGCCGAATGGCGCGACGTCCTCGCGAGCCATCTGGCGCTCGACGTGCCGCTGGCGGACGTGGAAGCACTCAAACTCTTCCCCCGCTAGACCGAGTTGGAATTGCTTGGACAAGGTGCCATCTTCCAGTGATGCCAGCCTTGCCACCTGATCCGCTTCCGCCTGAAATTGCCGACTGGTTCTCTGCGCGCGGATGGCGGGTACGGCGCCACCAAATGGAGATGCTTTCCGCATCGCAAGCGGGGCAGCACACAATGCTGGTGGCCGATACCGGCGCGGGCAAGACGCTTGCTGGCTTCTTGCCGACGCTCGCGGCCTTTTGTCCCTCGACCCTTGCTGGCGATCGTTTGCCGGAAGGGCTGCACACGCTCTATGTTTCGCCGCTCAAGGCCCTTGCGCATGATGTGCAGCGCAACCTGCTGACGCCGGTAGAGCAGATGGGCCTCGATATACGCATCGAGACCCGCAGCGGCGACACCCCGGCTGTCCGCAAGAAACGACAGCGTACTCGCCCGCCGCATGTGCTGCTAACCACGCCTGAAAGCCTCTCATTGCTGCTGAGCTTCCCGGACAGTTTCGAGTTGTTCAAGGGATTGAAGCGCGTGGTGGTGGACGAGATTCACGCCTTCGCCACCCAAAAGCGGGGGGATTTGCTCGCGCTTTCGCTCACGCGGTTGCAAGCGATCGCGCCTGACATGCAGCGCGTTGGCCTCTCCGCCACCGTGGCATCGCCCGAAGCCTTCCGCGAATGGCTGGCGCCTTGGGGCGATATTGATCCCGTCGCGCTGGTCGATGGTGAGAAGGGGGCGGAACCCGAAGTCGAAATATTGCTGCCGCAAGACGAGTATGTGCCGTGGGGCGGCCATGCGGCGACCTGGGCGATCCCGCAACTTTACGAGGAAATCCGCAAGAACCGCACCACGCTGGTGTTCACCAACACGCGCTTCCTTGCCGAATACATCTTCCAGCAATTGTGGAACGCCAATGAGGAGAACCTTCCCATCGGCATCCATCACGGCTCCCTCTCCAAGGAGTCCCGGCGCAAGGTGGAAGGGGCGATGGCGCGTGGCGAACTGCGCGCGCTGGTTTGCACCGCCAGCCTCGATCTTGGCGTGGACTGGGGTGATATCGATCTCGTGGTGCAGATGGGTGCGCCAAAGGGGTCCTCGCGCTTGCTTCAGAGGGTTGGTCGCGCGGGCCATCGGCTCGATACGCCCAGCCGCGCGCTGCTGGTGCCCGGCAACCGGTTTGAGTTTCTCGAAGCCATGGCGGCGAAGGAGGCGGTCGATGAAGGCAAGCGGGATGGAGAGGAGTTTCGCCCTGGCACGCTAGACGTGCTCGCCCAGCACGTGATGGCCTGCGCATGCGCCGCACCGTTTAGCGAAGTGGACCTGCTCGCCGAAGTGCGTTCCAGCCTCGCCTATAGTTGGGTGGATGAAGAACTGTGGAGCCGCGTGATCAATTTCGTGGCGACCGGTGGCTATGCGCTCAAGGCCTATGACAAGTTCCGCCGCATCACCCGCGATGCCGGCGGCACATGGCGGCTGACACACCCTGACCAGGCCCACAAGCACCGCATGAATGCAGGGATCATCGTCGATAGCGAGATGCTCAACGTGCGCTTCCGCAATGGCCGCTCGCTGGGCAAGGTGGAAGAACGCTTTGCGGCGTCGCTCGCGCCGGGCGACACGTTCCAGTTCTCCGGCATGACGCTGGAGGTTGAGCAGCTGAAGGACATGGACCTTGTCGTGCGTGCCAGCACTAGGGCCGCAATGATTCCTTCCTATGGAGGGCTGCGATTGCCCCTCACCACGGATCTGGCAGACCGGGTGCGCGGCCTTCTGGTCGATCGGGCGGGATGGGGCCGCTTCCCGGATGACGTGCGCGAATGTCTGGAGGTGCAGGACTGGCACAGCCGGTTGCCGGGGCCGGATAACCTGTTGGTTGAAAGCTTTCCCCACGGTGGGCGCGAGTACACCGTCTATTACACCTTCGCCGGGTGGAACGCGAATCAGTCCCTCGGCATGCTCATTACCAAGCGGATGGAGGACATGGGGCTGATGCCCGGCGGCTTCGTGGCGAATGACTATTCGCTCGCCGTTTGGGGGTTGAGGCCAGTGCGCGATCCTTTGCCGCTGCTCTCGCCTGATATCCTTGCCAATGAATTCGTCGACTGGGTACAGGACAGCTATCTGCTGCGTCGAGCGTTTCGCGAGGTTGCGGTGATCGGCGGGCTGGTGGAGCGCAAGCATCCCGGCAAGCGCAAGACCGGGCGGCAGGTCACCTTCTCGACGGACCTGATCTATGACGTGCTGAAGAAGTACGAGCCCGATCATGTGCTGATGCAGGCCGCATGGGCCGATGCACGAACCAAGCTCACCGATATCGCGCGGCTCGCCGAGGTGCTGGAAACGGCGGCGCAACGCGTGGTGCATGTCGAGCTGGAAAAGGTCAGCCCACTGGCCGTTCCGGTAATGGTGATGATCGGGCGCGAAGCGGTGCCGCAAGGTGCTGCGGATGAAGAATTGCTGCTGGAGGCGGAAAGTCTTGTAGGCGCGGCTATGGGGGTGGAGTCGCTTTAGGCCTCGCCGCGCCAGTCAGGCCCCTGAATTTCGAAACCTTGTGGCTCTGGCTACTTCGGGCAAAGAAAAAGGGGCGGGAGAGCCCGCCCCTTGATCTGTTTTCGCCGTTCTGGCGGGGATGCTTAAGCAGCATCGCCCTTGCCGAATGCGCGATATTTTTCGTTGCCGACGAAGCCGAACTTCGTGACGCCCGATGCCTTGATGATGTTCAGCACGCGTGCCGACAGATCATAGGAAGCGTTAGCGTCCGGTTCGAACTGCAGCTCGGGCTCAACATCGAAGGTGAGCGTTTCCTGCAGGTTGCGGACCAGCTCGTTCGAGTTGATCGGCATCGCGTTCCACAGGATTTCGCCAGCGGGGGTGATCACGATCTTGTTCACAATCGGATCGATCTGGTCCGGCGGCGGCGGATCGTTGCTCGGAGCCGGAAGGTCGATGTTGATCGCGTGCGTCGCAACCGGGATGGTGATGATGAACATGATGAGGAGCACGAGCATGACGTCGATCAACGGCGTCGTGTTCATTTCCATCATCGGTTCGCCATCATCTGAACCGCCTGACATTGCCATGAGTTGTTACTCCTGTTCTCTCTAACCTGATCGATGAACGGGCTTAGCCGTTCGGATCAACCGGGTTGGAAATGAAGCCCACAGTGGGATAGCCGGCTGCCTGTACGTTGAAGATCGTACCGGCAACACAGCGCCACGGAGCCTCTACGTCGCCGCGGATGTGCACCTGCGGGATCAGTTCCGGGTTCTGCATGATGGCATCGACACCGCCTTCGCGCTGTACGATTGCATCAAGGCGTTCGAAGGCCTGCTCGTAGAGCTCGCCCGAATCCACCAGCGTGGTGTTGTTGATGAACACGCGGCATTCACCGCCACGGGTTGCACCTTCATATGCGGTGTTGATCGTGCTGGGCGTCCGGCCTGCAGAGTCGGTCGTGGTGACCGTGATCAGCAGGTTTTCAACCTTGTCGTCCGATTCGCGCGAAACCAGGATGGGAACTTTGAGTTCCTCAACAGTCTGGATCGCAACCGGAACGGCAATCAGGAAAATGATCAGCAGAACCAGCATCACGTCCACCAGCGGTGTGGTGTTGATGTCTGACATCGGCGTATCGCCGCCGTCTCCACCAGTCGCTATGGCCATTTTTCTCGTCCTATCTCAAGTGTGGCTGCAATGGGCGGGCGCCGGATTGGGCAACCCGCCCGTGGATATTGCAGTCAGGCTCAGGCCTTCTTCGGAGCCGGCTTTGCGGCAGCCGGAGCGGCCTTCGCAGGAGCAGCCTTCGGAGCCTGAATGGTCGGCTTCACCGCACCATTGGATGCGATGTTGGCTAGCAGTTCCGTGGAGAAGCCCGACAGCATGCTGGCGATCTTCTTATTGCGGCTCTGCAGGAAGTTGTAGGCGAACACGGCCGGCACAGCGACCAGCAGGCCGATGGCGGTCATGATCAGTGCTTCACCCACCGGGCCTGCGACCTTGTCGATAGAGGCCGAGCCGGCGATGCCGATATTGATCAGTGCGCGGTAAATACCGATCACGGTGCCGAGAAGGCCCACGAACGGTGCGGTTGCACCGGTGGTTGCCAGAAACGGCAGGCCGCCAGCGAGCTTCGCGTTAATGGCAGCTTCCGAACGAGCCAGCGAGCCGTGCAGCCAGTCATGTGCTTCGAGGCTGTCGTTCATGCTCTTGTGCTCGGTTTCAGCAGCCAGAGCGTCGTCGACCAGCTGGCGCCATGCGCTGTTCTTATCAAACTTGCTGGCACCTTCGGTGACCGAGGAAGCGCGCCAGAAGGGAGCGCGGCCAGCGCGGTACTGCTTCATCACGCGGTTCTGTTCGATCCACTTGGTGATCAAGATGTAGAACGAACCAGCCGACTGGATAACCAGAACGGTAAGAATGGTCCAGGCAACGGGGCCGCCCTGTTCCATGGCTTCCAGGAAGCCGAACTGGTTCTGGGGAGCAGCTTCTGCCCCTGCTGCGGCAAGAATGTCGATAAGCATGCGGAAAGTCCTCTCTTTAGAGATCTGTCAAATGTCGAGTAGTTAGTTGAGACGGTACACGATCGTAAGTGAATCGCGGCCCGTTGTCGGGTTGCCGGCGTCATTGAGCGCGGGCTCATAACGTGCGTAACGTTCCATCGCCTGGCATGCACCTTCGTCCAGCACAGATTCGCCGCTCGAAGCGGTAACAGTGCAGGAGGACACGCGGCCACTGGCATCAACCACAACGCTGACGCCAACCGAGCCCTGGATTTCACGGCGGATGGCGCGCTGCGGATAGCCTTCGTTCACGATACGGCTGGCCCAGCGGTTGTAATTGTCACGCTGCGCACCACGGGCCATCGAAGGCGGTGCCGGAGGCGCGGGCGGCGGAACTACCAGCGCAGGCGGTGCCGGCGGCGGGATGTTCGGCTGCACGCGAATCGGCGGCGGTGCCGGCGCAATGCTGATCGGGGGAGGCGGCGCCACCGGAGGTGGCGGAGCCACATCCTGCTCGGGCGGGGGCGGGGGCTCCTCCGTCGGTTCGGGTTCAGGCTCCTCGATATCCACCGTGGTCACACGCTGAATGACCTCTTTGGCCGCCGAGATGGCGAGGCCGCTGATCAGCGCGTATCCGACCGCAACGTGGATGAGGGCAACGATGGCAAGCGATACTACTCGACTGCCGTTCATTTCTTGGTCAGCGTAAGCCATCCAGTCCCATCACTCCATTTCCATTCACCGGAACGAGTCCGGCCCACGCAGCATTTCGCAGACCGGGAAGCCTGCCTGCTGCAGCGAAGATTTGTCCACCCTGAAATTGCAAGAGCGGAGTAAGGGGTGTGAAGCCGTAGCAGTGCCACCCCTAGTCCCAGACCATTAGTTGCGATTAGGTTTTTGACAGGTCCGTTCCCGGCGGGTCTTAACGGCACACAGGGGCAGGGGCAATCCGCTTTATGGGTTCTGCGCAGATTCACTCGTTAAACGAAGGTTAAAAGGTCGCTTGAGCGCGGAAATATGTTAGTTTTGTGTCCGATTTATAGGAGTTGGTGATGGAAAATTTTGAGCGAATCCGTGCATTCGCGAATCTCTTGTGTCCTATCACAGCCGCTTGCGCCTTGTTTCTGGCGGCCCCGGCCACTGCGCAGGAGGAGCCTGCGCCCAATCCGCTCACCTATGTCGACCTCGTCGAACTGGGCATGACATCCGATGTGGTGCTGCGTGCGGTGGTCGATGACCAGGCAACCGTGCCTCCCGAACGTGCGCCCGGCCTGCCGCCCCAGCGCGTGCGCCTCTATGTTGAAACGGTGACGCAGGCCCTGCTTGCGGGCGACGGCCCGATCGGTGAATCGCTCGCCTTCCTCGTCGACATGGATCGTGATGCCCGCGGCAAGGCGCCCAAGATCAAGAAGCAGGTCTTCTTCCTGTTTGCCCGCCGCGTAAACGGCAGGCCGGGTAAAATCCAGCTTGTTTCCCCTGACGCGATGCAGCCAGACGATCCGGCACTGGAGCAGCGCCTGCGCCTGGTGTTGACCCAGCTGGCCGAGCCCGACCGCCCGCCCTTGGTAACCGATGTGCGTGAAGTCATGTCAGTCCCCGGCAACCTGGCCGGGGAATCCGAAACGCAGATATTTCTTGAAACCCGCGACGGTGAGCCGGTGTCATTGTCCATAATTCGTCGACCGGGCGTCGCTCCGCAATGGGGTGTGTCGTGGACCGATATCGTGGACCAGTCCGCGCAGCCTCCCGAAGCAGAGACCCTGCGCTGGTATGCGCTTGTGTGCCACCTTCCAGCCGAACTGCCTGCGGAGGCCTTTCTGCAGACCGATCGTGAATCGCGCGCGCGCGCGAGAGAAGACTATGCCATCGTACGCAGCGAAATCGGTGCTTGCCGTCGCAGCAGCATGTAAGGCCGAGGCAGGGCTAATGTTGGCGGGTTGCATGCAGCCCCTAGCCAAGCGCGCTAACGCGCATTAACGCCCCGCGCCGGATAAACAGACATTCATTCGAGGAAACAGATGACCGCACCGCTTCGCATTGCACTGGCAGGCCTTGGCACTGTGGGGGCAGGCGTGATCCGCTTGCTCGAAGCGAACGGCGCGTTGATCGCTGCCCGTGCAGGTCGCCCGATCGAGGTGGTCGCCGTCTGCGCGCGTGATCGCGGCAAGAATCGCGGGATCGACCTCTCGCCTTTCGCTTGGGAAGACGACATGACCGCTCTCGCCGCGCGAGACGATGTGGATGCAGTGGTTGAGCTCGTTGGCGGATCGGATGGGCCGGCGCTGGCGCTCGCCCGCAATGCCCTTGGTGGCGGCAAGCAGTTCGTCACCGCCAACAAGGCGATGATCGCGCATCACGGCATGGAGCTGGCCGCGCTCGCTGAAGAAAAGGGCGTGGCCCTGAAGTATGAAGCAGCGGTGGCTGGCGGCATCCCCGTGATCAAGGGACTGGCCGAAGGTGCAGCGGCCAACCGGATCGAGCGGATCTACGGCATCCTCAACGGCACCTGCAATTACATCCTCAGCCAGATGGAATCGACGGGCGCAGATTTTGGCGACGTACTGAAGGACGCGCAGGAACTGGGCTATGCCGAATCTGATCCCACCTTCGACATCGAAGGCGTGGACGCAGCGCACAAGCTGGCGATCCTGTCTGCCATCGCATTCGGCACCTCCGTCGATTTTGTCGCTATCGATGTTTCGGGCATTACCCGCATCAGCGCAGCTGATATCGCGCAGGCTGATGCGCTGGGCCATGTAATCCGCCTTGTCGGCATTGCCGACGTGCAGGACGAAGGCGGCGAAGCGTGCCTTTTCCAGCGGGTGCAGCCGGTGCTGGTCGCCAAGCATCATCCGCTCGCCGCAGTCGACGGCCCGACCAACGCCATTGTCGCGGAAGGCAATTTCGTTGGCCGTCTGCTGTTTGAAGGAGCGGGGGCGGGCGATGGCCCAACTGCCAGTGCGGTGGTGGCAGACCTTATCGATATTGCGCGCGGCAATGTCACGCCGCCGTTCTCGTTGCCGGTTTCTGCACTCAGCCAGACTGCCCCGGCTAATCCCGGCCAGCGCGTCAACCGCGCCTATATCCGTTTCTCCGTGGCGGACCGCCCCGGTGTGCTCGCGGAAATTACAGCGGCCATGCGCGATGCGGGCGTTTCTATTGAAAGCATGATCCAGCATGGCCATCCGGATGATAATGGTCACGAGCCTGTGCTGGTGGTGATGGTGACGCATGATTGCGCGGAGAGCGCGATCTCTGCCGCCATCGCCATGCTCGAAGGTTCGCCCGCGCTCACCGAAGCGCCGCTGGTGATGCGCCTTATCGGGTAGTTTTCTGAACCTAAGGCCCCTAAACATCATCCTCGATCCCGCGCTGGGTTTCGATGCCGATGTCAGGCCGGTTCGCATCGGGCTGGGGGACCCTATATGCCCCTACGCGGTTCTCGTTTGCGGCTATTGTATCTGCATCGGTTGGTCCGCCCCAGCGAGCGGCGGCTGATCCTGCGGGCGTTTCCGGGAAGGCTTCGAAGTCTACCTCGATGGTGGGTGGCGGCACATTGCCTACTATGTTGCAATTCTTCCGTCCTCGGGTGTTGAGGCAGCTGTCATTGAGGTCGACCCTTGGCAAGCCGCTGCCTGTGGTGCGGTGCTCTGCACCGGGTCTGCGATCACCTGTCCGTTCGAACATGTAGCGTTCGGGATCGACCGATTCGCGGCAGATCACGATCACGTCGGGATCCGTGGCCTGTTCGCAGGAGTCTCCCTCTTCCTCTGCTTGCGGGTTGAGCTTCCACATCTCGTCTGCATTATAGAGCGCTTCTTCGGCGGTGATCGGGCCGTCATCCTGCTCCAGCGATGCGTCCTGCGCCAAGGCTGAGCCGGGCATGACGGCGAGCCCAAGCCAGGCTGCTGCAACCCTTCGCCCTGATCTGCCTGGCATCATCGCCCCCTCCAATCCAGTTGCGCACATTTGGCTATCGGCGTGAATTGCCAATGAATGCGGGCGCTATTCGAGGCCATTGCCTGATATCCCCGCGCTTTCCCCAAGGCGCCGCACGCGACAGGTTGCATTCGCATGACGCTTGGCTAGAGCCGCTATTACCGATTCCCAGCGCGCCATTCGAAAGGGCCAGTTACATGAAGATCATGTCCGGCAACGCCAACCTCCCGTTGGCCCGCGCGATTGCCGCCTATCTCGAAGTGCCGCTCACCGATGCCAGCGTGCGCCGTTTCGCGGACGAGGAAATCTTCGTCGAGATCCACGAGAACGTGCGCGGCGAGGACGTGTTCCTGCTGCAGTCGACCAGCTTCCCGGCGAATGACAACCTGATGGAGCTGCTGATCTGTATCGATGCGTTGAAGCGCGCTTCGGCCAGCCGCATCACCGCCGTGGTTCCCTATTTTGGCTATGGTCGACAGGATCGGAAGCCCGGCCCGCGTACACCGATCTCGGCCAAGCTTGTGGCGAACCTGATCACCCAGGCAGGTGCTGACCGCGTGCTGTCTGTGGACTTGCACGCAGGCCAAATTCAGGGCTTCTTCGATATCCCGACGGACAACCTTTATGCAGCGCCGGTGATGGCGGCAGATATCAAGGCTCATTACGGTGAGAATGACCTGATGGTCGTTTCGCCTGACGTTGGCGGCGTGGTGCGCGCCCGGGCGCTGGCCAAGCGGCTCGACAACGCCCCGCTGGCCATTGTCGACAAGCGTCGTGAACGCCCTGGCGAGAGCGAGGTGATGAACATCATCGGCGACGTGAAGGGCCGCAACTGCATCCTGATCGATGACATTATCGATTCCGGCGGCACGCTGTGCAACGCGGCCGAAGCGCTGCTGGCGAAAGGCGCAAAGAGCGTGGCAGCCTATATCACCCACGGCGTGCTTTCCGGTGGCGCGGTCTCGCGCATCCACGGTTCCTGCATGAAGGAGCTGGTGATCACTGACACGATCATGCCCACCGATGCCGCGAAGGACTGCGACAAGATTCGCGTCCTTAGCGTTGCCCCGCTGGTGGGTGAGGCGGTGCGCCGCATCGCGGACGAAAGCTCGGTTTCGAGCCTGTTCGATTGATGCGTCTACCCGATCTCGCACTCGCAGCCATTGCGCTGGCCGGGTGCCAGCAGCAGGAAGTGGAAGCGTCGATAGAGGAGGGAAGAGCCGAGCTGGTAATCCCTGAGCCTGACCTTGGCCCCAATCCCGTGTTCCGCGAAGCGCTATCATCGGCTCCTGGGCACGAGCTGATTGTGACAGACCTGTTGCTTGGGCCCGATGCTGTCGGTTCGCCGCATTACCACCCGTGGGAGGAATATCTCTACGTGCTGGGTGGCAGTGCCATCCTCGATATCGAAGGCGAGGAATCGCGCACGGTTCTGCCAGGTGAAACCGCGATCATTGCGCGCGAAAAAGTGCACACGCCGATTGCCGGGCCAGATGGTATTCGCGCCATGGTGATCCGTGTGCATGACGAAGGCGATCAGGAAACCATCTCCGCAGAACCGGCGCTGGCTGAATGAACCTTTCCGCTGAAATCGCGCTTGCCCACCGCCTTGCCGATGCTGCGCGGGCAGAAATCCTGCCGCATTTCCGCGAGCAGCCCGACACAGAGGCGAAGGACGATGCCACCCCCGTCAGCGTGGCAGATCGCGCGGCGGAAGAAGCCATGCGCCGCATCCTCAAGGCTGAGGTGCCGCAGGATGGCGTATTCGGCGAAGAGTTCGGCGCCGAGCCGGGCAAGTCGAGCCGCCAGTGGGTGCTCGATCCCATCGATGGCACAACCGCCTTCCTTGCCGGGCGTCCGATCTTTGCAACGCTGATTGCGCTCCTGGTTGATGGCTTTCCGGTGATGGGCATGATTGACCAGCCGGTAAACGGTGAACGCTGGCTCGGCGTGATGGGTGAAGGCACTACCTTCAACGGCAAGCCCGTGACCACGCGTCGCTGCCGCGAACTTTCTGCCGCCACCATCGCCACCACCGGCCCGCAATATTTCAGCCAGGATGAAGGTGATGTTTTCATGGCGCTTGCCAGCCAGACTGACCACAAACGCATGGTGATGGGTGGCGACTGCTATAATTATGCCTGCCTTGCCTCCGGCCATATCGATATTGTCTGCGAGGCGGGCCTTAAGCTCTATGACTTCGCCGCGCTGGTCCCCGTGGTCGAAGGTGCGGGCGGCATGATGAGCGACTGGAATGGTGAGCCCTTGCATGCCGGATCAGACGGCCGCGTTCTGGCGTTGGGTGATCCCGCGCGGTTGGAGGATGTGCTTGAGGCGATGGGCGGCGGCGGGCACAGCCACGATCACTGAGCTTTCCTACGCAAGGGCGAGAAGGGCAGTCCATCATTCGCCCTTTCTCATCGTCGGCGTCCCTCGCAAACATGGCCATTGTCACGATGGGAGCGATATTTGCACCATAACAGCGCTCCATGTGTTC
>CAZYAL010000014.1:0-7474 GCA_964645635.1 uncultured Sphingomonadaceae bacterium | reverse complement strand
CAGCGCGGCTTTTGCGCATGGTTTCATCATGGCGCCCCGACGAAAAGCAAGGCTTTCCTGTTGCCGGGCGCAAATGCCCAAAAGGATTGCGCAATGGCAATGAGATGGATTTGCCATTGCCTTCGCGCAAGTTCTTGGACTTGAAAGCGTGTATCTGTTACGTGAATCAGTAATGCAATTACATGCGATAAGCGCGTAATTGCCGCTTTCGAGCTTGGGGCCCGTTTGCAATAATGCCAGATGATTTTGCCATTGATGTGCAGTTCTACCGCTTGTCAGACAAGATCGCGCCTTATTTCACCACATTCTATTCCTTTGATATTGAATGCCCGGATCATGTCATGATCACGGACCAGCTTCATCCGGAATGGTCCGCGATGCGCTTCACCCAGCACGGCACTGTGCCCTATGCCGCGATCACGCCCGATGAGATCGGGCCGACTTGTCCTTTTGTGGTTTGCGGCCCGACCAGCCGGGCGATCCGCTTTAGCCTAAAACGTCCGCGCATCTGGGGCCTGGGCCTGCAACCGGCCGGGTGGAAGAAATTATTAGTGCGCCTGCCAGGTCGCTTGCGGACAGGATTCTCAACGTCCGCGAGAGCGAGTGCTTCGCGCCTTTCGCGCCGATCCTCAATATCGTGCGCAGCGCCAATGGCAGCGAAGACCGCGATGCCACCGCAGCGCGGATCAATGATTTTCTGCTGGAGTTGCGCCAGCGTAATGTCCCCAATGAAGACAAAGTGCTCGCTTGCCAGGAGGCCCTGCGCGATCCCGAAATCGGCAGTGTTGCCACGCTGGCAGAGCGTTTGCAGATGGAGCGGCGCACGCTTGAGCGGATGTGCGGACGCTATTTCGGCTTCCCGCCCAAGCTGTTGCTGCGCCGCCAGCGGTTCCTGCGCAGCCTGTCGCGCTACGTGCTCGAACCGCGCGAAAGCTGGTCCAGGGCGCTCGACGTGCAATATTTCGATCATGCCCTCTTCGTGCACGACTTCCGCAGCTTCATGGGCATGACCCCTACCGAATATGCCAAGACCCGGCACCCGGTGCTCGACAGGATCATCGCCCAGCGCATGGCCGACTGGGGCGCTGCACCGCAGACGGACATGCCCACGGTATTGCGCTACTCTGCTGCAGGTGGCGATTCCGCCGGTTAGGGCTTGGTTGCGCCGCGCTTGCCCGCTAACAGGCCCGCCAAACCAATTGTGACTTACCGGAAGCCATGTCCGAACTCGATATTATGAAAACTGATGCGCTTGCCCGCATCGAAGCCGCGCAAAACCTTGACGTGCTGGAGGCGCTGCGCGTCGAATTCCTCGGCAAGCAGGGCAGCGTCTCTGGTTTGCTCAAGACACTCGGCAAGATGAGCCCCGAGGAACGGCAGGAAAAGGCGCCTGCCATCCAGGCGTTGCGCGCGACCGTAGCCGATACGCTGGCAGAAAAGAAGGCTGCGCTGGAGGCTGCTGAACTGGAAGCGCGGCTCGCCACCGAAACAGTGGACCTCACGCTGCCTGCACCGGGAACGCCGGGCGGCACGGTACACCCGGTGAGCCAGGTGATGGATGAACTGGCGGAAATCTTCGCAGACCTTGGCTTCGCTGTTGCCACCGGCCCCGAGGTGGAGGACGACTGGTATAACTTCACTGCGCTCAACATGCCGGAAAGCCACCCGGCGCGCGCGATGCATGATACCTTCTATTTCCCCGACACGGCACCCAAGGGCGGCCGCATGCTGCTGCGCACGCATACCAGCCCCGTGCAGGTGCGGACCATGATCGCACAGGGTGCTCCGCTGCGGATCATCGCGCCGGGTCGTGTCTATCGTTCTGACAGTGATGCGACGCACACGCCGATGTTCCATCAGGTCGAAGGTCTCGTGATCGATAAGGGCATCCACCTTGGCCACCTCAAGTGGACGCTGGAAACCTTTCTCAAGGCCTTCTTCGAAACGGACGATATCGTTCTGCGCCTGCGTCCGTCCTACTTCCCCTTCACCGAACCGAGCGTGGAAGTGGACGTCGGCTTTGCCATTGATGGGAAGGGCAAGCGCATTCTTGGCGGCAGCGGCGATGCGGCGGGCCATGGCTGGATGGAACTGCTCGGTTCCGGCATGGTCAACCGCCGCGTGATCGAAATGTCAGGCCTTGACCCTGACGAGTGGCAGGGTTTCGCCTTCGGCGTGGGCGTTGATCGCCTCGCCATGCTGAAATACGGGATGGACGATTTGCGCGCTTTCTTCGATGGCGATGTGCGCTGGTTGCAGCACTATGGCTTCTCGGCATTTGACCAGCCGACCCTTTCCGCTGGCGTGGGAGCAAGCGCATGAAGTTCTCCCTCGAATGGCTGACCTATTTCCTCGAAACCGAGGCTTCGGTTGAGGAGATTTCCGCAAAGCTCAACGCTATCGGGCTTGAGGTGGAAGGCGTGGAAGAGCCGGCTGAAAAGCTGGAAGGTTTCCGTGTCGCGCATGTGCTTACGGCCAAGCCGCACCCCGATGCGGACAAGTTGCAGGTGCTCACCGTCGATACCGGCGAAGGCGATCCGCTGCAGGTGGTCTGCGGCGCGCCCAACGCACGCGCAGGGATGAAGGGTGTGCTTGGGCAGGCTGGCGCGATCGTTCCTGCCAATGGCATGAAGCTCAAGAAGTCCGAGATCCGCGGCGTTGAATCGAACGGCATGATGTGCTCGGTGCGCGAGCTGGAACTGGGAGAGGATCACGAGGGCATCATCGAGCTGCCCGAGGATGCGCCCGTTGGAACAGACTTCGCCACCTACCACGGTGCAT
Organism: uncultured Sphingomonadaceae bacterium; assembly: GCA_964645635.1. Classification (GTDB taxonomy): domain Bacteria; phylum Pseudomonadota; class Alphaproteobacteria; order Sphingomonadales; family Sphingomonadaceae; genus Alteraurantiacibacter. The sequence goes on along the minus strand of CAZYAL010000014.1, from coordinate 4,693 downwards.
CGCCGGTGTTTGACGTGGCGATCACGCCCAACCGGCCTGATTGCATGGGTGTCTACGGTATTGCCCGCGATCTGGCCGCAGCTGGCCTTGGCACGCTGAAGCCACTGCGCGATGATACCTATGCCGGTGGCTATCCGTGCCCGGTGGAAATCCGCACTGACGATCCCGAAGGCTGTCCGGCATTTTATGGCCGCGTCATTCGCGGGGTGAAGAATAGCGCATCTCCTGAATGGATGCAGAAGCGCCTGATCTCTGCCGGACAACGCCCGATTTCGGCGCTGGTCGACATCACCAACTATATGATGCTGGCCTTTGGTCGTCCGGCACATGTCTATGATCTTGCGAAGCTTTCCGGCCCCGTCGTGGCGCGTCGCGCAAAGGATGGCGAGCAGGTGCAGGCGCTGAACGAGAAGACCTACACGCTCGATACCAGCATGACCGTGATCGCGGATGACAACGGCGTGCATGACATTGCTGGCATCATGGGCGGCGAACATTCCAGCGTGCAGGACGATACGACCGACGTGCTGCTTGAGATCGCCTATTTCAACCCGGATTCCATTGGCGTGACGGGCCGCAAGCTGGGCCTCGCCACTGATGCCCGCACCCGCTTTGAGCGCGGGGTGGACCCGGCGTGGCTCGACGGCGGGCTCGAAGGGCTGACCAGTCTGATCCTGCGTTTCTGCGGGGGCGAGCCTTCCGAAGCCGTGCGTGCCGGAAAGGCACCGAGCGATGCCAGAGAAGTTCCTTACAACCCTGAACTGACCCAGAAGCTGGGCGGCGTGACCGTGGATGAGGCAGAGCAGCGTCGTATCCTTGCCGCGCTGGACTTCACGGTCAGCGATGACTGGAAAGTTACCGTCCCGCTGCGCCGCCACGATATCGAGGGGCCGGCCGACATCGTCGAGGAAGTCGTCCGCATCCATGGCCTCGACCATGTCGAGAGCGTGGCGCTGACGGGCAATGTCGGAGTGGCTGCGCCCACCGCGACGCCGCAGCAGGTGCTCGAACGCAAGGTTCGCCGGGCGGCTGCCGGTCGCGGGTTGAACGAGGCGGTGACATGGTCCTTCCTGCCGCTTGTCGAAGCCGAGCATTTTGCTGACGGCGAGGCGCTGTGGGTACTCGACAACCCGATCAGCGAGGACATGAAGGCCATGCGCCCTTCGCTGCTGCCGGGTCTCATTTCTGCTGCCAAGCGCAATATCGACCGCGGGGCTTCCGGCCTGCGCCTGTTCGAAATTGGCCGCCGTTACCTGCGCGGCAAGGATGGCGGCAGTGCCGAGCATCCGACACTCGGTGTGGTTTTGGTTGGTGAGAAGTTCCAGCGCGGCTGGGCTTCTGGCAAGGCGGTGATGTTTGACGCGTTCGACGCCAAGGCCGAAGCCATGGCGCTGCTGGCAGAGGCCGGTGCGCCGGTCGAAAAGTTGATGGTGTTCGGCGAGGCCGGTGGCCAGTTCCACCCTGGCCAGTCTGCCACCCTGCGCCTCGGCCCCAAGAACGTGCTGGCTCGCTTCGGTGCATTGCACCCGGCAACCCTCGAAGCCTTCGACATTGATGGCCCGGTGGTGGCGGTCGAGATTTTCCTCGACGCGATCCCCGGTAAGAAGGGCCAGAAGACCAATGGCGCCGCCTTCGCCCGCGCGCATTATTCGCCGCCCGCGCTGCAAAGCGTGATGCGCGACTTCGCCTTCCTTGTGCCGCAGGATGTGCCCGCAGGCGATCTGCTGCGCGCGGTGCGCAATGCCGACAAGAACAACATCGTCGATGCCCGCATCTTCGACCTGTTTGAAGGCAAGGGCGTGCCAGAGGGCAAGAAGTCAGTCGCTATCGAAGTGACGCTGCAGCCGGTTGAGAAGACCTACAAGGACGAGGAGATCAAGGCGATTTCCGATGCTGTGGTGGCAGCTGCTGCCAAGCAGGGTGCGGAGCTGCGGGGCTAACCCCGCCGATTGAGGAGAACCATGTCCAATCGCCGTACCTTCGCGATCATCTCGCACCCTGACGCCGGTAAGACGACGCTTACCGAGAAGCTGCTGCTGCAAGGCGGTGCGATCCACCTTGCTGGTGAGGTGAAGGCGCGCGGGGCGGCTCGCCGTGCCCGGTCCGACTGGATGAAGATCGAGCAGCAGCGCGGCATCTCTGTGACATCTTCTGTGATGACCTTCGAGAAGGATGGCATCACCTTCAACCTGCTCGACACGCCGGGTCACGAGGACTTTTCCGAAGATACCTACCGCACGCTAACGGCGGTGGACTCCGCAATCATGGTGCTCGACGCGGCTGCCGGTATTGAGCCGCAGACGCTGAAACTGTTTGAAGTCTGCCGCTTGCGCTCGGTCCCGATTATCACCCTTATCAACAAGATCGACCGCGAAGGCCGCGATCCGTTTGAACTGCTGGATGAGATTGCTGACAAGTTGGCGCTCGACGTATCCCCGATGAGCTGGCCGGTCGGCATGGGCGGGCTGTTCGAGGGGGTCTATGATTTCGAGACTGGCGAGCTCCACCTGCCGGAAGGCGATTCCAAGGAATTCCACGGCAAGACTGTGCAGACTGACGGCCCGGAAGACCCGAAGCTGACGGAATATCTCTCCGCAGACGGCGTCGCCCGCGTGGCAGAGGAAGGTCAGCTCGGGCGCGAAGGCTATGCCGCCTTCGATTTCGAAGCCTATCGCAACGGCGACCTGACGCCGGTCTATTTCGGATCGGCCTTGAAGAACTTCGGCGTCGAGCAGATCGTCGATGCCATCGCCACATATGCCCCCACGCCGCGCCCGCAGCCCAGCGAGCAGGGGGAGATCGACCCGGGCCTCGACGAGGTCACCGGCTTCATCTTCAAGGTGCAGGCTAATATGGACCCGAACCACCGTGACCGCATCGCTTTCATGCGGCAGGTGTCCGGCACCTTCAAACGCGGCATGAAGCTGACGCCTTCGGGCCTTGGCAAGCCCATCGCTATCCATTCGCCCATCCTCTTCTTCGCGCAGGATCGCGAGATTGCCGACACGGCAGAGGCGGGCGACATCATCGGCATTCCAAATCACGGCACCTTGCGCGTGGGCGATACGCTGAGCGAGAAGAACCAGGTCCGCTTTACCGGCTTGCCCAATTTCGCGCCGGAAATCCTGCGCCGCATCGCGCTGGAAGACCCGACGAAGACCAAGCAATTGCGCAAGGCGCTGGATGACCTTTCCGAGGAAGGCGTGATCCAGGTGTTCTACCCGGAGATCGGCGCGCAATGGATCATTGGCGTGGTAGGTCAGTTGCAGCTGGAAGTGCTGATTTCGCGGCTGGAAGCGGAATACAAGGTTGGTGCGCGGCTTGAACCATCACCATTCGCCACCGCGCGCTGGATCAGGGGCAGCGATGCCGCGCTGCGCAGCTTTGAGGAATTCAACCGCGCAAACCTCGCCAAGGACCGTGATGGCGACCTCGTCTTCATGGCCAAGAGCCCGTGGGACGTGAACTATCAGGCAGAAAAAAACCCCGACTTGACCTTCTCCGCCACAAAGGAGCGATAAGTCCCACTTTCGCGTGAATGGCGAAATGATGTAGGAGCAGGCGTGGTGCCCTCCAGCGGGCCGAAAGACGGGGACTGACCAGCTTCGCGATGCGCTTGACCTTTGCCAGCTACAACATCCACAAGGGCGTGGGCCTCGATGGCAGGCTGGACGCTGACCGCATCATCCGCGTGATCCACGAGCTGGATGCCGATGTGATCGCCCTGCAGGAGGTGGACCGCCGCTTTGGCGCGCGGGCTTCTGTCCTGCCGCGGGTGATGCTGGACGAGGCGGAATATGATCTGGTGCCGGTGCGCATGCGGCCGCGTTCGATGGGTTGGCATGGCAACAGCGTGCTGGTGCGCAAGCCGATAGAGATAGTTGATGCCGCGCCGATAGACCTGCCATCGCTTGAACCGCGCGGTGCGGTGTATACCCGTTTCCGCAAGGAAGGGCGCGAGTTCGATGTTGTGGGCATGCATCTCGACTTGTCCGGCCTGCTCAGGCGCCGGCAGATAGAGACGGTCTGCGAAGTGATGTGCCACGGCTCCGGGCCTGCTGTCATTATGGGCGACCTCAACGAATGGTCTCCGCATGGCGGTGCGTTGCGCGCTTTCGACGATGCCTGGACGGTTCTGAAGCACGGCAAGTCCTTCCCTGGCAGCCGCCCGCTCGCCCCGCTCGACCGGATCGTCCATTCCGCCCACTGGCAGTGCCACAAGGCCGAAGTGCACCACAGTGCGCTCGCCGTCAGCGCATCCGATCATCTTCCGGTGTGCGCTGAACTGGAACTTTCTGCCTAATTTTTGGGCATGGGCACAATAATCGGGCTCGTAATTGCAGCATCGGGCCGCGGAATAACCCCTAACAACTGATAAACCTCCTGTTTCGCTTTTTGGCACGGCCTTTGCATGGCATGCCAGTGGCCGGGATTGTCACCGGTAAGCAATAGGGGTCAGTGATGAAATTCATCATCGCCATTATCAAACCGTTCAAGCTCGACGAGGTGCGCGAAGCACTCGGCGCGCTCGGCGTGGCGGGCATGACCGTGTCCGAAGTCAAGGGCTTCGGCCGGCAGAAGGGACAGACCGAGATTTATCGCGGTGCCGAATATTCGGTGAATATGCTCCCGAAGGTAAAGCTCGAAATCGCAGTCAGCGACGAGCTCATGCCCAAGGTCGTCGAAACCATCC
>CAZYAL010000013.1:41263-43540 GCA_964645635.1 uncultured Sphingomonadaceae bacterium | reverse complement strand
GCCAGTTCAAGCGGCGTGGCGACGTTTTCCTGCGCCGTCATGGTCGGCAACAGGTGGAAGGCTTGCAGCACGATGCCGATGCGTCCCCGGCGCGCGAGCGCCAGCCCGTCCTCGTCCATTGCAGCGAAATCGGCTCCAGCCACGTTGAGCGTGCCCGAAGTGGCGCGTTCCAGCCCGGTCAGCACGCTCATCAGCGAGCTTTTGCCTGAACCGGATGGCCCAAGCAGCGCCAGCGTTTCGCCATTGGGTACGGCAAGGTCGATGCCGCGCAGGATTTCAACGCCAGCAGCACCTTCACCCAGCGTCAGGCGCAGGTTACGGGCTTCGATGGCGAGGGATTTGTCTTGGGGGCTTGTCACGGGTTCGAGATGGCATAGCTATGGTGCAATTGAAAGCAGCTGGGTGGTAATCAAATGTATCCAAGCCTTCACCGTGGGTTTTTGGCGGTAGTGCTTGCGGCAGGGCTTGCCGCCTGCGGGTCTGAGGCTCCGGCGGAAAATGCAGCCGCGAGCGAGCTTCCGCCCCTTGAGCAGGAACTTCCCGTCATCGGCCCGGAACGCCATATCCTCGCCTTCGGGGACAGCCTGTTTGCAGGCTACAACCTCGCACAGGATGAAGGCTATCCCGAGAAGCTGCAGGCCGCGTTGCGCGCCAGCGGATTGAATGCCCGCGTCACTGATGCCGGCGTTTCGGGAGATACCACGGCGGCAGGCCGTCAGCGGATCGGCTTCGTGCTCGACAATATGGAGGCGCCTCCTGAGCTGGTGATCGTGGAACTGGGCGGCAATGACATGCTGCGCCAGCTTCCTCCGTCCGAAGCGCGGCAGAACCTTTCCGCGATCCTCGATGAAGTAACCTCGCGCGATATACCGGTACTGCTGATGGGCATGCGCGCACCGCCGAACCTGGGGCTGGATTACCAGCGTGAGTTTGACAGGATTTATGCTGATCTGGCGGCTGAATATGGTGCGGCGCTGGTGCCGTTTTTCCTGCAGTCTATCTTTGAGCAGCCTGACTTGTTCCTGCCAGACAATATCCACCCTACCGCAGAAGGGGTGGAGGTTATTGTCGCGGCGACCATGGGTGATGTGCTGGCAGCTCTGCCGGAGGTTGAAGAGTAAGAAGCTAAACCCGCTCAGCTGCGCCATCGGCTACGCGCCAGATCGCGGCGCTGCTGGCGATATCCCCGAAGGGCGCAAGCTCGGTGCCGGTCAGCCAGACCTGCGTATTGCTCGCCTCCAGCCGTTCGAACAGAGCGCCGCGGCGGACCGGGTCGAGATGTGCGGCAACCTCGTCCAGCAGCAACACGCCCGGTCTACCGCCTGCAGCAAGTTCGGCATGCGCCAGAGTCATCGCGATCAGCATCGCCTTCTGTTCTCCGGTAGAACATTGCGCGGCTGGCGCGTTCTTACCTGACATGACCACTTCCAGCTCGTCCCGATGCGAGCCTGTAAGTGTGCGGCGTGCGGCGCGATCACGCGGGCGCTGGCGTTTCAGTTCCGCCAGCATGCCGTGATAGGAGACGGGACCGCCGGGCACATAGGTGAGCATGGGGCGGGCAAAAGGTTCCTCTGGCTCGCGCGCCAGCTTGGCGGCGAGCATCTCCACCAGCAGCTGTCTTCCTTCGGTGAGCGTTGCCCCGGCATCGGCCAGTTGGTCCTCGATGGAATCGAGCCAGGCGGGGTCGGGATCGCGCTCGTCTGACAGCAGGCGGTTGCGTTCGCGCAGTGCGCCTTCATAGCGGTTGGCGTGGCGTGCATGGGCGGGGTTTATCGCCACGGCCAGCCTGTCCATATAGCGGCGGCGGGTGGTCTTGCTGTCGGTAAACAACCCGTCCATCGCCGGGGTCAGCCAGCCCATGGCGAGCCATTCGCCAAGGCCGATGGCCGTGGTCTCGGCGCGATTGACATGCACCAGCCGGCGACCGGGCCTGTCTGCCCGTGTGCCCGTGCCCAGCGTAATCGGTTCTCCGCCGTCGCCAGGGTCGAGCCAGGCATTTACTGCAAAGCCGCCATTGCCATCCTTGCTCGCCATATCCGGCAGCGCGGCACGGCGCAGGCCCCGGCCCGGTGCGAACAAGGAAATCGCTTCGAGGATATTTGTCTTGCCTGCGCCATTTTCTCCCACGCACAGGTTGAACTGCGCGGTGCCTTCCAGCCGGGTTTCGGCGTGGTTGCGGAAGGCGGAAAGGGTGATGCGGTCAAGCGACATGGGATGACTTGCGAAGTAGGCGAGGGTGTCCGCGGTTTCCACGAAAATCCACCATTCCAATAGTTG
>CAZYAL010000013.1:34183-41163 GCA_964645635.1 uncultured Sphingomonadaceae bacterium | reverse complement strand
TGCCCGGCAACACTCAAAAACGGGGAATTATATGTCTACTGGAACCAGCATTCTGCACCGCGCCATGGCTGGCACCGCTGCCGCCGCCATTATTATGGGCGTGTTGACAAGTTATTTCTATGCGCCCGCGGCGCAGTCGATCACCACGGTGTTGGCATGAACCAGCTTGATCGCAAGCCTGAAGTGGGAAGGCCGAAGAAGTTCGGGCTGGACCGGCACAACTCCAAGATTGGCGGTGTGTGTTCCGGGATAGCCCGCTATTTCGGGATGGACCCGCTGATCGTTCGTCTGGTGTTTGCCATTGGCGCAATTGCAGGCTTCGGCAGCTTCATCTTGATTTACCTAGGTATCTGGTTGGTAGCGGATTGATCGCCACTGGCCGGCTGCCCACCCGGGCAGAACTCACTTCGCCTTGGCAAATGGCGAGAAGTTGGTGTCGGTGTCAAAAACTTCGACGCCTTCGCGTCTCTTAAGGAAGCTCACCACCTGGTAAGTCACTGGCGTGAGAAGGGCTTCCCACGCGGATTTCAGCGCCCATTGCGTGACCGCCACCGTGATGACCAGCTCCACGCTCCAGCCATCGAGGCCCATCGCGGGAACGGCAAGGAAGGCGATGGGATAGAACAGCGTGCTGTCTACGCCTTGTCCCACCACGGTTGACCCGATGGTCCGGCTCCACAGTGCCTTGCCCTTCGTCCAGACCTTCATCCGCGCCATAACATAGCTGTTGGAAAACTCGCCTGCCCAAAAGGCGACGATCGAGGCAAAGACGATGCGCGGAACCTGGCCGAAAACCTGCTCATAGGCATCCTGTCCGGCCCATCCGGCAGCAGGTGGAAGCGCCACCACCACCAACGCCATCAGCGCCATGAAGATCAGTGCGGCAAAGCCAGTCCAGATGCAGCGGCGCGCGTGTTCATATCCATAAACTTCGGTCAGCACGTCCCCGATGACGTAGGAGATCGGGAAGAACAATATGCCCGCACCAAATTCCCACACGCCGATGGCGGGCAGGGTGACGAAGGAGACCTTCGCCGCGCCGATCACGTTGGATAGCAACAGGATGGTGACAAAGGCCGCCATCACGAGATCGAAATAGCGGAATTGGCGCTGCGCGGTGTGGGCGGTTTCGATCGGTGGCGGGGGATTGCTCATGGGCTGGCAGCGTATCGCGATTTGCGCTGGCCGCAAAGCCCGCTATGGGCACTCACACGCGCCCATAGCTCAGCTGGATAGAGCACGGGACTTCTAATCCTGAGGCCGCAGGTTCGACTCCTGCTGGGCGCGCCAAAAATGTCGAATAGTCTTACACGGACCAACCGCGTTAAGCTTTCGCCAACCATCGTGTTGCGCACAAATCCTGCAATAGCCAAAACTGGCACGGTGCATGCAATGTTATCGGCGTACCCCATAGGTCTTCGAACGAGGCAGAGCTGCCCCCCTGAAACCCCAAAGTCTCCCGGCTCCGCCTCTCCCCCCCCCGAAGACCACTCTTTCGGAAATCACCGAAAAGCTAGCGACAAGCGACCCACGGATCGTCTGTGCGCTCGCCCTGCATTGCGCCGGCATAGGGTGCGCGCATTCCGTTTGCGGCTTGCCGATCATTCGGTGCATTGCCGGGTGCGAAAGCGGCGAAGAGATCCGCCATCTTATTGGCGCTCTTGCTCATGCGGTATAGTCACACATGAGCGCGAGGCGTGATCAGGAAGCCTTGGCGACCTGCTTTTCGTCCAGCAGGGCCTGCAGTTCGCCGGCCTCGTACATCTCCATCATGATGTCGCTGCCGCCGAGGAATTCGCCCTTCACATAGAGCTGCGGGATCGTGGGCCAGTCAGAGAAGGCCTTGATGCCGCTGCGCACGTCCATATCCTGCAGCACGTCCACTGCTTCGAAGGCGACGTTGCAGTGATCGAGGATGGCAACCGCGCGGCTGGAGAAACCGCATTGCGGGAACAGCGGCGTGCCCTTCATAAAAAGCACGACGTCGTTATCGTTCACGATCTTGGAAATGCGTTCATTCACGTCAGACATGGTCCCACCACTCGGTTTGTTTGGTCCCTGGCTCAGGGTTCGGCCGAACCCTTAGTTGGGAATGGCTGTGCTGAGTTGCAAGGCGTGAAGTTCGCCGCCCATGCGCCCGCCGAGCGCTTCATAGACCATCTTGTGCTGCAGCACGCGCGGCTTGCCGGCAAAGGCGGCGCTGGTCACTGTGGCGCGATAATGGTCACCATCGTCGACCAGTGCTTCGATCTCGACAACAGCATCGGGGATCGCAGCCTTGATCATGGCCTCGATGGTTTCAGCGGGCATTGGCATGGGGGCTTACCTTCTGGCGCAGATTGCGCTCAGGATTCGCTCATGAACTGGCGCTTGGCCTCCACGGCCTTCTCTTCCAGCATGGCGCGCACGGTGGATTCGTCGATATCGCAACCGGCAGAGGTGAGGTCACCCAGCACCTTGCGGATTACGTCTTCATCGCCTGCTTCCTCGAAGTCCGCCTGCACAACCGCCTTCTTGTAGGCTTCGGTTTCCTCAGGGGTCAGGCTCATTTCGCCAGCAGCCCATTCGCCTAGCATGCGGTTGCGGCGGGCAGCGATCTTGAAAGCGGTCTGCTCATCCATTGCGAATTTGGCTTCTTCGGCGCGTTCGCGGTCGTGGAAATCAGTCATGGCGTGTCCTTCGATAGGGGCAATTTGTAGATGTGTTTGCGGGCGTCAGGCGGCAAGGGCCGTGCCGCTGGCAAGCCAGGGCTGCTCGTTTCGCTGGCGGTACTCATAGGAACTGATGGCGGCATCGCTCTGCAATGTCAGGCCTACTTCGTCGAGGCCTTCGGTCAGGCAGTGCTTGCGGAATGGGTCGATCTCGAAGGTCCAGCGGTCCTGAAAGGGCGTGGTCACCGTCTGGCTTTCAAGGTCGATTGTGATCGGGTCTGTCTCGGCAACTTCCATCAGCCGGTCGATCGCTTCCTGGGGCAGGGCCACGGTGACGATGCCGTTCTTGAAGGCGTTGCCGGAAAAGATGTCCGAGAAACTTGGTGCGATCACGGCCTTCACGCCCATGTCGAGCAGCGCCCATGCAGCATGCTCGCGGCTTGAACCGCAACCGAAGTTGTCACCCGCCACAATGATCGGTGAACCGGCATAGCAAGGGTTGTCGAACACGTTGTCCGGGTTCTTGCGCAGCGCCTCGAAAGCGCCGGCGCCCAGGCCCTCGCGCGTCACCGTCTTGAGGAAGTGCGCGGGGATGATGATGTCGGTGTCGACATTCTTCATGCCGAAGGGGTAGGCGCGGCCTTCTACGGTGGTGATTTTTTTCATCAATCGGTCTCCGGAGCCTCGCCAGACGGGATCGGCGGCAGCTGTTCAGGTTCGTTCTTTTTCTTGCGCTTGCTGGCATAGAGTAGCGCGGCAGCAACAGCGGCGGAGCCGATGGCGGCCCCTGCGGCGATCAGCTTCTTCTTGTCGTCGTTCATGGCTTCAATCTGGGTCCTGCAAGGGCGTTAAGCAAGCGCTGGCGCGTCATTCGTCAGCTGGCGCACATCGGTGAGCTTGCCGGTCACTGCCGCGGCCGCTGCCATCGCAGGGCTGACGAGGTGGGTGCGAGCACCTGGACCCTGCCGGCCCACGAAATTGCGGTTGCTGGTGGAGGCGGAACGTTCGCCAGCGGGCACCTTGTCCGGGTTCATGCCGAGGCATGCTGAACAACCCGGCTCGCGCCATTCGAGGCCTGCGTCGATGAAGATCTTGTCCAGCCCCTCGGCTTCGGCTTGCATCTTCACCAGGCCAGAGCCCGGAACGATGATCCCCCACTTGATGTTGGGATGGATCTTGCGGCCCTTGAGTACTTCGGCTGCTGCTCGCAGGTCCTCTATGCGGCTGTTGGTGCACGAACCGATGAAGATGTTCTGCACCTCCACCTCGTCCATGCGCGTGCCCGGCGTAAGGCCCATGTAATCGAGGCTCGCCTGCGCGGCGCGCTGTTTCGACGGATCGGCAAAGCTCATCGGATCGGGTACAACGCCGCCGATGGCGACGGTGTCCTCAGGGCTGGTGCCCCATGTCACGGTAGGCTCCACCTCTGCGGCGTTGATGGTCACGGATTTGTCGAATTCTGCGCCCGGATCGGAATGCAGCGTGTTCCAGTTGGCCACGGCCTTGTCCCAATCCGCACCCTTGGGCGCATAGGGGCGGCCCTTGATGTAGCGGATAGTGGTCTCGTCCGGAGCGATCAGGCCGGCCCTCGCGCCGCCCTCGATGCTCATGTTGCAGACCGTCAGGCGGCCTTCGACGCTCATGTCCTCGAACACCTTGCCGCGATATTCGATCACGTGGCCAGTGCCGCCAGCGGTACCAATGGTGCCGATGATGTGCATGATCAGGTCCTTGGAGGTGACGCCGGGGCCGAGATCGCCTTCCACGCGCACTTCCATGGTCTTCGACTTGCGCAGCTGCAGCGTCTGCGTGGCGAGGACGTGTTCGACTTCGCTGGTGCCTATACCGAAGGCGAGCGCGCCGATACCGCCATGGCAAGCCGTGTGGCTATCGCCGCAGACGATGGTCGCGCCGGGCAGCGAGAAGCCCTGTTCGGGGCCAACAACGTGGACGATGCCCTGCTGCGCGGCAGTGGCGCTAAAATACTGCACGCCAAATTCCGGGGCGTTGCGTTCCAGCGCTTCAAGCTGGCCTCGGCTCTGTTCGTCGGCGATCGGCACGCGCTTGCCTGCTGCATCGACGCGGGCCGTTGTCGGCAGGTTGTGGTCCGGCACTGCCAGCGTCAGCTCGGGGCGGCGCACCTTGCGGCCAGCCATGCGCAGCGCTTCAAAGGCTTGCGGGCTGGTAACTTCGTGCACCAGGTGGCGATCGATGAAGATCAGGCAGGTGCCATCTTCGCGCTGCGCGATGACATGCTGGTCCCAGATTTTTTCGTAAAGTGTACGTGGTTTGGAAGACATAATGTGCCCCCGTTAGACCCCGGCAAGAGGCGGGGCAAGACGCTGGGCGGCGGAACATATTTTTTTGGCTGAAAATGCGCCTTCGCAGGACTTGGAATTCTCGCGAAGAACCACTAACTTACAGCAATGTCAACTAATCATCATGAGATTCCCATTACTATTGCTCCTGAAGACATTGATTTCATGGGGCATGTGCACAATTCCCGCTACCTTGGTTGGGTGCAGGACGTGGTCCTTGCTCATTGGCAGAAGGTGGCCCCGCCGGATCAGGTGGCCGCACATCTGTGGGTGGCGCTGAAGCATGAGATCACTTACCGCCGCCCGGCATTCCTGAAAGACCGCGGCGTGGTGGCCAATACGGTTCTGGAAAAGATTGCCGGTGCGCGCGCCTTCTACAACACCGTGATTCAGCGTGGCGAGGAGGTGCTGGCAGAGGTGCAAAGCATGTGGTGCTGCATCGACAGCGAAACGCTGCGCCCCGCCCGCATCAACCGCGATATTGCCGAGAAATATTTTGGCCTGCCGCGCAAGCAGAAGGCCTATACCGACGATTGATGCGCTTTGCGTCTCGCTCCGCGCGGGATTATAGGCTTGGGCTATGCCTGACACATTGCTTGCCATCCTGATTGTGATCGCCACCGTGGTGTGGATGGAATGGGTTGCGTGGTCGAGCCACAAATACATCATGCACGGCTGGGGCTGGGCATGGCACCGCGACCATCACGAGCCGCATGACAAGAGCTTGGAAAAGAACGATCTTTACGGCATCGTTGGCGCGGTGATGAGCATTTCCATGTTCGCCTTGGGTAGCTCGCTGGTTATGGGCGATGCCGCTTGGTGGCCGGGCACTTTCATTGGCACCGGAATCCTGATCTACGGTATCATTTACACGCTGATCCACGATGGGCTGGTGCACCAGCGCTATTTCAAATTTGTGCCAAAGCGCGGCTACGCCAAGCGGCTGGTGCAGGCGCACAAGCTGCACCACGCGACCATCGGCAAGGAAGGCGGCGTCAGCTTCGGCTTCGTCTTCGCGCGTGACCCTGCAAAGCTGAAGGCGGAATTGAAGGAGCAGCGCGAGGCGGGGATTGCAATTGTGCGGGACAGTGCGCAGCCCGTGGGCCGCAACCTCTGATCATTCGGCTCTGGTCCAGATCCAGCTGCCGGTAATCGAGACGATCCCCAGCACCACCAGCCACCACGGCCTGCCTGCTGTGAGCGCGGTGATCACCACCCCTGAACCCATTGCCACCAGCGCGGAAACCTTGGCGCGGCGAGAGATGGCGCGGCGGCTTTTCCATTCCATTAGCGGAGGTCCCCAGCGCGGGTGATCCAGTAAGCGTTGCTCCCACGCCGGGTTGCCGCGCGCGAAGCAGAAGCAGGCGAGCAGCAGGAAGGGGATCGTCGGCAGGATCGGCAGGAAGACCCCCAGCGCGGCCACGGCCACGAACAACAGGCCGCTGACAGCCCAGAGCGACCTCACATGGTCACCCTTGAGCGATCCGTGCGGCGTGTTCCTGCACCAGCGCGATCATGTTGGGCACGCCTTGCGTCCGGTTGCTGGACAGCTGGTTCTTCAAATCGAACGGGGCAAGGGCGCCCATCACGTCCATTGCCGCCACATCGGCAGCGGGTTTGCCCTGCACGGCGGAAATCACCAGCGCGACGATGCCCTTGGTGATTGCGGCATTGCTATCGGCCAAAAAGTGCAGCTTGTCCGCCTCCCCTGTAGGATAGACCCAGACCTGCGCCGAGCAGCCGCGCACCAGCGTGGCGTCGGTTTTCAGCGGCTGAGGCATTTCCTCCAGCTCGCGGCCAAGTTCGATCAGTAGGCGATAGCGTTCATCGCCTTCGAGGAATTCATATTCTTCAAGGATGTCTTCGAGTGTGCGCATGCCAGCGCATCTAGTGCATTTCGCTTACAGGTCTACCCCGCTGGCGATAGCTTCCAGCTTGCGGATGCGTTCCTTGAGGTCTGAAATCTCGATGCGGGCAGCCCCTTCAGACGCGCCGCCTTCTATTTCGGGCG